>NZ_CP139304.1:0-600000 GCF_034092415.1 Prochlorococcus sp. MIT 1341 | reverse complement strand
TTAAAAGTATTGGAACTGTTCCTTTACTTGAAATTTCAAGCATTTCTTTTGGCTTTTCCTTTAAGTTGACTTCTCTTAAAGTAACAACTTGACCAGTTCTTATGATTGCCCAACGAGCTCTCATAGCATAGGGGCATCTTCTAAAGCTATACAAAATATTTTCTCTAGCTGGACCTGTCATGTGAAATTTTCTTGCTTAGACTAGCTTTGATTTTATTGCAATCGAAAACCTCAAGTTTACCCAGCTAAATGAGTCGATGTAAAGACTCCAATGTATATGCAATAGAGGAAAAGGATAAGGCAAATAGAAGCCCCTTAAATCTATTAGACCAAGTTGAAAAGGTTGGAACATCTTCTGCGTCATAACCTCCAAAACTTCCGGTAAGAAATAGCACCCACATAGGTAAGGATGATAATCCAAATCCAATGGCTAATCCACGAGCTAATCCAGAATGAAAGAGTATTGAAAGTAATGTGCCTGAAATCCCCAGCACTAATGCACCTTTGAAGCCGATACTTACTTCCTCTTTGAGGGACAAAGGCTTAGCTGGGTCCGTACTCATTTGATTTATACAGTCTTGCAATTGTTGCTCATCTAGCCTGAAATATTCAGTTTCTGGAATTCTGCAGGACTTAAATCTAGCGATTAACCTTGCTTCAATACTAAAGGGCTCAGTGGTTTCTATTGTTTTAATAATTTCGTCAGGTTTCAGTTTCTTTTTTATTTTCTCCATGTCTTCTGTATGACCAATCTTATATAGATCTCCATTTCGTAATAGATATACAACTCTTGCCATAGTCTTTCTTAGAAGGAGTACTTTTTAGATATTCTATTTATAACTTGTTTTTGAGGCTTTAGGAGGCTATAAGCTCTAAAGCATTTAGAGGGATGTGAAAGGAAATTCAAATTGAAAATTAACTTTTGATGGGAAAGAAAAGGTTTTCACGGGTAAGGACAAGGATTGAACTTTTAAAAGCCTCAGGGAACGGGAAGCTTCTTAAGCATAGAAGCTTATTGCTTTATTAGCCCTTAATGGGGAGCGAGGACATCGTTTGTTTTTGGGTAAGGTGAATTTAATTTATATCAAATTTATTGACTGAAAAAAAAAGCCTCGTCATTTGACGAGGCTTTTAGGAGTTGAAATGCAGAGGGTAGTTACTCTGCCGCAAATTTAAATTTTGCTCCAAGGTCTTTAAAGTTATACCCCATAGCACGAAGTGCATGCCATAGATGTCCCTGAAGAGCAAAGAATCCAGCGATGTAATGGAAGTTGGCTAAATAACAACGTCCTGAATGTCCCAATGGGGCAGTACCAGATAGATCAACTGTATCCACCCAAGCAGGAGCTATGAGGAATACTCGGTCTAATGGCTCACCATAAAATTCTATTGGGTAAACAGTTGTGTTAGTCGCACACCAGAAAGCAACAACAATTGCCGCAAAGCCGATACCTCCTAAGGAGAAAGAGAGAACTGCCTCTGCAGAAAGGAGACCATCTCCTTTGAAACTGGTGTATTCACCAATTTGCTTTGTTGCAATATGGAATGCACCTCCACCGATTTCAAAGAAAGCAAGGAAAGCATGGCCTCCCATTACATCTTCAAGGTTGTCAATAGCAAGGAAGTCAAATTGACGTTGCCAAATCATTGACAAGTCAAGGTTGTAATTGACCTGACGCACTGCACCAATTGCAGGGTCATAAATTCCATGGATTCTGGCCCATTCAACGAACCATATGCAAGCAACACCAAAAAACAGCAAATGGTGACCAAGAATGAAGGTTTGGTTGTCAGGGTTATTCCATTCGAGCTTGAATTTTCGAGCTTGAATGACTTCACTTTCTTGCATGTCTCCTGGGAAAAGAAGTGAGTGCATTAGTGCACCCGCTCCATAGACCATCGAGAAGACCAAGTGAACAACGGCTATGTTGACCACACCGGCCCCAGTCCAGGCACCAAGCTGATCAAAGCCAATCCCTATAGAGGCCAGGTGAGGAAGGCTTACGAAGCCTTGGCTGCCCATGGGCAAGGAGGGGTCAAAGCGGGATAACTCAAAGAGAGTGTTCGCACCAGCTGCGAAGCTAATCAATCCAGTGTGAGCAGCATGAGCTGCAATGAATTTCCCTGAGCGGTTTGTTACCCCAGAATTTCCAGTCCACCACTTGTAGGTGACATTTGGATTTCCATAGGTTTGCATTAATAGTGAACCCGAACGGCAAGCCGTAAGAGGATACCCTTAAGTAACTACATCTAGTAGACCCACTGTCACAAGACTTTTCCAATACGAACATACTGTTGCGCAAAATACCTAAATAATGGCTTAGTTGGCCTTCTTCAGTTTTTGTTGGTTTGTTTAATTTGTTGTTGAGTAGGTAGAAATTTCTTCGGTACCTAAAACTTGCCCCGACTTGGAAATCTTTTCTTGATTTTTTTGCAAATAACTCTCCAATGCTCCTGGGACAGCGACTAAAATCGCCAGTACCTTTGTACTGTCTTCTTTGCTTACTTCTCTAAATAGAGGCTTTAGGCCAGCTTCTTGCTGATTCTCAAGGTCATTGTCAAATGCCTTAGCCCAAAAAGAGAAATCTTTGTTGATCTTAAATGTCATTACATTTGCTACTGGTGAGAGCGGGGCCTCGCTCTCAGTGGGTTTCTTGAAAAGTCGCCATCCTGCGAAACCGCCACCGGCGCATATAAGCGTCCATAAAGATATTTCTAGTAGGGAGGCGACCTCTTTGCCTAGAAGGCTTGATGGAATCACTTCAGAAGTGATTAGAAGAGGGCCGCCAACGCCCCATATAAGAAGACAAATCGCTAGATACCAAATTCGAGTTGGGAACTTATTGGACATTTGTTTTTTTGGCTAAGAAGGCTTGGATTGATTTGGCGTGAAAAACACAGATGGAGGAGTTTTTGATAAAGGATTCCTCTGTATCGATTATCAAAACTAGTTTTCAACAATATTCAAAACCTTCTCAATCAAACTGAATTTGATATTTATTGTTTACAAAATACATGATATTTATACTTAGCAGGATTAGAATATAAAAATAAGTAGATGTAGATTGTCTGCTCAATTTATATTTTATAGAAGATATAAATACTCTCCCACTAAAAAATAGTAGGAGAAAAGGTATTCCTGAGTTTTAATTAAATAGCTTGATAATAGCTTGCTATTCCTAGCAAGGCGTTTCTAAGGTCTTTAGGAACTGTGTAGCTTCGTCTAGGTCGTTGCAGAATTTGCATGACCCTAAATAGCAACCCAGAAATCTCTCGAAGGATCTTTTGCCTCCGCTTAAGGGGTATTTGTGAACGGTGCCGCCTTGCGGAGTGGAATGAACGAGGACTGGTTGGGCCTTCATGCTCTTGGATTATCAGCAGCCTAAAAATGCGACATACAGAGCTCTCTTGCCATAGGTGGAATTACTACAAATTCCCTCTGAACTCCTCATTGCTTTGTCTTGAGTGAATATTGAGAGCCATTTTCGACTAATTTCTTTAATGTAAGAAGCCCTATCTGAAATGCTCAAGCTCTGGGAGGCACTTTTGCCGTTAGTAAAGGATTTGCGAATTAGGTTTGCTTTGGCAATGTTGGCAAATCTATTTATCTTATATTTCCTTGTAACCTATTGGAAGAACTTGATTCCAGAATTACCTTCTTGAATTAAACCTAAATGGATTAAACGAGATGTCTTCATTTTTTTTTCTCAACTTGATTCAAACTTAACTCCCTTATGAAAGGGAATTGATTTTAAGAAGATAAATTTTTCTTTAAATAGAATGGAATCCGAGTGCCATTTGCTTACTTTACAACTTCGGCTCTTTTTTTTTATCAATCTTTAATTACTAGTCTGCGTGCTTTTGGGAAAAGTAGAATACCTATTGCGGTGGAGGCTAGAGCTGTAAGTGTAAAGGTTATTATTTGGCCTAATGATCCTGGTAAGTAAAGGTCAGCATTTAGAAGTGGTAAATCAATAACCGAACCAACTGAGCCCCAAATGACTATCCATATTGATACGTAAAAGATGCCAAACCAATCTTTTTTGCTCATTTAGTAACCTCGGGAAATCATGTCGAATAAGAACCTACTTTAACCATTTAGTTTGTAACATGCGTTAAGTAAGGTGTTTACATCTATAATATGTAAACAAGAAGTTGCAATACATTAGTAATATTGTTACTGCCTGCTTAGCTGGTTTGCATAGGATTTATTTTACCCTGGAGGTTCAAAGAAACCATTCAAACCAAGAAATATCACCATAATCAAAATTGGACCTAAACCAAAGATAGTCAAAAGAACCTTTGCCCTTGTAGGGTTTGTCTCCATATTCGGCTTTATACTCATTGCTATTTGTTTGAAGAAGAAAGAAAGATTTTAATTGATTTCATCGTTTTCTTTTTTCTGGGCGTCACAGGCTAAGTCGCATTCAGTTAGCTCTGGGTTGGTGAGTTGATCAAGTACTCTTGCCATATCAACAGCAGACAACTCACCATTACTGCCCCATTTAAGAGTGGTTTTTCGTTGGAGAGGTGCTTTAACTTGTTTTTTATCTGATCGATTTAGTTCCATGATTTCGCCAGTCGACCTGTAACGGATTAATATTTAAAGGCACTTAAACCTATTTTTGTATAAATCCTTCTCAAACTTAACGTTCTTTATGTTTGTTCTTATCCCCAAAAAGTGACTTTCATTTAATGAATATGAAAATAGCCAATCAATATTTTGATATTCTAGGAATTTTTTATGGTGATAATTTGATTTTTAAAATACATCTTTGAGTGAGTATAGAAGCCAGTCTGTGAAGTTAATAGGGTTAAACATATACAGGAAATCCTTTTGTTTAGATCTTTGAGATATATTCTTACGAATTTTGTTAGAGAAGGATTTAGATAAACTCCCACTCTCTAATTTTGCTTCTTGATTATTCCCCTCTGAAAACTTGATGTATTTTTGTTTTAAAGACGTCTCTTGGAGTGCTATACATTTTATCTCGTTTTCAAAGAACCAGGCTATTGTGTTGTCTTTTAGTTTTACCACAAACCCAATGCTTTGACCATCAGTTAATTTGTAATCCTCTATTGTCCCAGTTTTATTTAAGGATAGTTTTTGAGATAGTTCATCGGACAGACGATCCTTAATTTGTTCAAGCTCCACTTCAACTTCAGTTCCGACCATATAAAAATTTTTGCTTTCATCCATGGTTTTTATTGAGGGAGCCTTTGAGCTTTCTTGTTTTTTCTTCTCTGAGAATACAGGCTTGGCATGCTTTAGAAATAGTCCTCTAGGCTGAAAGTTATTCTTTCCTTTTAAAACCAGGGGCTAATCAAAAAGTTGTGCATTTCCAGTAAACGTTTGCTGATACAGGAAAGTTCTCATTCTAAGAGAGTGTTTTTGCGGCTTGCCTGTATTTGGTTAAGAGATCAGAGCTTAGAGAAGGTTTTAGCCAATAGGCCTCCCCTCAAGAAAGGTAGGTCTCTTTGGGATAGATCTTTAATGCCTCAATTAAGTGATCAGAATTTCCCGAGAGGGGCGAGGGATATTCTCTAGGAGTTAATACTCAGAAAAGATCGCTGAAGGACTTATTGGTATGTTGCAGGAGGCTTGAAGAATAATGAGTTTGTGAGGTTCTTCTTTGAAAATTATCAAGATAGGGATAGAAGCTATTATTAAAATGTCCTCGGAATGAAAATTTATTCATTTAAAGCGTTTAATACCATGCTTTTCCTAGGAAAATTTATAGGCTTACTAGTTTTTTGAAGTCATTTTTAAATGCGAATTTCCTTTATAGGGACTGGCTTTTTGATTCTCCTCTCAATCGCTCCAGTAACTTCCGCGATTGAGACAGATGCCTATAAGCTTTGTCAACGAGCAAAGGACTTTTGGGGATGTGTTAGATCAATGAATGGTACGGATCCACAACTCCGTAAATACGGGCCTCTGCAGGTGGATTGGTCAATCTGGAAGCCTGTTAATGGAAGCTATATAGCTCAAACTTTTAATAGTTCAGGTAAGGGCTTTTACTTGGCAGTAAATTGTTTGAAAGCAAAAATCAATGTTACTGATAGAAAAGGGGTTTGGAAAGGGTGGAATTCACCTGTTAAAGGTTTTGAATATGACCTTCTTGAAGAAATTTGTAAGGAGGTAGGAACCCCTATTGATCTAAAGAGAGAGTGAATCAAATATAGAGCCCCATCCTCTTTGGAAGGTTTTGTTTTTAATTTCTCGAGTAGAAAATAACTCAGTTATTTTGCACATAAAAAAAAAGGGCAGAACATTAAGTCTGCCCTCGTGAGGACTTCTATTAAGAAAGTCTGCTGATCAGGGTCCTTAACTTGGCTGTTTAAGCCTTGAGTACTAAGTAGGAATCAGCGCTGAAATCTTTTGGTTGGATCGTTCTTGTCTCTGGCGTACCAGTGAAACTGAGATACCTGAATGATTGCGATTAGGCCAAAAACTGCTGGGATCAGCTGGAATCCACCTGAAGGTTTTACCAACCCTAGGTCTGATGGGTGTGGTAGTTGAGTGGCGAAGTCAATGATGTGGGTTAGGTGAATCATCAATACCCTTAAAAGCGGTTTATATATAGCCCATCAACCTAGAGCCAGGCGACGCTCTGTTGCATCTTGAAAACTGGCAGTGTGATTAGGTTGGAATTTAGGGCCCTTAGCTTTGTGATCATTTGACTTTCAAAAGCCGTTAAAGAGGTTTCCCTGAGATGATTTGGTGGACTGCAGGAACGGTTCTATAAAGCAGGTAGATAAGCACTATCAAAAGGTTTCCCCCTACTACTAGTGCACCTGTGATTAAGTTCTGCCTCGAGGATGTGTAGTCCCACTTAGGTTGACTATTAGTTGATTCTTGATCAGGCATAGGTTTGGTGTGACCTCTTAGGAATAGCATTGATGCTCATAATGGCCCACCATCTCTCTATCTTTGTGGCTAGCAAAAAAACTCGAGCATTTAGTTTAAATTCCTTGTCCTTTCAGAATGAAGAGAAGCATTTTGTGGCAAAAGCTGTTTTTTCTGGTCTCTGCTGCTCATAAAAGTGAGCTTAAGCTTGCTTTTATGCTTGATTTGACTGGTTTATTGAGTGGGTAAAAATACTTTTCTTTTTTAGAGAGACTTTTTTGGTAAGCATCGAAGTCTCTTGTCCTGTGAAATGTCGTAATTTTTGCTTAAAAAGGTTGCTTCTTCTTTCAAGACGGAAAGTTTCTAATGGCATTCAAAGCTGATTATTCAAAGTGTGGAGCTTTTAAACATGTGAGCACCTCATCCCTGGAGCTTTTTGAACAAAATTCAGACCAAAAGGAATACCCCTAGAGTCCAAATAGGTGTAAACGCTTACTCAAGACTTATATTTAACCAGTGATTAACCTTTAAAAGAGATATCTCTATATCAAATTATGCTCGTAGAGGTATCGGACTTATGCAATGTCAGAGGGAATCGAAGCTTTAGACTTTTTTCGCCAAGAAGGGTTTTTTGAGCGCTTAGAGGCATTAACTCACAAGCTAATGGTGGGGATTCTTGAGGCTGCTCAAGATTTTAACCTTCCAATTGCCGAGAACAGTGCTGCATTAGGTAGTGATGTATGGATTGCTCAGTCAGTTATTGGTGTTATTGGCTTGATAATCGTTGGAGTCACCTTTTTGCCTTTTGGAGCGACAAGCGCTTCAATTAAGGCTTGTCAATTAAATACTGATCAGAAGCTTGTTAAATATGGAGGAGTAGTTATAGCAATAACTACTTCTTTATCCGCAATTCTGTATCTTGAGGTGCTAAGACTTTATGGCATTCTTGAAGCGCTATAGAAGCTTTTTCTTTTGGTCTTCTAGATAGAAGTTCTTTTTAAAGTTTAAGTTTTTTTGAATGTTGGTTAGCTTTTAGGAAAGAAGATTGATACTTCTACAGATTCAGGAATCTGACCTGAAGCAATAATTTTTTCATTATTTATTTTTCGAAATTTTTCAAGAACACCTTTTTTTGCTTGAAAAACTGCAATTACTTTTTTGGGGTCATTTTTACTTACTCCTCTAAATATTGGTGTTATACCAGCTGACTTTTGAGCCTCAAACTCTTCATCAAATATTTTTGACCATTCTGAAAATGTATTACTGATTCTAAAAACCATGAAAGTAGCTTCAATCTTATTATTACTTTGGAGCGTAGAAAACAGAAGAACCCAAAGGGGGAAAGGTCCACTAGTCCCAAGCACAAAGGCGAAAACAATAAATGTAATGAGTGTGCCTATTCCAAGGGTGTAGACATTGGCATTTCTAAAGCTCAAATCAATTGCAGTGCTACCTGCAATCCAACAGAATGTCCATAATGAAAGGTTTTTAAAGCCAAAAGGACTTTTAGCATCATTATTCATGAGGCTTTATGGCGTCGTAAATTCTTCATGTTTGATGAAGATAAGAAAGTAATTAGCATAAAGATAAAATTATTATTTACGTTAATTTAATTCTTGGTTTTTGCATTATTATAATTAATATTTCACTACAAATATTAATTAAGCTATATCTGAGATGCCCTTTAGCAAATTAAATACTTATAGGAGGTTTTGAATTAATATTTATTCAGTTTATTCAAGAAAACACTACTTTGATCTTCTAAGATTTTATAATGATACTTTTCATGGAGTTTTTATTTGAAATATTTGGTGGCACATTCATAACCTGAATTTCTTATGTCTTGCCCTTCATCTACAATTAATTTGAGAGCACAATCACAATATTTTTCTATAGATTCTATAGAAGTTCCTTCTATACTAGTGTTCATGGAGGCACTGGAAATACAGTCCTTGAGTTGTTCTTGAGGATATGCCATAGCTTTTGTTGAAAACATTAATAAAACTGTTAATAACAGAGAGACGATTCTCATCATGATGACTCCGAATACTTTCTTGCATAATACTAAATAGTAGGAAAATGCATTATTTAAAGAATGATTGCCAATAAATAGGCTTAAGCAGTCTACTATAATGAGAAAAAGTTCTATTTTTGATGATTTCTAAACTTGTTTTTCTTTATGATGGAGAGTGCCCATTTTGTGCACACTTTGCAGAGTTGCTTGAATTAAAGAGTGGCTTGCCATCTATTCAAATTAAGAACGCAAGAGAGAACCTATTTGAACTCCCTAAAGGTTATGATATGGATACTAAGGGCGCACTTTTGAAAATAGAAAATGAGACTTTATATGGAGCTGATGCTATCAACTGGATTTGCTGTCAAATAGACAACCCAACAGATTCACTATTAAAAATACTTTCAGTTATCTTTTCATCTGGTAAACGCACTCACTTCTTGTTTCCCCTTCTTTTAAATGCACGTCGCATCACTTTGCTATTAAAGGGAGTTCCAAGAAAAATAATTTATAAGCATGAGTCATCAACAGACTTGTAAAACTAACATCTTCTCAGCTTCTTCTCGAGCTTTAAGCATAAAATCTTTCATCAAATCTTTCTCTAAAATCATCAAAATTAAATATCTTTACTAGTTTAATTAGTGAAAAATTACTAGGCTTGAATAAGAATCAAATAGTCTCGCGATTAATGGTTTCGATTTTTAATGAAATAGTTGAAATATGTTTTTCAATCAAGGAGTGATAATAAACGTATTTAATAGTATCTCTTTCCTTGCTAGATTTTAATACTACCTATTTAGAGTAATTATAGTGAGTTTGCCAGTTTCCATAAAGGCATAAGCATGTCTTGCAATGCATCTTGTTTTTTGGCACTCTATAAAGATGAAGCAAATCAACTGTCCTGAGTGCGGCAAGCTGTTCAAGATCGATGAGACTGGATACGCAAATATTCTTAAACAGGTAAGAGATGATGAATTTGATGATGAGTTGAGTAAGAGGCTTGCACTTGCTGAAAAAGATAAGCTCAAATCTATTGAGATTGCCGAAAATAATTTGAAGATTCAGATGCAGAGGTCTTCTGCGATCAAAGATACAACAATTTTGGAATTGAGATCGAGACTTGACTCTGCAGAGTTTGAGAAAACTCTTGCAGTTACTCAGGCTAAAAGCCTTGCCGACAAAGAGCGTGATGCGCTTGTTTATAAGTTGGAGAAGGTTCAAGCAAATAGTGAAGCTTCTCAAAAGCTTGCGTTAAATAGGGTTGTTGGTGAATTCCAAAAGGAAAGAGATGAACTTAAGCTTAGTCTTGAGAAAGCTGAACTTGTGAAACAACTTGCAGAGAAATCGATGAAAGAAAAGTATGAAATACAGATTAAAGATAGAGACGCTGCTATTGAGAGGTTACGGGATATGAAGATGCGTCTTTCGACTAAGATGATCGGGGAATCTCTAGAACAGCATTGTGAAACAGAATTCAATCGGTTTCGTGCGACAGCTTTTCCAAGGGCTTATTTTGAAAAGGATAACGATGTAAAAATGGGAAGCAAAGGAGATTATATTTTTAGGGATATAGATGAGTCAGGAACGGAAATAGTTTCCATTATGTTTGAGATGAAAAATGAAGTTAATACAACTTCAACAAAACGAAAGAACGAAGATTTTCTTAAGGAGCTTAATAAAGATCGAGTCGAGAAGAAGTGCGAATATGCAGTTTTAATATCATTACTTGAACCTGAAAGTGACTTTTATAATTCTGGCATCGTAGATATGTCTCACCGTTACCCTAAAATGTATGTGGTTAGGCCTCAGTGCTTTCTTCCACTTATTACTCTTCTACGTAATGCTGCAATTAAATCACTTGAATATAAGTCAGAGCTTGCTCGCATAAAAGCACAAAGCATAGACATCACGAATTTTGAAGAAAGCTTGGAAGTCTTTAAGGATTCATTTAGTAAGAACTATAAACTTGCCTCAAGAAGATTCGAAGCAGCTATTCAAGAAATTGATAAATCAATTGATCATTTACAAAAAACCAAAGATGCTTTATTGGGAGCAGATAGAAATTTACGTTTAGCTAATGATAAGGCCCAAGATGTTACTGTAAAGAAACTAACTAGAAATAACCCAACTATGGCTTCAAAGTTTCAGAGCATTAGAAGTAAAGATGCTGCCTAATAAATAACTACCCCTATGAATTAGAGGAGGGGGTACTATTTTTAATGAGACTAGCTGATCTACGTCAAAGGACCTTGCTTTACGATTGGACTAAATATTCTAATAGTCTTTTTAAGACTGATCATGTAGAGGCCAATTTTTCCTGAATCTTGCAATATGCCCTTATTTTGTTAGTTCTGATGTTCTGACAGGATTGGCAAATATAAAAGGAATGCCGATAACTCTCATAAGTTTTACCAATGCAACTCAACTAGTGATATAGGTATTTACCCCCGTCAGGGTATAGACTTTCTTAAGCATTCCTACCTAATCTTCGTGGACTTGAATCCCTATAAGCCTTTCTTTCAGGCTGGAGCTAAGAAAAAAATTGTAGCAATGATTTTTTCATCTTTAGCTACTTTCAATTTCTTTGCCTAAGAGGATTTTGCTTCTTATTACGTCTGACCAGGTAAACGGTAATAAAGGAGCTTACTCCAACTTGAAAATGCATTCCTTAAAGCTCGGCTCCAGGTTTTAGGAGTGTGAGGTGACTTCATTGACCACAATCAACTTTTTAAGTACTAGCTAATCTGGGAATATAAGGAGTTGTTTTTAAACATTTCTGCAATTCTAATAAGTTGGTTTCCTGGCTTTTGCTGAGTTACGTCAGAAAACATGCCTTGTTTTGCGTTATTAATAAATTGACTTGTGGTGAAACGCCTTTCTGATTCTTCTCTAATTGTGTCCTTATAACAGGTTTTTAATGTTTAGAGAGTTGAGGTTCCTGTCTTTCTATTGCCTCCCCACTTAAACCCTTCTTAGGGGTTTTTACTTAATAGAGGGTAGCCTTTGGCGTCGAAATTTTTAACTTTCAATAGGTGGCCCCCTGATCTTTCCTGTTCTGAGATCTACTGCTGATTAGGTTGTCATCTCATTAGTTCAATTACGGTAGGCTCTTTTATGAGATCAGGAAATGTATTTATCCTTTAAATAATTTAGCCAACCAATAAATATTTTATTTCGAATGATTTTTTCGCATCAGATTTGAGTTGAATATCAAAGTCCACAACTAGACCAATTGAAAGCAATAAAAGGTCTAAGTAGATTTGTAAAGTCGATAATTGCTACCCTATACTTGTTTCTGCTGATTGCGAAAACTGACTTAGGAGAGCAACTTTGATCAATTTTTAACAAGGATTTGCTTGCCAAGTGGTTGTAGATTTGGAGTAGATTTGTGTATCACTAACTCAAGTCTCTTTCTCAACTAAAGTTTTAGGCTATCGCAATTATTTGAAGTATTTTTTACCACATTCATTAGCTGAGGGAATGTCTTCCTTACCTTCATCTAATGTAAGCCTCAATGTACAATCACACCAATTTCTTATAGAGGCTTCAGGAACTCCTAATACATTGGGACTCCTTTTTGCACCAAGTACGCATTCGGTGAGTTGAGTTTGAGGATAGGCGATAGCCCTAGTTGAGGAAAAGAAAAAAATTAGGAGAAAAATGACTAAAATCCTCATTTGGTGATCCTCTTTGTTCCTTATATTTATAGGGTAATGATGCTTTGATGTCATTAAGGCTATTTTGTCTGCAAATAGTGTATGTGTGAGCTTTATATCTAGGAAAAGCAAACTGCTGATGCAATACAACTTTAACAAGGGTGAGACGATTATGTTCAATGGGCTTGCCCATTGATGAAAAGGCTCCCTCTACCATTATATGTTTTTTACTCCGCTGGCTAAGATTAGTATTTGCAATGTTGGAGTTATGTTTTGATGATATGGGAAGATATGTTTAGAAAGACATGTATTTGTTCTAGGAGGTTCAATCGTAGGAATTATGTACTAGTATCTTAAGAGTAATCGTTTTGTTTCACTCTTTTAAGATGATTGTTGAAGGAGTAGATCTTCCTTGCCGGGGAAAAGATGATTCGATCTGGATTAGGGAGCCAGTAGGCCATCTTTGATAGAACATACTAACTTCATGTCTTACTTCTCTGTTCCTCTAGTTCTAACTGGTCGTTTGCTTAAGGATTTTCTAGTACATGTCATCCAAATAAAAATTACAGAAATAAAAAACTGATATAGCAATGTACCCTCTTAAAAGTATAAATTTAGTTAAGGAAATTCTAGTAAGTGATGTAGCTGAAGAAAATAGTAGCTTAGCCTATATAGAGGGCAATGATCAGGTCCCTTTCTCTATCAAACGAGTTTTTTATATATACGATGTTAAAGCTAATGAAATCAGAGGAAGACATGCCCATAAACTTTGCAATCAATTTCTTATTTGCTTAGCTGGTGAAGTGGAAGTAATTTGTGATGATGGACTGCAGAAGAAAACATTTACCTTGAAATCTCCTTTGGAAGGTCTGCACATACCTCCTACGATTTGGGCTGAACAAATTTATAAAACTACTGGTTCTATAATGTTGGTTTTGACTGACAGGAAATATGATGAATCTGATTATATTAGAAATTATAAACGTTTCTTGGAATATAGAGAGAGGGATTTCTGAATACACCCCATAAGCCTTCTGTTCTAGGTCAGTTAAAAAGTGACAATTGCAATCTTTAAATTATAAATCAACTAATCCTTAAATATTGTCCACTGCTAATTCACCTACCATTTTTGTACCGAGAAAATGGCAGCCTGGAGCTGGCAATGCTTCCAAAATGCCAGTGTTCTCTTTTTATTACTTGTTTTTGAGTCCATACTTCAGCTTTGCCAATGTCTCCTTAGCAGCGCCTTTATGTCTAAAGATCCTTTGGAGATAAATTTCGTTGGAGCGAGGCTATTTAATTCTTGTTTTCGATTACTCACAAAGGAATTCTTAGCAAGGAGCCTACAAAAGGAATCTTTGGTTACATTGGAAATAAAGCAATAGAGATCCAAATGCCTGCAGCAACACCCGCCAACCCAACTACAGCGAGCAAAGTCAGAATGGTTGGTGCCACGAATAAATCTTTGTACGCATCAACCCAGTCCCGCTTTGCGATAAACAAGGTTATACAGAATTTAGGCTCTGGGAATGATGGAGTGCAATTCTTTTTTGCAAGTGGTTTAAGAACAGCACATGGTAGAGATTGACAGAACAATATGAAATAACCCATAAGAGCAACTGGTCATCGAGCAAAGGACTTTCCCTAAAAAACAATCAGCTCATTGTCTGGAAGAGAGGGCGGGCAGCCCCTTCAGGGATTGCGCTTAATAGCTTCTGCTGTGTGCCTATAGCGAGTATCACAGATAGCACAAAGAAGTTAATCGATTCCTGCAGTAAAAAAAATAGCTCCTGTACGAACAAAAACGAAGGCTTTGTTATCCCCGTCTGTAGTAGTGGATCACATCGTAAATAAGGTAAATCACAAAGGTCACTCCAAGATACAAACCTAGCCTCGGAGCTTTTGACAAAAAATTTAGGGAATTTGATTTTGTTTCTTTCTTTGTTTTGGGAGCCAAGCCCTGCTCTTTTCTCCTTTTAGCTTCTCCCATTTTTGCTTTCTCCTAAGACACTAGACCCAGCTTAGAAAGGAAGTCAAAACTAATGCATCAAAATCAAAGCATAAAGTCCATGTATATGCCTCGAGTATTTATTTGCCTTCCAGGCATTGATAGTCGAACATTGCCTTGCTCTTCTTTTCAAGATTGGTTTGTTCTGCCTTTCTCCATGTCTGCCCCACTTTTTCGCATTGCTCCATATTTTTCATTTCAATTTTCTCTAGTCCACCAGCACCAATGTATTTCCACCGAATAATTAACCAAATGCTTTCCGCGTTAACAGCTTTTGGTAAAGCGAAAATAGAGATTGAGGCAAGGGCTATGAGGTTGATTGATTGCATGTCTGGATTTGTGTTTTTTAATTGCTTTTCCAGACCAAAGGGTAATTACCTCTGGAAATAAAGAAATGGCTCGACCAGATAAGCATGCTCTAGGGAGAAAGCCAAAGATCATCAATTACTACAAGGAGAGTGTTTAAGCTGTTGCTTTAGCTGAAGGAGCTTTTCTTGCTCTTCCTGGCTTAGCCGCTGCAATGGGAGATGCCTTGGGTGGAGTCTTCTTAGCTACTTTCTTAGTCACCGTCTTTTTAGAAGAAATCTTAACTGCTTTTTTGTCTGCAGAACCTTTGCGGTTGCGATGGGCAATGATGAGAGCCCACTCTTCGGGACTTACGCTCGCAGGCTTGTTGCCGTGAACTTCAGACTGCTTTGCTGCTTTCTCAATATCTTTAATTAGGTTCTTCCAAGATGCAGCATAACGTTTGTCAGATTGGGACTTTGCACCACTCTCAACAAGTGTCTCTACTACACCTTGAGCAGTTACTTTCTTACGACGACGATTGAAGATTTCCTTCTGCAATTGAGCGATCATGGCATCTGCCTTAGCGCTCACTTTGATAGTTAATGAAGACATTAGCGCGTTAATTCCTACTATCTACACCTAGCAAACGCAGTAGACCTTGTTCAATTACCAACTAAATGTTGCTGAGATTAAATACCTTTCTGCTAGTGAACGGCTATGCCGTACTGCCTTGCAATATCTATTAAGTCTCTCAGTTTCAGATTTAAAAGTAGCTCTTACTGGCTTGATAAGCGTTGAAGTTATCCAGACTGCGACGATCTTTATACATCGCTCTAGTAATTCGTAGTGCAAGCTCTTTTTTACTCATGCTGCTTCTCCAAATTGTTCATTGATTTGTTTCCAACCGTTTTGAATGAGTTCATCCCATGTCTCTAATGCAGGCTCTAACTCAACTTTTCTACGGTTTTTGAGGGTTTTTGGAGTGCCTTTGTCAGAGGCACTCCACTTGTCCATATAAATCTTTGGCCACTTTCCCGAACAGATTGGGTCTTTATGGAAAAGAAGCAACCAGCGCCTATTCGGATCCATTAACCAGCCTTGTGGATGCATGACTACGTCGCCTCTGGACACCAACTGATTTTTTCCTCTGTACGTCGCATCCAAAGAGGACACCTGCTATTTAGATGTTCTCCATGAGGGATCAGGCGTTCACGGATGCGGCATGTAAGAAGAGTTCTGCAATGTTTGTCGCATGAATAACCAAAGTGCTGGCATGTCATGCAAACACAAGCTGAACGTGATTTCTTGAGAGAACCTTCTTCGAGGTATTCCCAAACCTCTTCTTTTGGATAGCTTTTCTTTTGCAGTACTTTTTGGGTGCGGTACGGAGACATTGGCCTGTTCCTATAGGGTCTGCTATGGAAGAACTCCATGCAGACGCCTGAAATAAGGCATAAGGCGAGGAGGCGGGAGCCATTGATGTATAGCAGTACATATGTACTAGCAAGGATGTAGAGTGTTTGTCAAGTAATTGATTCGTTGACTTTTGAAATAAATATCAGAAGGCTATTAACGAGGTAGGCGTATAAGTTTTGATGACGAGTTGAAAATCCCTAGGTCAAATTAGCAAAAACAAAATGTTCTACTCAAGATTGCCCTTGCGTAGACGCACTCAACCTACGGATGCTTGCCTTGCTTCTCAGGCAAGTAACACTAAGCCAATGACATTTTAAATGAGACTCTTTAGGAGCTATTAATTAATACAAAAAACTGGATTTGAAATCTCATTTAGAAAAAAACTTGATTTAGGAAAATTCAGTTAATGATAAGCGTACCTTCGATAATAGATTTATTGAGAAGAAAAGATGACTGTTCAACAAAGACTTAGAAATTATTTTAATAAAAAATCATATGTTTCTGTACTTTAACCAATCCCAATTACCATTTATTTTATCAATAAATTGATTCAGTGAATCATTGTTCCATATCTCTGTTCTGCTTAAACAGTATTTGTCTTCGCGATTAGAATTTTTATTAAAATCACTCGAGAATGCAATTTTATAACCAGCCTTTTTGACATTTGATTGAATAAATGAGTTGTATTTACCATATGGGTAAGAGAAACTTGTAATTTCTTTGCTTAGGATGTCCTCAAGATATTTCTTACTAGAGTTAATTTCTTTCTTTACCGAATCTGTGCTAATTTCTGTTAGCCTAACGTGATTCATTGAGTGCGAACCTATAGTAACCAATGAACTAGATGCTAATTCCCTTAACATTACTTCGTCAATGTAATTACTTTTTTTCGATTTGATAAAGTTTGTTATTACAAATATTGTGAATGGTATTTTCATTTCTAGTAGAATTGGTGCAGCATTTTCATATATATCTCTTAACCCATCATCAAATGTAATTGCAATCCCTTTACTTATGTCTAAAGACTCTAATGCCGATATTTTTTTTATCTTGATATCTTCTCTCTCTTTAAGATAATTCATATGATCTATGAATAAATTTAGATCCAATTCCCATTGAGAAGTAACTGTTTTCTTTTCTAGCTTTTTAATTGAATGGTACATTAAAGTTCGGAAAGGTTGATCATCGTTTCTGTTGATGTTTCTAAGCTTATAAACTTTTGTTATGAATCTTTTTTGTTTTATGTTCATTGCAATTGACTAGTTTGAGTGGCCTAGAAGCGAAATCCACTATGATTATACATTTTTTCTAATGGAGAGTTCATTTAACCCTAATTATTTACGTAGAATTGTATTATGCCTACAATCGTATTGCATCCATAGTTATGGAATCTTTCATGAATTATTCGAAAATAGCTAAATTAAATCCCAATTATCAACTGGAAGTTCTTCCTAAGATATAAGAGGCTTCTTTAGAAGGAAATTATAAGCTTCGAGCTGAGTAAAAATATAACCATCTTTCTTAACGATCAGCTATTTTGCCTGTATGCTAATATAAGAAGATGCAAATTAATTATCAATGAACGAATTTACAGATTTAATTAATGACATTTGGGACTTCTTAAAAGTAAGAAAAAAATATTGGCTTGCGCCTATCATTGCTACTCTTGTTTTAATGGCAGCGTTGTTAATCGTTACTCAAGGATCTGTCGTTGCACCATTTATATATTCCATTTTCTGACATGAATATAAATATTAAAAATGGCTTTAAAAATATTTTAGCTGCATTTGCTGGCTTAAGTGTTTCTTTTTTGGGCCTGGAAGGTATAACAAGAATTCTACATGCTTCAGCTTCCCTTCCTCTGCAGCTTCCTCTAAATTGTGAGAATATTGAACAATCAGTAAATCTTTCTTGTGTTCTTCGACGGATACCTTATAGATCTGGATTGCTTACAAAAGGAACAATGCCACCACATGAGATTTCTGCTTTTAAAGCTTCAAACGATATAGGAATGTTTTCTAATGTTGATTTTTCAGACTTATCTAATTCTGCGGATAATGTATTAAAGATAATCTCTATCGGAGATTCTTACGTAGAGGCAGTACATGTTCCTAATGAAAAGTCTTTTCATGGTTTGTTAAATCAAAAAAAATATGTTGAAAGAATCAATAAACCAGTATTATCAACTTTGTTGGCTTCAGGTGGAAATGCCGCTGCACAATACTTTACTGACTTTAGATTCGCTGTTTCAAGCCTACAATCAGATAATACAATTTTTGTTTTTTATATTGCTGGTAATGATTTTTATGAATCCTACCCTGAATATAAAGATATTAAGATAGGGACCTATTTTAAGCGAAGTAAATCAGGTTTTGATTTTTACCCTTATACATCTAATTTTAAAATCGCTTTGAGACGATTTGTGCTTCGCAATAGCTCAACCGCTAGGTACCTAGCGTACAACATGCCAATAGCAAGTATGGCTTTAAAATATCCTTTTTGTTTGTTTCTTGGATCAACTTGTACTGAAAATACTATTACAACTCCTTCAGATACTCTAGAAGACTATAATAAAAATAAGGTTTCAGATGCAAAAAAAGGTGTAGATAGATTTCTTGGTGAAATGGTTAGTTTTTCTAAAAACCGAGTAAAAAAGACTAACATCATTTTTCTCGTAGATTCTATAAGAGACTATATTTATCATGATCATCAATACAAGGAATCTCCATACTCTCAACGAAATTACTTTATTAAGCAAGCTAAGAAGTTTGGTTTCAGAGTTCTTGATATGAAGCCTGTATTTGAAAAAGACTATGCCTTAAATAGTGTTTATTTTAATTTTAGACATGACGGCCATTTCAATGAATATGGGCATTCGATTCTTGCTGAAGAGATAACAAGGTTAATATCCGATCCGTAGGCTTTCTATATAAACAAGTAATCATATAATTAAATATGTTATATTAGATAGAGGGAATTCTTTTAACTGTGCCTCACTTTTATGCGTAAAAGCGAGAGCCATTTATTGACCAGATTTTTACCTGTTTTTTTCTTATTAAATCTTTGAAGATGTTATGAAAAATAAATCAATAAATTTTCGAGACAGGATTTCGTCGCTAGCTTTATTGAGTTTTTCAATATTCTCGTGCTTAGGGGTATGTGAGGTCGCCATACGAATTAAAAACTCACCAATGAATAATTACGATGTAGAGATGTGGCGCTATTCAAATACCCTTAAAAAGCGAAGTGACGATGACTTGTTAGATTTCGAACATGAAAGGTCAAAATCAGCGAAATTGCAGAATGTAGATATCAGATTAAATAACTATGGAATGAGAGGAGCCTTTATTGAAGAGCAATTTGATGGACGTAGAATATTATTTTTAGGAGGTTCGATCACTTTGGGTTGGGGTGTTGAGGAAGAATCAACAATGACTCGCCAGTTAGATTTAATGCTTAAACAAGGCAATACAAAAGATGTGCAAGTTTTAAATGCAGGAGTAGGAAACTATAATGCTGCTAGGTATACACGGCGGTTTTTTAAAGATTTAATACCCTTAAAGCCAACCGATATTGTTATAAACTATTTCTTGCGTGATGCTGAGAACCTTTTAGCGACTAAACCAAATCCAATTCTAAGTAATAGCCAATTGGCTCTCACGCTATGGATTTTACAGCAAAGATTATTTAATCAAACTGGAGAAAACTCTTTGGAAGACCATTATAGGAGAGTATATTCAGATGAATCAGTTGGACTTATGAAAATGAAGGCCAGTATAAAGAAGCTTTCTTCTTATGCTAAACAAAATAATATTAGACTTTATTTATTAATGACACCGGATATTCATAATCTAGTTGACTATAAGTTTAGTTATATCCATGATATTATTCGTCAAATGAGCAAGAAGCATTCAATTATATTTGTAGATTCTTTACCTGTATTTAGAGGTATTGAATTTAACAAACTATATGCCATGCAAGGTGATCCTCATCCTAATCGTTTAGGACATAAACTACTTGCTGAAACTATATACCCATTAATCACCTCTTATTAACCTTATTTTCTGCTTCTAGATTTTTTTACTATGCTTTTTAGTTCTTTAACTTTTATATTCTTTTTGATACCTTATGTCTTTCTTCATTATCTTTTACCAGTTAGATACCGTAATCTTCTAATAATAATAGGAAGTTCTATTTTTTATGCTTGGTGGAAACCAGCGCTTATATGGATTCCGTTTTGCTTAATAGCCATAGCATATGCTGGTTATAACGCAATTCAAGTTACTGCCCCTACAAATAAAAAGAAACTTTTATTTCTTGTTATTGCATTATTATGTTTACCATTACTTGTCTACAAATATAGTAATTTTATTCTCCTAGAGATAATTTCACCCCTTCTTGGAACAGATATTCAAACTAACCCATACCCAATTCCTTTAGGAATATCTTTCATCACCTTTACCCTAATTGCCTTTGTAGTAGATTCCTATAATAATCGCATAAAATATAAAGTTAGTTTGACTACATTTGCCTCATATATTCTATTCTTCCCCCAGTTAATTGCAGGCCCAATTTTACGATCAGATCAACTTATTCCTCAGCTTATAAGGAATTCAAAAGCAAGACTAACTTCTAGAAGATTTCAATCTTCACTAGGAATTTTTACATTAGGTTTCATTAAAAAACTGGTCTTTGCTGATCAGATTGCTATTTATGTTGACAAAATATATTCAGCTACTTCTATTCCATCTTTTCAAGATACACTCCTTTGTATATATGGCTTTTCAGTACAAATTTATTGTGATTTTAGTGGTTATATTGACATGGCAGTAGGTGTATCATTGCTTTTAGGTGTAAAATTACCAGTTAACTTTAAGAAGCCATATATATCTTATGATCTAGCTGATTTTTGGCGAAGATGGCACATTACCCTTTCTAATTGGCTTAGAGATTATATTTATATCCCCTTGGGAGGAAATAGAGTTACTAACATAATCCAATCTAGGAATCTTTTGTTTACTATGATAGTAGGTGGAATATGGCATGGAGCAAATTGGACTTTCCTTCTTTGGGGCATATTCCATGGTTTAGGGCTAACAATTACCCATTTATTAAAAATATTCTCACTTAAAAGTTTCAGAATATCTACACCATTAAGGATATTTCTTACCTTCCATATAGTTTCATTTTCCTGGGTATTATTTAGATCAACATCAATACATAATGCAATTAATATCTATTCAGGACTGTTCACTATCTCATCAACGTCATACAACGATCTTACTTTATTTGTTGCTCAGAATTTACCTATTATTATCTTAGTTTTTACTTTCTTTGTTACTCATCATCTAGATGATTGGTCGAAAGCAGTATTCTTTATGCGCAAAACACCCCCTGAAGTCAAATATCCTTTGCTACTTTCTCTTCTCATTCTTTGCCTATCTCTTAGCCATGGTTCTTCTGGTAGATTTATTTACTTTGATTTCTAAATACAGATTGTCTATCACTTACCACATTTAAAACTGTTCAGACTATCCAGAAGAAGACGCCTATCAAATTCAGATGGAAGAGCATTAAAACTTGAACGTTGTTCACACATGAATCCGTGATCTGCAGATTCAATCTCGTTATATTTTAGTCGGCTCCCTTCTGGATCCTCTTTTTTCAATGCTTCTTTGATCGCTCTCCGATCGGACGTTGATATCAGTGGATCCTCGCTACCACATAAACAAGTCAATTCTCCGGAGATAGTTGGCAGTAATTCCAGACTGGGTGGACAACCACCCGGACGACAGCCATTAACTCCTGCGCCATAAAAGTTAAAAGTGGAGCTGACAGCAGGATGTGTTGAAGTAATCAATGCAGCGTGACCACCAAAACAAAAGCCAATGCCCGTGATTTTTGATTGTTGGCTTTTCAGTTTTAACCATTCAATAGCGGCAGACACATCGGTAAGAATTTGCTCGGTGGTAGTGAGTTCTTTGTGTCGTCTTCCTTCCACTAAATCTTCTTCGCTATAGCCAAGTTCCAATTCTTGAGCAGTTCGCGCAGAAAGAGGTATTGCCAATCAATTAAATCCATTTCAGCTAATCAATCGACAACACTTTTTACCCAACTGTTTTTTCCAAAAACCTCTGGGAGAACCAGGACTATCCTGGTCAGGGGTATTCCACCAACAACGCAATGGAACTTGAGCATTTTCGACTAAAACCCAATTCCCTGCCATATATCAAAAAAGGATGGTCCTTAATGCATACTTTAGGTAGGAAAAGAAAAGTCGAATGCGATAAATCTAGATGTTGCAAGATGGAAAAGGCACGCAATACAGTGTAATCAAAAAAGTTTTGGGTCTATGAGCTGGTATCTGGCCAAATGAGGATGGACGAGATGTTTACTTTATAAAGCAAATGAAAGTGGTTAAGGTTTTTGATTGAAAATAAAAAAAGCCAATGAGATCGAAACCAATGAATCTGCAACTACAAAAAGGTTTGCTGTTGGGCTGCCTGGTTCAAAGCCTCCTACCCAAAAGGTGAAACCTGCATGTCCCAAAAGCCACAAAACACACAAACAAACTCCAATGATCCCAATCATTTTTTCTCTTTAGTAAATTACCTAGCCATATAAGCCCTTTGAGCTAACTAAGCTAGTTCATAAACTTACCTGCCTTACCAAGGCTTCCATTAGATATGGTTTGGTCTATGTACCGTCGAATGACAGTAATAGGACAAGTAGTGAATGAGCTTTATCACATAGGTAAAATTTGGCAACCCACTCTAATTTATATAGCATCATCAGACCAACTTTGTAAATCAAAGACTCGCGTTAAAACCTTAAACTCATACATACTTTTTACGGTATATGACATTGAACTTTTATGAGGTATATTAATCTTGGAATTAACTTTTTTTGAAAGCTTGCTTACGAAAAGCCTAAATTTACTGAGCAACGCTTTTACCTCTAAACAATCAGGTTGCCGACTAAGTTGTTTTGCTGACGTGAAAATCTCGACTGGTCGATGCACAAAAAATATTTCACACACAATTCAATTCATATAAAAACGGACAAGCCTTATGCGCTCATTAAGGGTCTTAATCACATTAGGTCTTACCATCTGTAATTATGCAACAATACATGCCAATGAGTTTCACAATTACAGCATATATAAATATCCAGAAGATTTATACAAAAGAAGGAAACTATCAAGTAAAGGTGGTTATCAGTTAAGAACAGATCAAAGAGAAAATAACGAGATTAGAACAAGATTAGAGGCTGCAAAATTTTCACCTACTACAAAAATCAATGGCAACTTAAACTTTGTTTCCGGGGCCGTACGAAATGGGGTTAAAGGTGAAGCCGCTCATTCAACATATGAGTATAAGTTAAAGCTATCATCCAGTATAACTGGCAAGGATTTATTAATTACAAAGCTTGAAGTAGGTAATGCATTAGAAAGTTCATTAGGGTTGGATCTTCAAAGCTCTAGGGGCCAAGAACTGCAGATTACAAGTCTTTACTACACTTTTCCAGTGGATAAAAATATTCGTGTGAGCGTGGGGCCAAAAATGTTTGGTTATGAAGGTCTCGCAGGTACTTCTAGTGCATATAACGAAAGAATAGCAATACTTGATGGTAGTAATTATTCTACAGATGCAGGGAATGGTGCCGCATTTGTCATATCCTATCTATCAGATAATGGATACAATTCGAGCCTTAAACTTACATCAGAAAATGCAAATAACTCTAGTGAGGGGATTCTAACTGAGGAAGGGAAAGACAGCCTTATTTATCAGGTTGGTTATAGTGCAGAAAGTTTTGGCGGGACAGTTACCTTTAACAAGACTGATGAATTTGATGCTTTAGGATTAGGAGTTTATATAAGTCCCGAAAAGCTCCCATCATTAAGTGCATCAATAGAGTTAAAAAATCAGGATAATGGCCAAGAAATTATAAATTGGTTATTAGCCCTCAATAAAACAAATAAGGACTCTACTATTGGGATCGGTTTTGGTACATATGATATTAACGAAAACATTGCGTATGAGGTTTGGTATAACTATAACCTAACGGATACTATCATGATCAACCCTATCCTCTTCGTAAAGAAGGAGGGTAACTCTTTAATAAATAAAGATGAATTCGGGTTTGGTTTAAATGCAAGATTCAAATTTTAACAAGTAATTATAAATTATATTTGGACTAGAATTATATTAGTTAGCATTGGGGAGTAATGTTAAAAGAGTCTATCAATCGGTTGATCTAATTCGTTGAGATCAACTAGCCCAATAGAGCCAGTATCTTCTAGAAACAACAGAATTTTATTTTTATAATTAATCATATCTCGAATACGTTCATTAATTTGTATACGAATACTCTTACTTAAACGATTTTGATCATCGAGCTTGAAAAAGTATAATGATTCATCAACCAATGATGCATGCGCATATATTTTATTTTTGGTGTTCACTGGAATGATCTCTGAAATACCAATACTAGGAATGAAATATTTAAGAGGTTCTATAAATCCATACTTCTTGTGTGATTTGTATAGTGGGTATTTATCATAAGGGTTTGTGCCTTTTGAAGCCCATCGCTTTTCCGTAACTCTATCTCCTTTCCCATAATGCTCACCATATGAAGATATGGCCCAACCATAATTTTGAGTTTCTTCTTTTTCTATATCTAAGTAGCTTAATAGGTTTATTTCGTCTCCACCTTTTGGTCCATGTTCTGTGAAAATTATGATTTGGTTATTCTTATCGTAATATAAACCTTGAGCATTCCTGATTCCGATTGCCACTGCAGAGAATTCATTGCTGTTAAGATTAATTCTTAGTATTTTACCCATAGCACTTTCTTTATCTTGAGCTAGATTTCTACTCCTAAATTCGCCAGTAGAAAAAAGAATTTCATCAGAGTTCAAACCAACTATTCGACCTGCTGATTGATGAGCTGTGAATTTAAAGTTTTTATTTTTAGAGCTTACACATTCATCTGGCATAAATAATGGTTTGAAATTAACCTCTCTTAGGTCTAAATCGGCATAAACTAGACTCGTATTCCAACAGTCCTCTTTGTGTTCGTTAGTGAAAGATATATATATTTTCCCATCAAATACCAATAGATCTTTCATTGAAAAGGTATTCGATTTTTCAATTTGCTTACGTCCAAAATAATCTTCCAGGTTGTTCTTAATTTGTTTAAACCTAAGTTTTGAATCGTTATATTTTGTATATCCTAAAACACCATTTGAGGAAAGCAAAAAGATATTATTTTTATATTGATCTAAGTATGCACTGCCAGGTATGATATTAGAAATTCCTCTCATAAGAGAGATGCTATTAGGTTTGTATTTATACAGGGTTAAGTTATTATCCAAAATTGGTACACCTGATGTCGCCTTTAGGAATTCTAAATCGACTAATGATTCCTTAATTCTTATATCGTTTTCTATTGATGAAGGCTCAAGGATCTTTAATACTTCCTGTGCAACGAGGAGTTTCCGCTCTTGTCTTCGTAAGACGTCTATTTCTCTATAAGGAAGCAAATATTTATTTATCTTTGATATTGTGTCTTCTGGAAGGATTTTTTTAATATCACGTATTAATTGTTCGTTATTTGACCTTTCACTGCTTAAGAAACTTAAAGTAATCTTAGATACATAACCAAGTCCGATGATTAATGTGGGAATAAGGATAATTCGTGAAAAAACCCTTTTCATTGAGTAGAAAAATAAGATTTGTCAAATATAAGCTATTTTAGAGAGATTGAGTGACTTATACAAGTTACTTTAACTTTTGATGGTTCCAATGCCTTTTATGCATGAATTAACACGTTCAAGTTTATCCCAATAAAAAGTCTCCTCTTATTTCGACATGTTCCTTGCAAATTTTTCTAAGCAACTTTTATTATGAGGATTAACAGATCTCTAATTTTTATTAATTTTGTTATTGTTGTGTTAATGCTTGAGGTTGGTGGTCAATTCCTACTTGCACTACGAAGCAGAATATTTCTAAATAGACGAGCAGTTAACCCTATCCTTGTTGAGTATCTTAAATATGTAAACCATTCTAGGGAGCCAAAAACTAGGTTTTTATATCCATTTCAGAAACCTAAAAATCTTGATAAGAATTCGATTTTTATCGCCTCTTGTTGGGGCGAGTGTTCAACTAATAAAAATAATACGAAACGGCGTCTTTTAATTCAAGGAGATTCCTGGATGGAACTCCTGGACAGAAATGTCATTAATCAATTTAAGGATTTCTTCAATTCAGGATATGAGATAATTAATGGAGGTACGACTTCCTTCTCTCCCAGCCTTATGGAAGCCCAGTTCGGATATCTAATCCAACGGGGTAATAACTTTGAGAAAGTTGTAGCATTTGTCGACCATACTGATATAGCAGACGAGTATTATAATTATAGAAAGTTACTTCAGACTAGTGGAAGGTTTGCTAAAGTCAGACCCATCCAATTGATAAGAAGTAGGTCAGGGATTGAGTTCATACTTACTAAACTTGGAACAAGATTCATACCAGGAATGATGGCTCCAACTTTTTCTGAAATTCAAGATCCAATAAGAAATCAAAATTTAGAAGTTATCAATCATTTTAAGAATCGTCTAAGATCATATATTCAATCACTTGTTGATAATAATGTTAAAGATATTTTCCTTGTTACTCATCCACACTATCAACACTATACAGGCGAATATACCGTCAATCTCAAGCATATTGTGTCTGATGTTCTTAAAGACGTCGAAAAGAAATTCGCTAATATCTCTTTAATCTATATCGATCCAAAAGCAGAAGGAGTCTGTAAAAAGCAATTTTGTGAAGATTATTTTGCCCCTGGAGATTTAGCTAGTCATCCTAGGGGTGAATCATTTAGATTCTTTGCTAAATCGCTTATAAATAAAATGAATACTAATTTACGTTAAACTTTTTATTTACTATAACATTACCCTAATTAATCTTTATACCTAATTTTCTTTTATTTAGTTTTTGCCCATATTCTTATCTATCTATTACTTTACTAATCTAAATAAACTGTTTGCAAATATGTCACATATAAATTAGGGTGTCGTGATCAAAAAAACCTTTTTACCACATTTGTTTTCAAACCCTTGCAAAGATTCTTTCATTTCACTGGAAATTTGACCATAGAAATATGGGTTCTTTATAAGTTTCTCGTATAAACTACAGGCCTTCTGGGTAGTACCTGTATCAAAATCTTTTTTAATTTGGTTAATCTCAGATAAAAATTTTAACTCCTGAGAATCTTCATGATTTCTTGAGGTTTTCTGATCTGGTGTCAGAAAATTGGAACATGAACAACATGAAAATATAATCACCAAAAAACTGATTCGATAAAGACTCATTTTTCTTTTAAACCCCCATTTCATTAATTTTACCTCTTATCCTACCTTTTGATGGCAAGTTTACACACCAAAGTTAATTACTTTGTCTTTAAGTTTCCTGATCCAGCACCAATCAATTAGAACTCTCAGGTAAACCTTGAATAAAAAAGGACCATGCACCAAAGGGTGTGTCAGTAGTCTTTAGATACTCTGGGAAAATTCATAGGATTTCACCTCTAAAAAAAAATGCAGTTGTCAGCTCAAAAAGTAAAATTGAAAAAATTGTGTTCAGTATTATGATTCTATGAAATTTTGTCATTAGAGGCCAAAGTTTACATACGGAGCTAAATCCAAGTGCTGTGCGATCAATGAGATAGTTCTTTCTTGATAATTACGAGTTCTGCTTGTATCCAGCCCATATCCCAGGAAAGCCTATATATCGATTCTTAATTTCAAGCCTTATGACGATAAAGAAAAAGTGAATCTCCAATTTTTAAAATACTCTATGGGGAGGCAATCCCAATGATCGCTCAATTCAGAAAGTTCCAACAATTCCAAAAAATTTCCGGCAAATGAGATGGCCTCCTAATCAAGCATGGACATCTGCAAGCAAGCGAGAAGGCTATCGCCACTTCGAGGTGAAACAGTTCGGAGGAAAAGGATCTGAGCGATGGGTAGAGCTATTTCCAGTCAATAAAAAAGAACTTCGAATCAAAGTTTCTTGGGACGAATTGAAGACTCACACCAAGTGGACTAGTGGTTGGTTACAGCTACCGAAAGATGAGGACGCAGTGGCAAAACCGAAGATATCACTGACTTCCTAGAAGAAAGTCAATAGAAAACGCTAGACGAAATTGTCCTCTTTTCGTCCTCCGCTAGGTTATGCAACTCGTGAGAAACCAGTCGGGGCGACAGGATTCGAACCTGCGACCTAGTGCTCCCAAGACACTCGGTGGACTTTAGGTATCCGTTTAAAATCTTCTAGAAGTCAGATGACAATGATTTTTGCTGATAACTGGGCGAGAGTATTTGTTGTGATTACCTTCCTAGGTTTTGGGGAGGCACAGATTATTGGAGGGATTGTTCCCAATATGATTGCTTTTGGATTGTTTGTTGGGGCTATTGGATACTTTGCTTTAACTGGCAAGATGGCAGAAATGTTCGGTCTAAAGAAACCATCCAAATGAGTGAGCAGTGGAAGCCAACAAAGGAACAAAATACTGGGCCTATTTCTCGTGTTTCTGAGTTCTTCATTGATGAACTCAACGAATTACAAGAGGAGCTTGAATGCCCTGACGAATTTATTTACGACTTCATGGAAGCGATAAGAAACCGTTTGTCGCCTGATAGTTGCCATAGCAAAGCGAGAAAGCTCAAAAGAAACAATCCTGATGCGAACTAAACCTTTTCAGGTTCTCTATAAATACCCAGAGCCCCTAATAGTCCACCTATAAATCCACTGAAATGTCCTATCCAGCTAATACCTTGGGGCACATTCCATGGCAGCAAAGATGGAAGGAAGTGGCCATACATTCCAAAACAAATCACGGTGAGGACAATTGCAAGAAAATGTTTTTCTAAAAAACCAATAATCAACAAGTATCCAAGGAGGCCGAACACCACTCCTGACATCCCATGTGCTGGAGTAGCCCAAAAGAACACTTGGAATATTTCGACAAATAAAACACACGCCCACACGGAGATGTAATCACGTAGTCCTTTTGAAAGAACTAACCAACTCAAAGGGAGAAACAAAAGTGTGTTTGAGAGCAAATGACTAAATCCGCTGTGACTGAAAGGAGCAGTAAACAGTCCCCACCATGGATACCCACCTCCCATTAGAAGGTTCCAATTCCCACCAAGCCAGACCTGATCAATTAGCTCCTGAACCCAAGCGATTCCAATCAAGAACAAAGGAACTAAGAATCGCAATGATTTACTAGCACTGTTCATTTCTAAGTTGTGATTAGTCAAATCTCTTCTCGGTATTTTCCATTCGAGCAGCTTGCGCTACGAAAGCTTCTAGTCTTCCATGGTTTTCTCTGAACAGAAATCGTTTAACAGGTTCTTCTCAAAAGGGTGGTTGTGAGATGGAACCTTTAGAGCTGCTAAGCAAATTGCTGATGTGATGTGTCACACCTTGGATACTCACCTCATGAGCTACGCCAGGTTCATTCCAGATGGGACAGCTGACCTCTATGCGAAAAGGAATACTGCCAAAAAACGCAGGACTACTTAGAAATATGCCTCGTTATAAGTTGCTCAGCCATTTAGCCGCATGACGATCAGAGTTTTAGAGCTAGCTGAGCAGCTCAAAGTTGGTACTGATGACTTGCTGGCTGTTTGCACGCTTCTAGAAATACCAGCAACTTCAAGGATTAGTTGCCTTAGCCCTGAGCACATCAAAAAACTCACGGCCTACTACCAAGAGGAACTGGAGAAGAAATAGGCATTAAGGCGGATTGCAGTTTTGTAACGGTTGATACATAATTATTTCACTGACACACGGAGGGATAAATGATCGACACTCCGCCTGAGTATCAAATAGAAGCGAATTGACTTCTGGTCCCTGCTCCAACATTCTCATTTTATAAGTGGGCTGGTCGTAGATGCTTTCCTAAGCATTAATGACACTCTTATGCATCGTTTTAGGTGCCCTTAATTGAGTTTTATCAGCCTTACACCTAGAAACTTGGCCCCAGGCGATCAAGAGCAAGAAACTTCTAAAAATATGCACATTAAACCGACCTCTTTGCTTCAAAAGGAAGGTCGGTTTTTGTTATTTGTATACGACACTTCAGACTATATTTAATAGCCCAGATAAGGTTAAATCTTAAAACTTTATTAAGTCATATTTGCTGGTAAGGATTACCTAATCACTGCATATTTTGTTACTAAATTTCTAAAATACAATTTTTTATGATAGGTTCTGCTTCAATCTTAAGGAGGTGCAAGTCATGCTTACAAGAATACCTTATGAGATGCAAGATATTAACATCGAACACGATGCCATTGATGACTATTTTGAATGCATTACTGCCTGCTCTTTAGGTGATGATGGTATCCAATGTGTCACTCAATGTATAGAGGTTCATCTTAAAGAGGAGGCAAAAAAATGATTACGACAAATCCCTTATTGATTAGCCCTAAAGGCGGGTCAATTACTTGTTTTAGAGGTGATACTGGTCGGATCTTTCGATCATGCTCAAGAGGCCGCTGTGTGTATTCAAGTGACTTACATTCTGCTAAGGCATACTTGGATGATTTGGAAGATAAAAATAGTTTGATTACGGAAGTTTCTAATAAGGTTTCTCCTCAAAGGAAAACCACATTGAAGTGGAGCAGTGAAGGTGAACTTTCCGCAGTGGACATGACAAGAATTCTCGATCGACTCGCTAACCCAGAATTGACCGAATGTGATTTGGCTTGTGATTTAAAGGATCCCTCTCTTAAAGATCAAGAAGGCATATCTTCTATGCCACTGCCTGCAAGTTCTTGGCTTCCATGAATAGATTATTGAGTGTAAGTACTTTAGTAATAGCACCATAGACATTGTTGCTATTAACAATTAAAAATTAAGTAGAGCCTAGATGGGCAATAAATACAAGGTTAATGCTCTGACTGGCTTTAGGGGGGCTTTGGTCGCAAGCCCCTCGCAAAACTTCCTCAGGAGGTCTGTAATGAACTATCAAGAAGGACTCAACTTAATTGAATCTATTCTCCCAATAGCTGTTGGTGTTTCTCTTGGATGCTTGGCTTTTCTAGGTGCCCGGGAGTTCTGGCATGAATTTGCAGTTGCATGCAAAGGAGGTTTCCAATGAAACTAACTACAACATTCGACATCCTTGGGGATGCAATGAAGAACAAACCACTAGATAACATCGTTTGTACGATCGATGATGTTGATGTGCCTATTAAGGAATGTGGTCTCGAATTAGAGGTAAATAACCAAGAGCCAAATTTAGATTTTTGGGATGAAGAATGCGAAGAGCATCCAACCAATTCTCATTGCAAGGTTTATGACGATTGAGTTTTCTTCCTTCGAGATCAAAGCCTTAATCATTTCTATTCTTCCTCAGTCGACTTTTTCTGCTTTTTGAAATTTGTAAATCTGAAATTGCAAGAAAAAGGGACCCTCTTAGGGCTCTCTAGACGTCATTAGTGATCCCCATCACTCAGCTAGCCGAACGGCTTAATCCTTAACATCACACTTTTCAGTCTCTTCAGTAGAGAGTTCAGGGGTTTTTTCTCCTGGGGCTAACGCTTTGAGTTCTTCTTGAAGCTCATGCTCTCGCTCATCAATGATTTTGATGCGAGATTGATAGGTCTTTTCCAGTCTCTTGCGGGAAGCTTCAAGATTGTCGAGTTCCTCCTGCCGTTGCTTAAGCTTGATCTCCTCTAGTTGGCTGTCAGAGACCACATAAACAGTCCTCATTGGAGAAAAGAATGAGTCAGCAAAAACTGCATCGAATAAGGATGTGTACATGATGTTTTATGCGGGAACACCATTATTCTGCACCAAGTTTCAGCAAGAACTAATGATGTAAACCGAAGAAATCTATACGGTAAATATCACCTGATTCGGTTAATAACACTTTAGTGAGTGAGAACCGTAAAGCATAAATACTTTCGTAAGAACCCTATATTTAATTCACGCAAATGTGTTATAAATGAATCAGCCGAACAGGAGAATTATGAAATTAAGAACTCCTTTTACTGTAATAGAAAATGTACTGAGAGATCTTGATCGCATCCATGATTTCTCTTACAATTTGCCGGATGAAAAGCAACTTAAATTTTGGGAAGAGGAATGCAAACTTCATCCCACAAAATCCTCTTGTAAGCTCTACGAAGTGTAGACAGGATTATTTGTCGATATCTAGGAGATTTGCATTCAGAAGCTAAGCATGTGCAGTCTGGAGAAACTCTTAGGACCGATGCACCTATTGACCATGCAGGTAAAGGAGAGAATTTTGCTCCTACTGATTTATTAGCTACAGCTGTAGGGACTTGTTTCCTTACAGTGATGGGAATCACTGCCAAAGAAAAAGGTTGGAAATTAGATGAAATAACAATTGCAATTGATAAGAAGATGACAACTCAAGGTCCTCGCAAGATTAGATCTTTATTACTTCAAATTGATATGCCAACTAATTTAGGAGCTGATCAATTAAAGGTCCTTCAAAAGGCCACGAAGGACTGTCCTGTTTTGAGAAATTTAAATGACTCAATAAAAATCAAAGTCAAGTGGAATCAATCAAAAAAGAAAAAAAAGACTTCTCTGAATTTTGTCGCTACTAATGTCTTTCGTGAAACTCCTCAAGTCACGTTCTTTGATGCAGGAGTCAACGGCTCTAATGGAGCTGATGTGGTAATTCATCACGGAGCTGCAATTTCTCCTCCTAACGACAATGAATTTGAGCAGTATTACGTTCATTACCATCAGATTGATCACAACTTAGTTTTAGAAGGAAGTCGCACTTTTACTCTCCTCAACCCTGCATGGGATGAGCCTCATCACGTGATTTACCTCAATCCAAAAATGGGTGCTCTTCAAATACCTATTGGGACTTATCACCAATCTGTTTCAGGAACAGAGGGCAGCATGGTATTGAACCAAGCAGTAAGAGATAAGAATTTTGATCCAAGTAAGGAATTTATTCCTGTCAGTTTGCGAGATAGGGCTGATTTGCGTAATGCAAAAGCAGCTGAGCCTGTTTATTGGATTTGGGATGATGGAAGAATCAGAAGATTGAAAGTAGGTCGTGCTAGCAAAGCTAATGTTTTTTGTAAAAGAAACGCTGCTCCAAAAGTCGGTTAGATATTTAGTTTTCAAGATGCGTATTCAAAGAGAGAAAGTATTGCTATCAAGCTAAGAGCAACCTGAATTGATAATGCAGCACCATCTAATCGCGTGGGAGTTTCCAACAGTTGAAGGTGCATGGTCTTCTTCTCCATGCTTCGCCGACTACATCAACTCTGGTGCTCCTGGAGACAAGTTCGATGGCTTTGAGCTGAAGTATCGAGTTTGCGAACCCATCAGCGGCAGCGGTGTTGCAATAGCAATAGCTACTGATATCGGCAAAGTCTGGGCTCATCTTGGACCTTGGATCAAGGAGTACGGCATCCAGTTTGAGGTCAAAGCTGTTGTATCAGATGCAGAATTTGCCTCTATGTGGCCAGGAGTTTCTGTTGCAGCATCTGTCGAATGAAGTGAGATAACCAATGCGTCCTAAGTAGCTAGTCTTCAAGAGATTGACAGTCGACTTTCAAGGGGGCCAACTCAGGTCCCTTTTTAATGTCTGGGTCCTTCCTAGATCTTTCATCGTGGGTCATCCGAAGGCTCGGGATTTTCCTAGGCGCTGAATTTCAAATAATGAGAATGGATTGGTATTCTCACGTCTGCAAAACGTCAGTATTTAACGGTTTTAAGAGTGATTAGGGATTAACTATGGCTGCTTAACTTTGCTGCTCTTGTTTGCTCAAACTTGTCTCGAACTCTTTGCAGTGAAACCTCTTCTTTTGGGTCGAACATAAACATTTCATGCTCACCTTTGAAATTAATGAGTGATCTAACTCGTTTTTCCAGTGTTGGTCGCTGACCTCTACTTCCCATCTCCAAATACAGGACGCCTTCTACATACTCGATGTAGTCATCCAATAGCCCATCTCTAATGAGCCTATATAACGTTGCTGGACTCTTGTAGTTGAGATAGTAAGCAGCTTCAGTTGGAGTGCAAAGCATTGTTGTTGTTGATAGTAAAAATGCTTGGTATGACTTGGATGTTGGTGGTAAAATGATCGATTTTTGTTCGCTGATTCTCAATCAAAAAAAGCACGCTAGTTAAAAATTGAGATTCGAATACCCCTCTTGAACAAAGCTCTACGAAGGACCCATAACCAGCTCTATTGTCTCTATCGCTTCTGAAAAATGACAGACAGGTTATTGGCAGGCATTTCAAAAACATCATGGTTCTCAAATCCGTTCTTTATTCCTACTTCACTGACCACATCTAAATCCCGAACACCCCAAGTTGGGTTTTGTACCTTTAGTGACTGGTCAAATCGCGCATTGCTTTCATTAGTGTGTTCACCATTCCTTTTGAAAGGTCCATATAACATCAACCATTGATCCTCCTTTAAGAGGTTCCCAGATTCTTCAAACAACGCTTGTGTACAACCCCATGGAGATATATGGATCATATTGATACAGACGATGGCTTTAAGAGACGATCGAAATTCGTGAGTTAGGGGCCAAGGTCTTTTTTGAACATCCAGATCTAATGGTTGGGGCATCTTGGCAATCAATGCTTGATGCTTAATCCACGCGCTAATACTTTTTCTATAGGAGGGATCCGGATCACTTGTTTGCCAATGAATGTTGGGAAAGCGTTCTTGAAATGTCACTCCATGCTCTCCACTACCACTAGCTATTTCTAGAACAAATCCATTTGAAGGAAGGATTTTCGAAAGGACCTCTCCTATGGGGCCTCTGTTTCGTTCAGTTGCCGGAAAAAAGATTCTTTCGTCCATTGGTGCATCTAGTAAGAATCATTTAAGCCTGATCTCCTAACTAAGCATTCAGCTTCTCTAGAAGTAAACCCCAACCAAGTTCAGAAGCCTCGGCATTAAAACTTGAGCGTTGCTCACACATAAATCCGTGATCGGCAGACTCAACTTCGATATAGGTCATTCGGCTCCCTTCTGGATCTTCTTTCCTCAAGGCTTCTTGTATTGAGGTTCGATCAGATAGGGGAATTAGAGGATCAGAGGTGCCACATAGACAAGTCAATTCTCCTGAAACAGTTGGGAGTAATTCCAAGCTGGGCGAACCACCACCAGGCCGACTGATACTCACGCCTGCACCATAAAAGTCAAAAGTGGAGCTGACTGTTGGGAGTGTTGAAGTAATCAGTGCAGCATGACCACCAAAACAAAATCCAACGACCGTGATCTTTGATTGTTGATTTTGCTGTTTTAACCAAGCAATTGCTGCAGAAGCATCGGCAAGAATCTGCTCAGTAGTAGTGAGTTCTTTGTGTCGTCGTCCTTCAATCAAATCGCCTTCGCTATAGCCAAGATCCAATTCTGGAGCTGTACGAGCAAAAAGAGGCATCGCCAAAGAAGCGATACCTTTCTCCTCTAATCGATCAACAACAGAGCGAACCCAGCTATTAATTCCAAAGACCTCAGGCAAAATCAATACAACATTTTGATTACCTTTATTTGGGTTGCCCCACCAGCAGCGCAAGGGAACTTGACCACCATCGATTACTACCCATCTTCCTGCCATTAGTCAGAACACAAACTACTGAACTCACTACACACCCTATGTAGAAAAAGTCTTAACGCCATAAACCCATAACGGTCGCCCGCCTCCTGATTGAATGGAGAATTGACACCAAGGCAGGTAGTGATCTGGATGTGCCTTAGCTCTCGCAATGCGAAGTTGCCAAATAACTATTTCAATCGAGAGTTCTCTCGGTAAGCTGGGGCCATTACTTTTTGCCTCAGCCACCGTTGCAGCGGTGGCTTTTTTCATAAAACGAGGGCATCAGGTCTACAAGCTTTCTGATACGGAAATGGCTGCATTTATGGGGCACACCGTTCAAGTGCATAACGCTGCGTATGCACAATGGAGCAGTGAATCAATGCTGGAAGCATCGATGGAGCGCGGCATTCGATTTAGGGATCTGACCGGCAAGGTCTTCCCCTAATCAGGAGAGGTGGAATCAGATATTCATCTCCAGAACTAGAAATTATTGAACTACTACCCAATGAGATGTCCAAGCTTAAAAAATCATCATGCGAAATAAAAATCACTTACAATAACGTCATTTGCTTTTCATTTAATAAAAACAGATTATTCAAGGAATCGGTCAAGTATTTATATGATGCAATACAATCTATAAAGCAAATAAATGGAATAGAGAGAGGAATCATAGGCAATGAATTGTTAGATGAGACAATAAAGAAATTAGAAGAAAATATCACATTGGATAATACAGATCATGCAAGTTATTTCAATCTAGGGTTTTGCTATCAATTGTTAAATAACCATCAAAAGGCAATTGAAAATTATGACAAAGCTATTGATATTTCTCCAGATATTGCTCTTTATTATAACAATAGAGGATGTTCTTTTGGGGCACTAGAAGAATTTAAAAAGGCGCAAGATGACTTCCGAAAATCCATAAATATGGCTCCAGAGAGAACAATCAGTTACTTGAATCTAGCTGATACACTAATTGATAGTAGAGACAACCAAAATGCAATTATAAGCTATACAAATTTCATTAATAATAATACTACTCTAAAGGAAACAGATCAAACATATGTTTCAGGATATATGGGAAGAGGATTTGCATATAGGAGAATAGAAGACAAAGCAAATGCATACTTAGACTGGGCTTATGCTATGGAGTTAGGAGAAGCTAGTGCAGCCTACTTTTTTTCTAGAGATAGGCTCAAAGATCTTACAACTCATGATGCATTATCAGAATTAAATACGTCTGAAAAATTATTACTTCATGAAAATACAGATGAATACAAAAACTGGTTTGAGAATGAATATGATTATGAACAGGTGGAAAAGATTAAGCTTAAAAAGCATGTAGAAGTTAATTCTCTAATTAGAGATGAAGAGAGAAAGCTAAAATATCTAGAAAGATTTGTATCTAAAAAGGATTATAATCGCTATGATTTCTGCCTAATTGTTTTATCCTATGCAGACAGTGATGGGAAAATAAATAAACAAATTGCCGACAAGCTTTTGACTCTACATAATCTCAGATGGAATGATGAGTTGAATCAATTGTGTGAAACTCAATTAGTCAAGTTCGGCAAAGGAACCAAGAAAATTAAAACGCTCAGAGCAATCTCATTGCTGGATTATATTGGTTACTAAGAGTTATAGGGATGACCAGGACTTGTTCCCAATTGTTGAATTTACATCTTATATATAATTAAGTTGTTTCTTTTAGATCAACGGGATATTCGATTTAAGGATCTCAATTCTTAAACAAAGCAAGAGCCCTATAGCACTCCTAAAAGGGCGCTTTTTCTAGGCTGATAATTAATTAGTTTCATATCAAGAAATTTAAGCCAAATAAATTTTTCCAGCAAAGTCAAAACAACACTCGAACAATAATCTGAATCTTTGGAATCAGTTGGATAGAGAAGGAACTAGATAAAAGAGCTTGGCTTCACTTTCCCATCCTTATCTATTCGTTAGTAGCACCTTAAATTATGAATAAATCAAATTCTTATGATGACAAAAGTAAAAAGAAAAGGATCGGGAAGAGGTTTAAACTATCAACAGAAAATTTACCTATTAGGGTTTTAAAATATGTTAACGAAACAATTGAACTATTAAACATTCTGAAAGCTCTAGAAGAAGAAGAAGAAGAAGAAGAAGAAGAAGAAGAAGAAGGTTTCTCTAATGTGAATAGCTAAAGCAATGAATGAAAAAATGTCGAACTCATTTCAAAGTGCATCCAAAAAGGACAGCATCAGAGTCTCCATGGACCTTCCCAAATCACTAATTCCTAAACTAGAAAGATTGAAAAGCGAATGGGGTCTACAGTCCAGAGGCTCAGTAGTAGCACGCCTTCTCGAGGAGATTCTGCAGGATAATAAAGACAATCTAGAGAGTTAACGAGGAAACTAGGCCTCAGTATTTTCTACCTCTGGCGAGCTCAAAATTTTCTGGTTTAGATGATGAGCTATCCAAAAAAAATCAATGGTGAAAAAGGCAAAGGCCAAGAAAAAAAAGAAGTCACTCGAGCTCAAAGGAACTGAACAACTCAAGCATTCAGACGAACTGACTGCTCTCGAAAGCATCCTGACCACAACCTTTAACGAGATCGAAGGTCGTTCGCTTGGTACCTCTGTTGCAGGAATTCCAGTGAATTTCTACGACTTCGATGCCATGACGCAAGGTCTGCAAAGAGGTTCTTTAGTTGTCGTTGCTGGCAGACCTGCAATGGGCAAAACCTCATTGGTGACAAACATTGCTAAAAATGTGGCTCAATTACATGAGCTGCCTGTTTGCTTTTTCAGCTTGGAAATGAGCAAAGAGCAAATGACCTATCGCTTTCTTTCAATGGAAGTCGGTATTGAAACAGGACGCCTGAGAACAGGACGGCTAGAACAAGATGAATGGCCAATCCTTGGAAAAGGCATTGAATCTCTTGGAGACCTACCCCTGTTCATCTGCGATAAAGGCTCGATAACAGTCAACGAGATGTTGGCTAAAAGCCAAGAGATCAAGGAAAAATGGGGTAATGGTGAACTTGGGTTGGTGGTAATCGACTTTGTCCAATTAATGGATGGGCCGAATAACGAATCAAGAGATGAAGAACTGTCGAAAATCATCTTGGATCTCAAAGAGATGGCCAAAATCCTTGATGCGCCAGTGGTTCTGATGTCTCAGCTCAATCGACACGCTGAATATCGAGAAAACAAGCGCCCCATGCTCAGTGATCTGAGAGAAACCGCAGCACTAGAGAGTCATGCGGACATAGTGGTCATGCTTTATCGAGATGAGTACTACAACCCTGAATCAGATGAAAAAGGGATTACAGAATTAATCATTTGCAAGCATCGCAATGGTCCCGTCGGAACTGTAAAACTCCTATTTGAACCTCAGTACACACGATTTAGAAACTTAGCCGCGTAGTACGCCTAATAGTGTTAAAGCCTTCCATTGGAATCACCTTGAAAAGCATAGAACTAAGTATTGACAAACTAAGTCAACTTATCCCAATCCTTCTGTGAAGGTACTGATTTGGAAATTACAAAGACAGAATATAAATGCGTGATTCATGGTTCAGAGCACTTGTTGGAGTCATCGCTCTTGGAGTCATGGCGATAACTATTGAATTAGCTCCTATTTCTCGTAATGCAGAGATCAAATATCAGTGTGCTTTGAAGGGAAGTCGTATGGGTGGAAAGCTCGATACAAAAGCAAGAGAGAAGCTGGCTTCAATCTCAGGTTTAGATGATTTACGGATTGATATTCTTTGCTATGACTGGAGTGGCATTCGAGGTGCGCACTAGTTTTGGAAAAAAAATTTCATTGGAATCACTTTTAGAAGCACAGAACTAAGTAATAACAAGTGAAGACAACTTTCCCTATTAATTCTGGGAATCATAAAGTTATGAATGACAATGATTATTGGCAATTATATCAAAAGATTGCTGATGTTAGTTATAAGCATAGAAATTATAGAAAGGCAGGAGAATTTTACCTACGTGCTTTAAATATCAACAAAAATGATCAGGAGACTATTGTTTCATTAGCGTATTCGAAGTTATCTGAGAAGGATTACGATGGGACAATACTTGCTTGTACAAAGTTATTAGAGTTAAATCCTAAAAATTATGGATCATTATGCATGCGAGGTGTTTGTCGATACGCTAAAGAGGATTTTATACAGAGTCTAAATGATTATAATAAAGCTATTGAAATTCATCATGATTGGGCAACATTTTACCGTTATATTGGATATTTTAAATATATATTAGATGATTATGAAGGAGCTATAAAGGCTTTTGATGAAGTGATTGATATGGGATCAATTTATTATTATGATTATTTCCTTAGAGGTATCTGTACATCCCATACTGGGGATAATCTTAGAGCCTATTACTATGTAACCAAAGCAATTGAATTTGCATTGGATTACAGAGCTGTTTATTTATATCTATTTAGAAGTCGCTTACTGATTAGCCTAAATGATTACCCAGGCGCCTTAACAGATGCCAATAAAGCAGTTGATATTAATCCTGACAAACATTTTTGCTATATAAATAGAGCAAGCATTCATGTAAGTCTTAAAAATAAAGATCTTGTTAAAGAGGATGTTAACAAGGCAATGTCTATAGGAGTCAAATATGGGTCTACGTATTCATACTTAGGTAATATACTTGATGAACATGAAGATTTCAAAGGAGCAATTGATGCTTATACAAAAGCAATAGAAATGGATTCTGAAGACGATATGAATTTCTATTGGCGAGGAATTTGCAAATATAAACTTGGAGATTATGAAGGTTCTATTTCTGATTTTATGGACTCAATTGACTTGGAAGATACGGATTCCTCTTTTGAGGTTATTCCTGATGTTGACTATTTTCAGCCTGAAGAAGTTAGACTTTATGTATGTTGTAAGTTAATGAAAATCTTTCCAAAGAAACTTGTTGGCTACAGGGTAGCTTGCAGACTATTGTGGGAGAAAAATGAATTAGAATTAGCAATTGAATTATTATCAAAATATATGAGTTTTAAACCTAATAATACATCAGCTTTATGGGCTAGAGCTGGATTATTATTTGAATTAAAGAGATATAGTCAGTCCATACAATTTATAAATAAGTTGATTAAAAATATTAAAAGTAATAGAATGCTTAAAAGCAGCTATCTACTTAAAGCTGATAATTATTTTTGTTTAGGTGAGTTCAAGAAGGCTGTTAAATACTATTCAAAGGGTCTGGAGATGAAGAAACCTAATTGGTCATATTACAATATATTCTTGTCTGAAAAATATCTAAAGAAAGGAGCTTCATATTTAAATTTGCAAATAATAGATAAATCCCTTAAAGAATTAAAAACATCACTTAAGCTAAATTCTGAGTTTGAGAATATTATGAAAATAATAGATATTTTATGTCAGTTTGACCAAAATAATAATGCGCTTATTATTTGTAATAAGGCTATAAAGCTTAATCCTAGAGCTAAGGACTCTATTCTAGAGAGAAAAGGAGATATCCTTTTTGACAAAGGGAAATATGATCAAGCTATTACTGCGTATAGTGATATCTCAAGTAAGTACCTCAACTTATTTGAAATTTATGAAAAGATGGGCGATTGCCTATTTAAGCTCGGCAAATATGATGATGCTATAGATAATTACTCAATGTCGATTAAAGAAAATCCTATGGGGTATTACAAAAAGCGCTCTTGCTATCAGAAAAGGTCAGATGCTATTTGTCAATCAATCAAACTCTATAAAAAATAATATAGAAACAGAGGGCTTGATTTTGGGAATCACTTTCAGGCCCTCAGAACTATAAGCAGATAAGCCAACCTCAACAAAATGACTAATCCCTTGATTAGAACAATCCAAAAGAAGTTTCATCAGACTTCTCCATCAATTCCTCAGATCAGCCTTATGGAACCGACAAGTTTTGATGAGATCCCACGAATTGGTGATGCAATCCTGGAAGGTAAAACTCTAATATTGAATCTCACATTGATGTCTCCGGATCTAGTCCAAAGAACCTTGGACTTTCTTTCAGGAGCAACATTTACTAATAAAATGGTTCCAAGAAAAATAAGTGAAAATATTTTACTTTACACAAATAACTCTGTTGTTATTAAAAAATCATATGCAAGTTGCCCAAAACCCGCATGGAAAAAAGATCCACAAAATAAATCTATGTTGGCAGCAGATCTATCGAGAACTTTTAAAAGTTAATCTTATTTATCAGTCTATTGATAATAAATTATTATGTCAAATAGAATTGATTGTACATGTATTCATTTCCATTGCCAGAAAATTATTCTTATTCCTTGCTTTATGTTGTCTTACCTTACAATGTGATTATGAAATTAGAATCTTTCCACACGCTTACTGGAAATAGATGCAATTTAGATGAGACAATATCACAACTAATGATTGATAAGATAGATGCAATGAACATCGCTATCTTTCCTGAAGAAGACTTTCGATATATCTCTTGCGAAAAACTAATTAGGATTGCTCTGCCGCTTGAATTAGAAAGGAAAATATCTAACTTGGCAGGTAAGCTTCGACTACCTTTCTCAGCTATTGTAAGGAAAATACTTATAGAAATCATATATAATGATTGTTCCTAAATTAGAAAGTTTTATCTCTGTATTGGATTCGATAGGGTTAAACCTATTTGGAGTAGAACTAGCTGATTTAGGTGGGCTCTATAGAATGATCATGGCGATAAACGTTAATTGGCCAATCTCTACACCGAATTATGCATAATTGATTCCTTTAACCAAGGTGTTGGTCTAAAGAATTTTGAAGGAGCTTCTCTAGCGCTCAAAACCAATACAGAGACTGAGTCAGAGGAGACAGACAGAAGACTTTGGCAACATTGTCAAGACAATGAGTATCTTTCAGATGCCCTGCTATGCCTGAGATGTCGAGTAAGTCATCCAATAGTAGGCAAGGTAAAACAAATCTTTAATCACAATCGTAATGAGTATGAACTAGATCTCTTGGAAATTTTGGCTTGTGTTCTTGATGATTGCGGAGAGAACTTTTTAAGAATCCCAAAAAACAATGATGAGAAAAGCCTGGATTCCATACGCAAACCATTTTGTTGGAACTCTCTTGCCTTATTTCCAGGAAAAAAGATCAGGCCCTTTGGAGCTGAGGTTATTTATAGCTTTGACCCGTCCTTATCAAATCTCTCAACATGGGCAAAAAACAAAGTTCAGTCCAATGCTGAACTGAAGTCTTGCTTACGTAATTCCGGCTTGCTTTTAATCAGCAAATGGGCCTTGATTGCAGATAGCAGTCCTACCAGGGTTTCTCAGGCTTGGATGAGATACGGTCGTGGTTCAATGCAACTAGAAGGAGTCGAGAAGCTTCATGCCTCATATTTAGTTGAATATAAGATTGCCAAACAGATTTATAAGAAACGCACGGGTAGAAATTCTGGCTGGGAACCAGATAAAAAGTTTCTTGTCTCGTTAACGCCTACTCAAACCGACCTCAAGAATCTAGTTTTAATCGACGATGCTATTCGTAAATATCTTTCAGGGGCCAATTACGGAGTTGAAGAATTCAAAGATGACATCCCTCAAGCCAGCTCTGATCAAAACTCAGAATTTAGTGAAGAGCTTATAAACCAAATTCTCCAGTCACTCACCAGGACAGCTTTTAAAACAGTCAGTCATGAAATCAATTCAGATCGGTCTAGATGGGAAAAAGACCCTAATCGGAAATTAGCCTGGCAGCTTTACTCCGAAGGCTTAGGACAAAGAGATATCGCTCTTCGTTGTGATCACAAGCAGGGTTGGGTGAGTAAGTTGCTCAAAGAAAAAATGCTTGCCGAAATCATTGCCCAAGAATCAGCTGAAGAACTAATAAGAAGAACTGATTTCATCTCTATCCGAGTCGATCCTGTAGGACTTGATCGCATGATTGAGCAATTGACTATTTATTTGACTACTTCTAAACAAGAAAGTGGTGTCTCTTTATTGCGGCAATCAGTCGCTACCGCCTTGAAACAATGATTGACAGCCCTTCCAATAATCAACCTATGGAAGCTGTTCCTATCCCAGAAGGTGCTGTGGCATTGCCTCTTGCAGAAGGGGCAACCCTAAAAGAACTCGCTATCGCTGCTCTCAAGAAGACGCTCGAAATTAGAAATTTAGATTTGCCTTTAAACACTGGCTTTAGCCCTAAGAATCTTAATCAGCTCTTAAAGCTGAATCATTTTGCTGTTCAAGTCGTAGCTACAGGCTTTACATCTGATCAAATCACTATCCCTCTCAAGCCATGGTTTAAAAAAGGATCGGCACCTCAGCTTCTACTTATTGCCCAAGTTGATGATGAAAATAATGTGGTGCACTTTCCTGGAGCTCTTACAGCAGAAGAGTTTGTGGCACTCGTCTCAAGTTCAATAACCGAGAAACAGAACATCACGATTCCGATCGAGAAGTTTTCAGGAGGTGTTGATCGACTGCTGAGATTTGTTCGATTCCTCGAGCTCAGTGCTATTTCGCAAAACGGTTTAGCAGTTAACCAAGAATCTTCGTTATTAGGGTCAGAAATCTCTAAAAAGATTAAAGCTACCCTTTCAATAGCTGCACTTTTGGGAGGAGCATTAATAGTTGGGCCGGAGATTTTCAGGCCAAGACTTTCACTAAATTTGGCCTCGTTACCTATTAACTCAATCAAAGTCTCCTCTTCAAGATCAGCCTTGTCCTCAACTCAACAAGCAATTTGTTTGTTATCACCTGCCATCTCAGACACCGAAAGCAAAGCGGAACCAACAGCAGAAATCTCTATTGATCAGCCATTGATTTTCTCCCTAACCCCTTTAAGTGAAATAAGTATTTTTAGAAATGGACAAATTGCTTGGAGTGAAATTGCCTCGCCAGGAAAAAGTATTCAGGCACCTATCTCATGGCCTATTGAACCAATTGAAAGTGGTCAAGAATATTCTTTAAGGCTCAGACCAAAAGGCACTTCTATTGGCGAGCAAGTAAATCTGAAGTTGAGGTTAACTACTAAACAGTCTCTACTAAAAATTACACCGATAATTTCATCTCTTGGAAAGAATGAGTCATTATGGGTAAAGACTATTAACCGAAAATTAAAGCAAGATAGCAATCTAGCTTTGGCTTTATTATTCTCAGAAGATGCTCCAAAAATAAAAACTCTTAATTTTGGCAAGCAAAAGCTTTCGAATATCAACACCTGTTCGGAATGATTAATTTCCCTAAATACAACGTTGATGAGACAGGAATGGCACTTCCTAAAGGAGGGATAAAGAAAGAAGCATTAGATGTCAGAGCATATACAGAGTCACAGCTTTACTCCCCTTACAATCCTTATTTAGATGACAAGCAAAAAAATATTTGTGAGATATGGTATACCCTTCCTACGGTTACCTTTATTCTTTCCTTCCTATTATTTTCTATATATCCAGTAGGTATTAAGCCGGTCTTCACTTCGATCTATATATCTTTATTGCTCGGATTTTTAATGACGATAGTTAATAAAGAGATGATTTCCAAATTGATACCTGTCCATTATTTCTTGTTCGCAAACCCATTCTTTATTTTAGGCCTTATAGGGTGGGCAATACTCTCAGGAAGTATTAGTTGGATAAGTGGCTTTGGATTGGGAATTATGTTTTTTACTGGGCTCTTTACTCCTGGTCATACGGTCTCTAACAACTGGGCCCGCAGCAAATATCCAAGACTTAATTCAAGATATGGAGCTGCTAAAGAACTTTTTAAGATTGAGTTTCCGTTTGAAAAATATCTTCCACAATCTAAGACACTATTAATTGAAGATTTAGCCTCAGCTAGAGGCTCTCAAGTATTAGCTTGGGTAAGTCTATTCCTCGTTGTATTTACAAGTGTTGTTTGGGGAGCGACTTGATAGAGCTTAATTTGATAAAATCTATTTTTAAACAATATTTATTTATTAATAGGCCTCCAATCACCACTAAGTTGAAATGCTGCCCAATAGTATGGTTTTTTCCAGTCAAATATTATTGGATTAGAACTTGTAATTCGCCCATCTCTAAAGTCTCTTTGTGTTAAAGCTAAGGCATCTGCCTTACTGGCTCCATTACTCAACCTCTTGTAAAAAGTTTGCATAAATACTGAAGTTGCCTCATCATCAACTTCCCATAATGACAATAGACTGGATCGAGCTCCTGCAACTGCGATAGATCGTTTTAGACCATATACTCCTTCTCCAAAACGGAAATCACCTCGACCAGATTCACATCCAGAGATCGTTACAAGCTCAATTCCATTCCAATCTAGGGTTGAGACTTCTAACGCATTTAGGAAGCCATCATGCCTACTCTTAACATCAAGTTGGTTTACACCAGCTAAAACAATCCCACTCCTTAGTAATGGATTGTTGTATTTACTAAATAGTGGTGAATCATAATAGGCATGACTAGCTATATGAAGAACTTTAGGTGGTTGCTTCAAATTTTGAATAACAGATTCTGTAGCGTCCTCGCTCACTAATAATTTGGCTTTTAGTAAATTAGCAACTATTTCTCCTTCTTTTTGCGTCTGCTCAAGTTGAGTAATTTTATATCTAACCTTTTTACCAAAATTGGGATTTGCAAGTACAAGTGATTGATTATTTGTTAATTCTGATATTTTATTGAGATTTAGCAATTCTCTTCCGGTAGATAAAGGATGAATTTTTAGATCATCACCTAAGAATCCTTCACCATTTACAGAACTCAAGAGAGCAAATGGAATTTTGTTCAGATCTGCATCTGCGGTAATAAATAACCTCTGACTGCCTGCTATTGCATCTTGAAGGGGTTTAATAACAAGATCAGTAACTTCATCCCAAAGAACATATTCGGAATCCTTTCCTTGTGTTGTAGCAAATAAAGCTTCATTGATTTTACTTTCTATAGCGGATGCTGGTCCTAGATCCACCAAATCAATATTACCGTCTGGTTTAAGTATTAAAGATAAATACCCCTCTTTTGATTCAAGTTCCTTAAATGGGTTTTTCCAGCGAATATCATATTTCTGAAATTCAATTAATACAGCATTTTTGGGTAAGACTTGTGCGATCTGTTTTACCTCCACTATTCTTGGCTCTAATTCTGGAAGTGAGGTATATAATATTTTCTCTAGAGCGATTCTTTTTATCTCTAACTCTCTACGTTCCTTCGCTAAAAGATTAGGAGATGTAATCTGATTAGTTATTAGTGAGATGTCTTTTTTTAATTGGATATCTTCGTCACTTAACTTCTCTAATTTAGACTGTCTATTCTCCAATTCTTGCAACAATCCATAATGATTTAAGCGTGAGAATAAAGCAATTTCATTATAAGACTTAGCATCTAATGCCCAACCAAATGGCATCATATATGGACCTGCGTAAGAAACTAGAAAACTTTGACGTTCTGAAGTGGAAAGATTTTGGGATTCGGATTGAATGAATTTAAATAAAATTTTAATTCCTTTATTTGCAAAATCAATTGCATCAACTTCTTTGTCTTGTAGTTTATATAATAAAGCCAAACTATTAATTGGTTTAATGTTATTTTTATTCTCTTTACCATGCAAGATATCATTTAGTTTTATCGAGCTCTGAAATGCTTTTTCAGCAGGCGAGTATAAACCATTGGCTAGAAAATTATATCCCAGATTATTTAATAAGCTGGGTTGAAGATAATCTTCTAAGGTAGAAAGATCATATTTTAGTAGTTGTTTGTAATAAGGAAGTGCTTTTGCAAATAGTTCAAGACTATCGTAGTGCCCAGCTAAAGTGGCAAGATTCAGTAATGTTGCAGGGTGATCATTTCCTAAGGTTTCTTGACTTGACTTCAAAAGTCTAAGCAAAATTTCTTCCGCTTCTTGATCTTTTCCTTGAAGAGTTAGAGCTGTAGATAAAGTCCTTAAAACTGTATTTCTTTCTTTATGCTCTGGATTTAGTTGTTCTAATAAATCCTTCAATGTCACCTCTGCAGTTTGAAATTTTCCTTGTTGGATATATATTTTAGAAAGCCCATATTCAATTTTATCAAGGATAGACTCCTCAACTTTATCTAAATCCTTTTTATCTAGTTTATTTAGCCCATTCAATGCAATAGCATAGAACTTCTCAGCCTGAGCTAAATCTCCCTTGATTTCAAGAAGTTCTGCTAAATCTTTAGTTACTTTATAAGTCAGTGGACCTTCCTTTCCCCAATATTTGTACATAATCTCCAGTGCAATTAGATTTGAAGCAATTGCTAAATCGTATTGATTAGCTGATTTATATAGTGCTGACAAGTCAATATAATTAGTTATTAGCTCGGGAGAATTCTTTCCATATAGATCTCTTTCAAGATCTAAAGCTTGTCTGTATGACTTTTCTGCAAGAACAAAATCCCCTAATGCTTTGTGATATTCTCCAATCTTTTCTAATGTAGCAGCTGCATAAATACTTTTTTGTTTAGACGTTGTATCTAGACTTTCAATTTTGGAAAGAATTTGATAAAAGATCTGAAGAGCCTCTTCATTGTTTTTTGCATTTTTTGCCTTTTCTAAAAGTGGTAAGAGTGCTTGATAAGACTTATCTGTAGATTGTAATGAGCTTTCTTCTGAAGAACTTAATCTGGCATAATTATCCAAAACTAATCTAAAAAAGCGTCCGGAAAATAAAGCCGCGGAAGTGACGATTAGAAATATAGTTGCTGTTATGAATTGCTTTCTCATCTATTTTTAGGCTATTGAAAAGCCTATGAAGTTGTCTTGTTCGAAAATACCGTTGTAAAGCAATAAATTCTTTTTCTTTTGTACTGGAATCACTTTACGAAAGATGGAACTACATCGGTTTAGATAAATATGTGCTGGCACAGCAATGTCTCCTAGTGAATTAATCGACTATCTCACCAAGTTAATTCAAAATTCAATACCTATCAGCACAATGATCTGGGGGGCTCCAGGAATTGGGAAGTCTTCAATTGTTGCTTCAGTTGCACGCCAAGCAAAGATGGGGTTCATCGACATTCGCTTAAGTCAGCTAGCTCCTACAGATCTAAGGGGTCTTCCAGTGCCAGAAGCCCCATCAACCGACAACGAGCTTGGTATATCCAAATGGTATCCGCCTGAGTTCTTACCAACAAAAGGGAAAGGTATTCTTTTTCTGGATGAGCTCAACATGGCTCCACCTGCCATGCAAGGTGTTGCTCAGCAATTAATTCTTGATCGACAAGTAGGTAGTTATAAGCTTCCTGATGGTTGGTTTATCTTTGCAGCAGGCAATCGAAAAGAAGACCATGCTTCTGTATTCGATATGCCTGCTCCCCTTGCTAATAGGTTTCTACATCTATGTGTTGAAGTTAATTTCGAGTGCTTTCGAAAATATGCCTTAGAACACAACTTCTCAGAAGAGGTCATCGCGTTTTTAGGGTATCGCCCAAAGTTATTGCATCAACTTCAATATGAAGAGTCAGCCTGGCCATCTCCAAGAACATGGGAAATGGCTAGCAGCTTGTTCAAGGCAAGTCTTCCTGTTAACCCTGCAATAGGAGATGCAGCAGCATCAGAATTTAAGACTTACCTAAAAATTTATAAGAAGCTTCCTGATCTCAATGCAATTTTAAATGGCAAAGGAGAAAAGATTGCCTTCCCTAAAGAGGTGTCTAGACGTTGGGCAACTGCTACTGGTCTAACTTCTCGCTCCAAAACACCTTTGCAGGTGAAAGAAGCTTTTCATTGGTTGATTCACAAAACCACGTCAGAGTGGATTCAACTTTATGCAACCGATGTTATTAATCAATTCAAGAAGCGTAAGAAGTTAGTAGATCTTGCCGGTGTTCTTGTGAATGACGAATCAATTGGAATGTACATCAAGCAATACGAAGAAATTCTATCCACATGATCATCAACAATAGTTCTAAGGCAAAGCAACTTGAAGATTTAATTGTTGCTTCAAGACTGAGATTGCGTAGATATTCGCCCTTCTTTGCGGCTCTTGCACTATATGCAAAAGCTATTTTCACAAGAAAAGTAAATGTTGCAGCAACCAATGGCAGGGTAATTTTTTTTCATCCTGAGAGGTATGGGAATCTGCCCAAAGAAGAAAGAGATGCTGTGTTCTTACATGAGCTATTACATGCAGCCTTGCTACATCCAATGAGGCGAGGAGTTAGAGATCAAAAGATTTTCAACATAGCTGCAGATATAGTTGTTAACGGAATGGTTGCTAAGGAATCGAATGTCGAGCTGCCTAAGGATGCAATATGTGATGAGCAGTTAGAGCATTTAAGTGTTGAAGAAATTTATACCATCCTCTTGAAAGATCCCAAATCTCTTGAAGACAAACAAAATCGATTACTTTCAGACTTGTTAGATCCTTCAAAGGATATAGAGACTTCTTATACCGAGGATGATTTAGAGGACCTAGAGGCGCAATCGGAGATCAAGGAATATTGGACTGGAGCAATCCAAGAATCATTAACTTTGATTGATGCCGACGAAAGGCACAGATTACCTACAAGTTTTACTAGACATTTAGATGAGGTATCAAAACCACAGATTGATTGGAAGACTCGGTTGTCTAGGCACTTAATTCGTACACCTACAGACTTCAGTGGATTTGATAGACGTTTTTTGTATAGAGGTCTCTACCTGGAACAGCTTGAAGGTGAGAAGGTAATGGTCTTTTGTTGTATTGATACAAGTGGGTCAATTGGTAAAGAGGAACTCAGTCAATTCCTTGGTGAGCTCAAAGGTATTCTTTCAGGCTATACACATCTTGAGTGTCACCTTTGGTATGCCGATCACGATTGTTATGGGCCCTATAAGTTGGAATCCATAGAAAAAGTTCCTAAGCCCAAAGGTGGCGGTGGAACAAATTTTATCCCTTTTTTTCAAGCAATAGAGAAAGACTTTCCAAATGAAAAACAAGCAGTTTGTGTCTATCTAACTGATGGGTGGGGATATTACCCAGAGAAAACTCCTGAGCTACCAGTTCTATGGATCATTAATGCTGGTGGCTTGGATAGTGAGGAAGTCCCATTTGGGGAAGTTTGCAGACTGCCTTTATAAGAAACTTTTGATTTGGAATCGTTTTTTGGAATCAGAACTAAAAAAAATTAATTGCAATAAAGAAAATCAATGGAAATACTTAAAGCAAACAAAGAAATCATTGGAGAAAAGGATGTAATAGAATTATCAACAATATTAGAATTAATAGAAGATATTAAATTCAGAAGGAATCTATACCCTTCCTTAAAAGAAGTTTCTGAGATATATACAAGTTTACTTTTGCTTAAATTAGAAGGTTCTGATGATATCAATATAGATTTTATAACGGAAGCATTTGGAGTTAAAAATTTTCAAAAACATTATAAAAAGATGTTGAATTTAAAAAAGTTTCTGCTGGATAATCATATTTATTTGGTTGAGAAAATAGCGCTTTATTATACTAAAGATAACAAGGAAAGTAGAATAAACTTAATGCAAGAAGGTATGATCGGACTCGAGCGTGCAATTTTAGGCTTTAAAAGCTATTTTAGGGACAGAAGTATTAATAAATTCGATAGATCAATGAAGTTGTCATGCTCAAATTTTAATACTGATAAGATCAATACTTTCTCTAAATATGCCTTCGGGACAATTGTAGGGTCTATTATTCAAGCAATAAGTTGGGAAGAGTACCTAAATATTGTCAAACCAATCTTTCGGTTCAAGATCGAAAAACTAATCAGTTGTTCAATATCATTTTCAGAGAAACATAGAAGAAGACCAAATCTAATTGAAATATATAAACTTATGGGTGGTTGTTTTGCCTCATTCGATATATTTGAAGACTTTATATTACATCCAAATCTATGGGAACTACCTTTTAAATATGAATATATACCAATAGAAGATGCCAGCGAAATAGTTGCTTTATATAAGACAATATTTAATGATTCCCTAGACTATGCAACGATAAGATTTACACAGAGACGTCATAGTTATTTCTATAGAAGGAGAGAAAACGATTATTTTTTGGATACCAAATATCATTCTAATGCTTGGCTTGGTGGAGATATCAGCAAAGTTCATTATTTTATTGATTATCATAATAATGGAACTTGCTCAATTATTTCTTAAAGATTGACAGAGATCAAGCTATAAAGTTTGGAATCGGACTAACAATTCAAGAACTATAAGGAAATGTACATACGCCTCTTATGCAGACTTAAAGCCATGTTATTGAAAGATTTAAATGCAGCAACGATTCATTGTATTTTTGAGTCGTCCCCACAAATTCAATCTGAGATTGTCGATGATGACATGTGCTTAGTAATGAAGGATGCCATTTCGAGCGTTTGGGTAGATCTAAAGAAATCTGTTTTGAAATTTTCTTCTTATATTCCAGCAAGAAATTTTACTAAGCAAGAGATTGATGAATTAGTTTCTTTTTTAAATAGAAATCTTCCACAATTAAAAGTTAACTACGATGAATATACTAATCCCGATGGCTCTAATGATCTAACTCTTTCTGCAGAAAAGTTCATCCAACCCTCTGAAGAATTTAGCTTTAGCTATATACACTTTCTCCATCATTGCTTCGAGGAACTTGTAACAGAAGCTGCTTTAAACTATAGAGAAAAAAGCATCTCAAGAAAATATAAATTCAAACAGTTAGAACTAAACCTATCTCCTATTTAATGAATTATTATGATGAACTAACTGAACTTAAAGTTTCTGAGAATCAAACCCAAGCAACATTGTATGAGTTAGAATTAGAATTAAAAGAGCTCCAATCGCATTGGGAGGGGCTGTGGCGATGGGATTTAGATGTGGAGAGAGCAGATAGGATATCTGAGCTCTTGGATCAAATCTCTGTTCTTAATGGCATATTGGAAACAATCCAAGTGCAAAGAAGACAGATTGAGGTCCTATTACACCTTTGTGGTGATGACTGACTAAAAGCACAAGATTAAAGTCGAGCTTTTGGAATCAGGTTTTCAAACTCAGAACTAATAACAAATAGCTCATAGGAATCTAATGCAACAATCATGCTTGGTTGGACAAGAGTTGATTAACAAGTTTATTGAGTTTGGGAAAACATCTAAAGCTAATATTGTTAGGTCTTGTGGTTATATTAAATACGATAGATATGGGAATGCCGTCCCTGACTTTACTACATTTTATAATAATCTTTTAACAGCTAATGGTTTGCTTATATCTAATCAAAATGAATCAAATACCGATGGTACTGAATACGTAATAGCACAGCCATTATTAGAACAAAGCCTTAATGAATTAGAAAATCTAATAGGTTTATCTTCTATAAAAAAAGAAGTACACGAAATCATTTCTTTAACTAAGATCATACAAGAACGGAGATTTCATGGACTCTCCAATGATAGTAACTCTAGGCATATGGTTTTTCAGGGTCCTCCTGGAACAGGAAAGACAACTGTTGCAAGAATTATAGGTAAACTATATAAATCACTAAGCGTTTTATCCAAAGGGCATTTTGTAGAAGTAGATCGAAACAAACTGATTGGCCGATATATAGGTCAAACTACACACAAAACCTATAAGCTTCTTGAGAGAGCATCCGGTGGTGTCCTTTTCATCGATGAAGCGTATAGCCTTTCAAAAAGCTGGGGAGATAACCAGTCAGACCCTTATGGTGAAGAAGCTATTGAAATATTGCTTAAGTTCATGGAAGATTTTCGAGATGATCTTATAGTAATAGTTGCTGGGTATCCAAATTTAATGGAGAGCTTTCTAAAAAGTAATCCAGGCTTAAAGAGTCGATTTAGTACTTATATATCCTTCCCTAACTATACAGAAGATGAACTTTTAAAAATCCTGATTAAAAAAGCATTCCAAAGTGGTTATATACTTAGTAAAGATTCTAAACCTATAATAGATCAAATTATAAAGATACATATGGCAAACAAAAAAGAGAATAATGGTAATGCAAGATCTATGCGTAACCTTTTAGACCTTGCCATCAAAAAACAAGCATTTAGGTTAATGCAAAAAGTTTCAAGAAGTAAAGAAGAACTTATGAGATTAACCTCTCAAGATTTCCATCTTTCGGAAATAGAGCTAACTAATCTTTAGTATATCTATGATTGCAATATTTTGAATTAACCAAAAATTAGTTTATATTCTCAATAAATAACAACTATTAATGTAGTAATAGATTTTATGGAATCAGTTAAGACACTCTAGAACTACATACAGACAACAACATAAAGCTAAAGTGTCTAATTCTAAATTTAATGAATATGCTGAAGGAATCTTTAATGATGTTTCAAAGAAAATAATGCTTTATCGTTTTAATCAACTAAAGTCAGGTGAAGATATATCTAAAGACTCTGAAGGGAAATTCCCTAGATTAACTGGTCAAATAGTTATTGATATTCTAAAAGGATACAACCAATTAATGTTTGTAGATGATCATCGGGATCTACAGGTCCTCGGTAATAGTAAAGACTCTGATAACAATGAGATTCATTGTTATATGTTTACACGTAATTGTAGTAATCATTATTTACTCTCATTAAAAGAAAAGTATAATGGTAATGTCAATGACCTTAATCTTTGCTCTCATTATGCAATGCTTCTTTATTTTGAAAGAAGCTTGACGAACCAATTTAATATTGATTTAGAAGCCATAATAAAAGGCAAGAGCCAGCTATTGTATGACCACCTTATCTTTTTATTGAATCAAATTAATCCTATAGGTGAAGAACATCCATTTGGTTTAAATGAATGCTGGGTGAAATATTGGGAGCAATCGATAGAAGGTATGTTTTCTGCAAGGACAAAGAAAAATAAACAGTTTAATTACGAATCATACATAACGAAACAACCCAGTTTTGTTAAATCTCACTCAGAACTATTGAATCAAGAGGTGATCTCTAATGATTTAATAGATAAAATTAATAATTGGTCAGATGCCTATGAAGAGGCTTATAGAGACACAAAGATAGATATGAGCTGTTTACCTGAGACAATTATCCAATATGATTGGGATACGAGATTTCTTTGGCTGTCAACTCATTTAATGCTCTTTATACATTGGGGTGGAATGATAGACAAATTAAAAACAACTCCCCTAGCTTTTGTCTATGGACAATTAGTTTCGAATACACTTTGTATACTAGATGATATTGGGGTTGATCAATATCAAGCAATCAGAATTATTCCAAACTTTTTTATAAGGCTATATGACTATCTAGTAATGCATTTTGGAGCCAGACTCGGCTATACCGATGATGATCTAGATCATCAAGCATTTCAAGCTTGGTATGCCATAACGGCCTCTGACCTTTTAGAGACCAATCATCTATAAAAAGCATCCCAAACTCTCAAATAACGATTTCTTCTTCCTCAAACCAAACTTGTCTTGATGCCTTTGACTGAATCAAAGCTCAATTGAAGCAAAGATCATTCATCGTCTTCCTTACTCTCTTTAAACCAGCCCTGCTCTGTTCTTCTCTCATTAGGGAAGTGATCAACGCACCAACAAAAACGCTCCATTAATTCCATGATTAACAGCAGCGGGGAAGGGGCATTCCCTCCAGTAACTTGGCTTAATGGGTCAAGTGTATCCATTTGAGGAGAGCTGTCTCTTCAATGTTAATGAGTCCTAAACATCAATAACGCTGCCGCCCTCAAGTGCATTCAAAGACTCTCTAATAGCCCGTAGTTGTTCTGCATTCTCCCTGTCAGTGACACTCTTATCGATGATGGCAAACACTGCCTGACAAGCACTGACAGCGGCATAGTTTTTGGTATTGGGATCTAAGGCAATTTGGAGTAGACGCTCTGCCACTGCGGGGGCATTGGCAATCAAAACTGAATGACTTTGATCGAGGTGATCTTTAGTTTGCTCTTCGAGGAATTGCAGACTGTCTGGATGTGCTCTCACATATCGCCTCAATGTTCTGTAGTCCATATCCACTGCGGCCGCTGCATCCTTCCAAGACGCACCACCACTCCTGAGAGTTAATGCCCTTTGAACATCAGGAGGCAATGGGATTTCTTCTATGGGTGGACGACCTCGACTCTCACGTTTTCCGTGGTTTGTAATTGTCATCAATTCATCAATCTAGGAATACTTTTATGAGCTCAATATGGCCGCTAATCATAAGCTGAGGCTTGAAATCTTGCGGGGTGTAGCACATTAGAAATCATTGACGAAAATATTGAGAGCTAGATACAGGTTCCCTGGACGCTGATCCCAATCCCAAGAATCTCTTACCCTTCCCCCTTCTTACCAAGACAGCTAAAACAGCTGCTATAGCTTTCGCTTAATCAAATAAACCGCTATCCCAATTAAAACCAACGTATCTACAACACTAATTCTTATGAGCAGGGATGGACTCATTTGGGTTCGTCCTGCTTTTTCATGCCTCGCCACACCAGCGGGTTATTCCCTTTCGTCATTACTGTTATAGCTTTGCCTAAAAACCAACTTCCCACCAGGAAGCCCACAGCGGCTACGGCATACAACACATTTGCTTGTGTAGTAGTGGCTAGAAAAGTTGGAAAGTTCATATCCCTATTAAAGAGGGCCGCCAAACTATTTTGCTACTTCTCTTTCTTGGAAGAATCTTCCTTGCTCGAATCATTTTCTATTAGCGGTACAAGTGCATCAAGAACACTGCGGGCCACCTTCATGCGTGCCCTGTTTAACCCGTCCCACAAGAGCTTGAAGGGGTTCATTTATTTTGCCCTTGACGTTAATTACTAAATCCCATTCTGTGAGGTCATCTGGATTCGGTTGGGCCTCTGCTGCATTGTCTTTAACAAACCTGAGGATGGGGGGATGTTGAGCAACTGAAAGCTTTGCAACTTTGGCTCGTAGACGTTCCAATCGAAGTGTGTAATTCATCTAAGTAAATTTGTTTCCTGAGAGATTAAACAGTCTTCAAAATGGCGATAAATGACATTAATGAATTAACTCAGTTTTACGAATCCATTAGCTGACGTTCCAGCGACTTACGCGCGTGGAGAGGTTGTAGATAGGTGTACCACCCTAGGAAAAGATAGTGGTGGAGCGGAAATAAGGGGGGTACAACCCCCTGGTACAGAGCCAAGTTGTACCCCCTCTGGCATAAACGAACCTGTACCCCCCCCACCTGTACCACCCCAAAACCCAGTGGTGGAGAGGAAAGTCCCCTAGATGGTACATCTGGTAAATATCCCCGCGCGCGCGTAGGGACAGCGTTGCAATCAAGAATGGCGAATGAGAGGGCAGTTAATTCATGAGAGTTGGAGCTGCCCAATTGGCAAAGACCTTTTCTACTTCTTCGAGATTCCAAAGATATTTGCAAGTCTTCGTTATCCCTGATTTGTAGTAGTGAACACCTTGTTCAAAATATCCTTCCTTTCTTTTCTGAAGCAGGGTGAGTGGATGTATTCCCAATGCGAAAGCACATTGAGACGTGCCGATCCATTGGACCGAATTAAGAGTTTGCACGAATTATGCGAGGGGTATTCCTTTTGCTCTTGCTACGGCTTGAACAGATTCCGGCCAATTGCCTAATTCCCAGACAATTCCATCACGCCCTTCAGTAAGACGGTCAAGATCCTTGTCGATTTGAGATGCAGACTGCTGAGAGACAAGTGGGACGGCAACTGATATGCCATTCACTTGTGATCTATTGGCGAACTTGTTCTGTTTTCGTGGCATAGAGCCCAAGGCAACAACAGAACCCGCTCATCAATCCACCAAAAACAAAAGATTTCGAGGCCTTTTGCTGGCAGTCCGACTCCCAAATGGGAGGTTGGTTTAGCAGGACTAACCTGGGCACCCAACTGGATTAAAAGAACTATAGAGATTTTTTTAGTTTTTTAATCGGGCAATAACACCATCTGCAGTGTCTAATCTTCTTCTTCCTCAAAACCTCGTGACAGACTCAATAGAACTCAGAACTAATCGTTCAGGAGGGCCCAATGAGGGCCCAATCCCAATTCGAGATCTCCAAAAAACCAGTCGGGGCGACAGGATTCGAACCTGCGACCTAGTGCTCCCAAAACATCCGGAAAGGTATTAGTACAACTCGGGGGTTGAGTCATACCAATATTTTGAGGATCTACAAGGTGGCATGTGCACACATCAGGAGATATTTTGGATACCTTTTGGGCACTCTGAATAGTTCAATAGATAGAAATTTGCAAAGCAATAGTTAGTTGTCGAATGATTTACCAAGTTCTCATTTAAAGAATTTAGTTTTTGGTTTCTTCTAATTGTTCGATTAGTCGATCCGTTAAACGCTGAATCCAGGTAATACGACGAGATCCCGATGGAGGAATAGACGCACTGTCACTGATATGAAGCTCAACTCCTGGAGCAAGAGTAAATCGGCTCCATCGAGATGATGCCAAACGAGTGCGACTATTCTTCGCAGAACTATTTGAGTCAGGCAAAGCCGTTGATTTAAGGGGGGCTCCAAGCAATTGGAGCAAAGGGTTGGATTTGCCTGAATCTTGTTCTCTACTCTCTGAAATGAGAGAAGCTTTAAATTTCTCTTCTGCTGATTTGTCGAAACTGAGAATCTGTAACTGCATTTCTTCGTTAGGGAGAGCGGCAAGGGGGGCAATAGCAGAAAGACTCAACCCGCGTCTTGCAAGAAAGCGAATTAGGACCAATTGCAAAAGTTGACGTCTCTCATAAATTGCACTACGACCATCTTTCCCAGGCCGATCAATCAATCCCTGAGTCGCATATAAGCGAACGGTTCTTTGGCTGATTTCTTCTCCAAGTTCTTCACTTGCAACTTTAAGAAGCTCCTCAAGGCTGAAGGTTTGAGAATCGCTAGCCAAGATCGAATAGGCAATAACAATCAGACAAGAAACTTACACAGTTGCAGTGCAAGTGTCAATATAGTGCTATTGTTTTTAGTGGGGCTGCAGTCCTTATGCCTTCTCAAAGTCTGTAGTCATTTTTAAATTGGCCATGAAACACTTCCCTTCTAGCTCTGAATTTCCGATCAAAATAGTTGAACTTCCACGTTCTGAACTTGAAACTTCTTACTTAAGTCTTCGTGATTGGTATAAACGTCTGAAGATCAGCAGGGGACTGCATGTCTCTCACTCCAAAACAAAATCTCTAGTTCTTAAGCAAAACCAAACTATTCAAGCTACTAAGTCAGATTTAGAGGCACGTATAAGAGCCATTGCCATTAAAGAAGCTTCAGTAAGCAAGGAGATATACGAGATCCTCGACTTAGTTACAGATGCATTTGAACAATTTGAAGATGCCGGCAATAAGCTTGTCCTTGGATATGAGGAATATGAGACAGGTAGACGAAGCTTCCAAGGAGGTCGATCTCTAAAAAGCTTGCTTGATTCTGTCCGTGACTTCTTCAAAAGTTGGAAAATTATCAAGGACCTCATCAAATCAATTGCACTAAAACAAGTGTCGGTAACAAAGAAATTGGAAGAGAAAAATGGGAGAACTCGCTAACATCCTTCGTGCCAATCTGCGCGAACTTGCTCATTCCCATTCAAGGACTCTTCGAGGGATTGATGCGGAATTGAAGGCTGCTCGTGAATCAGAAGTTCTTCCTAGTGACCAAAATCAAAGTGATTTTTTAAAAGCTCTTCTTGGTCCAGGTACCTTTATGCAGCAAAGCAAAGAGACCCTTAAAGCCTTAGGGAAAAACCATGGGGTCAAAAGGTATGGGAACAAGCCTTTTTCAAAATTGAATAAATCAGATCTTTCAGCAGCCCTTGAAGAAAAAGGAGTGGAGGCACCTCCAAGGCCTATTGAAGATCTGAATAAAAAAGAATTAGTTGTTTTCTCTAAAAATTTGATGGATCTTCTTCTCAAGGCCGAGATCAAGTCAGTCCAAAAAGAATTGGCAGCTTGATTTGGACTGATAAATCTTGGATACACCTTGAAAATTCCCTGAGGCCAATTAGGCATTTGGGACACCTTTTTTAGGCACCTTGGAAATCTCTATTCCTTGAAAAGGCCGCAAATGCTTTGGCAAGGTTTTCCCGTAGTTGACTTGTCTGCGTTTTGTCTGCGCCAAAAAGCGCATTCCTTGAAAAGCTAGTCGGGGCGACAGGATTCGAACCTGCGACCTAGTGCTCCCAAAGCACCCGCGCTACCAAGCTGCGCCACGCCCCGTATTCAATCATTGTAGGGCCTGACATGGCTTGATTTTCATGCAGTGGAGGTAGGGAGAGTCGTTAATCTTTAAAAATAATTCCCAGTTAAAAAAGGGGAGGGGGCTTTTGATCTGTTTGGCTGAGAGGAGTTTGTCTCTGTTAGGGGATCCAAGAAGGTTGGAATAAAAGGATTGCGGAAACTTTTCATGCTTTCTTTAGTTTTTTGGTTGATTGAGTTATCAGAAATGTTGCTCAGCGCCAAACCCTTAAAAACTTAAAGAAACTGATGGTCCAGGCATCCCATCTTGTCTTTCCTGAACTGTCTTGTTGATGACGAAGATTATTGTCGCCTAAATTCACTAGCGCCTCTTTGTTTTTCCACCAAACCCAATCGCGTATTGGTGGACTTTGTCTCAATTCCTCTCTAGTAAGGTCTAGTTCCAACTGAGATGAGACTTCGAGAAGAATATCAAGCATTGCTTCTGCATCCTTACATTCAGACAAAGTTTTATTGGTCTTCTCGGCTCCATCCAATGACTCAACAAGTAATTTGATCCTCGCTTGCACAGGTAGGTTTTTTGTGTTCATTCTGCCGATCTAATTAACTACAGGATACTGATTAGCTTTGTTAAGGCCACCAAGCTTTGCTTCGTAACCTAGGCTTTTGGATTTCGACTTGTGGGATAGATGTGTTTTCTTTATTCATTCATATGAAGAAGGACGGTAGTTGCTCGATCCAGATTGATTAGGCTCCGTTGTTAGCGCTATTGATCTTCCTGTTAAAATCAGCATAGAAATATCTCTATAGCAAATAAGATTTCTCCTTCTAACGCTTTTATCTATTTAGAAGGGGGGTTAGTTGGCAATTAATAGTCAGTGAGAGGCTTTGCACCTCTCATGCCGCTTGAACGGATCTGACTGAAGGCTTTACTTTGCGGTAGCAGTAGCAGTAGCGGTAGGAGCTCTTCTGGCTCTTCTGGCTTTTCGAGGAGCGGTTGCTTTAACAGGAGCATTCTTTACGACAGCTTTTTTAACTGTAGGTTTTGTGCCAACGGTTTTCTTTGTCACTTTCTTTACTGTTGCCTTCTTAGCTGCAGGCTTTTTAGTAGTTATCTTTGGAGACTTGGCTCTTTTCTGAGGTGCTGGCTTTGCGCTCTTGCGTGTGCGATGAGAGAGTATCAAGGCCCATTCTTCAGCGGTTATGTTTGCAGGCTTGTTTCCATGCACTTCAGATTGTTTGGCGGCTTTTTCAATATCCTTGATGAGATTCTTCCATGAAGCCGCATAACGCTTGTCAGATTGCGATTTTGCACCACTTTCCACAAGTGTTTCAACGACACCTTGAGCCGTTACTTTCTTTCGCCTTCTATTGAAGATTTCCTTTTGAAGTTGAGCGATCATGGCATCTGCCTTGGCGCTCACTTTGATTGTTAATTGAGCCATTAGTTGGTTAACTCCTATCTGTATAACATCTAGCAAGAAAATGGGACTTCAGTCAATTATTAGCTACTGAATAGAGCTGTAACTACTCAATTGTCGATCCTTTAAATAGCTTCAGGAAAGTTGAGGTTAACGCCGTATTGGCCTGCAATACCTATCAAGTCGGCCATTTCAAGACCTAAGAAATAGCCTTTGATGGATTGAGAATTGTTTAAGCTGTCAATGTTACGACAGTCTTGATACATTGCTCTTGTGATGCGTATTGCGAGCTCTTCTTTAGTCATTACGTTACCTCTGGATACCAACCGAACTCCATTGCAAAGCGTTTACTCCATAAAGGACACCTTTTCTTGAGATGTTCTCCATGAGGAATCAGATGCTCACTTATTTGAAATGTAAGAAGAGGTCTGCAATTTCTGTCGGATGAAAAAACAAAATGCTGGCAGGTCATAGAAATACAAGCTGAATGTGATCCTTGGGGAGCACTTTCTTCGACGTATTCCCCATTTTTATTTTCTGGATAGCTTTTCGTGAGGATTTTTTTTTGTGTGTCATGCGGAGACATTGACCTATTCCAATGGGTTGAGGAACAGGAAAACTCCAGTCTTCAGAGCGAAAAACAGCGTATGGAGATGCAGGTGAAGTCATGCAGTAGTAGCAGTACACCTGTACTAGCAAGCTGGGAAGGTTTTGTCAATAAAAGATCAGTTGGGATCAGCTAGTAATTCTTTTAAGGTTGAATGCTGGGTTGTCTCGATGAATGCTTAGCGGTCTATGCAGGTAAAAAGTTGAAGAAAGCTTTAGGAATGTCTATGAAGGGCGAGTTATTCGTTAAGGGGTGATTTTAGTAATGCATTGATTTAGGGGGTGGCATTTCAAAGTTTTGATTAACTTGCGAATTTTTTATAACAGTACAAGCCGATAAATATGGCTCATAACAGTCTTGTTCTGATTATTAGAAGTTCAGATCTGCTGATTGCAGCTATTTAGAACCAAAAAATTTGCCCGTCAGCTTGTATAGGAAAACGGAAGAGGTATAAGCCTTGTAACCTCGATCAGCGAGAGATGAATGGGATTAACGAATGTTGCTTTTCTTGCGTTTCGTTTCGTTGTGCTCGTTGAAGAATCTGCTAAGTCGATAAGTACTTTGCTTAAGAACTCGAATTCGACTTCAGGAACTTTATTAAACCTAGTTTTATATAAATTAAATTTCTAAGCGAAGCTTTTCTTCTAGAAGTGTTGCAATTAATGGCGTATGAGGATGGTTTAGTCCCGATTCTTGAATAATATTGGCTGAGGATAATTATGTGTCACTGACCAGAGAGAGACGTGCTGATTGAAATTTTTAGCCACAGTTCTCCATTTCTTGCCTTACTTCTTTTTGTTTTGGTATTACGCTTTGGGTTGCAGGCTGTAAAGCAAAACCAATCAAACAAAAACTTATAATAGGTCTACCCATTATACCTTTAGGATTTATTTTTTGTTTAATTTAAATAGACTAAGTGTTCGGAATATGAGTTCCTAATCAAATTCCTTTATGTCGATTTTATATATAAGTCCTTTCTCGCAGCTTTGCAAAGACTTTTTTACTTCTTTAATTGTCTCTTGATTCAGTAAATAGGTTTTAGTGAGCTCCTTAGGAATTATTACTTCCCCCTTTTTGTTTAGCCTTATTCTGCCACCAAACCATGCATAATGATTTGGTATAAAGGCTCTGCAACGGGGTTCTTGTGTTTTAGAATCGATTTTTCGCTCTATCTCCCAACGCCCCACTTTGTCTAACGTTGTAAATTTATCAATACCTGCCTTAGTTGAAGCTCCGAGCAGATAAAAAATTAAAATTAAAGTTCTTAAAAGATATTCCATTAATTTTTATGCTATTCGAGGTTCTAAGCAAATCATTAAGAATAATTCCTATTAAGATTAGGTTGTTTAATGATGGTTAATCTATCATCTTAGCATTTTTAAGAAAACATTGCTTGGACTGATTTTGGCTAAATCAACAAAGGATAACCCATTAAAAGACTCGACAAAGAATCCATTGAAATTGTTTTATGAACACTTTTGGGTCCCAATTTTTGGAAGGATTCTTAGTATTTTTTCCGGGTTAATAGAGGGAAATCCTCCTGTTGAGAAGCAATCTTATAACTTGAAAGAAGAGGACTGAAAACCTTTAATCAGAAACATTTGCCTAAGAGTCTTTTCTATTTGTGGTTAGTTAGAAGTTGGTTTTATTCTTTCCCGAGAGTTTTGATAAAGCCTCTTTCCTCTCCATCACTTTTATTTCTATGGATTGATGGATCTAATCTGTGTGATGCCTCTTTTGTCTAAATTTTTACCATAGAAATTATCTTTTTTTATTTTACACGTAAAGGATTAGATTTTAGAGGGGTGAAAATGTTGTTTGAAATCTATTATTAGGAACTGATGATAAGGCTTTGAGAAAAGGCTTTGAGAAAAGGCCCCTTTGTATATGGTGTTAAATAATTTCGAAGATATATCTAAAGTCTTGTGGGCTTCTTAGTATAATAAGGATTATATTGTCACTTTGAACTCTTTTTTCCTGACACAATTATGGCTAGAGATGCATTCAAGTCCTTTGACAGTTATCTTGTTGATTGTATTTTTAATATCCTTGATTGGTTTGTTTTATGTGATAACCAGTGAATAGGTGGCACTTCATAGCGCTTAATGCGTTGATTTGAGAGCTTTGTACTCTTTCCTTATGGTTTTGAGGAGCTCTCTTCGCTTCTTGATAGAGGCGAGCTTGCGTGCTTCTTCAGTTGTCTGCCTTTCTTCCGGACTCATTTCCATCCATGTCTTAATGCTTTGAGTTCTTTTCCTCTTATAATTATATTTCTTCAATAATTTTTGTCTAATTGTCAGAAATAGGCTAATTGCTCCTATAGAAATTACTAGTAATAGGAGTGATGTCGACATTCTCCTCCTGAGTTCATTGTCTTAGTTATTAACTATAGCTCATAGCAGGCTGACGGCTTTGCATTTATTAAAGTCAAAAGTTTTCTTATTCGTATGCGACTAGATTGACTTTCGTGAAACCTTTAAAATTTATGATCTTGCTTATTGTTGCAATTATAGTTGCTTTATTTTATATTTTGATCAGGAGAAAAGGTCTCAGTATTTTTCAACCCAGACGAGAGAATAATGAATTCAATAATAATAAAAATATTGTCAGAGAGAGGTTCCTGATGGGCATTTCTGATTTTCTTATGGCGGATCCTGAGCGTGATATTAAGACAACTATTTGGGACTCTGAGGAGGAACTCCGTGAGAAGGCGGATGTCCATCGTTCTAGGTTGAAAAAATACGGATGTTCTAAGATGAATGGGAAGATGCTTTATCTGGGACCCAAGGGTGGTGTCTTTAGATATACATCTAAAGGTAAAAGAAGATATGTTTAACAATATTCATTATGCCTTAATATTATTTCTTTTTGTTTGTACTTATTACAATGACCAAGGAAGATGTAAGCCAAGCTTGCTAAACAAATATGCTCCAAATGCAACCTTCAAACCTGTAGCGAGTAGTCCCCAACTTATTATTTGTTTTCTTGATAACCCAAAAGGCATTTTTTTAAATGGTCTGTAAAGAGCAGGAATTTGAGATATCAAATTAATCATAGCCTTATCTCAATACCTCAAGTCGAAAGACGTGAAACATATCTTGTAACCCAAAGAATTTATGGGTCGCCTGAGATTCGAACTCAGGACCAGCCGGTTAAAAGCCGGATGCTCTACCGCTGAGCTAGCGACCCATTCCTTTAGTGCTTTACTAGCACAAATGGAAGTTATCACGCGGGGCATCACGACAAGGCACTTCATTCGTTTTTCCAAGTAAATCAGAGTTTTGGCAAATTTCTAAAATGTTCCAATTGCTTAGTTTTTGATCAACTGTTGCGTAATTCGAGACAGTTCTGCCCCCTTGTCCGTAATATCCCCGAATAAATTCAAATTTCTTGTCATGCTGCTTCGGCTAATACTCGTTTCATTCCCGATTCTTGCTGCTCTTGGTTGGGTACTTTTCAACATCTCCGAACCTGCAAAAGACCAGTGGAGGAGTATGGACTAAGCATGCTAAACAGGCAATTTGCCCTCTAAGAACGGCTTGTATAGCTAACTAATTTGTTCTTTTTTGAACATTGAGCAATTACTCTTCTGTAAGAGTTATCGGTGCTGGCTTGGCTGGTACCGAGGCTGCTTGGCAAGTGGCTCAGGCAGGTGTTCCCGTGACTTTGGTTGAGATGAGACCTCTAAGGAGGTCTCCAGCTCACCATACGAATGAATTTGCTGAGTTGGTATGTAGTAATAGCTTTGGAGCTAAAAGTAGTGATCGTGCAGCAGGTTTGCTTCATCAAGAGCTGCGATTATTGAATTCATTGGTTATTGGGAAGGCAGATATAAATTCAGTGCCTGCAGGCGGAGCATTGGCAGTTGATCGATCAAAATTTAGTTTTTCTCTTACTGACGTACTTGCCTCTCATCCTTTGGTGACAATTGAGAGGGCTGAACAAGTAAGCCTTCCAAACCCTCAAGAGATCACAGTATTAGCAACTGGTCCATTGACTAGTGAAACTCTTGCGGAGGAGTTGAGAAAATTTACTGGAATTTCTCATTGTCATTTTTATGACGCTGCCAGCCCAATAGTTTTAGGCGAATCAATAGATCTTTCCGTAGCCTTTCGTGCTAGCAGATATGACAAGGGAGATGCAGATTATATAAATTGTCCAATGAACAAAGAACAATACCTGGAGTTCCGTGAGGAGCTAGTCAATGGGGAACAGGCAGAAGTAAAGGACTTTGATCAAGCAAATGCTTGTTTCTTTGAAGGATGCCTTCCTATTGAGCAACTTGCTCGTCGAGGCGAAGATACAATGCGTTTTGGACCTTTAAAGCCCATTGGGATTTGGGACCCTCGCTGGGGAGATTTTAATGATCGTGATCTTCGGCGAGCTAAGCGGGCTTATTCAATTATTCAACTGCGTCAAGAAGATCTTGAAGGACAGCTTTGGAACATGGTTGGATTTCAAACTAATCTCAAATGGGGAGAGCAGAAGAGGATTTTTCGCAAGATACCTGGTTTGCAAAATGCTGAATTCGTTCGTCTTGGTGTTATGCATAGGAATACTTTTTTGAATTCTCCAAAGTTGATAGAACCAACTTTGCAATTCAGTGAACAACCTAATTTTTTGGTTGCTGGTCAATTAATTGGTACTGAAGGGTATGCAGCTGCAGTCGCTGGCGGATGGCTTGCAGGTACTAATGCAGCACGCTTGGCGAAGGGCATTGAGTCAATTTCTCTTCCTTCTACAACAATGATTGGAGCTTTAATTGCTTTTGTGACAAGTCCAGAAAGAGCTAAACGCTCCAAAGGCGAATTTCAGCCTATGCCTGCAAACTTTGGTCTTTTACCGAAACTGTCAAAGCGGATAAGAGATAAACGGGAACGGTATGGCGCGTATCGTGATAGAGCATTAGCAGAATTAAAAGGTGCGATTAGCTGTGAATTTCTTTAAAGACCTCTTCCTATGAATAAAGATGATCTTCTTGATGCAGTTGTTATAGGTTCTGGTATTGGTGGCCTTGTTACAGCTTCCCAGCTTGCTTCAAAAGGAGCAAAAGTTTTAGTTTTAGAGCGATATACCATTCCTGGTGGTAGCGGAGGCTCCTTCTCTCGTAATGGCTATACGTTTGACGTGGGAGCCTCGATGATTTTTGGTTTTGGGGAAAAGGGCTTTACAAACCTTTTAACAAGGGCTTTATCAGCTGTTGATGAAGCATGTGAAACTTTTCCAGATCCTTCACAACTTGTTTACCACCTTCCTTCAGGTTTTGAATTGGAAGTTAGTAGAAACTATGAAATATTTATTTCAAATCTTATTCAGAGATTTCCTCATGAGGAGGATGGGATTCGCAAGTTTTATGGAATTTGTTGGAGTGTTTTTAATTGTTTGGACTCTATGCCTCTTTTATCTATTGAGGATCCATTGTACCTTGCAAAAGTTTTCTTTAAAGCGCCTTTAGCTTGCCTTGGACTAGCTAGATGGTTGCCAGTTAATGTTGGAGATGTTGCAAGACGATTTATAAAGGATCAAGTGCTTCTCAGATTTATAGATATTGAATGCTTTTGTTGGTCTGTAATGCCTGCTGATAGAACACCAATGATTAATGCGGGCATGGTATTTTCTGATCGTCATGCAGGAGGAATTAATTATCCAAAAGGAGGAGTTGGAGTGATCGCAGAAAAGCTAGTTAAAGGTTTAAGGGCTCACGGAGGTGAAATTCGCTATAAGTCAAGGGTGAAAAAGATAATAATCGAAGGCAAAAAAGCCCGAGGTGTTCAATTGTCAGACGGAGAGATTATTTATGCTAAAAAGATTGTATCAAATGCCACAAGATGGAATACTTTTGGCGGTGAAAAAGTACGAAATTCTTTAGTTGAGGAATCGCAAATACCAAAGTCAGAGATCTCCTGGAGACGTAACTATAAGCCTTCCTCTTCTTTCCTGTCTCTTCATTTGGGTGTCCAAAAATCCTTGATTCCTGATGATTTTCAATGCCATCATATTTTATTAGACTCCTGGAAGGAAATGGATGCAGAACAAGGTGTAGCTTTTGTTTCTATTCCAACTTTACTCGATTCAGAATTGGCTCCAGATAACTCTCACATAGTTCATGCTTTTACTCCTTCTTCAATGGAATTTTGGACCGATCTAAGCCCTTCTGATTATTCAGCCAAGAAACAACAAGATGCTTCTACTCTTATATCCAGATTGGAAAAGATTTTACCTGGCATTACAAATTCTATTGTCCACAAAGAGATTGGCTCCCCTCGAAGTCATCGACGTTTTTTAGGTCGACATCAAGGTAGCTATGGCCCTATACCATCTCGAAAATTATCTGGTCTTCTTCCAATGCCTTTTAATACTACTGGAGTAAAAGATCTTTTTTGTGTTGGTGATTCTTGTTTTCCTGGCCAAGGCCTTAATGCTGTAGCTTTTAGTGGTTTTGCGTGTGCTCATCGAATTGGTTCTGAACTTGGAATTAATGCTTGGAACCTGCCAACATAAACAGAATAAAAATTTTTTTAAGTATTACTTTTAGTGATTTAAATATAGATTATTTCGGTGAGTGATTTATATCAAAATCGATTTGACTTGGTTAGCAATCTTTTAGTTATGAACCTAAGGAATCAAGGCTAAAGCGATAACCTTGTTGTCTTACGGTTGTAATTCCTCCTCCTTCACCAAGTCCTGCCTGCTCGAGTTTTCTTCGTAAGGTTAAAACCTGTGTATCTACTGATCTAGGCCCTCCACTAAAAGGTGGCCAAGCCATTCGAAGAAGTTCTTGTCGACTTCTCACCATGCCTGGAGGCATTAATAAGGCACATAGTAGTGCAAATTCTCGTGGGCTTAATTCAACTGGCTTTTCTCTAAGAGTGACTTGTCTAAGTAATAGATGCACCTCTAGAGGACCAACTGTTACGCGCTCTTGAAGTCCTGTTCTTCCTTTCTTTAGCAAGGTTCTGCAGCGTGCGGCTAGTTCTTCAAGGCCAAAGGGTTTTCTCATCACGTCATCAGCACCTTGATCAAGCAATTCAACCAGCGCTTCCGACCCTGCTCTTGCGGTGAGAACAATTAGTGGACAGCCAATCTTCTGAGCTAGTCGTAATGCAGAACTCTTTGCGATCAATTCCGCCGAAACTAGTAGATCAGGCGTTTGATCTCTGCAAAGCCCAATAGCTTCATCAGTTGTGCTTACTGCAGCAGTGAGATGACCATCTTGCCTAAGTCGCTGAACTAAAACTGTTCTAAGTGTTGGATGAGGTTCCACAACAAGTACCTTTGCAGGGTCTTGGGGCGCTTCCTGCACTAGATACGATTGAGATTGTGAGGTGGTTGAGTGCTCCATTGATGGGAGTTCTTTAGGGATGGAGATCACTGTCAACAATATTGCCTTATTAAGCTAACCAAATTAGATGACGGTTTGTTGGCTTAGTTTGATTTAAATTGAGACCATGACATCTCTCAATCATCCTGACTCGATTAGACATTTCCAATCTCTTTGTGATGCTTGCCAAGAGTTGATCACTCGAAGGCATAGCGTATCGGAGCTTCGTCTTTATGCAGATGGATATATTCATGCTTTGAGGCGTTCTGAGAAGTTAAATCCTAGGGAACAAGAGAAGTTTGAGAGCCTAGTTGATCGCTGGATTCTTGACCCTTCAAGTTTTGTTGGTGTCGATGGTGACATGAGGAATTTGTTTGTCAAGAAGGAAAAAAAGTGGTGAGTATTTGCTGAAGCCTTTAGGAGGCGAGCGCAATTTCTAACTTTTCTTTAAGTTCACCAGAGTTATACATCTCTATCAAAATGTCCGAACCACCAAGAAATTCTCCTTTCACATATACCTGAGGGATGGTTGGCCAATTTGAATATTCCTTGATCCCTTGGCGGATTTCATCATCAGAGAGCACATCAAATGTTTCGAAACTCATTCCTAATGAATTTAGAATTTGCACCACATTGTTGGAAAAACCGCATTGGGGCATCAATTTTGTACCTTTCATGAAAACCATTATCTGATTGGAGTTGATAAGTTCCTTGATTCGATTTGTAGCATTTGATTCCATAGCGATTTTCCTTAAAGAGAATTGATTAAGAGGGTACTGAAGTGGTTAATGCGAGAGCATGAATAGCTTCGCTGGCAATTTCATTACTCAGGGCTTCATAAATTAGCTGGTGTTGACGCACCCTAGATAGTCCATCGAACTTTGATGAAATAACACTTACCTGTAGGTGGTCACCAGTACCACTAAGGTCTTCAATTGTGACTTGTGCTTTGGGTAAAACACGTTGAATCGCAGTCTTTACTTCTTCTGGAGTAACCATTTTTCAAGTGGTGGGTTTAATTAATTGATCTAGATAGATTGTTTGAAACTCTTTAACTAATTAAAGGACTTCCTATCAGCTGAAGAATAAGGAGTTTCAACGAACCCTAATTCTAAGAGACGCTGATAAGCTTTTTGTCCTTCTGGTTTTGCTGGGGACATAAGCCTTACTACTTCAACTAAAACTGGAACAGCAATTTCAGGTTGGTTTTGGCGACGAAAAAGGGCCGCAAGTCTAAGGTTTGTTTTAGCCAGTAGGCCTAGAACTCTTCTCCCTTTTGCATCCATTTCACGCGGTATACGTGCATCTAACCCCCGAAAAGCCCCACTTAGATCTCTATAGAACGAGAGTAGTTGTTTTGATGCAGATCTAGCTTGATCATAGTTTTTCTTAGCTTCTTCTAACTTGCCTGAAGAAGCAGCTGAGTCTCCTTTTTTGATTAGGGATTCAACTGCATCAGCATTAAAGCCAGCACTTTTCTGGGCTAATACTCTTGAGCTTGACAAGGGATTAGTCTCTGCAACAACGGAAGCAGAAGAGCAGCTTAGTGCTGTAAGTAGGGCGAAAATGGTAATCCTTATGCGATATCGCATTAATGGTTTAAGCAATATGAGCCAGACTTTATGCGATTTCTAGATTCTTCCAACAGCTTTAAGGGCAGCTTGTTCAGCTGCATGCATGCGTCGAGATAATTCTTTGTTGAAATACACCGCAGATTCTTTGTTTGAATTTTCTAATTGGAGTTTTTCTCCGAAGCAGATCGCTGCCTTTCCAAAAAGCTTTGGTATGGCATTGCTATAGCCAATGCCTATTGGAACTACAGGAACTTGAACCCCTTTACTTTGGGCCATCTTAACTAGCCTTGCTAGGCCAGGTTGAAGAGAAATCTGCTCATTCCTGCGTCTGATGTGGCCTTCTGGGAATAAAACTAGTTGATGACTGCTAGCCATCAAATCAATTGCATAGCGCAAGCTTTTCAAAGAAGGTTTGTTTTGATCTATTGGGAAACAGCCCAGCCTTTTTAGGAACCACCCTTGTAAACCTTTCATTTCGGTAATGGTGACCATGAAGCGACAGTCTCTACCAGTTACTCTTCGACCAGATGCCATTGGCAACATAAGTGCATCCCAACGTGCTCTATGAGTGGGAGCTAAGACAACTGGCCCAGTTTTTGGCAAAAGCTCTCTACCGATAACAATTCTTTCACGAAAATAGTTCCTCAGAAGCAAATCCTGAGTGAGGACCATTGCAAGTGGACTCCAAAACGGGTCTACTCCAAGACATAAGTTGGTTTCTCGGTTTGTCTGGGCCGAAGCCACGGGCGATAAATTTGCAATGCTATGAACCTAAAGGGCATTCAGGCGAGAGTACGTTTTTTTTGGGCAGTTGATTTTGCGGCTATCTGTAAAAGATTGGATAAAAGGTAATTGTGTGATTTCCTAATTAAAATATCCTTTAATTCGTTTTTATTATGGCTAGTCTCGGAGTCAATATTGATCATATCGCCAATGTTCGTGAGGCTCGTAAAACAGTCGAGCCTGACCCTGTCCCAATGGCATTGTTGGCAGAATTAGGAGGTGCAGATGGCATCACAGTCCATTTGAGAGAGGACCGTAGACATATACAAGATCGAGATTTGGAACTACTACGTCAAACGGTTAGAAGTCGCCTCAATCTTGAGATGGCTGCTACTTCTGAAATGCTTGCAATTGCTTTAAAGATTTCTCCAGACATGGTGACTTTGGTGCCCGAAAAACGTGAGGAGGTAACTACCGAAGGGGGTCTGGATGTTGTTAATCAGCAGTCTCATCTTTCAGAGATGATTAATGAATTGAAATTAGAGTCAATCCCAGTGAGCTTATTTATAGATCCGTTATCTCCTCAAATTGAGGCGTCTTCAAAGGTGGGAGCGAATTGGATAGAGCTTCATACGGGAAGTTATGCAGAAGCAAGTTGGCAGAATCGACAATTACAGCTTTCTAGGCTTATAGAGGCAACAGCTAGAGCAACTTGCTTGGGCCTTAGGGTTAATTCGGGTCATGGATTGACATATCAAAATGTAGAACCAATCGCTTCCATAAAGGATATGGAAGAGTTGAATATTGGCCATTCTATTATTTCTAGAGCATTGGCTGTTGGGCTTAGACAGGCAGTAAGAGAAATGAAGGATTTGATTAGAAATCCTAGAAATAGTAATTCATTAGGCTAACCACTTAAAATTACTGTTTCAAGCTGAATAGATTAGCGTGATTATCTACCAAGACTTTCTAGACATTTCTTATATTAAGCAATAGACGTCTTCTTAGCATGAATAATATTTTGAGTTTATATCTTAGTTTGGAATCGGTGTATTTATGTTTGTGCAAAATATTATCATATGGAGAAATCAGCATTAATATTGGGCTTAAAAGCTAGTAAACCGGTGACACAACTTTGTTAAAAGTCTTTCGAGGGAATCGGATTGAATGGCTAGCAAAAGTTCTTGGGGAGGAGCTTCGGTTAAACCCTCCAAGCCCATTCGATTCAATTGATGTGGTTGTAAGCACTTGGCCAACTAGTCGATGGCTTGGTGAGCAACTTGCAACTGTTAATGGCATTACTGCTCAGGTGCGATTCCCTTTCCCGGGCTCATTTTTGAAGAAGCTTGTTGGCATTATTCTTGGAGCTGACCCTGATATAGATGATCCTTGGAGGCCTAGTCAACTTGTTTGGTATTTGTTAGAGGTATTACCAAATTTTCTTGAGAAGGATGAAGCAGAACCTTTACGAAACTTGTTGGGTAGAAATCCTTCTTTGTCAGGCCAATTGAATAAGGATGAATGGACACTCGTTTATAAGATTTCTAAGGCGTTTGATGATTACGCAATTTATCGCCCTGGCTTAATTCAAGATTGGCTTGAAGGTAGGAATTCTTATGTAAAAGCCTATAAGGATCTTCCAGAATCGATGCAATGGCAACCATCATTAATTCGTTTGCTTGGTAAGGAAATTTCGGCAGAACCTTTTGGAATAAATGCTAGAAAGGCAATCTTCAAGATTCGTAGAGGAGAGGTTGCTTCTTTTGAGTTGCCTAAAGTTCTTCGTTTCTTCGCGATAAGTAGCCTCTCTCAAGTTCAAATTGAATTTATACAGGCCTTGTCTGGGTTGATAGATGTACACATGTATATTTTGACTCCATGCTCAGATCTTTGGCAGAGATTGAGAACCAGGCGAGACAAGCTTGGTCTTTCTTGGATAAACCCTTTTGATGGAGAATGGTTGTTAGAAGAACCGAGATTAGAGGGTTTTCTTGGTCGTATGGGTGCTGAGTTTCAGCAACTAGTTGAAGGGACTGGAGAGAGCCAATTAGGTGAATGCTATACAGAAAATTTGTTTGCTGCACCAGCAAATATTTCTATAGCTGCAGGACATGAGCCATCTTTATTGGAACAATTACAGCAACAGTTGGTTGAGCCAGCTTTAGCTTCGGAACTGAAGAGAAACCCTAAAGATAATTCTCTTCAGTTTTTTAGTTGTCCTGGAAAATTTCGTGAAGTTCAGCTTATCCGTGATCAAATTATTCAGTGGTTTGCGGCTGACGTAAGCCTGCAACCTCGTGATGTTTTGATAATGACTCCTCAAGTTGAGTCTTTCGCTCCTCTTATCTCTTCTATATTTAATGATATTGGTGCGACAGGGGTAAATATTCCTTGGCGAATAACTGATAGAAGTCAATTAGATACTCCAGGTTTGATAAAAGCAATGTTGGATCTTTTGCAATTGGCAAGTGGAAGATTGACGGCATCTTCCCTTCAGGAATTGCTTTCAAATCCTGCTATTCAGAAACGGCATGGTTTGGATCAGGAAGAAGTTTTCAATATCACCAAGGCCCTACAGCTCACAGGATTTAGGTGGGGCCTTGATGAAGAAGAGCGTGGTGGTGATGAAACTCACAGTCTTAATTGGTGCTTAGAACGTTGGTTGTTGGGATTAGTTTTCTCATCAAATGCCTCAATTGCTCCTGGTGGTTTGGCACCATTCTCTGAGGGATTGGATCCATCTCAACTGATGAGCTGGTGGGACCTGCTTTCAAAGCTCTCTAATCAAATAAAAGATTTACGTCTTCCACGAGTTTGTTCTGAATGGGTTGGGTTGCTTAAGTCTCTTTTGGATGAAAATTTTAGCGAGGCTGAAAGTTGGCATTGGGAGAGAGAAAGCTTTCTGACTGCCCTTAATGATTGGCTTAATTGTGCAAGAGAATGTCCTCTTTTACTTGACTCAGGAGTCGTTTTAGATTTATTAGCTGATTCTCTTGCACTTCATAGTGGCAGATTTGGTCATCGAAGTGGCGCATTGACTATTAGTGCATTGGAACCGATGAGAGCTATCCCCCATCGGGTGATTGTTCTTATGGGATTAGATGCCAATTTTTTTCCAAGACCTTCGCGAAGATCGGCTTTTCATCTTTTAGAGCAAGAAAGGAATCTTGGCGATCCAAGTGGTAGTGACCAAGATCGCTATGCTCTTTTAGAGGCTTTAATGTCGTCAAGGCAGCATCTTCTGATCACGTGGAATGGGAGAGAGGAGCGAACGGGCGAGTATCTTCCTCCATCAAATCCTGTTCAACAAATGATTTCTCAGTTGAAGAAAGAGCTTGGGCCTCTTTCTTTTGAAGGTCTTTTATTACAGCATTCCCCAAACCCTCTAAGTCGTGAAAATTTCGTCTCATCCAATAATCGTCCTCCTGTCAGTTGTGATCGACGTTATCTAGACGCGAGGCTTTTGTTGGATAGCTGCTCTTCTGTTCCTCAAAAGTCATTCGCAGTTCCATTGGAATGGAAGAAACCTGATTTAAGTGTCTCAAAAGAAGTGCCAATTAATATTTTGCATAGGTGGTTAAGTGCTCCTCAACGTATTTGGCTAGAGCATTTAGAATTAAGGCCAGGCGAATGGATTGACCCTATAGAAGATTTGGATTCTGTTTCTTTAGAGGAATGGCAAAGACAAACCTTATTTACTGAATACCTTGACCATTGCTTTGATCAAATCGAATCCAATGATATACAAATAGTAGATCTAAATATGTCTTTGTCGAGATGGGAGGAGAGGTTTGTTGGACAGGGTAAATTACCTTATGGAGCTTCTGGAAAACTAGAGATAAGACAACTTTTCTCTAGATTTAAGAATTTGGAGGAAACTATTTCTACAATAGGTAAATGCACTATTAGGACTTTAGATTTAGGAGATATTCGTAAGAAGACTTTATGGGCTGGAGAAAATATGTTAATCATTCAACCGGGTAGGATTACATCGAAATGTATAATGGAAACGTGGATAAACCATCTCCATATTTGTAGTGGCGAATTCAGTTCTCCATCAACATATATAGTCTCAAGAAGTTTATCTTCATTAAAGAAAGATGAATTTGATTTGAGCATTAAATTCTCACCTATTTCGCCTTCAGAAGCCTTTGAAATGATTAGAGGAATCAAAACCTTAGCTTCGATTTATATACATGAGTGTTGGCCTGTTCCTCCTGAGAGTGGTTGGGAATATTCAATTTCAGAGAACAAGCTTTGTGGAACTGGCTTTATTGCATTTGAAAAAAAATGGAAAGGTGGCTTTATGCATAAAGGTGAATCTAAGAGGGCAGAGATGCGTTTATGCTTTGGGGATAGTTGTGAAGCCTCTGACCTTTTTGAGATAGAGGGTTTTATAGATGCAATGTCATTTCTTTATCAGCCAATAATTGATAACATTAACTCCTGAAATTTTTTGTATTCTTTTGAACTCTCAAAGATATATAAGGATTTATAATTGTCTAAATAAGAAGACGATTGTTGAACTTTTACTGTTAAGTACATTAAGTTGTAAGCTCTAAGGCCCTATAATGTTTTAATTGCTACATGCTTGATTAGTAGCTTTGGTAATATAAAATCCAAGTAAAAGGTTTGAAATTATTTTGGCTTCTTTCGAAAAGGTTTATCTAAAACCCGCTCCCAACAAATGGATTAGGCAAACTTCAATTGATGCAGGTAGGCGTTCGTCGGTTGTTGTCTTTGCGACTAATTGCCCTATGCAAATTGATAGGAAAGCGAACTTTAAGGCACCTAAAAGCTAACATTTTTGTCTTGTAATGTATCTTTTTTGGATTTTCTTGGTAAATAGTGATTGAATGAAACTTCAAAAAATTGGTTTTTGCTTCTTTTTATTTATTGTTCATGCGTAGCTTCTTTGACCAGTTCGGCTCCTTTGATTTTCGTAGTGCATTTTCAGGATGGAAGATTTCTTGGCAAGGCTTCATTGATAACTCTCAGGGTGAATGGTTTTTAGTAATTCAATTAATTCTCGTATTAGCTCATCTTTTTCCTGCCTGGCCGGTTTTTATTGACCTTAATCTATTTTTGTTGCTCTTTTTGAGGATTTTTGGTTCTGTACTTTTCTTTTTTGGATTTTTTAGAGCGTTGACATCATTTCTGAGATTGGGCTCAAGTCTTTCACCGTTCCCGGAACCGAAATCAGGCGCAAGTCTTGTTACTGAAGGGATTTATAGTCGTTGTCGCCATCCTCTTTATCAGGCTTTATTGCTTTGTTCAATAGGAGTCTGTATTTTTCTAGCGAGCTTGTTTCATCTACTTTTATTTTTGATTTTTGCAATTATTTTGCGAGCTAAAGCTTTGAGGGAAGAAGCTCGGCTCAAATTGATCCATACAAATTATGTTAAATATATGGCCAAGACACCAGCTATAATAAAAGGTCTAATATTTTTAGATTGGAGATTTTGAGTACTAATGGTGAGTATTTATTTCGAAGTGTTGTTGCTAATGAAATATTTTTCTTAGTGCAAAAAGATATTAAATTCAATTCTTTTAATTTCCAGGTGACTGATTGAATAAATTGGTCTCGAAAAAATACTTCTGCCTGGAAACCTCTTTATGCTTGTTATGCAATGTGTTCCTATATGCAGTCCAGCAGTTTTTGCAGGTTCAATCTCTTGATCCCTAATAGTTTTGTGGATACCAGTAATGGATGATCTTAGATGTCGTTCAGAAGTTCGATTTGAGCCAAATGAATACCCTTTAGGCCAAGGCTTAAGGCTTCTTGAGGCAAGTGCAGGTACAGGTAAAACTTTTGCTTTAGCTCATTTAGTTTTGCGCCTGGTCACCGAGAGGACAGTTAACATTAAGGAAATTCTTGTTGTCACCTTTACAGAGGCAGCAGCAGCAGAGTTAAAAGCCAGGATTTGTAATCGCCTTGAACAGGCTTTAGAAGGTCTTGAGTCTTTTGAGGGTGGAATTGATTACACCTACCCAGATGAAGTCCTTAAGGTATGGTTGGAGACAAGTCGTAAAAATACGTCTCAAAGAATCTCATATATACAGCTTCTACTTGAGGCTTTGGAAGGCCTTGATTTTGTTGATATAACTACTATTCATGGTTTCTGTAGCCGTACTTTGCAAAAAGACGCACTGTATAGCTCTGCTGGTGTCGATCCCGTTCTTGAGGGGGATGGACAAGAAATTATTTTTGAGGTAGTTAACGACTACTGGAATCAGAAGATTCTTACTTTGGACCCAGATGATCTTAGAGGCTTTTATGATGCTGGTTTAAATATAGACACGCTATCAGAATCGCTACTGAGATTAGATAATGACCCAAGTATGACTTTAAATGATGATGATTTAACTTTCAATAATTCTTGTCAATTTGAAGTTGAGTTCAAAGATTATTTAGAAACTTGCTTGAAAAATTTTCTTGATCTTTGGCGCTTAGAAGGGCAAAAATTAGAAGAGGATCTATGCCGTCAAGCTCAAGAATGGCGAAGTCTTGGATGCGATAATACAAAACCCTTTAGTTCTAAACCTAGAAAGAATAGATTTGAGATCGTAAATAACTGGGCAGAAACCTTTTTTGAGAACAGAGATCTTGATCAAAGAGGCTTAGATATCTCCTATGGATTTATAAGGGACCAAACCTTATTAAGGAATTATTTCCACCCTGCAATTTTTTGTGATACTGCGCGTAGGTGTGGGGAAGACTTTCCTAAACTTATTCATCCACTTTTACAGAAATCTATAAGTGCATTAGTTGATTCTCCTGCTGAAAAGGTATGGACTCATTCTCTTCACTTCTGTCTAAAGACTCTTGAGGAACGTCGTCATCGTCAAGGGGTTATTTCCTATGGAGGTCTCCTTAGAGCTGTTGAGAATGGTTTAAGGGACTCATTTACCTGCAATCCTGAAATAAAGAAGCAGAACAAATGGTTAAAGACTATTCAACTAAGGTATAAGGTTGCTTTGATAGATGAGTTTCAAGATACGGACCCTCTTCAATGGCAAATTCTTAGAAGGTTATTTGGGACAAGCCAAGATCATCTTTTGTTGATGGTCGGCGATCCCAAGCAGGCAATTTATAGGTTTCGAGGAGGTGATTTGAATGTTTATTTAGAGGCTAGAGCTAATGTAGATCGTATAGATGTTCTATTGGATAATTTTCGTGCAACGCCTACTTTGATGAGTGGATTGAATTGCTTTATGGCTAATGGCCTTAGAGTTTCAAACCTCCCGATACCTTCATTAAACTCTTGTGGTAAAGATGATCCTATTCGACTGAATAAAGGTGAGTACCCTCTCCAGTTGATTACTCTAGAGAGTTTTGATTCAGGAAAAAATAACCTTTCTTCAAAATTGCTGTCAAAAACCAGAATTGAAGAATTTATTCCAGAGGTTGTTGCAAATTCTGTTTTAGATCTTTTGGATCGACATAAAGGCGAACTTAAGCCTGATGATTTTTGTATTTTGGTGAGTCGTCATGATCAGGCTAGCGCTATTCGATCAGCAATGTCTTCAGTTGGATTGCCAACACGACTTGTAAGCAGTGGCGATGTCTTTCAAACCGAAGGTGCTGAGTTGCTTCAATGTTTCATGGATTGTATTGCTAAACCAACTGATACAGCTTGCCTTCGACTTTTAGCTTGCTCAGCATTGTTCCAATGGAATGTTTCCAGATTAGAGGCTTCCGAAATGAGCGGAGAATTAGATGAATTGGCTGAGAGGTTTTCTGATCTTTCCCAGAACTTCTCACACTTAGGACTTCTTGGCTGCTTAGCAGATAGTCTTAAGGGACAGACTATTGCTAATCTTTCGGAACAAGGGCGTTTGTTGGGGGATTTACAGCAATGCGCACAACTTGTACAAGAGAATATACATTCAAGATCATTAGATCCGTTAAGTGCAGCTATATGGTTTAGGCGTGAACGTCTACAACCAAAAGCCCATATTCCTGATAATCGACAGCCTCATAGTGATCTTGCGGACAAAGCTGTTTCTGTTGTCACTGTTCATAGGAGCAAGGGGCTTGAGTACAGAGTGGTTTTATGTCCTTATTTATGGCAAGCTCCTCCTCACGAAAGGAATCCTCTTTTACGAGACGCCGAAGGACCTTGCTGGAGACTGGCTTTAAGTCATGGGTGGGGTCAAGGAAGGATTATTTCTCAACAAAATAGTATCGCTTCGATACAAGAAGCAGAGAGAATTGCATATGTTGCAATGACTAGAGCTCGATCGATGTTGATTTTGTTTTGGGCTCGTGGATTAGGTCAGGATGACAATCCCTTGAAGAATTTCTTGCATAGTCCATGTGATAACAAAGCATCTAATGAGAAACTTTCTATTGCTCAGATGAGAGCATGGCTACTTACTAATAAGGTCCCAATTACTATCTATGAAGCACGGGCGAATTATCACAATAGACGATGGGTAGATCAGGAAATTAAAGGGGAACTTTCCTTGGGACCGATACCTTCTAAAAGTCTAGATACAAGTTGGGGCCGGAGTAGTTATTCCGCTTGGATCTCTGGAAAGGATAGTGTTGTCAATGCAGAATCTCTTGATCCTTTTGTCATAGAAGTCGGGCGTGATACTCAACAAGAGAAGTCTGACTTGTCAGACTCTTTTGAGTTAATGGATGACGTTCTAGAGAACTCTTGTAAAAGTGAATGGTCAACAAAAGGACCTCTTTTTGATTTTCCGAGAGGTGCTGTACCAGGGGATTGTTTACATCGGATTCTGGAAAAGGTAGATTTTTGTCGCGCATTGGATGCTTCGTCAACTGCTCAATTGATAACCACAGAACTCTCAAGAGCAGGGCTAGAGAAGGAACTCTTGTCTTCTGTCCAAAATGGTTTGGAAATGGTTTTCAATACTCCTTTGGGTGGCCCCTTAGGAGGGTTGAAATTTAAACATTTGACTAAGAAGAGGCGAATTCATGAAATGAGTTTCGATCTTCCAATAGCGCAAAATGGCAAACTGGTGAGTTCAGATGATTTGGCTGATGCTTTTAGGCAGGGTTCATCTGCTCGGTTTTCAACTAATTATGCTGATATCCTTTCTAAACTACAAATCTCTAGCAAAGGGTTTTTTACTGGATCTATAGATCTTGTTTTTACAGATAACGATGATTTAGCTAAAGCTCGATGGTGGGTTGTCGATTGGAAAAGCAATTGGATTGGCGAAAGGGATGGAGAAGGTAATTGTCAAGCATGTGGTCCATTTCATTACACCAATACTGCGATGGAGAAGCAAATGCTTCGTCATCATTATCCATTACAAGCCAATTTGTATTTGGTTGCCCTCCATCGATTTCTTCGATGGAGGCTCCCAAGCTATGTTCCATTGAGACACCTTGGTGGATATATCTATGCTTTTATTAGAGGCATGCCTGGAGAGGTGGCGGTTTCTAAGCAAAGTCCAAACAATTTTATCCCTGGGTTAATTGTTGAAACAACTTCTCTAGAGCGAGTCTTGGCTTTAGATCGATTGCTTGAACAGGGAGGGAGATGAGCCTTTTCGATTTCGATTCTTGGTCTCCAAGATTGGCTAGTGCTACCTACAAGCTACTTTTAAAACGTTTGCCCCCAAAGGTGAGATCATCCCATCTAGAAGACATCGTAGATGTTTTGATCTATTCTCTCTCTAATGGCGAATTGTTTTTTGACTTAACTTCTGATTACCCAAATTGTGAGTTGAGACAACCTGGTTGGCCTGAGACACATCTAAAGGCTTTGCGCGAAAGTGGTTGGATCGATGGAGATTTAGCGCCAATAGTGTTAAGTAAGTCTCGACTTAGTTGGAATAGATGCCATGAGGATTTGAAAGTTGTCTTGGATGAACTTTTAAGGAGATCTCAGGGATCAAAAAAACTTTCATCAGAAATTCTTTCAATTGATTTTGATTTGCCATCTGGACTTAATGAGGAGCAAGCCAGAGCTGTTGCAGCAATTGATGACCATGGTCTTCTGTTAATTAGTGGGGGTCCAGGTACTGGAAAAACGAGTACTATTGTCCAAATAATTGCAAGGGCAATAACACTACGTCCCGATTCCAAAGTAGTTGTATCAGCCCCCACAGGTAAGGCAGCTAGGCGTCTACAGGAATCTATGCAGAAAAACATTGAGAGACTTGATTCGCTGCAGAGGGAAAAACTTTATAAACTTCCTTGTATAACTCTCCATCGTCTGCTTGAGGCTAGCAGCGAAGGTTTTCGTAGAAACAAGAGAAACCCACTGGCTATTGACTTGTTAATCGTAGACGAGATGTCGATGGTTGATTTAAGCCTTATGAGTGTCTTGTTAATGGCTTTGCCTTCTAAATGTCAACTGGTTCTTGTTGGTGACCCTGACCAATTACCTCCTGTTGGAGGTGGTTCGATTTGGCATTTACTTCAGTCTGAGGCTTTCAAAAATTATCATGATTGTTCTGTTCATTTTCATCATGTATATAGAAATAAGGGAGCCTTAAGCTATTTAAGTAATCTTCTTCGCAAGGAAGGTTTATCTTCATTTTGGAAAGGAATTATTGATTCGTCTCAGTCATCTAATTTCTCTTTGCACAATTCTCAACTTAATGGGATACCCTCTCATCTATCTAGCCAATTAGAGGCTTATAGCTATCAGTTGAGCAAATTATCGGGGGAATTGGTAGCTAAGCAATTCAAGCACGATATTCCCACAATCATTACAAGACCAGACACCTTAACCATTGCTTCTCAGCTTTTTGATGTTTTGGATGAATATATGGTGTTATGTCCTCGACGCAGTGGGGTATGGGGTATAGATCACGTTCACCAAAGTTTTTTAGGGAAGAAATTTGGGTTAGGAGTTATGTATTGGCCTCAGGGATTTCCTGTAATGTGTTGTGAAAATCAGCCAGAGATAGCTCTTGCAAACGGAGATATTGGGCTAGTTATTGGCGACGGGAAAAGACGACGTATTTTGTTTAGGGTTTCTATTGATGAGGTAGGGGGATCCATTATTTTAATAAATCCTTCCCGGATAAAGGCTTTAGAGCCAGCAATGGCTTTGACAATTCATAAATCTCAAGGAAGTGAGGCCAAAAATGTTTTTGTTTTATGGCCAGAAGAATTTCAGGTTGCTCAGTCTCAGATAAATACATCAAAGAACACCAATCAAGAATATGAGATGAGATTGTTATATACAGCTATAACTAGGGCCAGTGATCACGTTGATTTATTTATGCCAATTGGTAAAGATGGCTGAGAAAACTTTTTATCAATTTATTTAAATCGAAAATTTACTTTGTCAATCAGGTTGGTACAGCATTCTTTTGCTTGGAATTCTAATGAGTGGTAGGCCTCGGGTGATAAAGTCAAAAGGAACCTTTAAAGCAAAGGCAAAGCAACACTGCGGGTTTTCTGCCGATTGGGAGTTGCTGGCCTGATTTGAAGGATTAATCAGGCTAATGATTTCTAGTCATGACTAATGCAAAACCGCATGAGGGATCCTCGTGCACTGAGGACATAAGTGCGTCTAAGATCCTGTCTCTAGAGGATGAGATTTCAGTTGACGAAAAACGGCCAGATTTAAAAAGTTCTGACCAAAGCCCCTCCAAAGAAATAGAGGGCTCTGTTCAAGGTGACGATAAATCTATTTTTGAGACAGGTTTTGATGGGTTTGGTTTTAGCAGTACTCTTTTGAAAACCCTCTTAGAAAAAGGGTACAAGAACCCATCTCCTATTCAGAGAGCGGCTATTCCTGAGCTAATGCTGGGCCGTGATTTAGTTGGCCAGGCTCAAACTGGTACAGGAAAAACAGCAGCCTTTGCGTTACCTTTAATTGAAAGGCTTCAGGAGCATCAAGTTAGTCCACAAGCATTAGTTCTTGCTCCCACTCGTGAGCTTGCATTGCAGGTCGCAGATTCTTTTAGAGCCTATGCAGTTGGGCATAAGCACTTAAAAATTCTTGCTGTTTATGGAGGTGCAGACTTTCGCTTTCAAATTAATTCTCTCAGAAAGGGTGTAGATGTTGTAGTAGGTACACCCGGAAGGGTAATGGATCACATTCGTCAAAAGACTTTTGATACTTCTAATTTGAAGAGTTTGATCCTTGATGAAGCTGATGAAATGCTGCGTATGGGATTTATTGATGACGTCGAGTGGATCCTTGAACAGTTACCTTCAGAGCGACAAATGGTTCTCTTTTCAGCAACCATGCCTACTGAGATTCGTCGGCTATCTAAGAGATATTTAAATGCACCTGCTGAAATTACGATTAAAACGAAAGCCCAGGAAGCTCGTCGAATTCGCCATCGTTGTATAACTATTCACAATAGTCGTAAGCTGGAGGCTCTTAAAAGGGTTTTGGAGTCTTTTGTAGGAGAGGGAGTCATTGTGTTTGCACGTACTAAGGTGATTACTCTTGATGTGGCAGAGTCTTTAGAGGCTTCCGGACATGAAGTAGCCGTTTTGAATGGAGATGTGCCTCAAAATCAACGAGAACGTACAGTTGAAAGTTTAAAAAATGGCCGAGTTAATGTTTTAGTGGCGACAGATGTTGCCGCTAGAGGCCTTGACGTTGATCGGGTTGGTCTAGTCGTTAACTATGACATACCTTTTGATAGTGAGGCTTATGTGCATCGAATTGGACGAACAGGAAGGGCTGGACGAAAAGGAGAAGCAATTCTTTTCATTAACCCAAGAGAAAGACGCTTCGTAAGCACCCTGGAAAGAGCTGTTGGACAGCCTATTGAGGCCATGGGAATTCCCAGTAATTCAGAGATTAATGAAAGCCGTGTTAATCGTTTGAGAGAACGACTCACTTTGACCTCCAAAACACTTGACTCCAGTAATGAAGAAACTGAGCTTCTGAAAGAAATCCTTTCAGGCTTAGCAAAAGAGGAAAACCTTAATTTAGAAGATATTGCACTTGCAGCTCTTAAACTTGGTATAGGACCTGATTCTTTGCTTTTTGATGGTGACGAAAGATGGATAGATGAACCATTACCTAGAGGCCGACGTGTTGATCGTCGACAGGATCGTCATGGTTCAGGTAGACGTCAGGATAGGAACGCAAGGCCTCCTGAGGAAAACATGGAACGTTTTAGGGTCGAGGTGGGTCATAGAGATCATGTGAAACCTGGTAATTTGGTAGGTGCAATAGCGAATGAATCAGGTTTACATGGAAGAAAGATAGGAAGGATACAGATTTTCGATACGCATAGTTTTGTGGACCTTCCAAAGGGGATGCCAGAAGATGTTTTTAAAATTTTGAAGAAGCTAAAGGTTATGAATCGAGAGTTGCAAATACAACGGACCAGCTAGGCCTCCTTCTTATCCGTGATCAAAAGGCTTAGTAGTTTGGTTAAGAGAAGTTTTTGAAAATTTTTTGCTGGATTTTCTCAAGAACTAGTTCACTCTAGTTGAGTAGTTCATTAGAAGATGAACTCTTTTTTTGCAGCAAACAGAGATTTTTTCCTGCTTTCAGGAAAGATTTTTGACTTTTTAATTATTAATTATTTGTTTTTTGAACTTCTTTTATTTCCCTTTAGGTAGCTTTGTTGAGTAAAGTGTTTTTGTACATAGGCCCTGAATGGCTCGCTCCCTAGGCTTCAGCTAATAAGCTATTGCATCAAAGGACTTTCCTTTTTGGACCAACGTTTCACAGATCAATCCTCATCGGTCCAATTAGGCAATGACCATTTACATAGGCAATTTGTCCTTCCAGGCAGAACAAGAAGACCTGATCCACCTTTTCAGTCAATATGGTGAGATTAAGCAATGCAGCCTCCCTTTAGATAGGGAGACGGGTCGCAAACGTGGTTTTGCGTTTGTTGAAATGGATAACGACGCTGATGAACAAAAAGCAATTGATGATCTTCAGGACGTTGAGTGGATGGGGAGAATGATAAGAGTCAATAAAGCAACACCTCGTGAACGATCATCTGGAGGGAGAGGAGGCCCGAGCTGAAAAAAAAACTATCTCCTCTAAGAAATTAAACTGCCTTAATATATATTGTTAGCATTTTGATTTACTTAGTTTAAACTTGTGAGAATTTACTATTCGTCTTAGAAGAAATTTTCAAATCTGAGTATTGAGGACATTGTTTAAGCGATTAGTGTATGTAAACAGGCTCAGAGAATTAATCTATTTGAGGATTGCATCACTTAGTAGTAAGAGTATTCTTCAATAAACTAAGTTGTATATACTTATGCATTATCTTGATCAAAATGATCTTTTTCGAGAATGGAGTTAGTTTCTGATGTCTTCACGGGCTAGATTAAGAAAAAGTTCTTTAAGAAGATTAATCGATAGCCTTAGAAGTAGGCATAGATTAATTGTTGCTGCGGCAAGTTGTTCTGTTCTGAATAAGTTTTTTGATCTCGCTCCACCAGTAATTATTGGATTGGCCGTTGATGTTGTAGCAATGGATCAGAATTCATGGCTATCTAAAATCGGATATGAAACTGTACCTGCTCAATTAATATTTTTGGCTATACTTTCTTTCTTGATTTGGAGTGCAGAGTCTTTTTTTGAATATTTATATGGAGTCCTTTGGAGAAATTTGGCTCAAGTTGCACAACATAATTTAAGGCTAAAGGCTTACGGACATCTTCAGAAACTTGAGATGGCTTTTTTCGAATGCGGCAGCACTGGCCAAATCATGGCCGTTCTTAATGATGATATTAACCAGTTGGAAAGATTCCTTGATCATGGAGCCAATCAAATTCTTCAATTAATTACAACGGTTGTTCTAGTTGGAGGGGCCATGGCAGTTCTGGCACCTGGGATAGCATTTCTGTCATTTATTCCGATACCCATAATCTTATTTGGATCTATTTATTTTCAAAGGCTCTTATCACCAAGATATAGAGAAGTTCGAGAAAAAGTAGGTGATCTAGCGGCTCGATTGAGTAATAATCTTGGTGGAATACTTACTATAAAGAGTTTTGCTACTGAAGATTGGGAGTTGGAACGTATGCGTATAGATAGTGAGGCTTATAAACATAGTAATGCGAAGGCAATAAGGCTTTCGGCGGCTTTTATTCCACTTATTAGATTCGCTATCTTATTTGCATTTCTAGTGATCCTGATATTAGGTGGACTTCAGGCTTGGCAGGGAAAAATCGGGGTTGGAGCATATAGTTTTCTGGTCTTTATTACACAAAGGCTGCTTTGGCCTCTTACTACCCTTGGCCAGACATTGGATGAGTATCAACGCTCTATGGCCTCTACGAATAGAGTCTTAGATTTAATTGATACACCAATAAAAATATTAGGTGGTCTAAAGAGACTTTCTCCTGAAAAGATTAAGGGAAGGATTAGATTTGAGAATGTATGTTTTCAATATCAAAATAGAGATCCTTTGCTTAATAATTTTAATTTAGAAATACCAGCGGGTAAAACTTATGGAATTGTGGGTAATACTGGATCAGGAAAGAGTACATTGGTTAAACTAATGCTTCTTCTTTACTCACTAAACTCCGGCAATATCTATCTTGATGATATGTCTATAGATTCCTTAAATCTAACTGATTTGCGGAAGTGTTTTGCTTTAGTTAGTCAAGAGGTATATCTTTTTTATGGAACAGTTGCGGATAATATTTCATATGGAAGTCAAGAAGCAGGTCATGATGAAATTGTTAGAGCTTCGGAACTTTCTGAAGCCAAGGAATTTATTGAGGCTTTGCCACAAGGCTTTAATACTTTAGTTGGTGAAAGAGGTCAGCGTTTATCGGGTGGGCAACGCCAACGAATTGCTTTAGCTAGGGCAATTCTTAAAGATTCACCAATACTGATATTGGATGAAGCAACAGCCTCTGTGGATAATGAAACGGAAGCTGCCATACAACGATCTTTAGAGAAAATAACAAGGGGAAGAACAACTATAGTAATAGCTCATAGGCTAAGTACTGTAAGGCATGCAGACGCAATTATTGTTATGGATAAAGGGCGCATTGTTGAGCAGGGTACGCATGATGAGTTGATAAAAGAAGGTGGTTTTTATTCTGATTTATGGAGGATTCAAGCTGGTCTAAGAGTTGACGATAAAATTTTATTTTAAAAATGATTGACGTAAAAAATATTCCAAGATAAGGATTTATAATTAATCCTATTAATCTGTTAATTTATTTTTTAGGATCAAGATTCTATTAACGAGAATTTAATTTAGTTTTCGACTTCTAGATTAAGAAAGTAAGTGATGTGACAACTGTTTCAAATAAATTCTTTACTCGTAACCATCTAGTTTCATTTGTACTTGTTGCAAGTGTATATAGGGTGCCCCTGTCAATGACGACAGTTGCGAGTTCATGCCGGTCTCTATTTTGTAGATGAACTATGTATTCCAGGTCGTAGAAAGTATGGTCATTATTGTCTCTTGCTTTTGCCTCGACCAACTCAATTTCTCTACCTGTTCCCTCGGGTGCGATTACGTTATTAAATATCGCTACGCCAACTGAATCAGGATCTCCCAGTTTTGACAGATCTATCGATTCATCGACTTTTGAGACGACGAGACTCAATGTTTCATCGCTGTTGATTAGATCATGAAAAACGACTTGGGGGCCATCGTTTACAGCTACCCTTGTCCATCCAGTCGGGTATAGAAAAGCGTAGCGTCCATCGGGGCTTTGGAAAGATTCCATTCCACCTGTATTGCTATTACAGGCAACTAGCAATATGGCGAGAAAAAAAGCAAACAAGAATCGTGATGAGGTTCGGAGAAAATTCACCATTGATTTCGCTAGAGGTCTATCCATTCTGCCGGAGATCCTAAATGTTGACTTCTTAGTAAGATAAATGCCTAGTCCAATTATTTGCTTTTTTGTTCTGAGCGGTTTTACGCGCCCACTTGCCCGCCTGATTGATCAATTTGAGCGGTTACCTGGGATAGGCCCTAGGACAGCTCAAAGACTTGCGCTTTATTTGTTAAGGCAACCCGAAGAGAAAACCAGAAGTTTTGCTGATGCATTGCTTGCTGCAAGGTCTCAGGTGGGACAGTGTCAAAGGTGTTTTCATTTGAGCTCAGAACCGCTTTGCGAAATATGTAAAAGCTCATCCAGGAAGAATGATTTGCTATGTGTAATTGCTGACTCCAGAGACTTACTTGCCTTAGAACGTACTAGAGAGTACAAAGGCTTTTATCATGTTCTTGGAGGATTAATTTCCCCTTTAGATGGCGTTGGTCCAGAAATGTTAATGATTTCAAGTCTTGTTAGAAGGGTTGATCAAGAAGGAATTGCTGAGGTAATACTTGCGTTACCTCCAAGTGTTGAAGGCGACACTACCAGTCTTTATCTTTCAAAATTGATCAAACCTTTTGCGAAAGTCAGTCGTATTGCATATGGGCTTCCTATGGGAAGTGAATTGGAATATGCTGATGAAGTAACTCTTGCTCGCGCTCTTGAAGGGCGAACAGCTATGGAATGAAGGAACAACGAAACGATGTCTATCGGCCGCAAAGAAACTCGCTATAGCCATATTCTTCCAAGCGAGAAGTTGCCTCTATGGTTAAGAAGATCTATTGGCAGAGTTTCAGAGTTAGAAAGAGTTGATTCTCTAGTGAAGGAATCTCGCCTGCATACCATATGTGAAGAAGGAAGATGTCCCAATAGAGCCGAGTGTTATTCCGCAGGAACCGCTACTTTTTTGCTTGGTGGATCTATTTGCACGAGAAGTTGTGCTTTTTGCCAAGTGGAAAAAGGAACCCCTCCTCAAAAGATCGATCCTTTAGAGGCCGAGCGAGTCGCGAAAGCTGTCATTAAGTTAGGCCTTCGGTATGTAGTTCTTACCTCTGTTGCTAGAGATGATTTGCAAGATCATGGTGCAAGTCTTTTCACAAGTACGATAGCCGCTATTCGCAGGTCTAATCCTCTTATTGCCATTGAGGTTTTGACTCCAGATTTTTGGGGTGGGACTTCTGATTTCTTTATGGCTACAAGGAAACAGAAAGAACGTCTGAAAATTGTTTTATCTGCTAAACCGGTTTGCTTTAATCACAATCTTGAAACGGTACAGCGACTACAAGGGGAGGTTAGAAGGGGCGCTACGTATGAGCATTCATTATCTTTATTGAAATATGCAAAAGAAATTGCGCCTCAAATACCTACAAAGTCAGGCTTGATGCTAGGCCTTGGCGAAGAATTTGAGGAGGTTATTCAAACACTCAAAGATCTTCGTGAAGTTGACTGTCAGAGGGTGACTTTCGGACAGTATTTAAGGCCTTCATTGGCACATATTCCAGTTTATCGCTATTGGACACCAGATGAATTTTCCTCTTTAAGGGAGATTGCTATTCAGTTAGGCTTTTCTAAGGTTAGTAGTGGTCCTTTGGTACGAAGTAGTTATCATGCAGAGTATGGCGAAAAGTAAGGCTAAATAGCAATGATAGATTCTCCTGAGTTCAACAAACGTCGAAGACTTCTTTCGTAAACCAATTTGCATTCTCCTGTCATAAGAGTTCCTGCACCTCCCCAAACCATTCTAATCGGAAGGTCTGATGGACTTGAGCCAACTTGCCTTGTTTTGCTGAAACCTCTTTGCCTGAAATACCTAACTAGTTTTGTGTGATGATTTTCTTCGTCTCTAATTGCGAGTAAGCGAGCTTTGCGACATGGGGTCTGTTCAATCGCCCATGCCATTGTTGCCGCCCAAATAAGGTCACCAATTCCAGTTTTTGAGTTTGGAGAAACTCTCATTGTGTCTAGCTGCAATCCATTCTCCCCTTTATAGGCCCACGCCTTCATCTCTCCAAGAATTCTGATGCGCTCTTCTGAGATTTTTTCTGCCACGACAAGTCTTAATGACCATAAGTTTAGAGGTCTTTGAACTTGTAGACGAAGAAGGAGGTCTTGCTTTGCAGCGTGTCTTTCTAATTCTGCTAATGATGTTGTAGTTAAATTCATTTCATTGATTTAGAGTTGACCACCTTGTATGTGGTTTTGCTTTTCATATTGGCGTTGACGCTCTGCAAAACGTTTTCTGTCAGATTCATTAAATAGATCTTTACATTGATGACATTGAACTCCAGGTATGTAGCATTCTTTCTTCAAATCCTCAGGTGCTAGTGGAAATCCACAAGCATGGCATAACTTGTACCTTCCAGGCCCAAGATCATGGTTTAGAGATACTCTTTGGTCAAATACATAACACTCACCCTGCCAACGGGATTGGTTGTTGGGAACCTCTTCTAGGTAACGAAGAATGCCACCTTTTAAATGATGGATGTGAGTGAAACCTTCTTGGATTAAATATGAACTAGCTTTTTCGCACCGGATCCCGCCAGTGCAGAACATTGCGATTCTTTTAGGTTTATTTTCTTTGAGAAAAGAGGCGAGATGATTTTTCACCCATTTTGGAAATTCTCTAAAGTTGTCTGTATGTGGGTTTAAAGCATTTTGAAAGGTTCCAATTCCTATTTCATATTCATTTCTGGTGTCAATTAGAAGTGTTGATGGATCATCTATAAGTTCATTCCATTTAGAGGGCAAAACATATTTCCCAACTGCAATTAGGGGGTTAACCTCAGGGATCCCCATCGTAACAATCTCCTTTTTTCTACGTACTCTTAGCCGTTTAAAAGCGAATTCATTTGACCAACTAAATTTCTTATCTAACTTCTTCTCAGGAAGATTAGACTCAAGTTTCTCAAATAATTTCTTTACTCCACTTTCAGATCCACATATAGTTCCGTTTATGCCTTCTTCGGCAAGAAGAATAGTGCCTTTTATCTGATATAGGTCTCCGAACTCCTTTGCCTCTCTGAGTATCAGGTTAATTTCCTCATCTGACAAAGGTGTGAATTTATAGAATGCTGCTATTAGGTACAAACTCTTGTGGCTTTTTTCTGTAGATGAGAGCACTATTTCTATCGACTGATTTTTGTGTTTACTCCAGCTTGAGAAAGTAGCTCACGATCGCTTCCGATGTCAGGATTTCCGGTTGTAAGGAGTTTGTCACCATAAAAAATTGAGTTTGCGCCTGCTTGAAGACAAAGGATTTGGGCCTCTTTTCCTAGCTGTTGTCTACCAGCGCTAAGTCTAATTTTGCTTTTAGGCATAAGGATTCTTGCTGTGGCAACCATGCGAACCATTTCTAATGGTTCTACTTTTGATTGATGTTCTAAAGGTGTGCCTTCAACTGCTACAAGGGAATTGATAGGAACGCTTTCAGGGTGTGGATCTAATGAAGCTAGCACTTTCAATAGAGATGCTCGGTCTGAAATTGTTTCACCCATACCTATGATCCCTCCGCAGCAAATATTTATTCCTGCTCTTCGAATTCTTGCCAAAGTATCAAGTCTTTCTTGATAAGTGCGCGTAGTAATTATTTCACCATAGTTCTCTGGACTTGTATCTAGATTGTGGTTGTAAGCGGTTAAACCAGCTTCTGCTAGGCGAGAAGCTTGTCGCTCAGTAACCATTCCTGCAGTTACACAGGCCTCCAGTCCAAGGGACTTAACTCCACGAATCATGCTGAGCATTTCTTCAAACTTTTCCCCATCTCTTATTTCTCGCCATGCCCATCCCATGCAGAACCGATCTGCACCAGAATCTTTGGCTGTTTTAGCTTGTCTAAGTACTGAATCAACTTCTAGGTCGGGCTGACCAGATACGTCGCTACTGTTATGTATCGATTGAGGGCAATAAGAGCAATCCTCTTGACATCCACCGGTTTTGACACTCAGTAGTGACGCTAGTTGTACTTGATAGCCTGGATTTGCTTTTCTGTGGACATTCTGAGCTTTCCAAAGAAGATCAATTAGTGGTCTTTCTAATAGTTCTTTTATTTCATCAAGAGTCCAGTCATGACGTTGGATGATTTCATTGGATTTAGCAACTTCTTTTGTAGACACTTTCTTTCAGGGTTTTAGTTAGAAGATAGATTTAGGAATTGATTTGCTCAGAGGGAGAGATTGGATCCAAACCTCCAAAACGTCTAGAGCGTGATTGATAATCAATCAGTGCCTTTTTGAGCTCAACCGAGTTGAAATCAGGCCAAAGAACTTCTGTTACATGAATTTCTGCATAGGCCAACTGCCATAGAAGGAAATTGCTTATACGATTCTCCCCGCTTGTTCGTATTAGTAGGTCTGGATCTACTTCATCTGCTGTGAGGAGTTCCGCAGAAAAAATATTCTCGTCAATTAAAGCCGGATCTAACTCTCCACTAGCGGAACGTTCAGCAAGTTTCTTCGCGGCCAGTACTAGTTCTCGCCTACCTCCATAGTTTGTGCATACATTGAAATGAATTCCTTTGTTTAAAGCAGTCCGCTTTGTTGCTTCTTCAATAAGATTTTGCAAACGCTTTGGAAGGGCTTCAAGGTCTCCTAAAAACCGAATTTGAACCTGTTCTTTTTCAAGAGAATCTAGTTCCTGTTGTAGTACACGTTCAAACAGTGTCATTAAAAAACTTACTTCGTCCCCAGGTCTAGACCAGTTCTCTGTGGAGAAGGCATAGGCAGTAAGCGCTTTTATCCCCCAGTCATTGCAAAGGCGAAGCGTAGTTTTAAGTGCCTCAACCCCTGCGCGATGACCCATCATTCGGGGAAGACCACGTGCCTGTGCCCACCTTCCATTGCCATCCATGATGATGGCTACATGGGCAGGCATCCGATGTATGTCCAGATCCGATGGAATTCTGGAAACTTGAGGATGTCCTTGGCTGGTGGTCGAAACGCAGCTCACTTAAGGGAGTGTCTTTATAACCTCTTACGCTAACCCTTTACGGAGAATTAGTCTCGCTAGGGGCGGAAGAAGGCTGTTTAGATGCGCTAATAGAGCTTTTTGTGCTTGTTGGTGAAGCTACTGATCCACCTGTTAGCTCAGTAAGCAAATCACCCAACCTGCTACTTGTTATGGGTCTTTCAAGCTTTCCTTGGCTCGCAAGGGAAAGCGTCCCTGTCTCTTCAGAAACAACTACACAAATACATCTGTCGAAACGTTCTGTTATGCCAAGGGCGGCTAGATGTCTTGTTCCATATCGGCTTATGCCTTGTCTAGAGAGAGGAAGAATCACTCCAGCAGCGATTATTCTGTTTCCCTTAATTAGTACAGCACCATCGTGTAGAGGAGTGTCTGAAGCGAAAAGATTAAGTAGCAATTCGCTGCTTAGTTGGGCATCAAGGGGTATACCAGGATAAAGAAAGTCTTCTGGACGCAAGTCACTTCCCATGTCAACAACAACTAGGGCTCCTCGACGGCTTTGAGAAAGTCGTCCTGCTGCTTCGGTAAGTTGAGCAACGGTACTTGCAGTTGCTCGTAATTCTTTTTGAGGGTTTCCTAGGAGGACTGCCAGTCGACCTGTCCCTAGTAATTCCATTAATCGTCTCAATTCTCCCTGCCAGAGAATTGCAAGCGATAAAGAGCAAGCTAATACAAGAGCATCAACTAGCTTCGAAGTAAGCGGAAGGGTCTCTAATCTTTGTATAAACCAAGCACTGGATACAAGTAATAGATATCCTCTGAGCAGCCACAGGGTTCGTGGTTCGTTGACTCTTGAAAAGAGCAACACCCCCAGCCCAAAAGCTAAAAGTATGTCAAGAAGGAGGCGCGCATCGAACACCCCCCATGTCATCTTGACTCCTAAGCAGACTTACTTATTTAGATTACCTTCCGAAGGTGCTCAGGAAAGACATCGTATCTCAGAAGTTCTTCTGGCTGCTCCCTTCTTTGGATTAAGTCAGAGCTCCCATCGTGAACCAGGACTGTTGCTGGCTTTGGGATACGGTTGTAATTAGAGCTCATTGATGAGTTGTAAGCGCCTGTTCCAAATACAGCCAGGATGTCTCCACTGGAACTCTGTGGTATAGAAAGATCTTTTATGAGAACATCTCCAGATTCGCAATGTTTTCCTGCAAGGGTGACAGTTTCTTGGGGAGTGTGTAATGGGCGGTCAACCAGGCATGCTTCATAGGCAGACTGATATGTAATCGGTCGAGGATTATCACTCATTCCACCATCAATAGATAGGTAGGTTCTTATTCCTGGAATATCTTTTCTAGAGCCAATTTTATAAAGAGTCACCCCAGATGTCCCTATTAGAGATCTTCCTGGCTCGCAAATTAGCCTTGGAAGTTTAAGGTTCCTTTTCTCACATGCTTTTGTGATTGCACGAGCTACTGCTTCAACCCAGTTTTGGATAGTTGGAGGGTCATCAGAATTTGTATATTTGATACCTAGCCCTCCTCCTACGTTTAGATCATTGATCTGATGTCCTATTCGCTTAGCTAGCAATAAAGTCTCTGAAAGGACTTCAGCTAGATCTTGATGAGGTTGTAACTCAAAGATTTGGGAACCAATATGTGAATGAAGGCCCTCGAGTTTTGCCCATTTGCAATCCCTTAATTGATATAGGATCTCCTCAACCTTTTCAGGGTCAAATCCAAATTTACTATCAAGGTGCCCAGTGCGTATATATTCATGGGTGTGACATTCTATCCCTGGAGTTACCCTTAGCATGAGTTTTACAGGTGTCTCTCCTCTTGGAATGAGTCGTCCTAGTTCAGTTATATCCTGCTCATTATCAATTACTATGGTTGATTGACTTTTGTAAGCTAGAAGCAATTCTTCTTCGGACTTATTGTTGCCGTGTAGAAAGATTTTCCCCCCTTCAAATCCGCCTTTAAGGGCTGTAATTAATTCACCTTCAGATACTACATCAATACCCAAGTTTTCGGATTTTATAATACTACTAATAGCTATAGAACTATTTGCTTTAGATGCATATATTGCTAGAGAATCTCCTGGGTAATATTTGCATAGGGCCTCTCTATACGCAGCACAGGATAGTCTTATGGTTGATTCATCTAAAATATAAAGAGGTGTGCCATACTTCTTAGCTAGATCACTTAGCAAGCATCCTCCAATCAATAGTTTTCCCTCCTTATTCAGGATGGTTGAGGTTGGTGCAATATTTCTATTCGGACTTAAAAGGTTAGGCTCTTGTTCATATGGTTTTTGATCGGCCATGGAAATTGATAATTGGCTATTACTCAATCAATTTAGGTATATGGTGGTCAAAATGATACTTTTGTGTGATCTACTAGGCAATTATGGGCAAAGGGCCTCAGCATTTAGTCACTCTTGACATAGATGATTTGAGCTCTTGCATTGATTTAGATCAATTGGTAATGGGTGGATTTTGGAGTAAAGCACAATGGCAGGCAGAATTGGTTAATCAAAAATGTCTATGTTTAGGCTTGAAGAACTCTTCATATTTGTATGCAATCGCCTGTGGTCTGCTAGTAGTTGATGAGTTGCATTTAAATCTAATTGCAGTGCACCCATCTCATAGGAGAGCTGGGAGTGCGAAGAAGCTTCTTTCAAGTCTTTTAAAAAGGGCTAAAGCGGCTGGTGCAAAATGGGCAAGCCTTGAGGTTTCAGGCTTGAATCTAGAGGCACAGTCTTTCTACAAGAATTTTGGCTTTAATACTAGGGGTGTCAGAAGGAATTACTATCGTGATGGTAGTGATGCTTTTATCCAATGGGCCAATTTGGGAACCTAATGAATCTTCAGGTATAGATTTTAGATAGTTCGGTTTACCCACCAGAAAAAGTTGGCCATTTTTTCAGAAAGAGATTTTTATTTTCAACTTTTACAATAGGTTTTTTAAAAAGGATCTGATTGAAAACTTAAATACATCGCACTGAACTCTAGGCCCTGATAACTTGGTTATACATATACGTGGCTTAGCCCATGTTTGAGCGGTTTACTGAGAAGGCAATCAAGGTGATAATGCTTGCCCAGGAGGAGGCTCGTCGTCTTGGTCATAATTTTGTTGGCACTGAACAGATCCTTTTAGGTCTGATTGGTGAGGGTACTGGTGTTGCGGCAAAAGTACTCAAATCAATGGGGGTCAACCTTAAGGATGCTCGCGTTGAGGTGGAAAAGATTATTGGTCGAGGCTCAGGATTTGTTGCTGTTGAAATTCCGTTTACCCCTAGAGCTAAAAGGGTTCTTGAATTGTCTTTGGAGGAAGCCCGACAGCTTGGCCATAACTACATAGGTACTGAACATTTGTTGTTAGGTCTTATTAGAGAAGGTGAGGGTGTGGCTGCACGGGTTTTGGAAAATGTAGGAGTAGATCTTTCGAAAATACGTAGTGAAGTTATAAGGATGCTGGGCGAGACGGCTGAAGTCGCTGCAGGTTCCGGAGGTGGTGGTGCTAAGGGATCACAGAAGACAGCCACTCTTGATGAGTTTGGTACGAATTTGACACAACTAGCTAGTGAGTCAAAACTAGATCCAGTTGTTGGACGACAAAGTGAGATAGATCGAGTAGTTCAGATTTTAGGAAGACGCACAAAAAACAATCCTGTATTAATTGGAGAGCCAGGTGTTGGTAAGACTGCTATAGCAGAGGGCTTGGCTCAGAGAATTCAACAAGGGGAAATTCCAGATATTCTTGAAGAAAAGAGAGTTCTTACTTTAGATATTGGATTGTTAGTTGCAGGAACCAAATATAGAGGGGAGTTTGAAGAGAGACTTAAAAAGATTATGGAGGAGATTAAATCAGCAGGGAATGTAATTCTCGTAATAGATGAAGTACATACCTTAATTGGTGCAGGTGCTGCGGAAGGAGCAATTGATGCTGCAAATATACTCAAACCAGCTTTGGCGAGAGGCGAACTGCAATGCATTGGTGCTACAACTTTAGATGAATATAGAAAACATATAGAGCGGGATGCTGCCTTGGAAAGGCGTTTCCAGCCTGTGATGGTTGGGGAGCCTTCTATAGCGGATACCATTGAGATATTGCGTGGATTGAGAGAGCGGTATGAACAACATCATCGACTGAAAATTACTGATTTAGCCCTTGAAGCAGCAGCAAATTTGGGAGATAGGTATATTTCTGATCGCTTTCTTCCTGACAAGGCAATTGATTTAATTGACGAAGCAGGAAGTAGAGTTCGATTATTGAATTCAAAGCTTCCTCCAGAGGCAAAAAAAGTTGATAAGGAACTTAGAAGTGTTCAGAAGCAGAAAGAAGAAGCTGTTCGTCAGCAGGATTTTAATAAGGCTGGAGAGTTGCGTGAGAAAGAGGTAGAATTAAGAGAAGAGATTCGGAATGTTTTACAACTCAAACGGAAAGAAGTTGAGGTGCAAGGGGAAACTTCATCAGAGGGGCTTTCCGCTCCGACCGTTAAAGCAAGTGATGAATCTGTAAAAGATAACCTAATAGAAAATACTACTTCTTCTAAATTAACTACCCCTCAAGTTGATGAGGATGACATTGCACATATAGTCGCATCATGGACCGGTGTTCCTGTTCAGAAGCTTACTGAAAGTGAGTCGGTAAAGCTTTTAAATATGGAAGATACTCTTCATCAACGATTGATTGGCCAAGATGAAGCAGTTAAAGCAGTTTCTAAAGCAATCCGTAGAGCAAGAGTAGGACTTAAGAACCCAAATAGGCCTATAGCAAGTTTTATATTTTCTGGCCCTACAGGTGTCGGTAAAACAGAGCTTACTAAGGCCTTAGCTGCATATTTCTTCGGTAGTGAAGAAGCGATGATTCGATTAGATATGTCTGAATTCATGGAGAGGCATACTGTTAGTAAATTGATTGGCTCACCTCCTGGTTATGTGGGTTTTAATGAAGGTGGACAACTGACTGAGGCTGTTCGTAGGAGGCCTTATACAGTTGTTCTTTTTGATGAGATTGAAAAAGCTCATCCGGATGTTTTTAATCTTCTTCTTCAATTGTTAGAGGACGGAAGGTTGACTGATTCAAAAGGAAGAACTGTTGATTTTAAAAATACATTGATTATTATGACTTCTAATATTGGATCAAAGGTAATAGAAAAGGGTGGTGGAGGTCTTGGGTTTGAATTTTCAGGAGAGAATTCTGAGGAAACCCAATACAACAGAATTAGGTCATTACTAACTGAAGAATTAAAGCAGTATTTTAGACCAGAGTTTTTAAATAGATTGGATGAGACAATTGTCTTCCGTCAGCTGACTCGAGAGGAAGTTAAGTCAATTGCAGAAATAATGTTAAAGGAGGTGTTCCTTCGTATGCAAGACAAGGGAATTGAGCTTACTGTTACTGATGCCTTTAAGGAACGATTGGTTGAAGAAGGTTATAACCCAGCTTACGGTGCTAGGCCTTTAAGAAGAGCTGTGATGAGGTTGCTAGAAGATAGCCTGGCGGAAGAAGTGCTCTCAGGGAGGATAAAGGATGGAGATAATGCTGAAGTGGATGTAAATGAAAACAAGGAGGTTATAGTTCGACATTTACCTAAAGGTTCTTCTACACCAGAATTAGCGGAAGCTAGTGCTTAAGGCAATGCTCTCCTATATTTGCCATTAGTTATAATCAATTGAGAAATTTTTCTAAAAATAATATTGCACCAAATGTTGTTTTCAGAGGTGAAGGAGCATGGGTAGAGGGCCGAAAAATAATTCCTGATTTATGTAGGAGGCCTCTATTTATTGGAAGAAGTCAAGATACATTTGATTTGAGAAATAACCTCTTTGAAGATCTGAGAGGAATGTGTTTAGAACCTTTCTTCGCTGAGCTAGAGAATGATTGTTGTGAAGAAGACTTGTCTTTATTAGAAAATATTATGAAAGACCACTCTTCTGATGGAATTGTTGCTGCAGGAGGAGGTAAAGTTCTTGATTCAGGAAAACTTCTTGCTAATCGATTAGATATTCCCTGTATTACTGTTCCATTGAGCGCATCTACCTGTGCAGGATGGACTGCTTTGTCAAATATCTATTCAGCTAAAGGTGCTTTTATAAAGGATGTTGTTCTTAATACTTGTCCTCAGCTTCTGATTTTCGATCATTCTCTTGTAAGAACAGCTCCTACAAAAACTCTTGCAAGTGGAATAGCAGATGCGATTGCAAAATGGTATGAGGCATCTGTAAGCAGTGGCTCAAGCGATGATGGACTTGTTCAACAGGCCGTTCAGATGGCAAGAGTGTTGCGAGATCAATTGTTATTGGATGGTACAAGAGCCTTGCAAGATATACATAGTAAAGAATGGATACGTGTTGCTGAGGCCTGTTCTATCACAGCAGGTTTGATTGGTGGAATTGGAGGTGCTAAATGTAGAACAGTTGGGGCACATGCAGTACATAATGCATTAACACAGTTAGACTCTCCCTGTAAATCTCTACATGGAGAAAAGGTAGGCTTTGGAGTCTTAGTGCAGTTAAGACTTGAAGAGTTATTAGGAGGAAACCATTTGGCAGGGCAAGCTAGAAAGCAGTTAATCCAACTATTTAAACAACTTAATTTACCTACATCTCTTGAATCTCTTGGGTATGAGAATTTAGATAAAATTACTCTTAAAGAAGTTTGCAATTTCGCCTGTAGGCCTGGATCAGAAATTCATTATCTTCCTTTTGAAGTTAATCAGGATGCTTTACTTATTGCCTTGTTAGAAGCTGGTGAAAAAGACGTGCCTAAACTTCCCTTAAAAGTTTAGGAGTTTAAATTAAATTGAGCCCTACAAACCAGAAACTATCCGATCAAGTCTCTTCAGGAGAGGTCTTATTTAGAGAACTCACTAAAGAATTAATTGATCCTTTGGCTAAGGACTTAGCTCAAGAAGTTAAATGGATTCCTCTTAAAGGTATTTCATCCAAGACTGATAATTATCCAGTCGTGATTACCGGACAGGGGAACCCTTTACTTCTCTTGCATGGTTTTGATAGCAGCTTTCTTGAATTCCGTCGCCTTGTGCCTTTGCTGAAGAAAAATCATCTATTGATCATTCCTGACTTATACGGATTTGGATTTTGCCCTCGACCAGTTGATGTTGATTTTGGGCCAGAAGCCATTTTTCAACATCTTCGAGAGCTTTTGGAACGAGTCATTCCTTTTTCAAGGCCTGTTGGTTTGATTGGCGCTTCAATGGGAGGCGCAGTCGCTATGGAGTTGGGAAGAAGATATCCAGAAAGAATTCAAAGATTGCTTTTATTGGCACCAGCGGGACTTACAGGTAAACCTATGCCATTGCCCCCAGGTTTGGATCAATTAGGTGTTTGGTTTCTCAGTAGACCTTTTGTGAGAAGATCATTGTGTAGACAAGCTTTCTCTGATCCTGATCTGAGCGTAGGAGAGAAGGAGGAACAAATCGCTTCTCTTCATTTGTCTGTACCTGGCTGGGGCAGGTCTCTTTCTTCTTTTGCCCGTTCTGGAGGCATGGCTAATTGTGGAAGCCCGCTGCCGGATAAGGCTATAAATGTGATTTTTGGGAAAAATGACCGTATTCTGAGTTCAACTATAAAAAAACAAGTTCATAAACTCTTAGATCCAAACGTAGAAGAACTTAAGGATTGTGGTCACTTGCCCCACCTGGATTGCCCAGAATTTGTAGCGAGAAGATGGCTTGAATTTTCTAGATCTGTATGAATGATTCCCCAGGGAGCAAATCAGATCCATTACTAAATATCTTAGCTAAGGGATTAAAAATTTGGATTCGTTCCAAGTGTGAATCGGTAGCCGACTTATCTTTGGTCATAAATGGATCAGGTTTAGAGTTGCTTCGAGGTAATCTTTCAGGGGTATCTGTTAATGCTAGGGAGATTAGTTTTCGGGGACTCCAGATTGATGATGTTGAGATTCAAAGCAATTCGTTAAAGCTTTCTTATAATTTAAAGAAAATAAATAAGCTTGTTTCACTTAATGAGCCCTTTCACATTAATGGGTGCATTAAACTTTCTAATGCTGGCATTAATGAATTTTTCTCCTCTGAATCATTCAATAATTTGGGGCAGACAGTTTTGGATAAATTATTCGGAAGTGTCAGTTTTTTTAAGGCGAATATTAAGGATGATAGCCTTTTCTTAAAAGTTATAAAAGACACAAATTCAGAGATGATTGAGGATAGGTTTACTATTAGATCTGATAATAAAACAATTCTAATTTTTAATGAATGTAAAGAATTTTCCTTGCCAATGGATAGTTCGATATCAATTAAGACAGCTTATATTTATCAAGATAGTCTTTGTATTGATGCGGAAGCAGAAGTTAGACCTTAGTTGTTTGCAAAAAACAATGGTAAGACTAAGTTTATTGAATAGTAGACAACTGCTGGAGTAAAAAGATAACTGTCAATTCTGTCAAGGATCCCACCATGTCCGGGAAGTGCCGCACCTGAATCTTTAAGACCTGCGTTCCTTTTCATCATTGACTCGGTTAAGTCTCCTACGAGTGCAAATAATGCCACTAATCCGCCTAGTATTCCTCCGATTAAAAATCCATATGGCCATCCGATTATTGAGCCATTTATGCCTCCCATAATGATTGCGCAAATTCCTCCGCCGATCGCCCCTTCAATAGTCTTTCCTGGTGAGATTGGTGAAAGAGGAAGTCGCCCATAGTTTTTCCCAAGAAAATATGAACCAATGTCACTCGAAACAATTATTAGGCAAGCCATGAGGGTGATGGTCATTCCTGGAGTTAAGAAATCAACCCATCTTTCTGTTATCAGAGTTAAATTCGGAGTAAGATCAGGGCTGGTAATATTTCTAAGTTTTAGCCAATGGCTGGGAAGGAAGCCAAGATAAAATAATCCAAAGATTGATACCGCTATATCAGCAATTGAACCTGTTATTGGTTGCAGTAACAACCATCCACAAATAGCCGCACCCGATAATGGTAGAACTGCGGAAGTGAAGTCAGTAGATAAAATTCCAATTGCCGCCAATTGTGTGCTAAATATTAATAATTGACATGCTAAAAGAGTTGTTTTAGTGGCAGGTCGAATCCCCGCAAACTGAGCCATTCGAAAAAATTCTAAAAGGGCTAGATGAACTATCAAACTTACTGCGAAGGTGAACCACCAGCCTCCTAGACCAACAATCAAAAGGCCAAAAGCTCCGGCAGCAAGACCGCTTTTTAGTCGGTTGTTTGGTGAGACTGGTGCCATCAGAATTTAAAACTAGATCAGAGTTTCTTCACGGCAAACAACTGAGATCTCATCGGATATCTGATTGGACCAAAATAATCGTTGTTTTAATAACCAGTGAACTAAGTTCATGTCAAGGTACATGCCAGGAATCACTAAGGGGATTCCTGGAGGGTAAGGACATATCAATTCTGCTGAAATTCTGCCAATAGCCTCTTTTAATTTCACCTTTTGTTTCTTTGAGAACCAGGCTTTTGTAGGGGATATTGATGGAATTGTCAGCAATCCATTAGGGGGACATTCAAATGGACCTAGTGGGTTTGTTGGTCCAACAGAATCTAGAAGCTGAAACCACTTACGAGAAATGAAATTTGAAAGACCTTTATGCCGAACCATTCCTAGACAGAACGTGATACATCCAGGTTCAGGAAGCTCAGCCACTAGTCCATGCTCAATAAACCAACCATCAGCGATTAAGCCATTAATACCATGTGGTGCCGTATGGAGGATTAGTCGTAAAGGGTCTTGTGTAGTTAGTAGTGGTACTCCTCGTTCAATTAATTGTGAGTAGATTATTCTTGCTTCATAGAGCCGTTGCTGTAAATTTTTCAAGGCTTTCGCAGAAAGTAATTCTCGGATTGCAGAGTCACAAGAAGCCATTAATAGGGCACTTGGACTTGTTGTTTGTAGGCACTCAAGATTTTTTTCTATTTGGTTGGGATTAATTTTATTGCCTTGTAACCAAAGGACTGCAGTTTGATTTAGCCCACAAGCGGACTTGTGTAATGAGTGAACAACTAGATCCGCTCCTGACCCTAGAGAGGATGCAGGCAGGTCATTGTCGATGTTGCCTGCCAAATATGATCCATGTGCTTCGTCTACCAAGACAGGCACTCCTTTTTTTTGCAGAAGCTTGACTAATGGATTTAAGTCCTTTGCATACCCGTGGTAAGTAGGGTGAATCAATACAGCAGCATCTATTTGGATATCGTCCTTTGTAAGTTGTTCCAAAACTTGTTCTAGCCAATTTAGATCAGGAGGAGAATAATGGCCTCTATCAGGCAAGAAAGGAATGTCGAAAAGAACCGGAGATAAATTTCCAAGAACACATGCGTGGATCAAGCTTTTATGAGTATTTCTCGGCATTAATACCTTGCCTCCTGGCTTTGTCATTGAAAGAAGGCCAACTTGAAGGAGACCAGTTGCTCCATTTACTCCGTACCATGCGTTTTTAACTCCCATCGCATTAGCTACGAATGATTGGCTTTCGGCGATTATTCCGTTTTTTTCAGTAGGGCCTCCAATCTCATTTAGTTCAGGTAGGTCCCATAAACCAGGTTTTTTTTTGAGTAATGCAATTAGATCTTTTGGGAGCGCGAGACCACGACCGTGTGCCGGGAGGTGTAGAGACCTGCTTTTGGTATGAAGTTGCGTCAACAAAGGAAGAAGTCTCATGAAAGAGTCTTTTGGTGATTAGAGTTTGATTAAATGTCATTCCCTTCGTTCTACTGAAGGTCTTGAGGAAGCCGTTAAAGCCATTAGCAAGTAATACTTTGACTTGCTATGACCCAAAGGGTGATTTTATATGGCTTATATGTAGGCCATTGATATGGTTGCCTCGATTAATTCAAGTAAGTAGTTCTTTCCTTATATTTGTTGTTAACCTTCTTATATATGGCTCTAGTCAAAAAGAACGTGTTCAGAGAAACCTTGCTCAGAATCTTTTTTCTACTTTTACAAGTTTAGGACCTTGTTTTATTAAACTTGGCCAGGCACTGTCGACAAGACCAGATTTAGTTAGGCGTGATTGGTTAGAGGAATTAAGCAATCTTCAGGATAATTTACCCCCTTTTCCACAAGATGTTGCCTTAGACATTTTTGAAAATGAACTTGGCATAAGCCCTTATAAAATTTTTAAAGATTTTCGAGGCGAACCTGTTGCTGCTGCAAGTCTCGGACAGGTTTACAAGGCAAGGTTATATAGGAATTATTGGGTTGCTGTTAAGATTCAACGTCCAAATTTAGAATTTATAATCCGGCGTGATTTAGTTTTAATAAGATTCTTTGGAAAAATTTCAGCTCCTTTCTTGCCGTTAAACTTAGGTTTTAGTTTAACAGAAATTATAGATGAATTTGCTCAGAGTCTTTTTGAAGAAATTGATTACGAACAGGAAGCAAGAAATGCAGAAAGGTTCTCTAATCTCTTTTCAGAGAATCCGACTATAACTATACCTAAAGTAGAATACTCTCTTTCTTCTAAAAAGGTTATTACAACAAGTTGGATTGAAGGTGTTAAATTACGAAGTAGAGAAGATCTTGAGGCTCACCATTTAGATCCTAAAGCTATTATTAGGACAGCAGTAATAAGTGCTATTCAACAGTTATTAGAATTTGGATATTTTCATGCTGACCCTCATCCAGGGAACATATTTGCTTTAAGAGGTAAGTCTGGAAAGTTAGGACACCTGGCATATGTTGACTTTGGAATGATGGATTCAATTAGTGATTATGATCGTATTAGTCTCGTGTCAGCAGTCGTTCATCTTATTAACCGAGATTTTTGTGAATTAGCAAATGATTTTAAAATACTTGGCTTCTTAAGTCCTTCGACTGATATAAAGCCTATTATTCCTGTATTAGAAAATGTTTTAGGGGCTCAATTAATAGACTCTGTTAATTCATTTAACTTCAAAAAAATCACAAACCAGTTTTCAGCGTTGATGTATGACTATCCGTTTCGTGTTCCTGCTAGATTTGCATTAATAATTCGTGCTGTTGTAAGTCAAGAGGGGTTAGCACTAAGGCTTGATCCTAATTTTAGGATACTTGCAATTGCATACCCTTATGTTGTAAAGAGACTTTTAATGGGTGATACCGAAGAGATGATAGAAATTCTTTTAGAAGTTATTTTTGACTCAGATGGTCATCTTAAGCTTCAAAGAATTGAGAGCTTGCTTTCAATTTTAACGAATCCGAATTCCGACTCTAAAGATGAGTTACTTCCATTAGCCGCATCAGTTTTGAAGCTATTACTTAGTGAGGATGGCTCAAAACTAAGGAAAGCTTTTCTTATGGCACTTATAAAAGATGACAGAATTGATGTGTCAGATTTTAAGAAGTTAATTAGGCTATTAAAACAAAAGATTGGCAATGAATTCTCATTAGGAACTAGTTCTTGAAATACATTTGATTAAATTAATTATTTAGACTGATGTGTATTATCTGATTTAAGTGGCATTGAAATAGTCGGTCTCTATTTGTTTCTCCTTTAGTTTTTTTAAGCCATCTCTCTCTAGTCTCCTTGCTCGATCACGACTCATTCCCAAATCTCTCCCGATACCAGTAAGGGTCATGGGATCATCTCCATCAATCCCATATCTCTTTCGCAATACAAGACCTTGTATTTCTGGTAACTGATCAATTAATGCATGTAAATCTCCTTTCATGCAATCAGCTTCGACTTTTTCACTAGGTAGGCTTTCTTCTCCTGGAAGTAAGTCAAGCAGGATCGTGTCATCACCCTCTCCTACTTTCTTTTCCAAACTCATTGGTTGACTAGCTCTATACATCAATTCCTTGACTTCTTCTTCTTTTAGCTCAACAAATTTCGCCAATTCCGATATAGAAGGAGTCCTTGCAAGCTTTTGACTTAATTCTCTTTGACCTTTTTTCAGTTTGTTCAACATTTCAGTGACGTGAATAGGCAAACGAATAGTTCGGCTTTTCTCAGCCAATGCCCTTGTTATTCCTTGTCGAATCCACCAGTAGGCGTATGTCGAGAATTTATAGCCTCGAGTAGGGTCAAACTTTTCTACCCCTCGCACTAATCCGAGAGTACCTTCTTGGATTAGGTCCAAAAGCTCCATATTCCGTTTCGTATATTTCTTTGCAACGCTGACAACCAAACGCAAGTTTGCAGCGACCATACGCTCTTTAGCGCGTCGCCCAGATTTAAGTTTTTTCTTTAGCTGGGTAATGGAAATCCCTGCTGCTTTAGATAATTCGTCAAAACTGGGCTTCTCACCATTGGTTAGTTCTAATTCGGTGCCCAACTGCTCAAGAGACATCAGCTCCTGGACTTGTCTTCCTAAAGTAATTTCTTGATCATTCGTCAACAAAGGAACACGACCTATATCACGTAAATATGAGCTGACCAGGTCTAGATTTAGTTGTGAGGCCGAACCACCCATTCAAATTTCGAAACTTTTTAGTTTCCTAATTTACCACCTTTTAAAATATTACGGAAGTAGCTTTATGGTCTTGGTGATATGTGGTACTAGGCTCCAGTTCGTTTTCCTGTTTTCTGCAAACTTGCATTTCCTTGCTTCATTTACATCCTTATATATAAAAAGCTTGCTTATATATACTTCTTATTTTATATAAATGATAAATTGCAAAAATATTTAGTAGCTAATGCCCAAGTTAAGGCTTCAAAAAGCAATTGCTAATTCAGCAATATGCTCAAGGCGTAAGGCCGAGGAGTATATACTGCAAAAGAGGGTTAGTGTTAATGGTAAGATAGCAACGATAGGTCAAACGGCAGATCCAATTAAGGACCTTATCCTTGTTGATGGAAGGAAACTTCCAACTCCGCTTCCTCCAAGGGTATTTCTATTAAATAAACCTTTAGGCCTTATAAGTAGTTGTAAAGATCAAAGAGAAAAAAAAAGTGTGTTATCACTTATTCCTAGAAATATTAGATCAGGACTACATCCAGTTGGAAGATTAGATTTTGACACTCGCGGAGTTCTTTTGTTGACAAATATAGGAGATTTGACATTACGGTTGACGCACCCAAGATACCAACATGAAAAAATCTACCGAGCTTTGGTAAATGGAAAACCATCACAGGATAAATTGTATCGATGGCGTAATGGTGTTGTGTTAGATGGGAGATTAACTATGCCAGCATTTGTCAAGAATTTGCAATTTGTTGATGGTAAGAGTTTATTGGAGATTCGAATTAGGGAGGGGAGAAACCGCCAAATAAGACGTGTAGCAGAAGTATTGGGTCATCAAGTATTGGATTTGCAAAGAATCGAGTTCTCAGGGATTTGTTTAGGAGAACTACGTGAGGGGAGTTGGCGAGAGCTCCATAGGACAGAATGGTTGCATTGGTTGGGTCCAATAAGCTGATTCAGAGGTATTTCTGAAACGTTTCCATAATGAACAACTAACAAGAATGCGTTTTAAATCATTTTGGAGATCAAAGAATAAGCCTGTTGCGGCTTTTTATTCGCCAGATAATATTTCTTTGGAATCGTTAAGAGAACTTGGCCTTTTAATCAGAAGTAGGCGTGAGAGTCAGGGAAAAACTATCGCACAGTTGGCTGTTAGTACTCGTATCTCTATAACTGTACTCGAAGCAATTGAAAGAGGTTGGATTGATCGTCTGCCAGAGCCAGCATATCTTTCTTCAATGCTTGCATTATTGGAGGCGCAGCTAGAGATTCAAGGTGGAACCTTAGATTCTTTGCTTAAGGCTACATATGAAAGGAATAAAGAATTTAAGAGTGGAAAACCTCTTCCATTCACGCCAGGTAATATTGACATCTTAACTACTTGGCAAGGAGCTATTGTTTATTTATTCCTTATGATTTCAAGTGTTTTTCTGCTTAACCAACAGCATAAACATATTGCAGAAATTAACAGCATTTCGTTAAGACCTTTTGCCTCAAACAAATCGGTTTCAATTCCTGATTCTTATGAAACACCTCTTGATCAATATAAGCCTGTTGTTTCTGCAACTCGAGGGTCTAAGAAAGCTTGGCTGGATTTAGCATCTAGAGTTCCAAAGAAACTTTATAACTCTGGGCTTTTGGTTATCAACTTAACTAAAGCAAGGTCAATATCTTTAAGAAGTTCAGGCGGCTCTAAGTTAGAGCTAAAAGAAGTTATAGGTAAGATATCACTAAGGATAGTTCCTCCACTATTGATTGAGATAAACCCTCCATTACCTTCTACTGAAAGTATTTATTGGAATGGTAAGAAATATTCTTCTGACATAAGGACTCCTGGGGTTTACCGACTCCCTAATGACTCAGATAGTTTTAAAACTGATTCATTTGATCTTCCCCAGAAAGAGCCTCGTTCTTGAAAATCTTTTAAGGCGTTCTCAATAGGCAGACCAAAAGAGGATAATCTCCAACTCCAATTTCCAGATGTTGTTCCTGGGGTATTAAACCTTGCTTCGTCGTCTAAATTTAATAAATCTTGTATGGGTACTATGACTAAAAATGCTTCAGTTTTGAGTGCTAGTTCTAAAAGTTGCCACCCTGGAGCCTCAATATTGCATTGGACTGTCTCACGGACTCTATCTTTAGATTCTTTCTCTAGGTTCTGCCACCAGCTCAAAGTGGTTGGGTTGTCATGAGTTCCTGTGTAAACAACCCAATTATTACCCTTAATATTTTCTGGTAAGTAAGGGTTCTCTGGATTGCCATCAAAGGCAAACTGGAGAATTTTCATGCCTGGAAGAGAAAATTTGTCTCTTAATCTTTCTACTTCAGGAGTAATTAAGCCTAGGTCTTCAGCTATTAAAGGAATCTTTCCATGGAAATCATTCCTTATCGTCTCTAATAAGTCTATCCCTGGAGAGGATTGCCAGTGTCCTTTGACTGCATTTGTCTCCTGACCAGGCACAGCCCAGTAAGAATCCAGAGCTCTGAAATGGTCTAACCGTAATAAATCAAATTGTTGCCATTGACGTCTTAATCGCTTCCTCCACCAGTTAAAGCTACTTAGACGATGAACCTTCCATCTGTATATAGGAGTTCCCCATAGCTGACCTGTCTCGGAAAAATAATCAGGTGGAACTCCACTTTGTACTTCCATTTGTCCATTAGAATGGATTGAGAAAAGTTCACGATTTGCCCATACATCGACGCTGTCTCGAGCAACATAAAAAGGCAAGTCGCCAAAAAGGATTACTCCAAGACTTTTTGCAAGTTTTCTAATTGCCTGCCATTGTCTATCAAGATGCCATTGAACAAGTTGATGTTCTAACAAGGCTTCATTGTTGTTTTCCTCCCATTCTTTTAATGCAAGTGTTTTATGTTGAGCTAATGAGTTAGACCATTTCCACCATGGGAGGTCATCGTTTTGTCGACGCAGTTCCATAAATGCGCTGTGATCTTTCACCCAAGGATTTTTTCCAAACCACTCTTTAAATGCTTTATGCCGACTTTGTCCTTGTTCGCACCAGGATTCTCTTAACAGTCTTCCTAGGTATCTACTCCGGTCATTTGCCAGGGCTAAATTCAATGATGAGTGGCATTTTGAGGACGCTCTTTCTTGTGGAAGCTCGTGAAGTGCTGAGACAGTTATAAACCCTTCCGCGGCAAGATCTTTGGCATCTAGGAACCATGGATTTATCGCAAATCCAGAGGGTGAGCTATAAGGTGACCCTGTTCCATCGGTAGGGCTTAGTGGTAATAGCTGCCAAACACCAATGCTGTTGTTCGAGAGAATCTTTAGCCACTCTCTAACAGGATGGCCAAAAGTTCCGCATGCTGGCGATCCAGGAAGGGCTGTTGGGTGTAGTAAAACCCCTGTAGTTCGAGTTGAAGGCAAATTAATTAGGGTTTAAGGAATCCAGCATCTTTGGTGAAATTCATAATGAATGCATTAGCTTTAAAACAAAGCTAGAAACAAATGGCATGATTTTTAGACTAATATGCTAATGCTATATGAATCCTCCATATGATGGTCTTCTGACTCAGCCATGTGATCCCCCTTAGTCTTTAGAAGTCTTATTTTTACGTTGCATTTAAAACTAGGTTTTCTTCATTGAATTCAGTCTTCTAGAATGTACAAACCTTTGCTAAAAGTTATTCTTCAAAAAGGATTTAGAGTTTTCTACTCCTCTACTTTTGGATATGGAGGACATTTCTTTGCTTGTAGAATACGTAAATTTCTTTTGACTTAGTCAAGTCTAACGTTGAATATAAAATGGATAAAATTACAACCAAAATCAGTAGAAATAAAAAGAAAAGTAGATTTATTTTGGGTCGTTACCCTGGAAGAACTCTTCAACGACTGGGTGCTGCGGTTACAGGTTTTTGGTTAGGAGGGTTGTCTTTGAATCTTTTCTGGAATGAATTTAATGAAAGTAGTTTATATGAGAATAGATCTGAGATTAAACTGGAAGATAGCGTCTATAGATTAAAGAAAAGAATTATTTTACTTGCCATATTGGTTGACGGCTTTAACGATGAACCAGGTAAAAGTAGAATAAATGAAGAAAGAATTAAAGCAGAGTCTACTGCTTTAATTCAATTTTCTCCAAATGGAGATGTTGACATACTCCAGGTCCCATTAGAGATTCAAATAACATTACCAGGTGATAAGAGTTTAAAACCCTTATCTGATATGTACTTTAAAGGCGATGTAAAGCTTATGTCAGATATATTATCAGATTTAATCGGTCTAGAAAAAGGTAATATTGATCGGTATATTGTTTTCTCACACAATAGCTTAAGAGAATTCTTGATAGGTTTTGGTTCTTTCCGGATTGTAACAAGAAAACCCTCATTGATTAATGATAAATATTCCAATTTGCCTCTTTATCTTCCTCCAGGATCACATGTCTTGAGTGGTTCAATGTTGGCTGATTATTCAACTAGAATTCCAAGGGAATTTTCTTCTGAAGGCAGATCAAGAAGAAAAGTTATGGTTAACTCTTTATTCTCTAAGATTAATTCAGCAGAAAAAGAATATAGCTACCCTGTTTTGTTAAATAATTTGATTAGACAAGTTAAAACCAACCTTTCTTATGAAGAAATGGTTAGCTTGCTTTATAGCATCTCAAAATCAAACCACGAACCTAGATGGGAAACCTTACCTTTATCTAAGCAACTTTTCAAACAAGTTCGTAGACGCTTGGAAAGTGATTCTATTCAACCCTTATGGCCAAATATTGACTAATTCTAATAAGTCTTTCAAATCTTTAATATAGATAACCTTTGCTCTATTACCTTAATAACTAAGTCTTGATGACTGTTTCTCATGGACAGGTCCTCAACATCTTGTTTTGTTGGAGCTTTCTCTTCAGGTAGCCATCCACACCATGGAAGCCCGTCTGATTTTCGCTTTCTGGGTTCCCATTCCCCTGCTATTTGGATTATCCCTATCAATGGCAGTTTAAATTTTTCGCACAAAGCTACATAAGCAGATGCTGTCCCAGGGATTTTTCCTGTCCCCAATTGCTTAGTAAATAAAAGTGTGGGTTTTCGCCATGAGCTCAGAGCCTCAATCCAAGTGCAATTATTTTGATTCTCTGCAGCGGGGTCTCCGCATATTTGTATTACAGAGGCTCTTTCCGGAAGCTTTTTAAGGACTTCATTCGGGTTCACAGTGGAATGATGATGAGTGTGCTCACAACCCCATGAATTTGCTAGAAGACTTGTTGCATATTGCATTTCTGTTCCTGTAACAGGACCAGTGTTTAGGAGAAAAAGCGTTTGGTTAGTCATCTATAGAAAATTTTAGATGAAAAAATTTGGATAGCGGCTTCATCAGCACTAGCATCGGTATCAAGTTTTGGCTGCGACTACCGTGAAGACTTTCCTTAGCGCAGTAAGAGACGAGCATAAGAATGTAAGTCTTGATTCGCAGCGCCTTCGTTTGTTCAGTGGGACTTCCAATCCTTCTTTAGCAGATGAGATTGCCACGTATCTGGGCCTGTCAGTAGGCCCAAAGGTTTGCAAACGATTTGCTGATGGTGAGCTTTATCTTCAGATACAGCAATCAATTCGTGGATGTGATGTGTTTTTGGTTCAACCTACTTGTGCTCCAGTTAACGACAATTTGATGGAACTGATGATTATGGTCGATGCCTGTAAACGAGCATCAGCTAGGCAGATAACGGCAGTAATTCCTTATTACGGGTATGCAAGGGCAGATAGAAAAACAGCAGGACGGGAATCAATTACTGCAAAACTTACGGCGAACCTGCTAGTTAAATCCGGTGTTGACAGAGTTCTTGCAATGGACTTGCATTCTGCACAAATTCAAGGCTATTTCGATATCCCCTGTGACCATATCTATGGATCACCGGTTTTAGTTGATTATCTTTCAAAAAAGGACTTAGGAGAGATCGTTGTCGTTTCACCTGATGTAGGAGGTGTAGCCAGGGCAAGAGCATTTGCTAAGCAAATGATGGACTCTCCTTTGGCCATTATTGATAAAAGGCGCGCTGCTCATAATGTTTCCAAGAGTCTTACTGTGATTGGAGATGTGAAAGGGAAAACAGCAATACTCATAGATGACATGATCGATACCGGGGGAACTATTTGTGCTGGTGCAGAACTTTTAAGAAAGGAAGGTGCAGAAAGAGTTATAGCTTGTGCTTCACACCCTGTGTTTTCCCCTCCAGCATCTAAACGTCTTTCTCAAGAGGGTCTGTTTGAGGAGGTTATTGTCACAAACAGCATTCCATTAAGCGAAAAAAATGTATTTCCCCAGTTAAAAGTACTTTCTGTTGCAAATATGCTTGGTGAAGCAATTTGGAGGATACATGAAGAAAGCTCGATTAGTTCAATGTTTCGTAAATAAGAAGAATATTATTTGATGAGCTCAATAATCTCTCTTGTGTTTGAAGATATTTTTTCCTGAGCAACAATTTCAATGGCTTTCTTCATCTTACTCCTATGTGAATGGTTATATTTTTTCCAATTGCTAAATATCTTTACTAAACGAGATGCAGTGATAGCATTTTTTGAGTCAAGAATGATTATTTGTTCAGCCATAAATGTATAACCACTTCCATCTATTGCGTGAAAATTTGGCGGATTATTCGTAAACCCACCTAGGACGGCTCTTATTGCATTTGGAGCAATAGGGTCAAACTTAGGATGTTCCATTAGCAGTTTGATTTTATTAATAGAATTTAAATGTGGATTAGAAGCATTTAGGTTAAACCAAGTATCTAGAATTACAGGGGAATCTTTCCATCTCTGATAGAAGATCTGGAGTGCCTCTTCCCTTTGAGGGCAGTTTATTGGATTCAATGCATCAAGACCAGCCCTTGCTATGGACATTGAGTTTGAATTAACTGCCTTTACTGCTTTTTCGTAGATTGATTTGTCCCCAGATTGCGCAAGCCATTTCCAAGCAATAGCGGTTATTTCTCTTTGCCCTACTCCCTGTGGCCAAGAAAGCTTTAAGTTGGCTTTTATTTTGCTAAGTAATTCATGAAGTTGATTAGAAAGCTTTTCTCCAAGTAGGGCTTGGAATTTCTGGTAACCAATGAACATTGCAATAGGGTTCACTATCTCTTGCTCTGATTCAAGTTCAGATAAGCAAGGCAAGCTTAGGATTTTCGCTAGAAATCTAAGATCATATTTGTCGCTATTTGATAAAATCTCAGATAAGGTAGAGATAAAGGCATGTTCCACTTCCAATAGAATATTACCTTTAGCTCTACTTAACAATATCTTTTTGATAACTTTTTGTGCTGCATCCCATTTCGAAAAGGGATCATCATCAATCTTTAAAAGTTCTAATAAATCATATTCACCAATGTCAGATTCCCAAATTACAGGTGCTGAAAAGTCTCGAAATAGTGATATGTATGGGGACTCCTTTTGCCTAGGGAGGTTGTCAATTAATAAAGTATCTCTCATCTTGTCAAGTATAAATAAGTGCTCTTTAGTGAGGGCTTTTATTTTGTTGAAAACTTTGATTTTAATTGGTATAAGAAATGGGGTATTTTGATCATCACATACTTCTAGACATTGAGAAAATGTTACCTTAAGTTTTCCCTGCACAGGGTCCCAATTGTGCTTAATTTTAATTTTAGGGGTTCCTTTCCTATAGTACCAAGTCTTAAATTGATTTAGATCAAACTTAATGCTTTCGCGAGTACTTTCAGCAATGGAATTTATGAAATCTTCTGTAGTAGCGGCACTGCCATCATATTTTCTTAGATAAAATCTTATGCCTCTATTAAAACTCTCTTTACCGATAAGTATTTCCAGCATTCTTATAAGTTCAGCACCTTTCTCATAAATTGTAGTTGTGTAGAAATTATCAATAGACTTGTATCTTGACGGCTTAACTGCATGCGAGGTGGGACCATTGTCTTCCTTAAATTGTATATTTCTAAGGACAGAAACATCCTCAATTCTTTTAACTGAGGAGGAATGTAGGTCTGAAGTAAAACATTGATCTCTATAGACTGTGAGACCTTCTTTTAGTGATAACTGGAACCAGTCTCTACAAGTTACCCTATTGCCGGTCCAATTATGAAAATATTCATGAGCAATGACACTTTCGACTCTTTCTAACTCCCTATCAGTAGAGATATCTTCATTAGCAATAATTAGCTTAGAATTAAATATATTCAGACTTTTATTTTCCATCGCACCCATATTGAAATGTCTCACCGCTACTATGTTATATTGCTCCAGGTCATATTCTAAGTCGTATACTTTTTCATCCCACTCAATAGCTTTTTTTAGTGAGGACATTGCATGGCTTAGATTCTTAAGATTAGATTTTTCCGTGTGAAATCTAAGCAAGGTATTTTTTCCTGACTTTAACTGATAAATTGTTGTCTTCTCATATAATTTCCCTAGGACTAATCCGAAAAGATATGAGGGTTTGGGATAAGGGTCTTCCCATTCAACCACCTTGATACTTAAGTCTTTGTTGTCAAACTTATCGGAGAGAAGATTTCCATTTGAAAGGATTGTTGGGTAATCCTCTTTTGGGGCACTGACTTTTACATTATATTTACTTAATACGTCTGGGCGGTCAGGGTGGTAGCATATCCTTCTGAACCCTTCGGCTTCACATTGAGTTGTTAGTAGTCCTTCACTTGCGTATAGCCCCTCTAATGATGTGTTGTTAAATGGATCAATTATACAAGTGACTTCAAGAACAAAATTTTTATCAAAATGCCGATTAATTGTTAGTTGATCTTCGTTAACAGAATAATATTCTTTTCCTAATTCCTTGTGATCTAACTTTAAGCTTATTAGCTGTAGATCTATCCCTTTAAGAATCAATTTCTGATAACCTTCTTTTAAACTGCTAAATTTCATTTTACTTATGACTTTAACCTTCTCTTCCCCAATTTTGAATTCGAGGCATATTTCAGGTAAATTAAATGGATATGGCTTGTATTCATGTATATATTTAATGGTATTTTCTTTCATAGCACTTTAAATACAGTGGTCAATCTTCCTTGTACATCTTAGTCTAATGGTTCTCTTCCTTTAAATATTTTTAGTATTTTCTTTTGAAATTTATTTTCTTTTTTTCTTTTCACGATCTATTAACTCTTTGTTTGCTTTCGCAACTTTTTTCTTGACATCTTCAGGTACAAGCTTCGGGCAGTATTCAACAGCGGCGTTGACAAGTTGGAATTCTGCTCCCATAAAAAGCTGTTTGTTGGAAAGCTTTTTATCTCCAGAACTGGCAATCTTGCCAGCATGTCGGCCATTAAGCACTTGTGTATAAGTTGCTGCAGCAATTCCAACCGACTTGGGGAACTCCACTCCTATTCGAAGGGCATTGCATACATATGAAGCGCCTAAACCTCTATAGAGAAATATATCGCTGTTTGTAGCCGCTGGTTTTGCAGACGAATCGTTTTTAGCCTCTGCAAGTGCCGGAGAACTCAAGAGTCCTATTGGAATTACTAGAAGAACTCTTGTTATGAGTAGAAGCCGATGGGATTTCAAAATGCGTAATGCTTTTACTACATCTTGCCATGCTGCCTGATAGACCTCCTTATTTGTTGATCTTAAAAAGGTATTAATTTAAATAGATTACATATTCAATATGGATTTTTTTCTAACTAATATCCTTGGTGTAATTGAAGTCTTTATCTAGCTTTTAAATAGAATCTGGATTAATAATTTCCATTAGTAAAGCTGCTTTAAGAATTGTTTGCTTCAAAGATTTTGCTTCTTTGAAGTAGGATTTGCTACTTTTTGTTCTTTTTGCACTTCGATCAGATACAAAAGACACACTCCTTCTTTCGACTCATGTATGAATTTGCCTGAATTGCAATGAGAAAAGCGAATTTTCATATAAAAATCAATAACATTGTTAATTAGTTTTTTTTAGTTCTTAAGAAAATCAGTCAACGGACACCAAAAAAACATAAGGTGTGCTTTAACTTTCACAATTCACAGTAGTTTTGGTTCGAGATCATCCCATTGAAAGACCTCGGCTTCAATTGCTTCTTGTTGCTGCTCGTCATCACCTTTCTAGAGGTGACCTCAGAGGACTTATAAATTATTTAGAGGGTGATGACTGTGAGTTTGGAGTGACTCTCCAAATAATTGACCCTAAAGAAAAGCCAGAATTGCTAGAGCTACATCGTTTGGTGGCGCTTCCTGCTCTGATTAAGTTGTCGCCAACTCCTAAGCAGATTTTTGCTGGATCATCAATTTTTAAACAGTTTCAAAGTTGGATTCCACGCTGGCAGCAAGAAGAATTTGTTACTGGTTTGGGCTTAAGCCTTAAGCCTTCTCAACTTGACACCAGCCTTACACAGAGAGAATTGCAATTAGAGGATGAGCTTTTGGTTCTTCGTCAAGAGAATCAAACTCTTATAAAGCGAATTCATTCGCAAGAAAGGTTGCTAAGGATGGTCGCACATGAATTACGAACTCCTCTTAGTGCAGCGAGGCTTGCAGTACAAAGTCAGCAATTAGGTCAAATTGATTTAGAGCACTTTCAAGATGTAATCACAAGGAGACTGGAAGAGATTGAATTCCTCTCCAAGGATCTTCTTGAGGTTGGGATTACACGATGGGAGGCATTATTTAATCCTCAGAAACTTGACTTGGGGAGTGTTTGTGCAGAAGCGATTTTGGAGCTCGAAAAGCTTTGGAGGACAAGAAATATTGAAATTAGAACTGATATTCCGTCTGATTTGCCAAAGGTTTTTGCTGATCAACGGCGAATGCGGCAGGTTTTGTTGAATCTTTTAGAAAACGCTTTGAAATTTACTCAAGACGGAGGAAATATCTCTTTAACAATGCTTCATCGCACTAGTCAATGGGTCCAAATTGAGGTCTCTGATAGTGGACCTGGTATTCCAGAAGACGAACAACAAAGAATCTTCTTAGATCGTGTTCGACTTCCTCAGACCTCTGAGCAAACTTCTGGGTTTGGGGTCGGGCTCTCAGTTTGCAGAAGAATTGTTGAGGTGCATGGTGGGAAAATATGGGTGGTATCAGAACCTGATAAAGGCGCATCGTTTTATTTCAAAGTTCCAGTTTGGCGGGGTCAAGGAGAAGAGTCTCATCAACTGCCTTGACGTAGGGAGAGGCTGAACCGTAGTTTTCAAATGTGATTAAAAGAGCAAATTCTTTTAATTACGGCCTCGCCCCCATCGTCTAGAGGCCTAGGACACCTCCCTTTCACGGAGGCGACAGGGGTTCGAATCCCCTTGGGGGTATACAAAGATGATTAGACGTTGGTAATTCTTGTTGGGATGCTATGTAATTGCGGCTTGATATTCCGCTATTTAATCACTGTCGAGAAGTTTGAAGATTTTTTCTCTTTTATTGGCTTCTTTCTCGACTGAAAGAAGGTTTGTAGAAAGGTCTTCTCTAAGTCGTTGTTCTATTAGGCCCACAGGCATCCCTAGGCATCCTTGAACTGTTAATTCGTAAAGCAAAAAGGTCCCTTCGCCCTCTATCTGCGGTCTAATTCTCCATGCGCCTTCAAATCGCCTGAAATCTCCCTTTAATAAACAAAATTCAAGATCTCCGATTTTCTTATTTTCTGTTAGTTCAATCTGTACTTTTGCTGAGAATTTCACCCCAACAAACTTTTGAGTCCCAACTTGTTTTAATTTAACTTTGTTCTCGCTGCGAGAAATTAGTTCGCTGGTGGAGAGGTTTGGTATGAAAGTATTTAAATTCTCGTAGTCGGTAAGGACCTCCCAAAGTGTGCTTGCTTTTATAGGGGTTCTTAATTGTGCTGCTAGCCGCCTTGTTCCGTTAGGGAGGCGCTCCATTGTCTGCTGGATTGTCTGCCGTTCCAAAAGAAGCGATTCTGAGGTCTCAGCTTTCGCTGAAATCGCTTGACTTAGGTTCGATTGGGTAGAAGTCAAATGAAAAGCTTCTTTCGACAGGAATAGAGAATACAGAATGAAGGTGAATTTGGACAGAATTACGTGCTTTTTGACTTGTGCAATCTGACAAAGTGACCTTTATCTGGCGAATTAAGAGTTATGAGAGAGGGGGGGTTGGTAATCTCGCCATCGGTATTTAGTTTTTGATGGCTTACTCGGAAGCAAGTGTTGTAATCGGTGGACTGGCTCATGTACCAGTACTTATTGGTGCATTTTGGCTTTTTCAGAACTGGAGAAGCGGCCTGGTTAATGATATTTCGCTAAGGGAGCCTCCTAAGGCAGCGGAACCTACGCCTCAGCCTTCCAGCTCGATTGCACCTCCAGAGGCCACTAGGAAGTCGCGACATAAAGATGTTCCGGTCAACCTTTACAAGCCTAGGAGCCCTTTCATTGGTAGTGTCTTAGACAACTACAGCCTTTTGCAAGAAGGAGCTATTGGTCGTGTTAACCACATCACCTTTGATATATCAGGAGGTGATCCGGAATTCAACTATGTAGAAGGTCAGAGTATTGGAATTATCCCTGCAGGTGAGGATGCTAATGGTAAACCTCACAAAATAAGGCTTTATTCAATAGCTAGTACAAGACATGGCGACAATTTCGAGGGCAATACAGTTTCATTATGTGTTCGCCAGCTTCAGTACGAAAAAGATGGCGAAACTGTAGATGGTGTCTGCTCTACATACCTTTGTGATATTAACCCTGGAGACAAAATTAAAATCACAGGACCTGTTGGCAAGGAGATGCTTCTTCCTGAAGATGAAGATGCCAATGTAATCATGCTGGCTACTGGAACAGGGATAGCCCCTATGAGGGCTTATTTACGCAGGATGTTTGAGCAGGCAGAGATTCAAAAGAATGGCTGGAATTTTAAAGGTAAAGCTTGGTTGTTTATGGGAGCTCCAAAAACTGCAAATTTGCTTTATGACGATGATTTTGAACGTTATAAGAGTGAATTCCCTGACAACTTCCTTTATACAAAGGCGATTAGCCGTGAACAAACCAATGCTAAAGGTGGAAGGATGTATATCCAAGACAGGGTGTTGGAGAATGCTTCAGAGATCTTTGAAATGATTGAAAATAATAAAACTCATATTTATCTCTGTGGCTTAAAAGGCATGGAACCAGGGATTGATGAAGCGATGACACAAGCAGCAGCAGAAAAAGGGATGAATTGGTCAGAATTGAGACCTCAACTAAAGAAAGCAGGACGTTGGCATGTAGAGACTTACTAGGATTTAATTAAATATTTTTTGATGGCCATAACATCTAAGGTGTTAATTTTTAAGCCCTTACTTGTAGCCTCGATATAAAGAGTTTTTTGGGCATCCGCCAACAAACTGTGGCGTCTCAGCCCAGAGCGTTTTTGAATTTGTATGTTAGCTGTCATGAAATCGCGAGAGGGCAGTCCTAATGAGCTTTGCGATTACAAATCCTTTAAGGCTTGGTTTACGGCAGGAAAAGGTCATAGCGCCTCAATGCCTTGTAATTTTTGGAGCCACTGGAGACCTGACTCACAGAAAATTGGTCCCTGCTCTTTTCGAACTTTTTAATCAGCGACGATTGCCTAGTGAATTTGCCATTCTTGGCTGTGCCAGGAGGGGATGGAGTGATGAGGAGTTTCAGCAGAAGATGTACCAGGCTTTAGGTGCTAGGGCTTCAGAGAATCCTATTGCTTGGGATCAATTCAAAGCTTGCCTTTTTTATCAGTCATTGGATTTACAAAATTTAGGTGACGTAAGAAAGTTAAAAGACCGGCTTGAGGAGATTGATCGCTTAAGGGCAACACATGGGAATAGAACTTTTTATTTATCAGTATCACCAGACTTTTATAGTTGTGGATGTAAAGCTCTTGCTGCAGAAGGTCTTTTGGATGATCCGAAACGTAGTCGATTGGTTATTGAAAAACCATTTGGAAGAGACTTTGGAAGTGCTCAGGCCTTAAATCGGATAGTTCAGAGTTGTGCTAATGAATCCCAGGTTTTTCGAATTGATCATTATCTAGGCAAAGAGACTGTTCAAAATATTTTGGTTCTTAGATTTGCGAATGCAATATTTGAACCTATATGGAACCGTAATTACATTTCTAGTGTTCAAATTACTGCTGCAGAGACTGTTGGGGTAGAAGATCGAGCTGGCTATTACGAGTCTTCAGGAGCTTTGAGAGATATGGTCCAAAACCATTTAACACAGATGCTTTCATTAACAGCTATGGAGCCCCCAGGTCATTTTGATCCAGAAGCTATTCGCAATGAGAAAGCAAAGGTTTTACAGGCTGCACGATTGGCTGATGATTTTGAGCCATGGAACTGTTGCGTAAGAGGTCAATATTCAAAAGGCGGTAATCATTTATCACCTTTAGTTGGATATAGAGAGGAGCCTGGGGTAAACCCAAACAGTACAACGGAAACATATGTTGCGATGAAATTATTTATTGATAATTGGCGCTGGCAAGGAGTCCCTTTCTATGTCCGTACAGGAAAACGTTTGGCAAAACGTTTAAGTGAAGTAGTCCTTACTTTTCGAGAGGCTCCGGTTCATCTTTTTGATGCGGTAGGTGGATCACCTACTTCTAATCAACTCATTTTGCGAATTCAACCCAATGAAGGAGCTGAATTTCGATTTGACGTTAAGTCACCAGGCTCTGGTATGAGGAGTAGGCCAGTGGAGATGGAATTCTCTTACGAAGAATCATTTGGTGAGCCTTCAGATGAAGGTTATGTTCGTTTACTTGCTGATGCAATGCTTGGTGATCCGACACTATTTACTCGTAGTGATGAAGTTGAGGCGGCTTGGCGGCTCTATACCCCATTGCTTGAATTAATTGAAGAAAGTCCTTGGCTCTTACCTATAAATTCCTATGAATCAAGAACTTGGGGGCCTGCTGCCGCTGATGCCCTTTTAGCTTCTGATGGGCTTCTTTGGCGTCGTCCATGATCAAGTAACTCTTTGGATTGCTATGTCACCTCAACTTACCCTTCAGACACCGCTTCAACTACCTCCCGAGGAGATCCCTGTCTATTTAGAGAATTTATGGGCATATGAAAAGGACCAGCCTGGTACTACAGGAGCTAACACTTTTTGTTTATTGGTTTGGCAACCTGCTTGGTTAGAACAACACCTAGTTAGAACCGGAAGGATAAATGGTCCAATTATTGGCTCGCAAAGAAAAGGATTGGTAACAGCAGCTCGAGAACTTGTTTTAGAGGGAGATTTGCCTCATAGTACGCCACCTTTTGATCAAAGAGTTACAGATGTTATCTCTAAAAATGATGTAGAAATTTCTTATGAAGATCTAAGAGGTCAACATATTGATTCTGCTATTAGTACGTTGCACCCTAGGAGGTTAATAACTTTAGCCCCTACATTGGATGATGAGCAAAAACTAGACACACTTGTCGCAGCATATTGCCCTCTCCCAGAGGATGGGAGAGGGCCTTCTGCGTGTGGTGACGTTATTGTTTTCAGAGGAGGTCTTAAGTCTCTTAAGAAGCGAATTGAGATAATAGACCCTTTAACCTTTACTGATTTACCTTGCTGGTTGTGGTGGAATGGCCGATTAGATGAAGCTCCTGAATTACTAGATAGCTTAGCTTTGTCCCCAAGAAGACTAGTTGTAGATAGTGCTCTTGGGAAACCCGATAAATGTTTGCTTTTTTTGACTGATAGGGTTCAAAAAAATCAAGCTATTTATGACCTGAATTGGTTACGTTTTAGAAGTTGGAGAGAAACTCTTGCAATAATCTTTGATCCACCTTTTCGACACTCCGTACTCCAAAATGTGGTCCAATTAGATATTGATATTGAAGGGCGCCATCCAGTTCAAGGGTTATTACTTGCAAGTTGGTTAGCGGACCGTCTTGATTGGAAACTTGTTGATACCGTTAATACTAATGGAGAGGGAATTGCTTTCGAGTTTCAGCGGAGGGACCTTGAAAAAGTTCAATTTCGTCTTTCACCTCTACCTGTAGGTAAACCAAGTATTCATCCTGGGCAAATAGTTGGCATAAGATTGATTTGCAAATCAAAGCATGATCCAAAGGATGATCTTTGTGTGATCCTTGGAGCTGAATCAGGAGAGTGTATGCGTCTTGAGGCTGGAGGGATGGCAAACATGGAGCTTCTTGAGGAAGTTGTCCCAAATCAGAATATTTCTGTAGAGAGAGATGTAGCACGTCTCTTGGGAACTAGCAGAGGATCCACAGGTCCTCTTTTTGCTTCAGCCTTGCCTTTAGCAGAAAAGATGTTCAATCTTTCTAAGGAGTCTTTTTAGTTCTATATATTTAGAATGCTATGGCATTTGTAGTTGCAGCTCCATCTAGTGGTAGCGGTAAGACGATACTAAGTCTTGTCCTTTTAGCCTGGGCAAAAAGTCAAGGATTTAGGTCTCAACCCTTTAAGATCGGGCCTGATTATCTTGATGCTGAGCATCTTACTAAGGTCTCTGGAAGTCGTTGTAGGAATTTAGATATTCCTCTTTGTGGTTTTGATTGGGTAAAAAAAAGTTTTCAAGGATATGGAGGACAAGCTGATTTTGTTTTAGTTGAAGGAGTCATGGGACTTTTTGATGGTGTTGGTGCTTCGGATTATGGCAGTACAGCCTCTGTAGCTAAATATCTCGATTTACCAGTAGTTTTAGTCGTAGATGCATCTGGCCAAGCAGCTTCTATCGCTGCATTGCTGAATGGTTTTTGTCTTCATGATGAAAAACTTCGGATAGCAGGCGTAGTCCTTAATAAAATAAATTCCAAAAGGCATTTAGAGCTTTTAACCCAAGTACTTACAAGATCAGGGGTAAGGGTTCTGGGTCATTTGCCAAGAGATTCTCAGTTAACAATTTCTAGTAAGAATTTGGGACTTGTCCCAGCGCATGAACTTGATGGTTTTGAAAAAAGATATGAAGGATTGGCTTTTTTAGCGGAAAGACATCTTGATCTTGAAACTTTCAAGAAACTTCTACTTTCTCCACAAGCATGTTTTGATCCGGTAAAATCATTGTTTGAGAACGAAAATGAGAATTTTTTCAGTCAAAAATATTCTGTTGCAATAGCTCAAGATAGGGCATTTCATTTTCGATATGAAGAAATGAAGGAATGCTTGTCTTGCTTAGGGGTGGAATTAATTCCATGGAGCCCACTGAACGATGAAGCGTTACCCCCTTCCGTAAGTGGTTTAATGATTCCCGGAGGGTTTCCTGAAGAGTTCGCTGAATTGTTGTCAACTTGCAGAAGAAGTTTGAATGAAATTAGATCCTTTTATGGGAAGTTTCCAATCTATGCTGAGTGTGGTGGCATGATGCTATTGGGAGAATCTATTTATGATACAGAAGGTAATAATTTCAAGCTTTCTGGCATCTTGCCTTATTCCTTTACTAAGAGTTCTTTGAAGGTTGGCTATCGAAAAATGATTGGAATTAATGATACTCTTCTCATAAAAAAGAACGAGCTTTTAGTTGGCCATGAGTTTCATAGGTGGCACCTGGTTAGTAGTCCAAACCCTTTAAATGATTCGTCCGATCAATACTTAGATGCTAAGAGTTCAAGCCTATTTAAGCCTTGGAAGATGAGTGGTTACTTACAATTAGAGGAAGAAGAAGGATTTTCTAACTGTTTACTTCATGCGAGTTGGGTCCACCTTCATTGGGCAAGTAATATAAAACTTGCTAAAAGATGGCGTAAATCACTTGAACTTGTCATCACCCAATAAATTTGGGAGGTGATTTCTTTTATGATTCCTATAACCCAAGGTTTAGGATTGACGTTTTAGGTTGCGTTTCTGTAGGGCTTGTTCCCATTCAACTTTAAGGTGAAGATTATTGTTCTCACCTACTAACCATACTGCACTTTTTGCGCGACTGACGGCTACATATACGAGTTGCTTTCGTAAGGTCATTTCTTTAGGCCAAAAAACATCAGGAGCAACAAATACCTCATCAAAACTGCTGCCTTGACTTCTATGAACAGTTAGTACAGCAGCTGGACCAAGTGAAGCAAATGCATCTCTAATTAGAAAGAATTGCCTCCAAATAGGTTTTCCTTCTTGCTTTGGCAACATCTTTGCCTTGATTTTTATTTTATTGAGTGTTGCATCCAATAGTTTTCTTGCGTTCGTCCCTACACAAGGAAGCATTCTTAATTCTAATTGTAAATCTCCAGCTTTTGCTTGGATTAATTGAGTTTTTATAATAGGAACATCCCAGTTTGAATCTTTATTCAAGCCAAATTTCGATAAGTCACAATCGTGAGGTGAAACATCAATTACTTGTAATTCTCTATTGGAGCCTAAAACCATGTCAGGCTCTCCTCCTTCTTGGGAACCTTGGCTTGCAGCTGGTGCCATTATTGCGTTTCTACTGATTAGAATTTCCCCAGGAAGTACAGGTAATTGGTCTGCCATCTCACCATGGAGAGCTCTTCTGGCATGTGGTACTAATTTCTCAAGAATTCTATTTGTATAACAAAGAATTCTAGCCCCATCAGGATTATTTTGATAGGAAGATTCTTTTAATGCTTCTTGAGCTTTCTCAAGCCAATGTTGCTTACTTAAACAACCAACAATCTCATTTTTGCTTTTTATTATTGGAAGGTATGGTGGCGGTATACATGGGATTTTTCCCTGACGAAAACCATTAGCAAGGTTTAAAACTACCCCATGATGCCGAACTACATTTGTTAGTTCAACCTGGGCGCATTTTTTCATTGAGAATACAGGGCTTACCTCTTCATTGATTGGTGGTAATTGTGCAGGGTCGCCTACGAAGACAAGGCGAGTCTTGAATGGTTGAGCGCATTCGAGAATTATTGTTAATAATGAGCTGTTAATCATTGAAGCTTCATCAATAAGAACTAACCCCAATTGTTCAAGAGCGCTCGAAGTTTGTTCTGTCTTTTCAAAATGTTCTATGTCTCCTTTTCTTTTTAGTCTCAATTTAAGGAGGCGGTGAATTGTTGATGGATACCATGTAGGTTTTAATTTTTCGTTCTCTAGAGCTTGTCTTATTACTCCCACAGCTTTGTGAGTTGGGGCAACAACTGTCCAGCAAAGCTTTGATTTTTCAGCTATACGTAGAAACCTTGTTGATAGGAATGTTTTTCCGGTACCAGCAAATCCACTGAGAACAAAACTTGTTTCTTTCTTTTCGCCAGTTTCGCCTAGCCATGATTTGAAATTTTTGTAAACAATCTTTTGCTCTTCTGTGAGCTTTGATGTAAGGGAAGAGTTTTTCTTTATATTGCCTTTCACCCAGGAGTCAATGTGATGCTTTGAATTAAATGTAATGGTGAACCAATAAATACAAGACCAGGCAAGGCCACCGTAGGCCCAATTAAACTTCCAACTACGACCTCTAATCTGCTGTGTCCAAGATTTTCTTTGAGTTCACTACTGTCTAAATTCTCCCAAATATTTTTTGGAAGTAAATTAACTTTTGATGCTATTAAACCTGCTTCACGTCGTATACCACTTGCATCGTACATAACTACAAAGGCCATAGTTACTGCTAGAGCAAATGCAGGATGACTAAACCCCAATTCCCAACCTATGCCAGCTGTTGTTCCAGTTACTAGTGCAGAATGACTTGAAGGCATTCCTCCAGTCTCTATTAAGACAGAAGGGCGCCATCTTCGATTTTGAATGAGTTCTATAAAAAGTTTGGAAACCTGAGCAAAGCCACATGCAACTAGCCCCCATGCGAGAACCCCATTGTCGAAGATTTCGATTGGGTTGTGTGTGGTGCTTGCGGGGAATGTCATCTATCTCGTTTTGTTATGTAATCTGCTAATGCGAGCAATGGTGCAGAGGCCTTTCCCCAAGGCTTTAGTGCTTCCTTTGCATCGCTAACAAGAGCCTCTGCTCGTTTTTTCGATTCACTTAGTCCTAATAATTTTGGATAAGTAGTTTTATCAGCAAGAAGGTCCTTGCCTGCAGTCTTTCCAAGGACCTCACTACTGGCGGTCACATCAAGAATGTCGTCAATAATTTGAAAGGCTAGTCCGATTCCTTTCGCATACTTTCGTAGGGCATGTAATAGATTATCCTCTGCCCCACTAATCAGTGCGCCACATATAACGCATGCATTTAAAAGTGCTCCAGTCTTATGAAGATGGATAAATTCAAGAGTTTCAAGATCTACTTTTTTGCCTTCACTTTTAAGGTCAACAACTTGTCCCCCAACTAAGCCTGGAGCTCCTGCTACAAGAGAAAGTTCTCCTACGACCTTTATCAATCTTGAAGCGGGAACATTTGGACTTCTGAGTGAGACCATTTCAAAAGCTCTTGTCAAAAGAGCATCTCCAGCGAGGATTGCGACAGCATCTCCAAAAACTTTGTGATTAGTTGGGCGCCCTCTACGTAGATCATCGTTATCCATTGAGGGAAGGTCATCATGAATCAAGGACATCGTATGGATCATTTCAAGCGCTACTGCCGTAGGTATGGCATTTTGCGGATCACCGCCTGCAAGTTCGCATGCAGCGAGGCAGAGAATTGGTCTTAATCTTTTTCCGCCTGCCAAGAGGGAATATCGCATCGCTTTTCGGAGTTCTTCAGGCTCTTCTGGTCCTAAAGACTCGTCCAGGGCAATCTCTATAGAGGCTTTGGCCTTTTCCAAATAGTTGGAGAAGTCAAAAGAATTTTTTATTGCTTGTTCCATTGCCATATTTTGTTGACTGGATTCTCTCAGGAGTAATGGTTTAAGGGAGAAGATCTTTGAGGCTGAAGGGCAAATTGCAATGCTGCTGCCAACTATTGACAGTGTTTACTAGCAACATTGTTACCGTCATTGGCCCAACTCCACCCGGAACTGGCGTGAGAGCACTCACTATTGAGGCTACTTCTTCAGAACGTACATCTCCACAAAGCGTTGCTTTTTTTGCACTCCCTTTAGAAAGCTCTTTTTCGATGCGATGAATTCCAACATCAATTACAACACCTCCTGGCTTGACATGCCTCGCACCAATCATTTGGGCGCAACCTGTCGCTACAACAAGAATGTCTGCTTGTTTAGTTAAAACAGAGAGGTTCTCTGTATGTGAGTGGGCCATAGTGACTGTTGCGTTGGCAGCTTGAAGCATTAAAGACATTGGTTTGCCAACAAGGACGCTTCTACCAATTACCACTACATTTTTTCCTTCAATTGATACTTTGTTGGCTTTTAATAAGGCCATAATTCCTGCAGGGGTGCAACTTCTAGGGCCTGGTTCGTTTTTCACAAGTCTTCCAAGATTTAGGCTATGGAGGCCATCAACATCTTTTTCTGGGGAGAGGTGAGCGAGTAGTGACTTTTCGTTTATGTGCTTAGGAAGTGGAAGTTGCAATAAAATTCCATCTACTTTTTCATCGTTATTTAACAGGTTTATTTTTTGAATAATTTCTGATTCAGTGCTTTTAGCGTTGAGGTGCTCACCAAAATTTTCAATGCCTATTCGATTGCATGCCTTTTCTTTATTTGATACGTATACTTTGCTAGCAGGATCATCACCAACTCGAATCACAGCTAAACCAGGAGGACGTTTTGCTAGGCCTGAATGGGTTCTAATTTCAGAGCCAAGTCGTTCTTCTATTTCTGAAGCCAATTTTTTACCATCAAGTTTTAGGGTCATATGAAGTTAAGGAAAAGTACTTTTAGGCACCAGTTCTGAAGAGAGATATGCTCCAGTGAAACCTTCTTTTGCCATTTTTAAGACTTTCAAAAGGCTTTGGCGGGTTTGGTTGCGGAATGAGTCACCTCACCATCGTCTAGTTGCATGGTCACCATCACAGAAGGCTGGATTGATAGTAGTTGCTGTTTTGGTTGCACTTATTACAAGTTGGCAATGGCTTGGTGAGCCTAATTTGAAGGTTGGCAGCCCCGCTCCTTTTGAGGCAAGGGCGCCAAGAGATGCTCTTGTAGAGGATAGTCAGGCCCTTCAGCAAAAACGTTCTGATTTAGTACCACGAACATTTGTTCAGGTGATAGATCAACAGCAGTCAATGGCATTAATGCAAAAGCTTGAACGGCAATTGGGTGAGATTGAGCTTGTTGCTTTAAGTAGTGAAGGAGATCGAATTGGTCCAGTAAATCTTAATTTACAAGAGCAAAAATGGCTTTCTCAAAGAACCCAGGAAGCTCGGAATATTTGGGAAATTAAAATTCGTGAAGGGGCTGAGCGAATGCTTAGCCAGGGTCTTGTAAATACTTTGGCTAAGGAGCAATTGCTAAAGGCTGTGTCCATGCAGTTGTGGGATATAGGTGCGCCAGAGAGTCCCTCTCGCACTCTTGGCAGTAAATTGCTTGCAAGTACTTTTCAAGGGACTAGTAATCTTCGAACGGACGCCATTAAAAGTCAGAAATTATTGGAGGATTTGATTACTAAGCAGGGTATTCCCATAATTGAGGTTAATGAAGGTGATTTGATTACAAGACAAGGAGAACGGATTAGTCCACAGGCCTACGATGTACTTGATTATTTTGGAATGATTAAAAGAAGCCCTAGGCCTCTTACATGGTTTTGGAAATATAGCGAAGCTCTTCTCGGTTGTTTTCTTTTGATATTGATAATGCGTAGAGAGAAGCCTGCTTTGCAGGCTAGGCATGCGTTGTTACCTCTTTTATTGCTTCTAGTTGCTCAGGCCAGCAAGGTTTGGTTCGGAGCCGCAGTTAGTCCTTTGGCTGTAATTGTTCCTCCAACACTTCTTATCTCGCAGGGGCTTGGAACATCTTGTGCCCTTATATGGATGGCTATAGGGAGCCTTCTTTGGCCAGTCCCTGTTAGTGGATTTGGGGATGGTCGAATGTTGGTTGCTTGTGCAGTAGCGTTTTTGGTTGCATTGCAGGCAGGGAGATTGCGAAGTCGAGCACAATTATTTCAATTGGCAGTGCTTCTACCTTTAGGGGCACTTTTTGCAGAATGGTTTCTTTTGGCGAGTCAAATTAATCCAGCAAATACAGCTTGGGGGAGGTTGGCTCCTAACTCAGAGGCCCTTTTCTCTGAAGCGATTTTGATGGGTGCTCTCTTAATGTTTGCTATTACTTTGATTCCACTAATTGAGAATGCTTTTGGATTGGTGACTAGAGCTCGTTTAATGGAACTAGCTGATCAGGAAAGGCCTTTATTAAGGAAGCTTTCTATCGAGGCTCCGGGAACTTTTGAACATACTCTTATGTTATGTGGTTTAGCAGAGGAAGGGGCAAGATCTATCTACGCTGATGTTGACCTTACCCGTACAGGAGCTCTTTATCACGATATCGGAAAGTTACATGCACCTGAATGGTTTATTGAGAACCAAGAAAATGGAATAAACCCGCATGAAGAATTAAATGATCCTCTAGCTAGTGCGAGCATTCTCCAGGCTCATGTCGATGAGGGCTTAAAGCTAGCAAAAAAATATCGCTTGCCACAAAGTGTTGTTGACTTTATTCCTGCACATCAAGGGACTATGAAGATGGGATATTTCCTACATCTTGCGAAGGAAAAGAATCCAGAAATTCCTGAAAGTAATTTTAGATATAAAGGTCCTTTACCCAGATCTAAAGAGACAGCAATTTTAATGCTTGCAGATGGATGTGAAGCTGCACTTAGGTCTCTTGATCAAAACATAGACGATTCAGATGCCAGTGAAACAGTGAGAAGAATTGTAGAATCTCGATATTATGATGGACAACTTATTGAAAGTGGTCTGACGCGAGCTGAGATTGAATTAGTCATACGTTCATTTGTTCGTGTTTGGAGAAGGATGAAGCACAGAAGAATAGTTTATCCATTACCTGCTAAAAATATATACAGAAACAATTAGATAAAAGGAATAAATATTCTTTATCAAAATTATCGAAAATAAAAGAGAAATGAGAAATGAGAAATGAGTTAGATAATGGACATTGGATATTACTAATTATGCTTAGTGAATCTTTATTTTTCACTATATGACTTTAATTAGTAGAATTTGCTAACTATTAATAGGTGGTATAGTTTATCTTTTCAAAAAGAGTTTGCATTTTTCTTAAAGCCTTCTTGTACGGCGATGTATAGGCCTGCACCAGTATATTAATGATAATAGATTTAACAACGCCATGGCTAAAGATAGACCACTAATTGTTTGAGAGTCATTCACAATTATTAAGCGAACGATTCCATATGGTAATGAGGCTGAAAGTGCCATTGAAAGTGCAATTATTGTAAGAATCACACCCCATTGACGTTCAGCTAGGAGTCCTGAGCATGCAACAATTCCAACTATTGCGGCAGGCCAAGCGATGCTAAATGCCAGGCTAATGTTTGCTGCTTGTAAGGGAGGACCTGCAAAAGCTATTACTCCAATGATTGGGAGCGCTGAAATATTGGCAAAAAGCCCAAGCCATGTCATTGCCCAGTAGCCGCGAACTATTTTGCTCATGAATGATTTTTGCTTTATTTGACTTTAGGCTTTTATTATTGAACAACAATAATAATAATCTTACAATTTAGGGAATCTTAAAAAGCATATGAAAGCCCAAAAAATATTTTTGATCCACAAAAATTAAATTTCTACACTCTTTGCTGATAATTCTTTTCTTATAATTGAATTACACTTTCAACTTTTTCAGTAAAGGATTGCTTTTTATCTGTTCTTGTGTTGACTTTTAGAGTTGTGTAAATACGAGGTGCTCCGAGATTATGAACAGCTGTGTGACATGCCTTCACACAATCAAAAACTTCTTCCCAGTTCCCTTCAATAGCGGTTCCATTTGGCCCTAATTCATAGTTAAGGCCTGCTTCTTCAATGGTCTTTTGGCAAGTCTTAATATAAGGTGCAATTGAGACCCCTGTCCCTACTGGTATTAGGCAGAGGTCAATGCTGACCCATAATTTTTGGCTATGAGATTTCATTTTTGAAGTCTCTACTGAGCATAAAGTACTGTTCTCCATTCTCCGCAATGAGTCATTACTTCAATTCCATATGCTCTTTCACCTGTTGATAGACGAAGCCCTTGTCCTTCGCACCAATTTTGAGCAGCTCTCATGGCAGCCTCTAGAGACTCGTATGGAGCATCAAGAACTGGATGCGGACTTCCATCTAGGCCAATAAGCCTATAAATACTGCTTTTCAGGGCCATGTATGTGCACATGCTCAACTGTCCAATATTTTCCCATGGTCTTCTTCTGCTTGCCAAGTAGGCAAGCATTTATTAACCATTTAATATTAGCCAACTTTGAGAGTATTATTACTCATGTAATGGCTCGCTTTTCTTTTTTCAGGTTATAGAAATACTCTAGATTTTCGAGTTTTATACTAAAGTTTTTTCTATATACCTGAAATAGATTCGTCTGAGATTAAATCATCTTTTTGAGGATGAATTGCGAGGGATGATTCTTTGGCGACAAGCCTATTCAGTGCATTTACGAAGGCTTGAGCTGCGGCCACTACCACGTCTGTATCTGCTGAATGCCCTGAGTAGAGTTTGTTATTTCTCCGAAGCCGGATTGTTACTTCACCCATTGCATCTATTCCTTCGGTAACAGATTTCACAGAGAATTCGATCAATTCATTGGGTTCACCAGCCAGTGAATTTAGAGCTCGACATACAGCATCTACTGGTCCAGTGCCTACAGCAGCAGTACTTCTTTCTGGTCCGTTTTGATCGCTGAGAGTCACTGTTGCAGTGGGCTTTATGCTGTTTCCGCAACTGACTTGAACTAAGTGTAATTGAAAACGAGCCTCCGGTTGTTGAACTTGTTCACTAACAATTGCCTCAAGGTCTCTATCAGTGATGTCTCGTTTTCTATCTGCAAGATCTTTGAAACGTGCAAATGCCTCATTTAGGTCATCCCGAGTAAGGTCATAACCAAGTTCTTCGAGTCTTGCTCTTACTGCACTTCTGCCGCTTAGTTTGCCTAAGGAGATTCGATTATCTGTTAAGCCAACTGTTTGCGCATCAACTATTTCATAGGTAAGTCGGTTCTTTAGTACACCATCTTGATGAATACCTGACTCATGAGCAAAAGCATTGGCTCCAACAATGGCCTTGTTGGGTTGAACAACCATTCCAGTGAGATTAGAAACTAGTCGTGAGGTTTTCGTGATTTCTTCAGTACGAACTGCTGTTAATGGAGTTGGACTGTTTGACTCTCTACCAAAGAATGGGTTGAAATAATGACGTCTAACATGCAGTCCCATTACCAATTCTTCTAGAGCGGCATTGCCTGCTCTTTCTCCTATCCCATTAACAGTACATTCAAGTTGTCTTGCACCACATTTAACTGCTTCAAGGAAATTTGCGACTGCTAATCCTAAGTCATTGTGACCATGTACAGAAATTATCGCTTCATCAATATTTGGAACTTTTTTGTTGATATTCGAAATTAACTCCCCAAATTCTGATGGAGTTGTATATCCAACAGTGTCAGGGATATTGATAGTATTTGCGCCTGAAGAGATAGCTGTTTCTATAACTTGATATAAGAATTCTGGATCGCTCCTTCCAGCATCTTCACAGGAGAATTCAACATCATCTACAAAAGATTTTGCATAGGAAACCATTTCAGGAACTATTTCAAGAACTTCATCTCTAGATTTTTTTAGTTTGTGTTCTAGATGAATATCGCTAGTAGCAATGAAGGTATGAATTCGTTTGTTGCGTGCTGGAGCAATTGCTTCAGCGCAGGCTTTGATGTCTTTGCTGGATGCTCTTGCTAGCCCGCAAATAATGGGTCCTTCACCTCCACCGACCTGGTCGGCAATACGGTTTACTGCAGCAAAGTCTCCTTGGCTAGCAAAAGGAAAGCCTGCTTCTATAACATCAACGCCCAGTCTGGCAAGTTGTTGAGCTATGGCTAATTTTTCTTCCTGATTCAAGCTTGCCCCAGGGGATTGCTCTCCATCCCGGAGGGTGGTATCAAAAATTAGAACTCGTCCTGGATCCTTTGCCATTCATGCACCTTAAAGAGTGTCAGTCGACATGTGGAAAATTACCTTCATTCTAAGCTAGGAATAATTTTTTTAAGGGACATTGGATTCTTAATTGCTGTTCTTTACTCAATCCTCAGTGAGTGTTCATGGGCATCGTTTTGATCATTCTTTGACGACCTTTACCTAGATGGGGCTAGTGACATCCTAAATTCAATCAGCGGAGCACAGAATGTGTCCAAAGGACAACTAGCTCTTGTTTTACACGCGCATCTCCCCTATGTGCGTTCTGAGAATCCAACTTCTTTAGAAGCTGATTGGTATTTTCAAGCACTGATTGAGTGTTATTTGCCTTTATTGGAGTTGCTTGAGGAATCTCATGCAGCCGAGGATCAGTTCCCTCATATGACTCTGGGGATTTCGCCCACACTTCTTTCTTTATTAGCTGATAAGGAGCTTCAAGAGAGATTCCAGCCTTGGGTTTTACTTAGACTTGACCTTTTAAAGGAGGCGCCCCCACAGCTTTACAACGCAGCTAATCACCTTTCTAAGAGGATTAAGAAGCAATTGCTCCATTGGCAATCTATTAATGGAGACCTGATAAGTCGGTTTTCGTTTTTACAGAAAGAAGGAGTCTTAGATCTTTTGACATGCGCTGCCACTCATGGATATCTTCCTCTCTTGAGGGAGCATCCTGAAGCGGTTCGAGCTCAATTATTAACTGCTGTTAGAGAACATAGCAGGCTTATAGGTTCTCCACCATTAGGAATATGGCTACCTGAATGTGCTTATTACGAGGGCTTGGATAAGTTGATGTATGAGGTGGGTTTACGTTATGCAGTTTTAGATGGTCATGGTTTGCTTAATGCCAACCCTCGACCTCGTTATGGCATTTATGCTCCAATTTGTAGCACTAAAGGGGTAGCATTTTTTGGAAGAGATGCCGAATCCACTTTCCCTGTTTGGTCCTCTAGAGAAGGGTATCCCGGAGATTCCTCTTATCGTGAATTTCATAGAGATCTTGGTTGGGACTTTCCAAAAGAAAAACTTCAAGAAATTGGAATTAATGAACCAAGACCCTTAGGCCTCAAGCTTTATAGAGTTACTGGAGTCTCAACTCCTCTTGAGAATAAGGCTCCTTATGAACCTGATTTGGCAAGTTCTCTTGTGAAAGATCATGCAAGAGATTATTTACAAGGGCGGAAAAGCCAATTGAAGCAATTGAAAACATCTATGGTAGTTAACCCTTTGTTAGTGGCCCCATTTGATGCTGAGCTTTTTGGACATTGGTGGTTTGAAGGCCCAGAGTTTTTGTCTGAACTTTTTCGTCAAGCCCCAAGAGAAAACATCTCCTTTACGCGTTTAGTGGATTCGCTCTCAAATTCTCCTCGATTACAGTTAAGTGATCCATCGCCATCGAGTTGGGGACAAGGGGGGTATCACCATTATTGGCTTAATGAAACTAATGCTTGGGTTATTCCTGAGTGGAGCAAGGCTGGAAAGGCAATGATTGAATGTTGTGATCGTTTCAACGGTATAGGAGGAGAAAAGGATCGTCTTTTGAGGCAGGCAGCCAGAGAATTGCTTCTCGCTCAGTCCTCTGATTGGAGCTTTATTCTTAGGGCTGGAACCACTACTCAAATAGCCAAAGAGCGTATCCATAGACACCTCCAACGTTTCTGGAGCTTAGTTAATGCAGCTAATGACAAGGAAGATCTCTCGGATTCTTTGCTTTTAAGATTTGAGAACGAAGATTGTCTTTTCCCATTTGTTGATCCAAGAGATTGGACTCCTATGAGGAATTAGCTACTTGAACTAGGTATTCCGAAAACCATACCTCTACGTACTCGCCATGATGCTATCCAGAAAAGTTTCAACATAACCAATATAAGCTTAGGAAGTGGCAGGGTGTTTGCCAAAAAACGTGACCAATCTTTTCTGGGTAAACGGAAAAAAGTTGCAAAGAAATCTCTTAATTCATCTTCTTTAAAACTCATAAGACGACGAAGTCCGAATTGATATAAGCGATGGCGATTTACTAGCTCTGGGGACCATAGGACTTCCCATCCTTTTTTAGCTAAGGCTGATGAGTCAAGACTAGGTTTAACGGACATGGCTAAAGCAAGCTCTGCACCTAAAGCCGGCGCTCGGCGCAAAAGTGCCCCTACCATGTATCCAGAGGCAGGATGGACCATGCTTGCAGCGCCCCCAAAGGCTAGAAGAGGTTGATTCCTGTCAGGGAGGGGTAGATTCATTGGAAAAAGACAATGCTCTTCGTGAAGAATCTCCTTTATCTCAATGCCTCTAGATGAAAGACGTCTTTGCAACCTTTCTCTAAGAATATTCCAAGACAAGGGAGGTGAACATGCTAAGGATGTTTCTTCGGCAAAGAAAATGTCATCTCCAAAATCCATGGCATAAAGAAATGAGGGTGGTTCACATTTTTCTTTTTCTGTTAGGTGGTTTGGTCTGAAATCCATCAATACAAATTGATCCTTGCTGACTGGTGGAGAGCTGAATCGGCCAACCACTCCATAGGCAGCTTGCTCAGCAACTGGACCATGGTCAGGACGTCGTATAAATCGACTACGATGTCCACTTGCATCAATAACAAGTCTTGCCTTATATTTTTTCCCCGATTTACATAGGACCTCAGTTTCTGTACCTAAAACCCTTATTTCTTCAGCTGTTTCAAGATTCCAACTAAGATTTCGGCATCGTTTGAGGAGTGATTGTTGCAACGAGTTCTGATCAAACAGTCCATAATCAAAGTTATGGATAGTTGGATTTTTCCCTTGTCTACCAATACCGTCACCAAAATAGCTAACTGTATTGCTCCAGCGATGTCCTAGTAGCGATTCCAAACCTAGCGATTCAACTTCCTCTGCCCATATTCCATAGGTATTTGGCCACGGCTTATCTGGTGTATGTGATGCAAGAGCGGTGACATTTAGTCCTTGTTCAACTAGTTCAGCAACAATACAAAGGGCCGCAGGCCCAGCTCCCATTACAAGTACTTCGGAAAAATTGATCAATTTCAGTCTTTGGAAGAGTCTGCTGCTTGAGAAGGAGGAGCATTGTCTTGTTCAGTTTTTTCCTCGTCTTCATCAGCCTCGATTTTCTGTGGGACAAGAACTACTTCTGATAGCCGATCTCCTTGATCCAGCTTTTGGAGCCTAACCCCTGTAGCCGCTCTGGATTGTTGAGGAACTTTATCCGCACTTGTTCTTACAATCACTCCTCGTTCACTAACCAGCAGTAGCTCTTCTCCAGGTCCTAACACTTTTAGGCCAACTAGCTCGTCTCCCTCCCTGCGGAACTTTATTGCACGTAGCCCCATCCCTGCCCGTCTTTGAAGTCGAAATTGTGTTACGGGAACTCTTTTCCCAAGACCACTGGCAGAAGCAACTAGAACCCATGGCCCATCATTAACGTTCAAAGAATTGTTTTCATTGCTCTCGCTTAAATCATCTTCTAGTGACTGAGCAATTTGATCGGCTAATTCTATGGGAAGGACGTCCATGCTTACTAAGGAGTCATTCAAGCGCAAGTTCATGGCTTTTACTCCACGAGCAGTTCTGCCAAGTGGTCTGAGCTCTTCATCACTGACCCGAAAATGAATAGTCATTCCAGCTTTTGAACCAATAAGAACACTATCCCCAGAAAGAGCAAGCCTGACCCAAGTAAGAGAATCCCCATCTTCAAGACCAATCGCAATCAGTCCATTTGATCGGATTTTGCTAAAGGCTGAGAGTGGAGTTCGTTTAATAAAACCACCTTGAGTAAGCATTAAAAGGTAGTTGTCTTCCTCAAATGATGAAACAGATAGAAGAGACGTAATTGCCTCTTCTCTAGGGATTGGCAATAGTTGGACTACAGGGGTGCCTTTTGCAGTGCGACTACATTGAGGAACTCGATAAGTAGGGAGTGCATATGCCACTCCTCTATCGCTAAATAAAAGAAGAGTGTCATGATCATTGCAACTGATAAATAGTTTTACTGCTTCTTCAGCTTGACTCCTTGTCCCAGCTTTTCCTCTTGTTCCTCTGCTGGTAGATTCAAATTCACTTACAGGCATTCGTTTTAGATAGCCTGTTTCAGTAAGAAGAACTACAGAACGCTCATTAGCAATAAGATCAATATCCTCAAGGCCAGCCCCTAAATCGAGAATTTCAGTTCTTCTTGGCGTGTAGTACTTTTCACGAAGTTTAGTTAGCTCTTCTTGAATGATCCCAAAAACTCTTTCTCGACGATCCAGAATATCTTTGTAGTCTGTGATTTTTTTCAGCAGGTCTTCATGTTCCAGTCTGATTTTATCAGCTTCTAATGCCGTTAACCTACGAAGCTGCATCTGAAGAATTGCATCTGATTGAATTGCTGTTAGGCCATGTTGCTCTTGTAATTGATTCTTTGCAGTTGCAGTATCAGAAGCAGCTCGAATAAGTGCAATTATTGGGTCTAATTGGTTAAGTGCTAATAGTAATCCAAGTAAAATGTGATCTCTTTCTTCAGCTCTTCTTAGTAGGTATTTAGTTCGTCTTTCAACAGTTTCAACTCTAAAGTCTAGAAAAACTTGCAACATTTTGCGCAGGGTAAGCAAAATTGGCTCATCATTTACTAAAGCCAATAGATGCGCACTAAAGTTACTTTGCAAAGGAGTTAGTTTGAATAGGTTATTCAGAACTACTTGTGGATAGGCATCTCTTCTAAGTTCGACAACTATTCTCATGCCGTCCCTGTCACTTTCGTCTCGGATATCCGAGATTCCTTCGAGTTTTTTTTCGTTAACCATTTCTGCAATTCTTTCTATAAGTGCTGCTTTATTTGTTTGGTATGGCAATTCTGTAACGATTACTGCGTCGCGATCTGGCCGACCAGTCGCTTCAATGGTTTCTATGTTTGCCACGCCTCGCATTGTTACGGACCCTCTGCCTGCAAGATATGTTTCGCGAATGCCACTTCTTCCTAGAATCTGTCCCCCTGTTGGAAAATCTGGTCCAGGTATTATTTCTAAAAGTTGTTTTTCCTCTAATTCGGGATTTTTTATTAGTGCTTGCAGTCCATCAATAAGCTCACCAAGATTATGGGGAGGAATGTTTGTTGCCATTCCAACTGCTATTCCTGATGATCCATTTAGAAGCAGTTGTGGAATTCTTGCCGGTAAAACAGTAGGTTCTTGTTGTGAACCATCAAAGTTATCAGCAAAATCTACTGTTTCGGATTCGATATCTTCTAGAAGACTGTCAGTTGTAAGCGCCTTTAGGCGTGATTCTGTATATCTCATTGCTGCAGGTGGATCGTTGTCAACAGATCCAAAATTTCCATGCCCATCAATTAATGGCATCTGCATTGAGAAGTCTTGCGCCATTCGCACAAGGGCGTCATATACAGCTGTATCCCCATGTGGGTGATATTTACCAAGTACCTCGCCTACGACACGGGCACATTTTCGATAAGGCCTATCGCTGGTAAGCCCTAACTCGTACATTGCATAGAGGATTCGCCTGTGAACAGGCTTTAAACCATCTCTCGCGTCTGGCAGGGCTCTACCAACGATCACACTCATCGCGTACTCCAGGTAGGAGCGCGACATTTCATTTCGTAGGTCAGTTTGGATGATCCGGTCGTCGGAATCTCCGGGACCGCCGCTACTTGGTCCCAATGGATCAGCCATATAAAAGCTGTTTACCAGACATAAGGTTATCTCGGCGGCTGTTCAGTTGCGCAAAAGCTTCTAAAAAGCTATATCTTCCGGTAGTTGAAGCTTTTTATCCTTTCGCGATCATCTTATCCTGAGCTTTGTTTTTGGGGTGTGATAGTGAGGCTCATTCCCTTGCAGTCGATTAGAGCGAAAGTGTGCTTAAAGTTTTTTTTGAATCTGATCTGGATCCACCACATCTCCAGTCCTCTTCCCCCTCCAGTTGTTATTTTGGCGGAACTTAATTGAGGCAGTGGTGAATATTCAGCTCGGGCGCTCCAAGGTCGTTCGTCGTGCCTATGGAATTGATGAAATCGCATTAGTGCCAGGGAGTCGGACTGTTGACCCCGAAGTCACTAAAACTAACTGGACCATTGGAGGGATTGAACGTGAGATCCCAATTATTGCAAGCGCTATGGATGGAGTTGTGGATGTAAATATGGCAGTTTCTTTAAGTAAATTGGGGGCTCTAGGGGTCTTGAATTTAGAAGGTATACAGACTCGGTATGCCAACACTTCATCTGTATTGGAAGAGATTTCATCAGTAGGGAAGAACGATTTTGTTCAGTTGATGCAAAAAATTTATAGCGAACCCATACAGAAGGAATTAATTCGCACGCGTATAGTTGAAATTAAGGCAAAGGGAGGCATCGCAGCTGTTAGTGGTACCCCTGCAGCTGCAATTAAATTTGGCGAGATTATCTCTAAAGCAGGCGCTGATATTTTCTTTGTTCAAGCAACGGTTGTATCAACTGAACATATAGGTCCAAAAGGTCGAGAAATCCTTGATCTTAAAAAACTATGCTTAGAGATGGGAATACCTGTTGTAATAGGAAATTGCGTTACTTATGAAGTGGCCTTGCAGCTTATGGATGCAGGAGCTGCGGGTGTAATGGTAGGCATTGGCCCTGGTGCTGCTTGCACTTCTAGAGGTGTTCTAGGTGTAGGGATCCCTCAGGCTACGGCTGTAGCAGATTGTGCAGCTGCTCGTTCTGATTATGAAAAAAAGACAGGCAGGTATGTTCCTGTGATAGCTGATGGTGGAATTGTGACAGGCGGGGATATCTGTAAATGTATTGCTTGTGGCGCTGATGCTGTCATGATTGGATCTCCTATTGCTAGAGCGGAGGAGGCCCCTGGCCGAGGTTTTCACTGGGGAATGGCAACGCCTAGTCCAGTATTGCCAAGAGGAACTCGAATAAACGTGGGTACAACAGGAAACCTTGAGCGTATTCTTCGTGGACCAGCTTTGCTTGATGATGGCACCCATAATTTATTAGGTGCTTTGAAGACTTCGATGGGGACTCTTGGGGCAAGAACTCTTAAGGAGATGCAGAACGTAGAAGTGGTTGTAGCACCTTCTCTTCTTACAGAAGGGAAGGTGTACCAAAAGGCACAGCAATTAGGGATGGGAAAGTAATTCGTTATTGCCAAATTAATTGGTCTCTGCTTAGCCAAGCGCTAGTATTTATATGTGAGGGCTTCGGCCCACACACTCCTCACACACACTGCCCGACGCGTTCGGGCTTTTTGTTTTTTAGATACGTTACCGTCACATTTCACACAGTTAACGGGCCAATCCCTGAAAAAAGCAGCAACGGTTGCTAAGTTTCATCGAGATAATTGGCTTTAGGAATGTCAACTGCTTCTGCTGTTACAGATGCCTCTTTTGAGCAGGACGTCCTTCAGAGTTCAGTCCCTGTTTTGGTTGATTTTTGGGCTCCTTGGTGTGGTCCTTGTCGAATGGTTTCACCAATAGTTGATGAAATCTCTAAGGAGTTTGAGGGGAAGATCAAGGTCTTCAAGCTCAATACGGACGAGAATCCAAATGTTGCCAGTCAATATGGAATAAGGAGTATTCCCACATTGATGGTTTTTAAGGGGGGGCAAAAAGTCGACACTGTTGTTGGTGCCGTGCCTAAGGCGACTCTCTCTGCAACAATCTCAAAGTACCTTTGACTTAAGACTAGTTAAAAGCTTGGGCTGTAAAGCTTTAAATAGCTAGCTACTAGTCAAGTGCTCGATTTTGAGTACTAAAAGCAATTAAACGTTTTCTTCTGATGGTTCGCCTTGGCCTAATTGATTACGGCATGGGCAATATGCATTCTGTGCAACAGGCCTTCTTTAGGTTAGGGAGGTCTCTAGAGCTAGTTAAATCTCCTTTGGATCTCAATCAGTGTGATGCATTGATTTTGCCTGGAGTAGGTAGTTTTGATCCCGCAATGGGAAATTTGGAAGAATGCAAATTAGTTTCACCGATTAGAAATTGGGCAAAAGAAGGTAAGCCTCTTCTAGGAATATGCCTTGGTTTGCAATTGTTGTTTGAAGGCAGCGATGAAGGTCAGTCTGAGGGATTGGGAATTTTTAAAGGGCAAGTGAGATTGCTCCCAGATGATGTTGGGGAACGTATTCCCCATATGGGATGGTCTCCTTTGATCAAGAGAAAATCGTGCCCTCTTTTTGATGAAGGGTCACAAGATTGGATGTATTTTGTACATTCATATGCAGCATTTCCTTCGATTGATCGCGATATTGCTGCAACAACATGCTTTGGACAGAGAAAAGTAACTGCTGTTGTATGGAAGAAGCGCTTGGGGGCCTGTCAATTTCACCCTGAGAAGTCTTCTCTTGCTGGACAGGGTCTCTTGGCCAACTGGTTGAATTGGTTGGATTTAGGGGCTCCTGCTTGGGATTAAAAGGCTATTTAAGAATTTCTGGTGGTAGAAAGCTGCTTAGCCCTGTAGGGGTTGGTACTAGGCCTACAACAGGTCGAGTTAGGGAGGCGGTTATGAATTTAATAGCCGGGAGGCTAAGAGGGGCTATATGGCTAGATCTCTGTAGTGGAAGTGGCGCTGTGAGTTGTGAAGCTATGCAGCGCGGGGCGAAATATGTTGTAGCAGTAGAAAAAAATGTAAAAGTTGCAAAAATCTGTAAGTCAAATCTTTTAGCTACGCAGTCTGGATTAAATCCTCGGCCAGAAGTTGAATGTATTTGTGGTGAGGTCTTGAAATGGCTCAGTAGGAACCCTCAACAAAATTTAGCCGTTGAAACTAAGCAAAAATTTTTTTTTGATTTTGTGTATATAGATCCTCCATACGGATCTGATCTGTATTTTCCTGTATTAAGAAGTCTGTTGAAGGGCTATTGGATAAATAGAGACTCTGTTGTCCTTTGTGAGTACTCTTCTGATCTAGATATGGAAATACCAAGCCCTTGGGTTTTAGTTGATAGAAGGCAGTATGGAGATTCTTCTTTACTTCTGGTTAGCCCACCAGAGAACTATCTCGACGATACTGATTCCAGGCCGCTACGAACAGACCTAGAAGAGTAACGGGTATTAACCCTAGAACTATGCCGCAAAGAAGAGGTTCGATCATGATTTCACGTTTTAGTGGCCGATCAAGCAGAATTGTTTGATGCACATTAATTTATCGTGCCGGGCCCGATTTCAGTAGATCAACCAAAAATCACTAGAGGCATCGGTCTCGTAAGAGCTCTTGTTGTGCTTGCCTCAATCACATGCCTAATTTTGGTTTTTTGGTTTTTACTTATTTCACAGAAAGATCCATATGTGAATGCCGTCCTGGAGATTGAAGGATCAAAAAGAAATGGCGCAAAGCTATATAGGATGAATTGTGCAGGTTGTCACGGTATACAGGCTCAAGGGCTTGTAGGCCCAAGCCTTAACGAAGTGGCGGCTTTACGAACTGATTCTGAACTCATTAAACAAGTTGTGAGTGGTAGGACCCCCCCTATGCCAAGTTTTGAATTAGAGGAGGAGACTATGGCTGATTTGTTGGCTTATCTCCATTCTTTGTCTTGAGTTGGATTCGTGAATGAAAATATAAAAATTGTTTTAGTTGAGCCAGCTGGGGAGATAAATGTTGGCAGCGTTGCAAGGCTTTGTTCCAATTTTGGCCTTAACGAAATTCGTTTTGTTTCTCCTCGTTGCAATGTCGTTTCTACCCAGGCAAAGAGGATGGCCCTAAAGGGAGCAGCTTTGCTCGAAAAATCAAGAAGTTTCTATTCATTGCTTGATGCGGTTTCTGATTGCACAAGAGTAGTCGCAACATGTGCACGTATTGATCATGGGGAGATTCCTCTTGAGGGCCCTTCAAGAGCCCTCCCTTGGTTGCTAGATGGTGTTGATAATGGTTCCGTTGCAATTGTGTTTGGCAGAGAAGATCGAGGCCTTAGCAATGATGAGTTACTTCTAGCGCAAAGAGTTTTAAAGCTGGAAATGAATTCCGAATACCCATCTTTGAATCTTTCGCATGCTGTAGCTATAGCTTTATATGAATTACAAAGGTTTCAATTTGATTTTGCTTCTCATAGCGAGAAGTCTTTTAAAAATATCCTTGCTACACCTCTTCAGTTAGGAGATTGTCTCGAGGATGCTGAAAAGCTGTTGATCGATGTTGGATTTCTTCTTGAACATACTTCTAAAGCGAGAATGTCCAAGGTTAGAGCTCTTTTGAATCGGTCGGAAGTAAGGCCTGAAGAAGTTTCTCTTATTAGAGGAATGATTCGGCAACTTCGCTGGGCTTTAAATAGCTCTCGCTCTTAACCTCAGGTGGCTCTTTAGGAGATTTTGGCTTTTGACTAGAAGTGGCTCTACCTCGACTCCTAAAAATTGGGTATTTTTTTTGAGGTCAACTATAAGATTGGCCATTCTTGGAATTGGGTTTGGTCTAGTTATAGGAAGCGCAATAAAAATGCTAAGGCCATCTTCTGTTAGGGATTTTGAGCTTAAAAATGTGTTTAACAAAGGGGTTGATTCTAGTGATTCTTTGATTTCTCGAATAAGAAAATCCTCCAACAAAAATCAAAGCTACAAATTAGAGTTAGGAAGTTTTAACCCTAAAACTGAAGTTATTGAATTGAGTTCCCGTTGGGCTTCTATAGCAAAACAGCATCCCGATCTAATAGTGAGTGCATATATGCTTATTTTGGATGATGGAAGATACGCAAAATATAATCCAGATATTGAATTACCTGCAGCCAGTTCAATTAAGACAGCAGTTCTTATTGCATTACTTCAACAAGTTGAAACAGGGAAGATTAGATGGAATGAACTGCTTGAATTAAAGGAAGATGTGATTGCGGGTGGAGCAGGTTGGATGGCTCTTAAACCAATAGGGACAGTATTTCCGGTTCATGATACTGCGACAGAAATGATTAGGGTAAGTGATAATACTGCAACAAACCTCTTAATTAAGAGGATTGGTGGCCTAGATTTTTTAAATGCTAATTTTAAAGCTTTAGGATTAAAATCTACAATTATAAATAATTTCCTTCCTGATTTATCAGGAACAAATATTACAAGTGCGAGAGATCTAGCAATGGCTATTGCACTTGTAGATACTGGTAAGGTTCTAGGCACTAGAGCAAGGGACCTTTTTAGAGAAGTAATGAGCACATCTGTGAGCAATCGTTTGATCCCTGCAGGCTTACTTAAAGGCCTTGGAGTTAATGAGGAAGACCCAGATAAGACTCTGCTAATAAAGGGTTATCGTGTCTATAATAAAACAGGAGATATAGGAATTGCATACGCTGATGCAGGTTTAATAGAGCTTCCTGATGGAAGGAGGGCAGTCGCAGGGTTTTTAGTTAAGGGTCCTTTTAATGACCCTAGATCAAGGGAAATGATTAGAGATTTAGTTGCTTCAATGATCCCAACGCTTGTGAGGTTATAATCTTCTCATGAAAAACATTTTTATTAGCGCCTAAAATTATTTTGTAATCTATTTCTGTGTCTAGATGCCCATCTAAAGCTAATCATTTTTAGATAAATGAGTATGGTTCTTAACTCTTATTACTGAATAGAAATAGTCAGTTTTGATGATTTATTTATGTATATAATTTTAGCTAATTGACAGACTGTTGTATAGCGAGAATGAATGATTGAACCTTTTCTCTTTAAGTATTTTTGTTGATTTGTGCAATCTTTCTCTTTTCGTGTGAGATTCTTTCAGTGACCTTCATTTGCAATACTTTTGCCTCTTCTTCTGGAAAATTCTCACGAGCTATTTAACTTTTACGGTGGAAAATTGTTTTGTTGGTTCAATTGCTTGTTTTCTTTTCACATGAAATAAAAATCAAAAAAAACAAAATCTAAAAATTTTTCGTTTTTTTTTGTATCAGGCATACCAAATACATCTGCTGTTTTTTTTGCGAATGCACTCCTTCAGACTTGCTTCATGGCATGTATGAGTGAAGAATTGGCTGATCTGTTTAGCTGCCCATGTTCCTAAGGCCCATTGTGCTGCAGTGACTCTCCGCTTTTGTTTGGCTGGTTTATTTTTGCTTTGTGGTTTTTTTTTGTTCGGGCTAAAAGTTTTTCTAGGAACTATCTCGTATTTTTTCTTGAACGTTTTATTGTTTACAGGATCGCCTGGGGCCCAAGCTTGTGAAACAATCCCTTATGAACATAGAAGTTAGACCGTGAGTTCATCTAGGAAGAGAAGGGTCTTCCCCTTTACAGCTGTTATAGGGCAAGAAGAGATGAAATTAGCTCTTTTGCTCAATGTCATCGACCCACGAATTGGAGGGGTCATGATTATGGGAGATAGGGGTACTGGGAAATCCACAACAATTAGAGCCTTAGCAGATCTCCTGCCAGGTATAAAAGTTGTTGCTGGCGACCCATACAACAGTTCCCCAACAGATCCTGATTTGCAGAGTAGTGATGTTCAGCAAAGACTGGATAATGGAGAACAGCTTCCAGTGGAGCAAAGCCAGGTACCAATGGTTGATTTGCCGCTCGGAGCAACAGAAGATCGACTATGCGGAACTATTGATATTGAAAAAGCACTGAGTGAAGGTGTCAGAGCCTTTGAACCTGGTTTGCTTGCAAAGGCGAATAGGGGATTGCTCTATGTGGATGAGGTGAACCTTCTAGATGATCATCTTGTTGATGTACTTTTGGACTCCGCAGCTTCTGGTTGGAATACTGTTGAACGAGAGGGCGTTTCAGTGCGACATCCCGCCCGGTTTGTCTTAATTGGTTCAGGTAATCCAGAGGAGGGAGAATTAAGGCCACAACTTTTAGACCGTTTCGGGATGAGTGTCGAAGTAAGAACTGTTCGAGAAGCCCAATTACGTGTCCAGGTTGTTGACCAGCGGACTGCTTTCGATGCTGACCCTGATAGTTTCGTGAATGCTGTCAACTCAGATCAGGAGGCTTTGCAGAGAAGAGTCGTTGATGCGCAGGAAAGGCTGGATAATGTCAAAGTAGATGACGATCTTCGCTTGAGAATATCTTCTGTATGTGGTGAGTTAGACGTAGATGGTTTAAGGGGCGATATTGTTACAAATAGGGCAGCTAGGGCGCTTGCTGCTTTTGAAGGTAGGACGGAAGTTTCTGAAGAGGATGTGGCTAGAGTTGTTTCTTGTTCTTTACGCCATCGCCTTAGAAAAGATCCCTTAGAGCAGGTTGACTCTGGTGATCGGGTCGTAAAGGTTTTCTGTAAGGTTTTTGAGAGAAGCGAAGACGCAGATCGATCTGATTTTGAACTTGCCTTAGCGAGCTGATTCCTTGAGAATAATTGGCATTGATCCAGGCTTGGCGCGTGTTGGCTATGGGGTGGTTGATGTAGATAGTCAACAGATGAATATGCTTGATTGCGGAATAATATGTACTGATTCTTCTCATCAAGAGGGAGACAGATTGGTAGAAATAGCTAGAGATCTTCGAAAGTTAATTCGAATTTGGGAGCCAGAGCTCGCTTCCGTTGAGAAGTTCTTTTTTTATCGTTCAAGCACCACCATTAGTGTTGTTCAGGCTAGGGGAGTTTTGATGATGACCTTGGCTAGGTTTTCAATACCTATTGTTGAGTTTCCACCCATGCAAGTGAAACTTGCTCTTACAGGATCTGGAAAAGCTGACAAGAACGAAGTTCTTGACTCGGTAATGCGGGAATTAAAACTAATTAATCCTCCCAGGCCAGACGATGCTGGAGATGCACTTGCAATTGCTTTGACAGCATGGTTTCAGCGATGACTCCAAACCTCACTATTAAAGAACAAAAGAGAAGGTTTTTTCTTAATCTTCGAAAAGATGAGAATGTGGTTACTCAGAAATTAATTTTTCAGGAAGTATCAAAGTATTTAAATCACTTTTTAAGTTATCAGAATTCCGATGGATATATAGGAATTTATTGGCCATTAAGTGGAGAGATTGATTTGCGATCGTTATCTAAATGTTTAAATTTCTCCTTGGCGCTTCCAGCTTCAGATCTTGATGGTGGTCTTTCTTATCATCCTTGGAAAGACTTTCCCCTTGGCAAAGATGTCTACGGGATTCCTGCTCCGATTCACTTACCTAGTCTTTCAGCTAAAGATCTCAAGCTTCTTCTCGTCCCAGCTTTGTCTATAGATAAAGCTGGGATAAGGTTGGGATATGGAGCTGGCTGTTTTGATCGTCTGAGAAGTATTGATCCTTGGCGATCAATTCCAGCCCTTGTTGTCTTGCCACAGGCTTGCGTATCATCCAATCTATTGCCGTGTGATTCCTGGGACGTGCCTTTTAATGGTTGGATTAGTGAAACAGGGATCACTTTTTGCTCATCAAAGAACAGATGAATCAAGACTCAAATGCCACCTTCAAGAGCTTTGGTAGCAAAGCCTTAGACGAGATGGTCTCTAAATTGCAAAGGACCATGGATCCGAAGAGGAAATATGAGTATGTTTTATGGCTTTCAAAGAAACTTCCTGGATTTGACCCTGAGAGGTTCCCTAAATCAGTAAGGGTTAAAGGGTGTGTTTCACAAGTTCATATTTATGCCGAACTTATCAATGAAAAACTTCAGTGGTATGGATATTCAGATGCCCTTATAACAAGAGGTCTGCTTGCTTTATTGATTAATGGTTTATCTGGGTTGTCGCCAGAAGAGGTTTTAGCAATAGATCCAGGCTTCATAGCTGAGACTGGTTTACAGGTCAGTCTTACGCCATCACGAGCGAATGGTTTTATGAATATTCTTTTAACTATGAAGAGTCTTGCTAATGATATTAAGACTGCTCAAGCTTAAGGCCCCTCGAGTTCATAAAGTTGTGAACCTGCTAACAGTTCAGTAAAGCTTAGTTATGAATAAAAGAATTGGCATAGGACTGCTTGGTCTAGGCACAGTTGGCACTGGTGTCATGAACATCATGAGGAATGCTGCCGGGAGGCATCCTCTTGTTCATCAGTTGGACCTGGTTCGTGTAGCGGTAAGAGATTTAAAACGGGAAAGAAATGTTGAGGTTTCTCCTCTTTTACTCACGAGCAATCCCCAAGATGTTGTTGACGACCCAGCTGTTGAAATAGTTGTGGAGGTGATGGGGGGAATTGAACCAGCAAGACAATTAATTTTGAGATCAATTGCTGCAGGGAAATCTGTTGTAACGGCCAATAAGGCTGTTATTGCAAGACATGGTGAAGAGATTGCAATTGCAGCATCTAAATCAGGTGTTTATGTCCTAATTGAGGCAGCTGTAGGTGGGGGGATACCGATTATTGAGCCATTAAAACAATCTCTAGGAGCTAATCGCATTGATCGAGTTAGCGGAATTATTAATGGGACAACTAATTACATACTTAGTCGAATGACAAAAGAGGGAGTTCCTTATCCCAAAGTCCTAAAAGAAGCTCAGCAACTTGGCTTTGCTGAAGCTGATCCTGCTTCAGATGTTGAAGGCCTTGATGCTGCTGATAAGATCTCTATTCTTAGTCGATTGGCTTTTGGAGGACTAATAGATCGTGAGGCTATTCCTACTAGAGGAATCAGCGATTTAAAAGCACTTGATATTGACTATGCTAAACAACTTGGCTATTGCGTAAAACTGCTTGCCGTATCTGAACGTTTTGACAAAGATACTATTCTTGAAAAGTCTTTATCACTCGGTGTTCGTGTTCAACCTACCCTTATCCCAATAGATCATCCATTGGCTGGGGTGAATGATGTGAATAACGCGATACTCGTAGAAGGTGATCCTATTGGAGAGGTTATGTTTTATGGCCCTGGTGCTGGTTCCGGGCCTACTGCTTCAGCTGTTGTTGCTGACATATTAAATATTGCGGGTATTAGTCAGGTTGCTGCAAGGAGAGGTTCAGTTGACCCTCTCCTTGCAGCGGCTAGTTGGCGTAAATGTCATTTGGTGGACCCCAAAAAAATTGTTCAAAGAAATTATGTGCGTCTTAGAGCAGTAGATACTCCTGGTGTTATTGGATCTATAGGAACTTGCTTTGGGAAGGAGGGTGTCTCTATTCAATCAATTGTTCAATTTGATGTGTCTGAAGGTAATGCGGAAATTGTTGTTATAACTCATGCGGTGAGCCATGGTCAGATGACGGATGCTCTGATTGCTATTCAAGCGCTGCCTGAAGTAAAAGGAATTTCAGCTCATTTGGGATGTCTTTAAAGGTTAAGACAAGTTTTTCTGGTCTTTTCTTTAAAAGAGTTGCTATATGTGTAATGGAGATAAGTTTGCAGATGCTGACTTCTCCTGGCCGGCGTTCAAAGAGAACGTTTTTATGATGCCAAAAGTACAACAATTCTCCTTACTCGGAATACAACCTGTTATGGATCTCCATCAGGGCGACTGTGTGCAACTCACAACTAGTGACGACTTGTTTCAAGTGATTGGTGTAGATGATCATCACAACCGATGTTGGCTAAGGAGATGGCCATTACTACCTAAAGGTTCTCCTGTCTTTGAAGTGTCAATGAAGCATATATCAACTTCAAGAACTTTCTCTAAGCTATCCATTAATTAAGTCTATTTGTTTCTTTGACTAGTAAGAAATTCACTTGTTTCAGTTCAAACACATTTTTGAGTTCTTTTATAGCTTATTTTTTATTACTCATAAATTTATTTTTATTTTCTTCATGCAAACCTGACAAGGTTAACTCACGTATTGTTGTAGCTAGTGCAGGTAAAATAACATCTTTAGACCCAGCACAGGCAAGTACTTTTGATGTACTTCAGCTTCTAAGTGGCTTGGGTGACACGCTTTATAAATTTGATCAAAATGGTTCTTTAATCCCGCGCTTGGCATCGGAATTACCAATTTTTAGTGATTTAGGCAAGACAATTACGATTCCACTTCGTAAGGATATTTATTTTCACGACGGCACACCTTTTAATTCTTATGCAATGGCATTTACCTTTAGGAGGTTTATGCGTATTGGCAGGTTGAATTACCTGATAGGAGGAAGAATATCTTCAATTGAAACTCCTTCACCTTACTTAATACGTTTAAGGCTTACAAGAGCTTCAAGTTCAATTGAGGGATTGCTTACATCAATAAACCTTACTCCTGTTTCTCCGACTGCTTATTCTGACCATCAAAATAAATTCCTTAATGATCGCTTCATAGGAACTGGCCCGTATAAATTAACTAGATTTAATAGGCAACAGCAAAGGTTGGATCCTTTTCACTTGTATTGGGGTAAACCTGCTCAAAATAAGGGCATTGATTTTATTAAACTCAGCAATTCAACTGCTCTTTTTGGTGCGATGAAGAGTGGAGAGATAGATGTACTTTTATCAAATGCTTTAGATGAGGATCAGCATCTGGCATTACACAAGATGTCATTAAATGGAAACTTACGAGAAGGTTTGGGTAGAGCTCTTGAAATTGGGTACATTACTTTTAGAAGTAACATTGAGCCTTTAAGTAATCCAATCATTAGGACTGCCCTTTCCTATAGCTTAGATAGGAAACTTATAGTAGATAGGGTTAGTTATGGTTTAAGGAAGCCTTTAAGGTCTTTGCTTCCTCCAACTTTAAAGTCTATTGAAGATAGTCCTTGGCCAAGTTATAATCCAGTAAAAGCATATTCGCTATTTAAGAGTGTTGGTTATTGTGATGATAAAAAGCTAACTATTCCTTTTACTTTTCGCTCAAATGTTCCTGCCGACAAGCTTCTTGCCTTGACATGGAAGGAGCAAATTGATAGAGACCTTTCTGACTGTCTCAAACTTACATTGCAGGGTGTTGAATCTATTACTGTTTACAAGCAACTTGGCCAAGGGGCTTTTGATGCTGTAATGCTTGACTGGCGAGGCTCTTATCCAGGCATTGAGGCGTATTTAACGCCTTTGTTAAGTTGTAGCAAGTTCAGAGACTCATACTGTGAGGAGGGAGAAGCCGCTATTAGTGGAAGCTTTTGGTCTTCTTTCGGATTAGAGGAAAGTTTGCAACTTAGTGATAAAACAGTTGGAGATCAACGTAAAGAGCTTTTGAACTCTGTCGAAAGAATGGCAGCAAAGGGTGGTGCTTATTTGCCGGTTTGGCTAGTCACCCCAAAAGCATGGGCACAGAGTCGTTTAGCTGTCCCTGAATTTGATGGAAGTGGACAACTTTTGCTTGAGCGACTTAGGGAACATTGATTATGACTAAAGACAGATCACTTCTTCGTTATTGCTTATCAAGGTTGGCTCTTGCACCTGTGATGCTTTGGTTGGTTTCATCAATAGTCTTTTTACTTTTAAGGGTTGCCCCAGGAGATCCTGTAGATGCAGTTCTTGGTATTCGTGCCACAGCTTCTGCTCGTGACGCTCTTAGGGCCCAACTTGGTTTAGACCAATCTCTTTGGCATCAATACGTTCACTTTCTAAGAGGTTTATTACATGGTGATTTGGGCCAAGCATTGATCAACCAAGAACCTGTATCAAAGATTATTTACTCTTCTTTACCTGCAAGCATTGAGCTTGCCTTTTTTGCCTTGCTTTTTGCAATCTTTTTGGGTTTTTCAGTTGGCTTTAGCGCTGTAGCTAAACCTGATCAAAAGATAGATCTTATGGGTCGCTTTTATGGGATAGGAACGTATGCTTTGCCTCCATTTTGGGCGGCGATGATGGTCCAACTTCTCTTTGCGGTAATTTTGGGCTGGCTGCCTGTGGGAGGTCGCTTCCCTCCATCATTGTTGATGCCTGAAGGGACAGGATTTCTTGTTTTAGACAGTATTCGTGCAGGTGACCCTATCGCTCTTCAAGGTGCATTAAGGCATTTGTTGTTACCTGCCGGAACTCTTGGGGTATTACTTAGCGGCATTTTTAGCCGAGCATTGAGGCTGAATCTTTCTAGATCTTTGAACTCTGATTATGTAGAAGCTGCTAGAAGTAGAGGACTTAGAGAGAGACGGGTAATTGTTAGACACGCACTTCCAAATGCTTTGCTCCCAGTTCTTACGATTATGGGAATTACCATTGCTTCATTAATAGGTGGTGCATTACTTATAGAGCTAACTTTCTCTTGGCCTGGTATAGCATTGAGACTTCAGGAAGCAATATCTCAGAGAGACTATCCCGTTGTACAGGGAATAGTTGTTGTTGTCGCAGCCCTAGTTGTCTTTGTAAGTGTTGTAGTTGATTTGTTGGTTGCAGCTATAGACCCACGAATTAATTACTGATACTTAGTAGGTTCCGAACAGCCGATTGGCTTAGACGATGCATTCGAATATCACCCATTTTTTTGTGAAAAGAATCTTCTGATTTTGTTGGTTTTTTATTTTCTAAAAACTCAATAAAATTAGCAATTTCTTGAGCTAATAGACGTTGAACTTGTAGAGGTTTTATTCCAACTAGATCTTCCCCAAATCTAAAAAGATCTTCAGAATCTGATTTGAGTGTATTTTTTTCAACTCTTATTGGAGAAAAATGGCTAGCACCTTCTATTATAACGACTCGACTATTTTTATTTATAGGGGTTGCAAGTAATAACCCTAGTTGTTCACTTAGTGGTGGGGTTATCAGATCTAGTGTCCCTCCAGCAATTAGGACAGGAACATTTATTGATGCATCACCATTTTTAGGCCATAGCAAGCTGCCAAAGCTGTTTAGAGCAACGATTGCTTTAAGATCTGAGATCTTTTCTCTATTATTTATATCCACATCATTTAATTGGCATTGCAAGAGTTGTGAGAGATTGGTTAGAGATAAATCTTCAAGTGCTTTTTTGCATCGTCTTTCTAATCCAGGAATAGGAGTTGCACCTCCAGCTATGAAAGCTGTTAGTGCACCAAGAGAATGCCCCATGAGCACCAACTTTTCTTTCCGTATTTTCAACGCACCTGTTTTTTTAGCTAATAGGACTGCCTTTAGATCCTCCATCCTTTCTGGAATAACCTCAGCTCCAGGCGCAGCCTCCCTGCCCTCAAGTAACGCTTTCACAGCTTTACTGTCACTACCAGGGTGTTCAAGAACGACGACAGACCATCCTTTTTGATTTAGATATCTAGCCAGCCATCTAAAATGATTTTGGCTACCGCCCAGTCCTGGCATTAGAAGAACCCAACTTTCTCTCTCTTGATTGCTATTAGAGGAATTCCAGACTTCCAAGACTAAAGGATTAGAGCGATGCTTAACTTCTAAAGAGATCAATTCTTGTTTTAGGCTCTTAGAAGAATTACCGATAGCCTGATTCTTTTCTAAAAATTGCGAAGAGGGGAGTCTGCTAAGAGCAGCAGAAAGCCTTTGTTGACTTTTTAATTGAAGTCTCCATCTATTTGCTATTTGAAATAGAGCATCTAAATCCAAACGGATATTTACTGCTGGTAAAGCTTCTAGAAGATCTAGGGTGCTTACTTCTGTTTGTCTTTCGAGCAATCTTTCTAGAGTTTCGAATAATTTGCTACCACTGCTGTCCATATCAACCAATAATAAGTCACTTACTTCGTCTAAAAGTTGCTGCCCCGCCCAACTTCTCAGCATTTGTCTTCCCATGCTGAGTTCCTTTAACAAGGGCGCTTTGAGGATTTTTATAAGGCCTTCACGGTTTTCTGGCTCTAGCAAATTTAGCCAATTGGCTAATTCAGAATTGTTTTTTTTTAGACGTCCCCATTCTGTTAATTCTTTAATTGAAACTGGGATAACTGTTCCATCGATGACGACTTCCAGTTGATCAGCCGCCTCTAACTTTGAAATGGGTGCCCAAGAGAGCAGCAGACTGCTAAATAGTAATAGCGCGATTCTTTTTGTTGATTTCCTTAGTGTCAAAGCTGAATCCAGGGAGATGGTGGGGCCAGTTTCCAGTAACTCTTCAGTTGGTGACCAGAATCCGTTTTTTGGCCTCTTTAGGGGCTGGTGGAGTTATTTATTTAACTCCAATGGCTTTTAATAAGATTGGTTTTAATGCTACCCAAGTAGGAATTGGTATTGCCATTGCGGCGTTAATTGGAACATTTACAAGGTTGCTAAGTGGTTTTCTCCTTGATCGTAGAGTTTCATGCTCCTTGTTAGTAAGTACGGCTTGTTTTCTGACAATATTTGCTGATTTATCGCTTTTTAGAGCCAATAGCTTTAATACATACTTATTTGGGCAAGTCTTGATAGGTGCTTCTGCAGGTATTTATTGGCCAGCTGCTGAGTTAGCAGTCCCATTTGGATGTGGGGAGTTTCCTTCTAGGCGTGGCTATGCCCTAGTAAGAAGTTCAGATGCTTTAGGAATGAGTCTAGGAGCTTTGTTTGGAACCATTACTGCAGCAGTAGGTTATATCCGTCTCGTCTACTTGTTTGATACTTTTTGCATGATTATCTTATTAAATTTATTGAGGAAAAGTTCATTATTAAAGCCTTATGACCAAAATAATGACTCTGCGATATCAGTCTCAAAGTTAACAAATAATATGGTAAAATATCCCTTTTTTATTGAGCTTATTCCCATTTTAATAGTTAGTCTTATCGCTACTGGAATCTTTGCCATGCTCCAGAGTGCTTTACCTCTTGATATGGTTCGAGGTGGTCTTGAAAGGCCTCCTCTCTCTGAAGCTACAAGTGGATCAATTATTACAATGCAACTTTGCCTATTAGTTTTTTTGCAGTGGCCAGTAGGCAGATGGCTTGCAGATAGAACAATAAGATTTGGATTACTACTTAGCCTTCTCAATTTAGGTTCGGGCTGCTACCTTCTTGCCTATTCGGCGACCATAAAAAATGGTGTATTAATAATCTTTGGGGCTCAAATATTTTTTTCTATTGGATTGGCAGCATTTCTACCTACCGCAACCCAGGCAGTTATTGACATAACACCTTTTAATAAAAGAGGCCTAGCATTGGCACTATTCTCGCAATGCTTTGCCTTTACAGCATTGATTGCTCCTTTGATTACTGGTTGGTTCCTTGACACTAACTCACATGCCTATGATTTATGGCTTTTAATGGCAGCATTATGCATACTTTTGATCCCTATCCTTCGTTTAGTAAGACCATTGAGAAGTGCTAATTGACTTTAAATAAACAAGACATAATGATCTTATTGATTTTCACTCTGATCTGTAACGCTTCCTTGTCTTAGTGACTCCATCTCTAAAAGCCGTCGTTCTCTAAGGAAGAGAAATAATGGAGCTGCGAATGCAAATGCTATTGTAAACATAGTTAAAAAGACGATCCATAGATTCCTCATCTGAAGCCTTTTGCTTTCATTTAATATCCAAATTGTTATTGCAGATGCACCTATAAGTAGGTCACTTGTTAGAGATCTAGAGGCAGCATTTTCGTTTGCCATCCTAAAAAAAAGTAAAACATCAAAACCTGGTCCATGTTCACTTATGAAATCTATATTTGCTTGCATTGTGAAAAATGCGCCAAGACAAGCAAGTAATAAGTAGACCAGACTTAAATAGTTTCTAGAGCTCATCAAAGTTTTCATCAATAATTAAATTCTAGTGTACTTTGTGTGGCTTTTCATCCTTAATTATGCATTAATATTTTTGTCTTTGTCTAGAAGAGGATTAGGTTTTTCACATTGGAAATGATTTGGACTGTTAATATTTAATTCTAGGGAGCCCTGAACAGTCGTATATTTTAATTAAGTTGTGAATTAGGAAGTTTATTGAGGGAGATAACATTAAGAAATTGATTTTCCTCCTATAGAGGGCTATATTGAAGTGAATTTAAAATCAACAAGTCAATAATGACACTAACCTCTATTTTGATATATTCTTGCGTCCCTTTTGTCGTCTTGACCCTTTATATGGGTACAAAAAATGGCTACTATAACAGTGAGAATTACGAAGGCGATGGTTGTGCTCATGATGTCAAGAGGTAAAGTCTTAATTCCTCTTGCCTTACTTGCAAGACCTCCGTTGTCTAAAAGCTTCTGTAGTTCACTAAGTTGGTCCTCATGTCACGCTCTCTTACTGGTATAGAATTGCTTGAATTCCTTAAGAGGAATACGGAAATGACAAGAAAAGACCAAGCCCTTGAGGCTGGCTATGGAACCCTTTTAGACTTTGTAAATGCAATAGCACAAGCTAATAAACTTAATCCAGACTTTTGGAATAATAACGACGGATTTCTATAGTTGTATATTACTCAGTAAGTATACATGTCAATATTATCTAGCTAAAAATAATCATATTTATATATCTTTACTATTAGAAATGAAACCTACATTGTAAGATAATTTTAATACCTCAAAGTACTACTAAGCCTAAATAATATTATTCAGTAGGCAAAGCTGGTTTATATCCACCAGCAACATCTCCACATTCAAGACTGTCGATTGTGGCGACACCCGTTTTAGGATTGGTTCCGGTTGCTTGTAGGCATAGATTCTTTTGATCATCGCTATCGAGGACTGCAAAAGTAAAGTCTGCTCCTTCTATTTGAGCACCTGCAAAACTACTTCCAGATGCGATCATGTTAGTTAAAATTGCATTTCTTAGGTCTGTCTTTTGAAAATTAACTCGATCGGCAAGTGTGTCCGTGAGATTTATTCCATTTAAATTTGATCCTTTTAGGTCTGCCAAAGTAAGTACTGTGCCCTGTAGGTCTACATCGCTGAAATCTGCGTCCCTAGCAACTGCACCAGCTATAGAGGATTTATGTAAATCTTGCCCGTGAAAGTCTCCACCAGTGATATTAGAGCGTACATAGTTTGGTACTTCTTCACCCTCTTGAAGCACAGCTAACAACGGATCTGCAAAAGGAAGAACTAATAAAAATATTGCAGAAAAGGTTATTATTTGAATGAAGATTCTTTTTGTTAATCGCGTAAAAGGCATGATGCGATGATTTGTGCTTATTGTTTACAGTACAGATATAATAACATTTTTCAAAGGAAAAACATTGTCAAAAGCAACCTAGGGAAATATGTTAATTCTAGGATGTAAAAATAAAAGACATGGGTTAGTTAGTTTAATAATTTTAGTTGTTGTTACTTTTACCTAGAGAAGTACCACCAGGTTGCAAGTGGAACTATCGTCGCAATAACTAGACAACCTACTACCCAGGCGATAGCTGTGCTCTTTTTTGTTGCCTGATTCCTCATCACATTGAAGTTTGGATCTGTAATCTCCCCCTCGATGACGTTTAAGGGTGGAGCTTTGCTTCCTACTGCTCCAATATCCATAAAGAGAAATTGGTGATATCCCATTGACCCTATAGAAGTGGTGGATTTGCCGAAATTGTTTTTATGAGCAAAAGGTTGATTAGGGCCTGCTATGGCTTGATTCTCAGCAAAGGCAGCTGGAGAAAGGACTAATAAGCACATCACTGTGCAAAGCACATTCAAAAGGGTTCTAGTGATCTTCACGGAAACAGAAACATATTTACCAATATCACCCATCCTCAGCCATTAAGTCCAGAAATTCCCTTTTCGGTTAAATATCTAAAAGCTCACCTCTTCCAAAGAGTAATTAAGAACAATGGGGTGATTTGCTGATTGAACCGTAAATTGATAAACACATGGTAGTTGTTATAGTATAAGATTAGTTAATAGCTACAAGGTGTGGGCAATAGATTTTTGTAGCATTTAAGTTGTAACTATAATTTGGTTTTGTAAGTTGAGAATGTGCAAGGTTATTTGATTTAAGAGTTGGAATTTTCACTTTCGTTGATGTTTTCGTCAGATGAAGATTGGATGAACTGAACCTCAAATTGGACTAGAAGTCCAATAATGATTAGCAAAACGCCTAGTAGTGGCCAGTAGGATGTCAAACTGAATTTCTTTCAACCTTTTAGAACTACATCATACCAAGAATACTCAGTTGTCCAATTCCATGTTTTTAAATATTTGGATCTCTACTTAAAACTTCTTTCTTTTAAAACAAGCTTTCTTGCTCCAGCAATTCCCTAATTTTTTTGGTTTTCAGACCAGCTTCGGATGCAGTAGTAATCGCGATGATAAGAAGACCGTAGAAACCTAAATTTTCAAATCGACCTGGAAGTGGGTCCGAGGGATCATTTCCTAGTTGGATCAGAAAACTAAGAAAAAGCCATAAAATTGTCAATGCTATTGTAATCCAATAAGCTTTCCAACGTCGCTGGTACATATAGCCAGCGCCAAGTCCAGGCAAGATGTTTAAGAAAAAGGCTACCCAACCAGATGAGGAGGCAAGGATTTCATTCTCCGTAGTTTTTTTCACTTCTTTCTTGAATACAAATAATTTTATTTATGAAGGCTAGCATTGTTTATAAATTAGTACTACTTGTATGAATAAATTTTATTATTCTTCTATTCATATAAAACCTCTTAAGTAAATATTCGGCTTTTTATCTTGAGACTTGAGTTAGTTTTTTGATGGAGTCAATAATGGTTTCCTCCTATTTTTTACCTATATTTTTCCTGCTATAGCAAGATCCTCTTGAAGCCTATTTTCACGATCTAATACTTTCGACCAGGAGGGTAGTTGTTCTGACGATGGAGAACTCATGAAATCGTTCATTGCTGGCTTTAAAAGTGAAGCAAACTTCTGAACAGCAAGCTCCTCCTCATGCCTGTTATATGGAAGATGATTTATTAAGGAGTCAACTCCGAACTGCTTAACTCTATCTTCACCAAGACGTTTATATAGCACTTCAAGAGTTGATAATTGGGGCCCAATTAGTGTTTTCCCTTCATGCTCCATGAGTCCTCTTAGGATACTTGCGAATATTTCAGAGCACATTTTTTGCAAGCCCTGATTTGGTTTATCACCAATATCTTTATGTTTGTGATCAAATATTCCTAAATCGACTTGAGCAATTCGAGTTGTTGACACATGTCTATAAACCTCAGATAAAAGGCCCATTTCGAGTCCCCAATCACAGGGGATCCTTAGATTCATGGCTAAACTTTTTGAGAAGGCAAATTCACCGGCTAGGGGGTATCTAAAGGCTTGGAGGTATTGAAGGTACGGAAGAGTTCCAAATATTTTCTCTAGTGCATTTAATAATGGCCCGACAAATAATCTTGTAGCTCTTCCTTGTAGAGCATTTGTATCAAGAGATATACGGCTATAAAAAGCTTTTACATATGAGACTCCATCAGAACCGTTAAGTAATGGACTTAACATCCTTGCGGGATAGGAAGGACTAAAGGTGCGAATATCAGCATCAAACAATGCAATTACATCAGACGTAACACTGGCTATACCAATGCCCTGCCAAACGGCCCACCCTTTACCTGGTTTTCCATATACTGATAAACCATTTTTTTCATGAGCTTTTAGGAGTTCTATGACTGCAGGAGAATCTGTCCATTGAATATGTACAGGGTATGGCAACTCACTAAAGAAATTATCTGCTTGCTTTACCTCGCTTTCTGAATTTGCCGACAGAGCTATTACTAACCTGTCTAGACCTTCAAGTTCTAAAAGTACATCTTTTATCAGAGTCAGGGCAGGCCTCTTGAATTCACTGAAAATACAAGGAATTAGGAGGGAGGTAGGCCGCTTCTTCAAACTGCTCCGTAATTCTTTAAGGGAATCTTGGTAAATACCGTAGTGATGGATTGTTGTGATCAGGCCCTGTTGAAAGTCCATTTGGTGTTGAGTGCAACAGAATTATGTGTATATGTCAATTGTTTGGACAGAATAGTAGAGGATGTGTGGAAATTGAAGTGTCAAATCAATTAGTCCGGTTGAAGGGATTGATCGAAGAGATCTATAAAAACCAATCTGACGTAGATATGGAATTAATTTGGTCACAAATGATGCAAATTCTTGAATCGAATTCATTAATTGTTGATGATAAGGCAAATTCAACAGATCAAATTTGGGACTCTTCCACTGCAGTTTTAATAACGTACCCAGACCCTTTCGTTGATTCTGATGCTCCATCATTGAGATTATTAGCAAATATAATTAATTCAAAAATTGAAAATTTGGCATCAGTCACACATGTCTTACCTTTCTTAAAGGCAACTAGTGATGGAGGATTTGCTCCATCAAGTCATGAAGAATTAAATGCCAGGTTTGGTAACTGGAGTGACTTGGGATTCCTTGGAGAGGAACGGATGCTCATGGCCGACCTTGTTCTAAACCATGTTTCATCTTCACATCCTTGGGTGGATCAATTCAGAAAAGATGAAGGTCCTGGAAAATCTTATATTCTTTCACCTTCCTTATTAGGTGATTGGTCAAATGTTGTTAGGCCAAGGAACTCTTCATTGTTTTCAACTATTTCAACAATTAAGGGCCCTTTTCCTGTTTGGACAACGTTTAGCCCAGATCAGATAGACCTAAATTGGCAAGATCCATTTCTTTTAATTGAATTTCTAAAGCTTATTGTTCGTTATGCAAACTTTGGAGTTAAATGGATCAGACTTGATGCTGTAGGGTTTATTTGGAAAGAATCAGGTACTAAATGCATACATTTAGATCAAGCCCATCAATTAGTCCAGATTTTCAGGGTTTTTATAGAAATACTTCTCCCTAGATCTGTTTTAGTTACTGAGACGAATGTACCACAAGATGAAAACTTATCTTATCTGGATTCTGGGTTGGAAGCAAATATTGCATATAATTTTCCGTTGCCACCTTTAATACTTGAAGCTCTTATGAGTAGGCGAACTGATTTGATAAATAATATGATTAATGAATGGCCAAAACTTCCTGCAAATACAACCCTTCTAAATTTCACAGCTTGTCATGATGGTGTTGGATTGAGGCCTCTTTATGGAATTATGGATGATAGTAGATTAAAGGAATTGTTGATAGCTTGTGAGAAACGTGGAGGTATGATAAGCCATAGATCAACAGTTAATGGACAAGATGAGCCGTATGAGATAAATATAAGTTGGTGGAGTGCGATGTCGGATACTGAGGGTAATGATTCCAATACGCAACTGCTTCGATTTTTATTAAGTCAGCTTTTAGTTATGTCATTAAAAGGAGTTCCAGCATTTTATTTCCAAGCATTATTAGCATCAGAAAATGATATCTCTACATTCCGAAGAACAGGACAAAGACGAGACCTTAACCGTAGAAAATTTCCTGTAAATAAGTTAATAGAATCTTTGCAGACTGAAAGCTCCATACAATCATTGATTTTAGAAAATCTCAAGACCGCCATGTTGATAAGGTCAAAGACCCCAGCTTTTCACCCTGACTCTTCTATGCAATGTCTAAGCTTAAATAGAAATGATTTAGTTATAGTAAGTAGAGGTAAAGACCACGAGAAAGTCATTGCTGTGCATAACTTTACAGAACACGAAGTGACTATTAACATAACAAGTCTCTGCTTGTCTCATAATCTCAGAGCCTCATCCTTTTGGAAAGATATACTTAGTGGCAATGAATACTTTGAGGCTTTAATTAATATAGATCCCTATTCGGTTGCCTGGTTAAAAGGTAGTATTAACTCATGACAATCATTAAAAACTGGTGGGTCGTAACCGATCTGGATGGAACTTTAATGGACCATCAATATGATTTATCACCAGCACTCGAAACTTTGAGATGGCTTCAAGAATCTGGAGTTCCAGTAATTCCCTGTACAAGTAAGACAGCAGCCGAAGTTGAGCAATTTAGGTCTATATATGGATTAAAGGATCCATATATAGTTGAAAATGGTGGAGCAGTATATGGTCAAGAACCTGATACTAATAGTACTTGGAATTTACCACTCGGATTACGGTATGAGGAACTTAGACCAATTTTAGATGATCTTTCTAGATTAATAGGTTATAACCTATTGTCCTTTAAGGATTTATCTGCAGTTGAAGTGGAGGAGATAACCGGATTGACGGGAAAGTCTATTACTCTTGCACAAGAGCGTTTGTGGAGTGTCCCTTTTCTAACTCCTCCTAGAGAGTTTTCATTAAAATTAGAAAAATTAACGCCTAAATTCAATGTAGCAATTCTAAAAGGCAATAGAATGAGTCATTTAATAAGTAATAAAACTAATAAAGGTAAAGCATTAAATTCACTTAAAGAGTATTTAAAACAGCCTGAAGTAAAAGTTTTTGCATTAGGTGATTCTCCTAATGATAAAGACCTTTTAGACGCAGCAGATGTATCGATAGTTGTTCCTGGTTTAAATGGTATTGATCCCTATTATATAAATGAGATATCTAGTGGTCGTTTTTCTTCAGCCCTTGAACCTCACGCTACGGGATGGGCTTTATCGGTGAGAAAGTTTTTTTCTGAAACTTCTTCTTAAAATGGACAGAACTGATGATTGGTTCAATTTCAAATCCATTTCAACCATATGAGAATGAGATCAACTTCCCTTTAGCTGATCTTCAACAGCTTATTAGTACCTTTAGTCCGCTAGAGATTAATAAATGGGCTGAATTTTGGCTTCAGAGAGGAGCTGATTATTTTATATATAATTATTGGCCAGAAGGAACTAGAGCGGACTGGTTCTGGGGAGTAGGTCTACCTCTTCTTTCAGAAGTAGAATCTCTAATTAGCTTTAATGATCAGCCTCTACTCCTTGGCTTATCTGGACTACCAGGCTGCGGAAAGAGCAGTTTTGGTAAATGGTTAGAGAGAGCAGCAAAAGCTTTTAAACTTCCTTTAAGGGTAGTTTCTCTTGACGACTTTTATTTACCCTCACCACGCTTGGACCTTGCAATGGAAGGTAATCCTTGGGGAGTTCCTAGGGGATTACCCGGAAGTCATGACTTAGACGTACTTGAAGAAACTCTTTATAAGTTCTTAAATAAAGGAATCTTATCCTGCCCCAGATTTGATAAATCACTAAGGGATGGCCTTGGAGATAGAAGTGGTTGGTCTTTGTCCAGACCCAAAATCCTTCTTCTAGAAGGTTGGTTTTTAGGTTCTGAAAACACCAATACCCTAGATTTTGATATAGATGATAACGCTTCTGAATGTAATGAATTTATCCAAAGAGAGACAGATTATAGAGGTACTGTTCAAAACTCTCTCAAAAAATACCAATCGATTTGGAAAAGACTTTCTCTTATATGGCATCTTAAAGCACTAGATATAGATTACACAGCTAAATGGAAAAGACAGCAGGAAGATCATCTTCTAAGAACTAAAGGTGCCTCATTACAAGGAGACTCACTTGAAAAATTTATCAGAATGATACAGCGATCGATACCACATCAGAATTTAATGAAAATCAATGCTGATGTCGTTGCTCACCTAGATATTGATCGACGTATTAAATGGGTGGGTAGAAGTTGCGATGAGCGATTCGACTAAGATCTAGAACTATTTCTTATGTCTAGGCTAGGTGAATTAAATATTATTATTTTTTAACTTTAATTGCACTTCACTCTTTTAAATACCACCCTATAGAAAATAGTACTTTCTTATGGCGTTACGAATGCTTACTAATCAGACACGTCAGAAACTTCAAGAAATTCTTTCACGTTTAGAGTTGGGAGACTCTGTAACTCTTGAAGAAAGGATACAGCTTAACAAGTATTCTTTACATATCCCTTTTATTGCAGGAAAGTTGGCACAGGCACTTAGGAAACGTGATAGTCATTAATTAAATTACCTTTTTAAAGGAGAGGAGTCCCGTCTCCCAAAAATATATTGATCTAATCACCACCACCATTACAACTCCAAACTTTGCTAGATAGCCCTTGTGTGTTTATACCGTTAACCTTAAATGTTCTCTCTATGCATTCATTCTGACTTCTTGACCATTTAGCAATAGGGATAAGAGATGTAGAAATTATCACTAGGCTTACAGTGCTTACAACTGCCAGAACAGGGTAGGCATGGGCCCTAATCATTTCTCTTGGGGTCATTTTCAAGTTTGATTTAATTATAAATTACAGCTTTTTACTTGATCGTGGAGGTATTTCGGGAATTTAGTTTTGAATTCTAAATATTCTATTTAATACTTCCTTTATATTGATAAACGTTTAAAGGGGTAATCATATAAAGATAAAAAGTTTTTAATCATCAATTATAGTGGCTTAGCTTAGTCCTTATTCTTCTTGAAATAATTAGCAATTAACCCATATAGGGCTCCTAACATCCATGATCCAAAAAGTATTGCAAGTACAACCAATGCTATTGAAAGGGTTGACGCTCCGGCATCATTTGGACCATAGTGAATAGCATTATCAAAATAATCCATAGATAATAAGGATTGATCAGTGAGGGGAGAAGTCGATAAGGAGTTAAGTGAATAAAAGAAATCTAATTTAGTTTAGTTACATCCTTTTTATAGTTTAATGACCACACCAAAGAGCACATGTAGTAGTGACTACAGCAATAAGAAGGCCTCCCCATTTTATGGGCTTTTGTGGTGAATTAAATGTTGTTCCTACAAGTATCGCCGCAAGATTGACAACAATTAGCTGGTCTGTCGTGGGGGAAATACCAAGAAATCCGGATCCAGTAGCTAGTAGGTTCATTGGTGTGATTAAAACCTCTTTTACTATAGATCTATTTGACAGTGATTGCCATTTGTGCTATTTGAAGTAATAAAATGCAATTTCTATGTTTTCTATAATCATTAAAAAGGAATTAATTACTTTTTAGTCGGAGCTCTAAAAATGAACACGGTAAATATATTAATTGTTTTTAGTATTCAAAAAGATTTTTCATTAATTAAAAAATATACGAATTGTATGAGTATAAATTCACAGATAAGTAACAAATTAAATTGGTATGAAAAAACAGGTTCGGCTTAATTATTGTTCTAAAATTTCTTTTTGTTGATTTTAGGCGCTTTGCACAATTTCTTCTTTTCTAAGGGATCTGAGGTATCTTTTGCGCTGACCGCTTCCTTCTATGTCAACATGCCAACCACAAGCTAGCCTGTGGTCTTTTTCTTCAAAGCTTGTGGAGGATGCAAGCTTGACGATCTTTTTTTTCTTTTCCATAACTTATTTAAGCATTTTTTGATGCCATTTGCCAGTTTCTAATATGCACTATAAATCTATTTCATAAAAAATTGCTGTCTTACTAACGCAAAAGCAAGTTTTTCATTTCAGATGGTTCCTTTTCCCGAAGAGTATTCTTCAAAGTAATTGTTAGAAGAGTTTGGTGAATTGATCCATTCTTCTTTGCTAGAGGTGATCTCGATATCCATCACTAAAGAATCCTAAAAGCTCTAGATTTGATTTAAGAAAATCTTGCCTAAGTTCATATTTGCTTTGAGCTAGCTTTAATTTCATTGGCCAATGCACTCATTTAGGCTCGTATTCTTTGCCTTTGGGTTGCTTTCCCCTGCCATTTGACCTTGTTTTTGATCATTATGAGATTTAGAAGCCGGTTAACATCCCTACGATAAATAGTAGTGCTATTACCAATCCACCACCAATATAACGGAGGTTTGCAGAGTTCTTGTCCTGTTGGTAGCGGGGCACTCCATCTCCCACTTGCACTAATGCGCCACCATCTTTATACCAGATCCAATCACGAATAGGAGCTGTCTTGATAAGGTCCGCTTTTGTTAGGTCAAGTTCAAGCTTCTCCGATGCACTCAGAAGTACATTTATCATTGCTTCTGAGTCAGAACAGCGAGAAAGCGCCTCGTTTGTTTGCTCAACCCCATCGAGTGACTGGACTAGAATTTTGACTTTTTGTGGAACTGTAAGTTCTTCAGTATTCACAATGACCTCTTAAGAGCTTTTTCTATTAACCAAGATATTCCAATTTTAATAGAAAGTTTGAGAATCTTCAAAACTTTCTACCTATAATGATTTCGGTGTTTGTATTCTTTTCTTCGTTCAACTTCTTTGACTCGAAGGACTAATAGGCAAAAAGTGCGATGGCACTTTTCAGTCAACCCGCTATGACTTGAGAAGACCATTTTAATTTAATTGTAATGAAGCTCCATAGAATTGTTTTTCTGCCAATTCTTCTTTCTTTTAGTGCTTGTTCAAGTATTGATAGTCCACCAAGTTCTGACTCCCCATCAAATGAGACCACGCAAGAATCTAAGTTGCGCTCTAGTGTGAATCGCATTGAGAAGGAATTCCAGAAGGGGGATACTAAGAACGCATGTAAATTGCAGGTTTCTCTATCAAAAGATTTTGCTAATTATAGTGAGGTTTCTCCTGAATTAATTAAAGCTCTAAAACGATTTGAGATTAAATGTGGTAATAAACTCTTTTCTATTGATAATTTCTAAGCTAGAAATCTTTCTTTGTAAGGCTACAAAAAAATATTTTTATGAGCTTTCCTAACCATAAGAGCTATTTCGTTGCTAATAATAGATATATTCACGGATATTAAAATGGGCAATTACAATTCTATTATCCCTGAGAATGACCAGAAAATTTCCTTTAATAGGTGGAAGGTGATTTGGCCTACTTTTATTATTGTCTTAACTGGCTTTATACTTGTCATCTTCCAGCTAGTTAAAAATTCTTGAGGATTTCTAAGTATAAAAATGATGCTTTTATTAAGTCTGTTTTAAGCTATGAAATCTTTTTCCCAGATAGATTTAGGCTCCTTTCTCTTGTCAATTGCTGTTGCCATTGGCTTCTTTGCCTTTATTGTTTTGATCATAAGGTCTATTGAGATCCCAATCAGAATCTACCTAGATAAGAGGAAGCAGAGACAAGTAAGTGAGTTGTTAGAAAAGAAAAACGAAGAAAATGGTTCTAATATTTAAATTATTTCTAACCAAGAGAAAGGGGCCTTGACATATAGACAAGACCCCTTTTCCCTAAGTTTAAATTCCCACTTTTAGTTGTGGTGAATTTAAAGGATCAGCCGTTTAGAGTAACAGAACTGCTGTCAGCGTTTTGTATGGCTTGAGGAATGCGTTTGAAGTCAAATCCTAAAGCACGAACTGCATGCCACAAGTGACCTTGAATAAAGAAGAATCCAAGATAGTAGTGAACATTTGTCAGCCATGCACGTGAAGTGTGGCCAAGTGGTGCACCGTCAATTGAAGGTACCGTATCAATCCAATAAGGAGAGATCCCAAACTTCAGAGTCAATGTCTCTCCATACCAAGCTTCTGGGTAGACCGTGGTGTTAGTAGCACACCAGAAAGCAGCAACAATAGCCATCCAGCCAATACCAGCTAGAGACCAAGAGAGAACGGCTTCTGCAGAAAGTACATTAGAACCTTTGAATTCTGTATATTCTCCTATTTGCTTGGTAGCAATGTGGAATGCACCACCACCCAATTGGAAGAATGCCAAGAAAACATGACCACCCATTACATCTTCAAGACTGTCAATGCTTAGGAAGTCAAATTGATGATTCCAGATTTGAGTTAGGTCAACGTTGTAATTGACTTGGCGAACAGCTTCAATCGCAGGATCATAGATTCCATGGACTCTTGCCCATTCCACGAACCAAATATTTGCAATGCCGAAGAAAAGCAAATGGTGACCAAGGATGAAGGTCTGGTTATTTGGGTTGTCCCATTCAAGCTTGTAACGAGCAGCTTGGCGATGCTCTGGCCTGTCAGGTCCAAAAAGTCCTGAGCTGTTCTGCGTATCCTCGCTGAAAATCAGTGAGTGCAATAGTCCTGCGCTTGCATAGACCATTGAGCAGATCAAGTGGAAAACAGCTACGAAGGTAACGCTTGCACCTGTCCATACGCCAGCTTCGTCGAACCCGATGCCGAGAGATGCTAAATGAGGCAAGAAGATCAACCCTTGATGGCCCATTGGCAATGAAGGGTCAAAACGAGCTAGTTCAAATAAGGTGATAGCACCAGCATTGAAAGCAATCAATCCTGTGTGTGCAACATGCGAGCCAATGAATCGGCTTGACTTGTTGGTTACTACAGAATTACCAACCCACCACCCATAGGTGGGGTTTGGATTTCCATAGGACTGCATGATTTTTAGTAGGGTAAGAGCAAAATAACCCACGAACCTTACAATCAGCTGAATTCATATGGTCGGAATAGTTAAAGGTCTTTATTTAGCAAGATTTGCTTTCTACCTTCTCCCAGGAAATTCTTCTCCTAGATCCCTGTGATGACTTGGATTTAGCGGTCAGAATGCCAATTGGTTGTTTTTAAGCTTTTTTCTATATATATATGACTTGAGCATGATTGGTTGAATCTTTAAAAGACTTTCTGATCAGTTTGAGTTCAATGAAACCCTTGATTGAGGAAAAAGACTCCTTGGAAAGGACTTTGCCGATGGCTGTAACCTGTCAAACATTCAATCGATCTTGTCTTTTCGATTAGGCCAGGAGGTTCTTTTCGTGGATCTCAACTCTTTTCGTTAAGACCGAACCTTTTTTTGCTGGTTTGTATGGGATCATTCCTCTAGAAAAATAAAGTTTGGATGCAGCGCTCAAATTTGACAATCTCCTTCTTGGCTTTTCTTTTTATTTGGTCTATATGGTCAATATGGAGTGGGTTGCAGCCGGTATTGTCCGGTGATCAGTTGGCTTTGTTGTTTTTATTGCTCCCAATATCAGTCCTTTTATTAGCATTCTCTTTCTTCGATGACGAAGATGATGATGATTTTGGAGGCGGGATAATGCAACCTGTTTTACAAAAAATAAATTCTTAATTAGTTTTTTCTCTATCTGTTTGTTGTAAACAAATTATGCCATAAAAAAAAGGCCTCATTGAACATGAGGCCTTTTTTTTTATGGTACAACTTCTGATTATGTTCAAATAAGATACTAATCAGAAGATGGTTTCACTTAATTGCTAATGGTGAATGTTTTGTCTTCCTCGTTTCCAACTGCACTTCGAAGTTTGTTGAAGTCGAAGCCTAGTGCACGAAGAGCATGCCAGAAATGTCCTTGTAGGAAGAAGAATCCAAGGTAGTAATGGACATTTGTAAGAGCAGCACGTGTGCTATGACCTAGAAAGGCAGTCCCGTCAGAAAGGTCCCCCGTGTCAATCCAATATGGGGAAACAGAAAACTTCAGTTGAAGTGGTTCTCCATACCAGGCTTCTGGGTAGACAGTGGTGTTAGTTGCGCACCAGAAGGCGGCAACAATTGCCATCCAGCCAATACCAGCAAGTGACCAGGAAAGTACAGCCTCTGCAGATAGCAAGTCTGCACCTTTGAACTTACTGTAAGTTCCAAGACGTTTCTTTTCCCATGGTGTAGATCCCGCTATCACATGGAATGCGCCACCGGTGATCTCTGCAAAGCCTAAGAAAGCATGGCCTCCCATTACATCCTCAAGACTGTCAATGCTTAGGAAGTCGAATTGACGTTGCCAAATCATTGAAAGATCAAGGTTGTAATTGACTTGCCTAACAGCACCTAGTGCTGGGTCATAAATTCCATGAATCCTGGCCCATTCGACAAACCAAACACAAGCGACACCAAAAAAGATTAAATGGTGTCCAAGGATGAAGGTTTGGTTATCAGGGTTGTTCCATTCCAGTTTGAACTTCTGAGCTTGAATGACATTGCTGTCCTCCACCTTTTCGTCAAAAAGAACACCATGTAATAGACCGCCAGCTCCATAGACCATGGAGAAAACCAGGTGAACAATGGCAATAGATGCAACACCTACCCCTGTCCAAACACCAGCGTCGTCGAAGCCAATACCGACAGAAGCTAAATGAGCAAGGAATAATGAGCTCTGATGCCCCATGGGCACAGATGGGTCAAAGCGTGCAAGCTCCCAAAGGGTGCTTCCACCAGCCGCAAAAGCGATCAATCCAGTATGACCTACATGTGAGGCAATGAATCGGCCTGAGCGGTTGGTGACCACAGAATTACCAGCCCACCACCCGTAGGAGACGTCTGGATTTCCATAGGTCTGCATGATTTTTAAGTGATAAAAGCAAGATATCCTCCAAACCCTACAAGCTGCTCAATTGATATGGACCGAATAGTTAAAGGTCTTTATTTAGTTGTAAATCTAGGGTGCTGAAATTATGGGGTAAAAAAAAACCTCGTCATTATTGACGAGGTTTAGATGTCTTTTGATTGGATTACAGCTTTGGGTAAATTTAGTTTGAAACCAGAAAGCTGATAATCAAGTCATTCAGTTCCCTTAAAGGGTTCTTTCTGCACCAAAAGGACCATTCCTATCTAATAGACGTGTGAAGTCGAAGCCCATAGCACGAAGGGCATGCCACAGGTGACCTTGAATAGCAAAGAAGCCTAGTCCATAGTGGATATTCACAATTGCCATCCTGGTGGTGTGTCCGAAGAATGCTCCATCAGTTAGGTCAACAGTATCTAGCCAGAAGGGAGCAATTGTGAAGTTAAGGGCCAAAGGCTCTCCATACCACTCAACTGGGTAAACAGTTGTGTTTGTTGAAGCCCAGAATGCTGCAACGATAGCCATCCAGCCAATCCCTGCGAGGGACCAAGAAAGAATAGCTTCAGCTGATAGCAAATTGGATCCTTTGAATTCGGTGTATTCACCAATCTGTTTGGTAGCAATGTGGAAAGCACCACCACCTATTTCAAAAAATGCCAGGAAGGCATGGCCCCCCATGACATCCTCGAGGCTATCAATTGCAAGAAAATCAAACTGATGGTTCCAAATCTGTGTTAAATCAAGGTTGTAATTGACTTGACGAATAGCTCCAATGGCTGGGTCGTAAATGCCATGTACTCGTGCCCATTCAACAAACCAGATACAAGCAACACCCATAAAAATCAAGTGGTGTCCAAGAATGAAAGTTTGGTTATCAGGGTTGTCCCATTCCAACTTAAACTTTTGGGCTTGGAGAATCTCCTCGTCCTCAGTCTTTTCCTCAAAATAAACACCATGTAATAGACCACCAGCTCCATAGACCATGGAGAAAACAAGGTGAAGAATGGCGATAGTGGCAACCCCTGCTCCTGTCCAGACACCAGCGTCGTCGAAGCCAATGCCAATTGAAGCTAAATGAGCTATGAATATTGAGCTTTGATGACCCATGGGTATAGATGGGTCATAAGCAGCGAGCTCAGAAAGGGTTGCTGCACCAGCAGCAAAGGCGATCAATCCTGTATGGCCAGCGTGAGCGGCAATGAATCGGCCTGACCGATTGGTGACATAAGAATTTGCAGCCCACCACCCGTAGGTTGGGTTTGGATTGCCATAGGTCTGCATAGTTAGGAGCGCAAGACGTAAATACTAATACGACATTACAATCAAATTGGCTTTAAGTGACAGGCAGTTCAACAACCGTGACGCCTTTGTGACATCAATTTTGTAAATCCAGTTAGGTGCAAAGTGCCTAAACCACTAGTGAAAAAAATTTATTTTGTACAAATGGATAATTTTTTACTAAAAAAAAGCCTCGTCATATGACGAGGCTTTTAAAAGCATCATGGCTTTTTCTACAGTTCTTTAAATTAAGAACCTAAGCAGGTTTGTACTTAATTAAGTGATGGCTCTTTACCTAGAGGTCCAAATTTCTGATCCAAAGTTCTCTTGAAATCAAATCCCATTGCACGAAGTGCATGGAATAAATGACCTTGGATATAGAAGAAACCTAGGTAATAGTGGATGTTTACCAACCAAGCACGGGATGTGTGGGCTCCATCAGCAAGTTCAACCGTATCGATCCAATAAGGGGAGATGCCGAACTTCAAGGCAAGTGGTTCGCCGTACCAAGCTTCGGGATAAACAGTTGTGTTGGTTGCACACCAGAAAGCAGCAACAATAGCCATCCAGCCAATACCAGCAAGAGACCAAGAAAGAACTGCTTCAGCTGAGAGCAATTTAGATCCTTTGAAACTGGTGTATTCACCAATTTGCTTGGTAGCAATATGAAATGCACCACCACCTATTTCAAAGAATGCCAAAAAGACATGGCCGCCCATTACATCTTCAAGGCTGTCGATGGATAGGAAATCAAATTGATGATTCCAGATTTGAGTTAGGTCAACGTTGTAATTGACTTGACGAACAGCTCCCAGCGCTGGGTCATAGATGCCATGGACCCTGGCCCATTCAACAAACCAAATACATGCAACACCCATGAAAATCAAATGGTGCCCGAGGATGAAGGTTTGGTTGTCAGGGTTGTCCCATTCCAACTTAAATTTTCTGGCTTGAATAAGCTCAGATTCCTGCATATCTCCTGGGAAAAGAAGTGAGTGCATAAGTCCACCTCCCCCATAAACCATGGAGAAAACAAGGTGAACTATGCCAATTGTGGCAACACCAGCCCCTGTCCAAACACCAGCTTCGTCAAATCCAATACCAATGGAGGCAAGATGAGGAAGCACAATTAAAGGTTGATGACCCATGGGTACAGAGGGGTCAAAGCGAGAAAGCTCAAAAAGGGTAAAAGCACCTGCCCAGAAAGCTATCAAGCCTGTGTGAGCAGCATGCGCAGCAATAAATTTGCCTGAGCGATTTGTTACCCCTGAATTACCAGCCCACCACCCGTAGGTGACGTCTGGATTTCCATAGGTCTGCATGAATTAAGAGATCGGGTTCAGTAATCCGTTAAAAATACTACAAGTTGCTCAATTTATATGCTCGGAATAGTTAGAGGTCTTTATTTAGATCTTTTCTCTCGGGGCTTGGGGCTTCATTAAATCGGCAAATTTCCTTGATGGTTGGTTTAGACCCTAGAGGCCCTGCAGGCAATTTCTTGTCATCAGGTCTATTGGTTTTAAAGGGTTTCGGTCAAAAGAATGACTTGTTTTGTTGAACTGGATTCGAGAGTGTTTCCCTCGAATCAGTTTTCAAGATGCAACAGAGGGACTACTAGTGAGCTCTTCTGGTCTATAAATGCTTGATTCTCATTTCATATGGCGAAACCACGCCTTTTTTATTGATGATTGATTTATCCCACATCATTGATTTTGCTACTCAACTGCCGCACCCATCTGACCTTGGGTTGATCAAGCCTTCAGGGGGCTTGAATGTTGCTGCAGCACTCTGTGGATTGGGCGCGTTTTTTGGAGCATCTCAATTCTTTTGGTATTCAGATGACACAAAGAGAGTAGATCCTTGGGCTAAAAGGGATAGTTGAGTCCAAATAAAGCTGAAATTATTTCCAGCCTTGAAGATCTCCTTTTTGAACCAATTCACCAAATAAAAAAAAGCAAGGCTAAACCCTTGCTTTTTTTTATTTGGTGATCATTTAATTAATCTTATTTTGGTGACCAACCTCTTTGAAGAAATTCAAAGGAAAAGGACCAAAAGTATTTACACCATTCGTATATTCCTCTTTTTGGCAAGTTATTAACACACCTTCCCCTAAACCATATTCTACTCGTAAGTAAATATCACGAGTCTTTTGATTTGCCTTTAGAAAAACGGGTCCGTCTTTATTTGGCTTTTCAAGTATTTTCATTTCCTCCCAGGAAAAGTATTTTTCAATTTCTCTAAGGACAGAAATGGCAATTTCTGATGAAGGGGACATTATTCCTACTGTGAACCAATCTGACTCGTCCATGTTTTTGCATAGCTCCTTAATAAGACTCTCGCATTGAGATGCATCAAGTGTTGGAGCGGAACGAAAATGGTTTAGATCCTCAAGTGAACTAACCTCAATAGATTCCATTTAATTTTTCATGCTATTTACATTCTAATAGACATTTCTTTTTATATTGGGAAATTTTAGAGAAACTCAAAACTAGTTTTTAATGGAAACTTATAAGGTCAATATAATTAGTTTGGTAATGTGTCCCTGATTTAGATTCTTTGCCTTATATCTATAAAGATAAGCATAGACTTTTTCCCGTGTTAGGATTTGATCAAATTTCTTGCATGCTTTCATTGATATCAAATGCAGATTATTTTTAATATTTATTATGTTAGAAAGTGAGCTCTCTAATATAAAAATGCTGGAATCGAGTTAATTCTAAGCTAAAACTTAAAGTATAGGTCTTCCTTTTTCAAATATTGAGTTCTTAAAAAAAAATCTTTTAAAGGTTTTAAACTTTGCTACCAATTGAGACTGCCAGGTCCCAAATTAACTGCTTATGTTTCTCCCCCTCATCAAAGAAAGATATGGTTTTTGCTATTAGACAAGCAGTAATGGAATTTATTATTGAAAGACTATAGCCATTTTGGGTAAGATAATTAATAAGATATTCTCTTAGTTCAAGGAGATATGAATCGTTGATTTGATTATCATTAATAATAAAATCATAGCCATGTAAGGATTGTAGTAATTTACAATAATCTGTTAATCTATCCCCGTTTGTTGTCAGTTGACCAGCTATATTCCCTTTCATATCAAGAAAGCAGAATTCTGAGTCGAGAGTTAACATTGTATTACTAAACCAAGGGTCTCCCAGGACAACTCCCGCAATCGAGAGATCAGTTGAGTGTAGGTATTCCATAATCTTTGAGTCAATCTTCTCAATCAAATCTGTCTTATCAGTGAAGGGATAATCTTTTTCATTTACGATTCTTCGTTTTAACTTACCCATATAATTTTCATATAAATCATTTGCCTCAATTTCAATAGGGACATTGTAATTATGTATTTCCTCTAAAGCAATAATAAGTCTTTCTAGGTGTTTAATGCTTAGAAGCTCATCAGATAAAACTTGATAAAGCATTGAACCATTGACATAGCCTAAATGTAGTGTTGTTGATACGGCATCTTTTGTGTTCCCAAGATATCTTGGGAAATATTTTTCTAATTTAGTATCATTTATCTGTTCATAGAAAAATACTTCCCCTTCCATTGATTGATTAGGACCTATTTTAGTAACTATTTCATTGTCAATATAGAGAGAGTTAAATTTATTAGTAGGATTAATTATAGGTTTCTTTAAATGTGAGAAACCGATTGACTTCTGTATATTAATGAAAGGATTATGGGACTTGTCATCTATATAAATATCAGCACTTGGCTTGCCAAAGTAGATCTCATCAAATGGTATCTTTAAATCTTCTAAGACGTTGAAGGTATGAGCGGCAACCCTTTTTAATGCAGCCCCGCTATTTTGTTGTGCAGTCTTCATCCCACGAGCGGTATGAATTATTATGCAATGTCCTTGTTCATGTAACCTTCGAAGTAAATCTACAATTTCCTCAATAGCTTTTATATCGCTGTATGTTTCGCCAGGCACTCTATAATTAAGTAATGTATTATCTAAGTCAAAGCAAATGCGCAGTTTTTTAAATGGAACTTCATGGATATTGCATGCAATATCATCAGGTGTGCCAAGGCATATGGCTGAATTTACTTTAAAACCATGTATCGACTCCACTCCTTCATCAAGGATGCTTTTATAAATAGTAGACATAAATAACTCTTCATCCAGCTTTTCTGTTATTAATCTTTTTGCCTGATTCATAAAAAAAGATTTTGATTTAAATGCGTAAATGCCGGCTGCATAATCTCTGCTGACTTGATTCTTTTCATGGATTCCTATGATCTTATTTTCCTTGATATCTAAAAAGCAATAAGGATAGGATCTTGTCGGGTCATCAATAGTTAAATAGCCTATTGAATTAGAGGCATCTTCTGGAAGGTTAATGCCATTATAAATGGTATCATTATCATAAAATATGATTTGATCTTCGTCTTTAATATGGTCAAGCTTTGTTAGACCAAGGTAGGCTGTTTCAACGGGACCCCTTGTAGGCCTATCTATATATTTAAATATAATTTCTTTATCCGTTAGATGATGAATCAACTTGTCAAATTGTAGGCGTTTAAGATGATTAGCTGAAATTAAACTAATTCTTTGAGAGGGGACACTAGGAAGAACATGCTGAATCAGTGGCACTCCAAGTATTAACAACAAGGGTTTTGGCATTGTCAATTCATCTTGTAGTCTCGATCCAGTTCCACCACATAGAACAATATGATGGGTAGTAGCATCCATTTTTATTCCTTCCTTAGATAAAGGCTAGTTATTCATACATATTACTTGCGGACATAGCGTTGTATATATACTCAGTTGAATAATTATCAGAATTCTTAGATATGAGGTGTTTAGTGAGCTTTATCCTGGTTTTTCATGATAAGGGAAAATCTAACACTTCTTCACAGGGTGACAAAAGACTTTCTCTTATCAAATTCCAGTCAGAGTTGCTTATTTGCCTATGCTGGATACCTTTTTGGGGGTTTATCCAACGATCTTCAATATGGCTATATTTTGGCCAAAGAAAATCTAGGGAATTACTATCTACTACAATGAATCTTTTTCTAAGTACATCCCAGTAATGTTCTAATGTCCATTTAGGATCTTCACCATTTCGTGCTAGGAATTCGGTAGTGAAATATGCCTCACTTATGTTTTGTTTAGACCATTCTCTCTGTGTTCTTAATGGTTTACTATAATCATCAGGACTAAACTTTCTGTCATCATATTTTGTATTCCAAAAATTAAACACGTCTTCTGTTAATCCAAATAAAAACATGTCACTAATACTATATAGCCTGTACAAGAATGTATTGAAACTAAGAATGGCTAGCCGATTAATTTGCCGATCGCTAATATTGTTATTTGTTTTGTAGTCATAAGAATTTTGAATTAATTTAAGGGATCTAAGTATATTATCTGCATAGAATCTTTGATCAGTTCTTGTCGTAAGTGTATATTTAATGCCAATTTCTCTAATTAAATGTAGTCCGTTCATGTTCCCAATTATTTGTAGATTATTTGTCCCATAACCACGTATAGGCACTTTAAATTTTGAAGTAACTGTTTTAATATCAAGCTTTGAAAGAATTTCCTCGATTCCATTAATGCAGTGATCCCAAGTTGACAATATAATAGGAGTATTTGGGTAACACTTTCTATAGAATTCAAGAGTTTTTATCGTGAAGTCATCTTCCTTCACGATTAACCCCCTCATTAGGATTGCCACATCATCTGTATTATCAATAATGCTGCCTAAACTAGTTTTGGGATCTTTAGACCTGTACCTTTCTGTTATGTAAATGTCCTTTAACCTTGACCTTAGATAAATATATCTCAAGACTCTAACTAACTTTTCACTTAATTGATGTGAAATAGGAATATTTACTATTTTATTTAGGAAGTTCACTAATAACATTTTTAAAACGAGGAAAGCTTATCAAGTTATTTTATGATAAATAAATGCTTTTTTGTTATAGTATCTTGAAAGTTGATATCTAACTCAATCTAATTTATTAGGCCATGTCTTCTTTTATTGATGAAATTAAATACTTTATACGGAAGAAATTTAATTAAAATATATATGAGGATAGATTTTCCTGTTCCATCTAAAATTGGGTTTAAGCTTTCTATTGCCATCTTCTTATCATTTTTGCTCCAATTGATTAGTGCCTCATGAGTTTTTATTTGCCTTTTAATACACTGTAGTTCTTGCTTGTAATCTATTTCAAAGTTTTCATAGTTCAAGGCAAGCTTTTTTAAAAAGATTCTTTTTTCGTATGGGAATAGCTCGGGATTTTTCCATGTAAGGCTGTTGCTATGAACTCTCCATTTTGCAAGAACTTCGTCTATATAATCTACTGAGCAATTAAAACACAATCGAATAAAAAGGTCATATTCCTCAATAACATTGAAGCTGCTATCAAATGCATATCTCATGTTGTTTAACATTGAAGCGCGAATTATTGCTGTTGGGAGTGGGATAAAATACGAGGTTAAAAGTTTTCGAAAGACTCTTCCTCTGTAAGGTTTGAATCGTTTAAAGGCTCTAGTGCCATTTATATCACCCTTTTTATTAAAGAACTGTGCATCACTTATCACAATTCCAACAGTGTTATCCTTAAATAGTGGTAATTGTTTTTCCAATTTATTTGGTAGCCAAATATCATCACAATCTAAGAAAGCAATAAAGTCCCCAGTAGCTTTTTCGAGGGCAAGATTTCTTGCTTCCCCTAGCCTGGTATATGCGGGGCTATGAAAGTATCTAAACTTCTTATTTTTGTAGGATTTAACTATTGCCGCACTATTGTCTTCTGAACAGTTATCCCAAAAAATAAGTTCCCAATTTTGATAACTTTGCGATATTAGACTGTCTAATGAATCCAGTAGGTAACTTCCCCCGTTATGACAATTCATGATAACACTTACATGGGGTTCAAATGAGTTATTTCCTAACATGATCTTTAGTTATTATAGTTAGATTTGGTACTCATAGAAATTACTAGATTTGCTTATACATTAAATAAGAACTCCATCAAATCATACTATAACTGTGATTAGAAGCAAAATTTGAGGCTAGACCTATGTTAGACTAGTTCTAGAAGAGTCAGAACAAGGTTGATAATAAGCCATTGCTGTATCAATCTTTTCTAACGATTCCCAAATTGCTCTTTTTCTTGTCGTCTTTCATCTCTTCCCTGATTTTGTTGTAGAAAGCGAACTCTTCTGGCTCATCTGAACCAAGCCCATATCCCATTGCCGCTGCTAGATATATTTTGTGTTTCCTATGTGCACTAAGAGCCATTAGTAATGTGGTGGCTTTGACTCTTCAGGAGGGAAGTAAGTACGATCTTCTTGATCATAGTCTATATCCCGGAGGATTTCTTCTACCTCTTCATTGCTTATTTCATCAAAACTTCTTTCAAGCTTTCCCTAAGTTTAGGCATCCTCCTTTGAAATCACTTCAGCATCAATCACATCTTTCATGTCAACAAATTCAATGGTTTTCTTATCTATCCAGTTATTAATTCTCACTACAAGAGGTTGAGATGCTTTGTAGACAATAACTACAGTTGGAAGAAGACTAATAACTCCCAGTATTGGGTTTTTAAAAAGAAAGCGACCAGCTTTCGCGTTAAAAAGAATAATCAATACCGATGGAATTAAAACACTCACGGTCCTCTTAAGAGCTTCCAGCCACCCAACACGAGCAACCCATAGGATAGAAGCTATACCAGAGACGTATAAAATTAGGTAAGTCATAAAAATATTATAGAAATAAATCTCTCTACAGTTGTAGATGAAATTTAGTTGCACTCTAACAAATGAATAAACAGTTTGTTTATAAAATATTGAAATTGGTCAATCTTTTACTTCATCTATTTCTAAGTAAGAATATCTTTATAGCCATTATCTGAGCAGCGAATATGGCCCAGATCTCTCTAGCAATTTATTTCCACGGTCACCTTTTTGGAATTCTTGAGTAGCGAGTACGTCCGTACACATTAAACAAGCACTCGATACTATCCAGTATTTGCTAGGCGGGTAACCCTGTCAGAGAAGGTTAAGCTAAAGTTAGACAAGGTTGGATAGATGTTAGACAAGTCTTTTTACAGTAGCAGCCATTATTAAAGAAGGAGATCGAATGCTGTCCAGAAGCTGCATGTGGCGTTTTCTATCACTGCATGGGGGTTAAATAGATCGGCATATAGCGTTAGAGAGAATCAGACTTTTCTGTTGGAATTTTAGCTTTACTTTAACTCCTAACTTCCTACAATTTCTATCTATGCTTTAATTTACTTTTGTAACTTATATCCAAATTCAATGAGTTGATGATAAGTGAGATCTGTTTGCAATAAATTAAGTGAAAGATTTCTCTCTTTATTTTTTTGAATATTAAACTTTCCTCTTTCATTTTTGCTCTTTTGGATAGTTACGGAGTCTTTACCCTTCTTTAATATCCATGGTTCTTCTTGATAGTTTTCATCTTCTATTGTTAAGTTCCAGGGTGCCTTATGTTTATCCATAATTTTTGAGGTTAGAAGAGAACTGGGAACTGATTTATTTGTAAGTTTATGCTAGGCATTTTGATTAAATGCTCTCTTACTTCTATGGATTTATAGTCTTAGCAGAACCTATTATTTTGATTGGTTACCAACGATTTCCACCACCACCTCTCGAATCTCTGCGAGGCTCTGCTTTATTTACTCGAATCGAACGACCCATCCACTCGACATTTTGGAGGTCGTCAATTGCTTTCTTCTCATCCTCTTCATTTGTCATCTCAACAAAAGCAAAGCCTCTCTTCCTCCCAGTCTCCCTATCTAGGGGGATATTGCAGCTTTTAACTTCTCCATAGCTGCTAATTAGACCAGTGATATCTTCCTTCTCGGAGTCAAAAGAGAGGTTTCCAATAAAAATAGTCATTCCTAGAAGGACCTGTTAGAGAGAATTTTATGGTCCTAAAGTTATTCGTTTTATCGCTTAAGTTAATTAACTCAAGGTTTAAGACTAAAACAAGTTGGATCAATTCAATAATTATAACCCCTCAGCCCCACTGTTTGACACCTTGATCAGTTGGTCTATGGATTTAATCCAATCTTTGTAGTTAAGAATTCGTCCACGACTGTCAGGTATCTCCTTCTTATTAAGAATGTCAGGTAATCGGAGGGGGGGGGCAGAAAGTTAGACCAATCGCTGGTATAACCTTGAAATCCCTTGCTATAACTGGATACTCACACATTAAATAAGAACTCCATTACATCCCCTTCATCTACTTCATATTCCTTGCCTTCGCTCCTCAACCAGCCCTTATTTCTTGCCTGGGAATAGGAACCTGCTTCTATAAGCTTTTTGTAATTTATCGTTTGGGCTCGTATAAACCCTCTCTTAAAGTCTGTGTGAATTACACCTGCCGCTTCAGGTGCTTTCATTCCCTTTTTTATTGTCCATGCTCTTGTTTCTTTTTCTCCGGTAGTAAAATAAGTACGTAAACCTAGTAACGTATATGTTGCTTTAATGAGACTTTCGAGACCACCTTCTTTTACTCCAAGCCCTTCTAGATAGTCTAAACGTTCTTTTTCACCAAGCTCAACCAATTCAGACTCAACTTGTGCAGAAATTCTAATGCTTTTAGCAAGCTCTGCTTTCGCCATTTCTTCGAGGGCTTTGCTGTAATTATTGCCTTTTGCTAAATCATCTTCAGAAAGGTTCTTTGCGTAAATAATTGGCTTTTCGGTTAGTAAGCCAAGTGGCTTAATAAGGTCCCTTTCTTCAATACTTAAGTTTACACTTCTAGCCGCTTTACCATTCTCTATAGCTGATAAGACCTTCTTCAGTACCTCATCTTCTTTTATTGCTTCTTTATTTGTTTTTGCTGATTTTTTAATCCTATCCCTTCTTTTCTCAATTTGCGAAAGATCAGAGAAACCAAGTTCGAGATTTATTACTTCTGCATCTCTTGTGGGATCAACCGAGCCTGTCACGTGTATCACATCATCATTGTCAAAGCATCTGACTACATGGATGATTGCATCAACTTCTCTAATATTGGCTAGAAATTTGTTTCCTAGGCCTTCTCCCTTGCTAGCCCCTTTGACAAGACCAGCTATATCAACAAATTCGATTCTTGTTGGGATTACTTCTTTGCTATGGCTAAGTGCAGAAAGTTTTTCAAGTCGTGTATCTGGAACAGATACAACACCAGTATTGGGTTCAATTGTGCAAAAAGGAAAATTTGCTGCCTGTGCTTGGGCATTTGCTACAAGAGCATTAAATAAAGTAGATTTACCAACATTCGGTAGTCCAACAATACCTGCTTTTAACATGGCTCTAGTCCCTGAGTCACTTCGCCTTTTGGTTATTTATCTTTGAAACCACCATAGAGGTAACTTGTTCTATTTAAAGGTAATGGATACATTATAGGATGATCAAATTCTATGGTGGGATTGATCCACTACAGGACTACAAAGCTAATTGGCCCAATGGCCAGATCAAAAAACGTTTTGCAACCTAAAAAGATCATTAGAAGCATAACCTCTGAGGTTGGTAGGTATAGCTCGCCTCCAAGAAGGAAAAAAATCCTGAGCATATCTGCATCATTATTGGTTTTTTCAATATTTGCTTTCTTCGCTAGGCAGGGTGTCCAGATATTCAAAGGAGGCAAGGATCTTACTGATTTCACTGTTGCTGCTGAGACCGGATCTCTTCCAGGGGTCATCACCGCCAGTGGCGAATTTCAAGCTGAGAAGAGCGTGAATGTAAGTCCAGACAAGCAAGGTATTTTAAGTGTTATTTACGTAAAAGAGGGTGACCGTGTCAAGGAGGGGGATGTTTTAGCGGAAATGAAACCCGGTGATTTTCAATATCGACTTGAGGAACTTAGGGCAAATTTTGAGACCAATAAACTTTCATATCAACGAAGAAACAAGTTGTTTAATGAAGGTGCAATAAGTGCTGAAGAAAATGATGACTATCGAAATCGGTTCCTAACAAGCAAGGCAAGACTTCAGCAACGAGAAATTGAAGGAGACGAATTATTTGTTAAGGCACCTTTTGAAGGGATCGTTACTGCTAGATACGCTGAGCCTGGTGCCTTCGTTACCCCCACTACAAGAGCATCTTCTAGTGCGGGATCTAGTAGCAGTTCAATACTTGAGCTTTCACAGGGACTTGAGATTTCCGCAAAAGTCCCTGAGAGTGATATTGGTCGTATTCTTATTGGTCAAAGGGCATCTGTTCGAGTAGATGCTTTTCCAGATAAACGTTTTAGTGCAGCGGTTGTTGAAATAGCCCCAAGGGCGGAGAAGAAAGATAATGTGACCTCTTTTGAGGTGAAACTCTCTTTAGAGGACCCAATCGATACTTTTCGTATTGGCATGACAGTGGATGTAGGCTTTCAGACAGGGTCAACGGCTAAAAGTACCTTGGTCCCAACGGTCGCTATAGTCACGGAGAATGGCCAGCCAGGTTTGCTTATAGTTGGAAGTGACTCCCAACCTAGTTTTCAAAAAGTAGAATTAGGGACAAGTAGTGGAAGTAAGACAGTTATTATAAGTGGTATTAAACCTGGAGACCTAGTCTTTATTGACCTACCCCCATGGGCTAATCGTAAAAGAGATTAGTTAAAAGAAAGAATGTTTTATGTCAGCTACAAAAAGAAGAAAACTTTTATTAGTTGATGGGCACTCTCTAGCCTTTAGAAGTTTCTATGCATTTGCAAAAGGTGGAGAAGGAGGACTCTCAACTAAAGAAGGTAAGCCTACAAGTGTGACTTTTGGGTTCCTAAAATCACTTCTGGAAAATTGTAAATCCATTAGCCCTGAGGCCGTGACAATTGCCTTTGATACGGCTGAACCAACATTTAGACATAAGGCCGACTCAAATTATAAAGCCAATAGAGACGTTGCTCCTGATATCTTCTTCGAGGATTTGAATCAGCTCAAATTAATTTTGAACGATAAGTTGAAACTACCATTATGTGTTGCCCCAGGATTTGAGGCGGATGATGTTTTAGGCACACTCGCTAACAAGGCTGTTTTAGCGGGCTGGGAAGTCTTTATTCTTTCTGGCGATAGGGACTTGTTTCAGTTGGTTGATGATCAAAAAGGTATATCTGTTCTCTATATGGGAGGAGGTAGGTATTCAAGTAGTAGTGACCCTTTATTAATTAAAGAGTCCGGTGTAGTCGAAAAACTTGGAGTAGCACCTTCCAAGGTTGTTGAACTGAAAGCTTTAACTGGTGATTCGTCTGACAATATTCCTGGAGTGAAAGGAGTGGGTCCTAAGACTGCTATAAATTTACTTAAGGAGAATGGAGATTTAGATACTATATATAATGTTTTGGATGGGTTAATTAAAGAGGGCAAACCAACAGCAAAAATTGGCTCAATAAAGGGAGCGCTGATTTCAAAGTTAATTAATGACAAGGAAAATGCCTACTTGTCAAAATATCTAGCGAAAATATTAATTGACGTACCACTAGAGTACGATGATATAATTCCACTTAAGTCAGTCGACAAACAAGCCCTTTCAGTTTCATTAGAGGAGCTTGAACTCTCAAGTTTGGTTAGGCAAGTCCCAGGATTTTGCGCAGCTTTTTCGGAAGGAGGCTATCTACATAATAGTAAGATTACTAAAAATGAGGATAATAATTTATCTAAACCTATAGACCAAAGTCTTGTCTCAGAGGATAATTCTCTGCCTACGACCTCAATTCCAATAATTAAACCAATAATTATCAAAGAGATTAATCAATTGAAGAGAATTGCTAAGAATTTAATTCAATTTAGATCAATTGAAAAGATTGTTTCTATTGATACAGAAACAACTGATCTTAACCCTTTCCAAGCAGAGTTGATAGGAATAGGTTTGTGCTGGGGAGAAGGGGCAGGGGATCTTGCATATATTCCTCTTGGTCACAAGGCAGATCTTCAATTAGATTCCTCAGAGGATAATCAACAATTAAAGTTAGAGGACGTGCTGAAATTATTAAATCCTTGGTTCACAAGTGAAGAGAATCCAAAAGTACTTCAAAATGCGAAATACGACAGACTGGTTTTATTGAGACATGGCATTGATTTAAAGGGAGTTGTTTTGGATACTTTAATTGCAGATTATGTGTTAAATCCCACATCAAAACATAGCTTAGAATTTATGTCTAAGAAGTATTTTGATTATAAACCCACCTCGTTTAATGATTTAGTTAAGAAGGGCTCTACATTCGCAGATCTCTCTATTGAGAATGCAAGCCTTTATTGCGGAATGGATGTTTATTTGACTCGTAAATTATCCTTTCTGCTTTTAAGGGAAATGGAGCTTAGAGGACCTAAGTTTCTAAAACTTTATAATGAGATTGAAGGACCTTTGGAGATAGTTTTGTCATTTATGGAAGCTACAGGTATAACGATAGATATTCCATATTTGAGAAAACTATCAACAGAGTTTCTAGATAGTCTGAAACTAATTGAAAAGCAAGTTTGTGAGCTTGCTGGTGGTGAATTTAACTTATCTTCTCCGAAGCAACTTGCCGAGTTGTTATTTGAACAGTTGAAACTTGATCGTAAAAAGTCAAGAAGGACTAAGACAGGTTGGAGTACAGATGCAAGGGTTCTTGAAAAACTTCAAAATGATCATGATGTTATTCCTTTATTGATTCAGCATAGAACAATTAATAAATTATTGACAACATATGTTGACGCACTTCCTGAATTAGTAGAGTCTGAGACAGGACGTGTTCATACTGACTTTAATCAAGCTGTTACAGCAACAGGAAGGCTAAGCAGTAGCAATCCAAATTTACAGAATATTCCTATTCGTACAGAGTTTAGTAGGCGAATAAGAGAAGCCTTTCTTCCTCAAGATGGATGGAAACTTTTGAGTGCAGACTATTCGCAAATTGAACTTCGTATACTTGCACACTTGTCAGGGGAAGAAGTTCTTTTAGAAGCTTATCAAAATGGAGATGATGTTCATTCTTTGACAGCACGAATTCTTCTAGAAAAGGAATTAATATCAGATGAAGATAGGCGATTAGGAAAAACAATCAACTTTGGCGTTATTTATGGCATGGGAACTCAAAGATTGGCACGTTCAACCGGGTTAAGTAATATAGATGCCAAGAACTTTCTAGATAAGTTTCACAAGCGATACAAGAAAGTTTTTTCATACCTTGAATATCAAGAGCGACTTGCGTTGACCAGAGGTTATGTTGAGACCATTATGGGTAGAAGGCGTCCTTTTAGCTTTGATAGGAATGGACTTGGACGTCTTCTTGGAAAAGATCCTTACGAAATTGATTTGATTTCTGCGAGGAGAGCAGGGATGGAGGCTCAACAGTTAAGGGCAGCGGCGAATGCTCCTATACAAGGATCTAGCGCTGACATCATTAAGGTTGCGATGATAGACCTTCATGAAGTACTTCTTCGATCCTCGTTACCAGCCCGCATGTTGTTACAGGTCCACGATGAATTAGTCTTGGAGGTTCATTCTTCTGTTTTGAATGAGGTTCAAGAGTTAGTCGTACAAACTATGGAAAAAGCCGTTAAACTTTCAGTACCTTTGCTTGTGGAGACAGGTATAGGTAGAAACTGGATGGAGACCAAAAAGTAACAATTATTTGTCATGCCTAAACTTAATAAGACTCAAAATCTAAAAGAAGATCCTTTATGGCTAACTAATACACTTACAAGAAAAAAGGAAATATTTAGGCCTTTAAAACCTGGTAAGGTTAGTATTTATTGTTGCGGTGTTACTGTATACGACTTATGTCATCTAGGTCATGCTAGAAGTTATATTGCTTGGGATGTTCTTCGAAGATATTTAATTTGGATTGGTTATGAGGTCGTTTTTGTTCAAAACTTCACAGATATAGACGATAAAATATTAAATAAGGCAGCTGATGAGGGCATTTCTATGGAAGAAGTCAGCGATAGAAACATAAGATCTTTTCATGAAGATATGGATGAATTAGGTATTATGCGCCCTGATAGAATGCCACGAGCAACAAAATGTCTTGACTCTATTAGAGAGTTGATAGCTGACTTGGAATTAAAGGGTGTTGCTTATTCAGTTGAAGGAGATGTTTACTTTTCAGTCCCTAAACATATTAATTATGGTCAATTAAGCGGAAGAGATCTTAGTGCTCAGCAAATTAATGCTGAGGGCAGAGTAGCCAAAAGTGAGGAGCATAGAAAACGTAGTTCATTTGATTTTGCCTTATGGAAGTCGGCAAAGTCTGGAGAACCCAGTTACCCTTCTCCCTGGGGTGATGGCCGACCAGGCTGGCATATTGAATGTTCTGCAATGGTCCTAGAAGAACTTGGGGAAAGCATAGATATACATTTAGGCGGAGCGGATTTAGTTTTTCCGCATCACGAGAATGAGATCGCTCAGTCTGAGGCTTCTACTGGTAAGCAGCTAGCTCGTTATTGGCTTCATAACGGAATGGTTAATGTGTCTGGTCAGAAGATGAGTAAATCTTTGGGGAATTTCACAACAATACGTTCATTACTTAAGTCAGGTGTCTCTGCGATGACATTACGAATGTTTGTTTTACAGGCACATTACCGAAAGCCGGTTGACTTCAATGAAAAATCTATTGAAGCAGCTTCTTTTGGTTGGAGAGGCCTTAATTCTGCTTTGAATCTAGGTCTTGTATATGACAATTTGCTTGATTGGTCTAAATACAAATCTTCAAAACCAGAAGTCTCTGAAAATAGTAACCTTGAGTGCAATATAAGTTTGCTTGATATACGTCATCGCTTTATTCAATTTATGAATGATGATATAAATACATCTGGTGCACTTTCAGTCCTTTTTGAACTTGCGAGACCACTGCGTTCGTTGGCTAATCAATTACAAAGGGGTGTAAGATTTTCTTGCCCTGAGGATGAAAGCTATCAAACTTTTTTACGCTGGAAATTACTTCTTGAATTTGCTCAGGTTCTTGGTCTTCAGCCTGAAAAGGAGAATGACAAGTTGTCATTTAATGAACTCGGTATAGACTTAGATTATATTGATAGTTCAATTGAAGAAAGAAGATATGCGAAATCTAAAGGGGATTTTGAAAAAGCAGATCATATACGTGATGAGCTTTCTAGAATGGGTATAGAATTGCTTGATAAGCCAGGTGGAGATACTGAATGGATTAAAAAGAATTAAAATTTAATCTATGTTCACCAACTGTATATTAGATCATAAATACTTACTATTAATCCAAAGCAAATAACCGGCGGAGAAATCCATCTTAGCATAAATTTTAAACTTGTTCTTATAGGCTTAGACGTATTACAGTTGCTTAAATCTAAATCAAATTTACGTGGGAATATCCACCCTAAAAGAATTGTCAAAAGTAAACCTCCAAAAACTAATAGAATTCCACCAAAAATTGCATCCATTCTTCCTAGAGTTTTTAGATCAAGAGCAGCAGGTAGGCCAGTAATGAATATTAGGAAACTCGAGACCCATACAGATTTAGATCTCTTCCAGCCCAGTTTGTCAATTAGTGAAGCTACAGGTACTTCTAATAATGAGATTGAAGATGTTAAAGCTGCTATATAAGCTAAAAAGAAGAACAATATTGCAACTATTTGACCTGTTACACCTAGAGAAGAAAGTCCTGTTGGTAAAGAAATGAAAAGGGTTCCAACTGTTGAACTTGTAACGACATCTTTAAGTCCAAAACTCATTACAACCGGGAACGTAATCATTCCCGCAAGTAGTCCGACTGATGTGTCCATACCTACCACTGCAATAGCTTCTCTAGGAATTTTATTTTGGCTATCTAGATATGCTGAATAAGCAAGAATGCAACCTATTCCAGTCCCAATAGAAAAGAATGCTTGTGTGAATGCATTCCGTACCGTAGTTGGATTTAGTAATTCTTGAATATCCCATCTAAGAAGAAAAGTCTTATACCCTTCCATAGCTCCTGGAAGAGTTGCCGCCCATAAAGCAAGTACTGCTAATAAGAAAAATAGTAATGGCATGCACCATCGTGTAAGCCTTTCAATGCCACCCTTTATTCCTGCAGCTACTACTGAACCTGTAAGAAATAAACTTAAGACTTGCCCCAAAAGTACGCTTTTTCCTGTACTTAGACCTTGAAAGAATTTTTCAGCTGAGGGCATGTCAACTGGCAGTCCAAAAAAGATTGAATGAATAAGCGTGTGCGCTGTCCACCCCATAAGTACTGCATAGAAAGAAAGTATTCCGCATGAGGCCACAACAAATAAAAAACCCATAGGCTTCCATCGTTCATTTGCAAAGCTCACTGGAGCGAGGAGAGGACTTTTGCCGGTGCTCCTTCCTAAAACCATCTCTGCAACAAGTACTGGCAAGCAGACCAAGCAGACAATAATTATGTAAAGAAGCAAAAATGCTGCACCACCTCCTTGTGAGGCTCTATAAGCAAAGCCCCATAGATTGCCAAGGCCAACAGCGCTCCCTGCGGCTGCAAGAGCAAAGCCCATTCCTGAACGCCATTTTTCTTTTACGGCCATAACTTTTCTTGCTTTTTTTCAGTTTTAATATGAGTTTAATCTTTCAAGATCCAACCTTTTGATGTGAGACTAGGTTTATCTGCTTGAAAAAGAGTGAAAGCTATAAGCGTTTTAGGGTCGACGGGCTCAATCGGCACCCAGACCCTAGAAATTGTAGAAGAGTTTCCAGAACAGTTTAGGGTTGTAGCTCTAAGCGCAGGTCGAAACCTCTCTCTTTTTACTGAGCAAATCAAACGGCATCAACCTGAAGCGATTGCATTGGCTGATGAAAGCCTTTTGCCAGAGATCAGTGAAAGGTTAACTCAAGTGAGTTTAGAAGACTCAAGCTTTAAAATCCCAAAAATTTTTGGTGGACCTTCTGGTATTGAGGTTGTTGCTTCATGGGATCACTCGGATTTGGTCGTAACTGGAATTGTTGGTTGTGCTGGTCTTCTTCCAACTCTTGCTGCAATAAAAGCAGGAAAAGACCTTGCTTTGGCGAATAAAGAAACTCTTATTGCTGCTGGGCCTGTTGTCTTACCGGAATTAAAGAAGAGTGGGAGTCGTTTGTTGCCTGCTGATTCTGAGCATTCGGCTATTTTTCAATGTCTTCAAGGAACTCCTTGGGCGGAAAATGCTCGACTTTCAACAGGAGTGCCTACTCCAGGGCTGCGACGAATTCTTTTGACAGCCTCAGGAGGCGCATTCCGCGATTGGTCCGCCAAGGATCTCGAGAAGGCAACAGTTTCTGATGCAACCAGTCACCCAAATTGGAGTATGGGAAGAAAAATCACAGTAGATTCTGCAACTCTTATGAATAAAGGTCTAGAGGTGATTGAAGCGCATTATTTGTTTGGAATTGATTATGACCAGATTGAAATTGTTATTCATCCTCAAAGCATTATTCACTCAATGATTGAACTTTCAGATACTTCAGTCTTAGCGCAATTAGGATGGCCTGATATGAAATTGCCCATTCTTTACTGCTTGAGTTGGCCTTGTAGGTTTGAGACCCCTTGGAGCCGGTTAAATCTTGCTGAAGTAGGTGAACTGTCATTTAAGGCTCCTGACACGAAAAAATATCCTTGTATGGAACTAGCCTTTACAGCTGGTAGGACTGGAGGAACAATGCCAGCAGTATTGAATGCATCTAATGAAGAAGCTGTATCACAGTTTCTTCAAGAAAAGATTCACTTTCTAGATATCCCCCAAATTATTGAGGTTGTCTGCGATCTACATAGGCAAGACTTAGTAAAAGAACCCTCTTTAGCTGACGTACTTAATGTTGACAAATGGTCGCGGATGAAAGTACAAGAAATTGTGAAGAAAGGTACTACTAGAATGAAAATTTAAAGGGTTATATAATCAATCTAGTTAAGATTATTCAGCAGCTTTTAGAATGCTTGTTAAATTTAATTTCGTAGATCTTAGAAATAATTTGTTTCTTTATCGCTATTTGACCGGAAATATTTAATATGTAAGGTAGTCGAACCATCTCTTCACAATTTGATCACCCCAGCAACCATTAATGCCGTGAAATCCATTGTGACCGCCAAGCTTGCTTAAAATTACTCTAATATTATTATCATTTATGTTTAAATTTCTTTCAGCTAATAGCTTTGCCGACTCTGAAGGTACCCATGGGTCGTCTTCAGATTGTAAAAACAAAGTCTGGGGGATATTTGGGTTGTTAAGTATTAGATCTTTTAAAGGTGATGCCGCCCGGTAATAGTTATCTACACTCTTGTACCCCCACCTAGGAGCAGTAATTATTGAATCAAAGGATTTGATACTTTTGTTGGTAATTTTTCCTTTAAACTCATTTTCTAATGCTTCTTTTTCATCTATACTAAGACCAGTCTTGTCAGCAAGAGTTTGTTGAACAAGACGTCTTAAAAGCCAATTCTGGTAAAACTTATTTCTTGGTCTTTCTATTGATTTACTGCATATACTTAAATCAAGAGGGCTGCTAGTGCAAGCCAACCCATCAAGAGCTTGAATACCAGAGTTATCCTTTATTTTGAGGCAAGCATTAAGAAGTATCGTACCGCCAAGTGATATGCCTGCACCAAATAAAGGCAATGGCTTCTCTTTAATTAGATAATCATTGCCAATCTCTTTACATAGATTCCTCGCTACTTTCAAGACAGGCTCTATATCACTATTGCACTCTGCAGCATATGATCCTGGTGAAAGATCTCTTCCAGGGTAAGCACCCCTTAGATTTAGTCGTAATGTAGCGAATCCAGCTTTTTGAAGAGTGAGACTCATTCTGCGTAATCCCTGACGCCTTGTAGATCCACCAAGCCCATGAATCATTAAGATAAGGGCCTTTAGTTTTTTGCCACTTGGCATGTCAAGTATGGCCAGTAACTTGCCTGAACTTTCCTTCCTGTTAGGCATTTCTGGGACATCTATTTCAATCTTTTTGCCATTTTCAAAAGGTAAATCTTCTTTATAGAAAGTATCTCTGAGTGTTTGTAAGTCACCACCTATCCATGGAAATTTTTGTCTAAATTCCTCTTGGAAAAGTAATTCTTCCTCTTTATTTTTAATATTAATTTTTTCTGCCAACACCAAGTTCTTTTAATTCCACAAGAAGATCACCAAGTACTTTCTTGGCATCCCCAAAAACCATCGATGTATTAGAGAGTTCAAATAGATCATTTTTTATACCTGAATATCCAGCACTCATACCTCTTTTAATAACAAATACGGTTCTTGCCTCTTGTACATCTAGCACAGGCATTCCATATAGTGGAGAGCTTTTGTCAGTTTTTGCTTGTGGATTAACTACATCATTTGCCCCTAAAACAATTACTACATCTGTTGCAGGGAATTCAGGATTAATAACATCCATTTCCTTTAGTTGCTCATATGGAATATCTGCTTCTGCTAAAAGCACATTCATATGTCCTGGCATGCGACCGGCAACTGGATGAATCGCATAAGTCACATCAATCCCACCAGACTCCATTGCTCTAGTTACTTCTCGCAAGGTGTGTTGGGCTTGCGCAACGGCTAGTCCATAACCTGGAACGATAATTACTCTTTCTGCGGCTTCTATTGTTAATGCACACTCTTCAACGCTACAGCTTGTAATGTTGGAGTATTCCCCAGCAGAGGAGGGGCCTGAGTTTGCTCCTGAGCCTAGTGCTCCTCCAAATAGTACTGATATTAATGAGCGATTCATACCATCGCACATAACTTTGGTAAGTATTAGTCCTGCTGCACCTACCATTGCACCAGCTACTATTAATATTTGACTACCTACTACGAATCCTGCTGCAGCTGCAGCAACTCCAGAATAACTATTTAATAGGGATATAACTACAGGCATATCTGCTCCTCCTATTGGCAAGGTGACTCCTATCCCCAATAATGTTGAACTAATTACAAGTAGCCAAAGTCCATTATTACTATTCCTGATCAGCTCAATAGCGGCAACTAGGGAGATTACAGCAAGAATAATATTAATTAGATGTCGTAAATTACTTTGTGTCCATTTGGGGGTTGATAGCCAACCTTGTAGCTTGGCCATCGCAACTATTGAACCACTAAATGTAATTGACCCTACAAAAATAGATGTAATTATTGAAAGTATTTCTATGACTCCATTGCCACTCTCTATATTGGGATCTGTGATTGGAAATAATGAAACTCCCAAAGCCACAAGTAGTGAGGACATACCACCACAACCATTGAATAAGGCAACGGTTTCTGGCATAGAAGTCATAGGTACCTTCTGAGCTATTACAACTCCAAAAATCCCTCCTAAGGAAGTCCCTATTGCTATCCATATTAATGCTGAAGTGGTAATAGATTGATTAGAGAATGAGACAATAAACACACCAATAACCGAGAGGAGAATAGCTATTGCGGCAAGCCTATTCGCTTCTCTTGCGGTCCTAACTTTTGACAATCCTTTAATGCCTAAGGACAGTAAAAGTACAGCTGATAAATCAATAGCATATTTGATTATATTTGTATTAATGCTCATTTCCTATTCCCCTTTCGTGTCGTTTTTCTGCTGAACATTGCAAGCATTCTATCTGTAACCAAGAAACCTCCTACAACATTAAATAAGGCAAAACCCAGGGCTAGTGATCCTATGATCTGTAGTGGTAACTGATCACCAGACTTTATTACTAATGTAAGAGCGGCGATGATTGTGATTCCAGAAATTGCATTTGCTCCACTCATTAATGGTGTATGTAGAGTGGGTGGTACTTTGCCTATGAGTTCTAATCCAAGAAGACTACCTAGAAGTAGTACCCAAAGAGCTTCACTTAAAAAGGACATTTAGATTAATTCTCCTTGATTAATGAGTCTGGGCAACGAATCTCTCCATTTAGGCAGATCAGCGATGCATCAATAAGCTCGTCTTCGGTATTTAAATCAATGTTTCCTTCTTTAATCATTGGTCCTAAGAGGGATAAAAGGTTTCTTGAGTAAAGAGTACTTGCATGGTTAGGCACACTACAAGGGAGATCTGATGCTCCAATAAGCTTCACTCCGTTTCGTTCAACTATTTGACTTGGAATAGTCCCGGAACAATTTCCTCCTTGAGCTACTGCTAGATCAACCACAACGGAGCCAGGCCTCATCCTTTCCAGCATTTCATTGCTTATAAGTTTTGGTGCTTTTTTTCCCGGAACCTGAGCTGTACATATTGCCAAGTCAGCTTCCGATAATTGGTCAGAAAGCTTTTGACGTTGTGCTTCAAGGAATTTTTCTGAGGCTTCCTTTGCATATCCACCACTTTCGGATGGCTTTTGATCTAGCTCTGGAGGCTCTATAAATTTTGCCCCGAGCGATTCAACCTGTTCTTTTACAGCAGGTCTTATGTCACTAACGAAAACCACTGCACCAAGACGTTTTGCAGTTGCAATAGCTTGTAACCCAGCGACACCCGCCCCTAGTACAACAACCTTTGCTGGCTGGACTGTACCTGCGGCAGTCATCAACATTGGTAAATATCTGTCGAGATTTGAAGCCCCTATTAATACTGATTTATAGCCCGCAATATTTGCTTGAGATGAAAGTGCATCTGCAGATTGAGCTCTGCTTATTCTTGGAAGGAGTTCTAGTGCGAGAGCAGAAAGTTGATTTGCTTGAAGACTTTCAAATAATTCCTTGTTTCCATAAGGCGATAAAAGACCAACAATTATGCAACCATTTTTTACTTTTCTGAGCGAGTTCTTATTGGGTCTCTGAACACAAAGCAAAATATCAGCGCTTGCCCAAGATGTTTGATCTTCCTGACTTAGGATTTCTGCACCTGCTGCTTCATAGGATTCATCTGAGAATCCTGACAATATTCCTGCCCCTTTTTCTATAAGTACAGAGCACTCGAGGGCTACAAATTTTTTTGTTGTTTCAGGAGTTGCAGCAACACGAGTCTCGCCAGCAGCTGTTTCTGAAGGGATTAGTATTCTCACTAAGAGAAAATTCGCTTACTCAGCGAGATTAGGGTTCGTGAGCCAAATCAGGCAACTTTTATAAAGAACCTTCCCAGACTTCAATCTTTTAGCTAGTAAGTAATAAGGAACTTTTTTTTATTTATGGGACTTAAAGCTATTGAGTGTCCTGATGGCGTCTGCCACAGCCATCATGGCGGTCATGCAGTTGAGCGATCCATCATGGAAAATAACCTTAAAGGACATGGTCGAGAGTGGTGCGAGCGATTGGCAGAAAGAATTTATGAAATGTCAATTGATACGTTTTCTCAAACGGTCATGCCAAGTCTTCATTCTTCCGGCTGGCAGAAGAGGCATCTTGATTGGGAATTTAAATTTAATCAAAAAGGTTCTGAGCCAGATGAAGCTTTAGTAGAGGGCATTATTAATGCCACTGAGAGTTTCCTCCGCAGCAGCGAAGTTCATAGGCTTTTTATACAAGAGCTTGTGCAAGGAACTTTTGATGAAGCGACTGAAGATACTCTTCGCTCCAAAGCTGTTAAAAAGCTTGTTGAGGATGAGTTAGTCGTTTTTCTGCAGTCTCAAAAAGAGGACTTGCTAGATCGTGTTGCCAATGAGTTAATCAATTCTTCAAATGGAAGTTTTGAAACAGCTCGAAAAGCAGCTTCCGAGGGCTTAGAGGAGGTTGAGCGTTTACTTCTAAATCACAGTGAGGCTCTATAGCCAATCAAACTATTGGAGTGATTTCTAATTCAATGGCAATAGCGTATCTTTCTTCCCCACGATGACGCTGAAGCCGAGCTCTCATTATTAAGGGGTCTATATCGCAATCAATTAAATAAATCCTTTCTAGTACCTCTCGTCTTTTGAGAGGTGAGTCTTTATTTGGGTTTTTCTTTCCCATGACACATCATCTGATGGTTTATGGATATTCACCCATTATTTTCAGAATAAGGATGCCAGCATGGAAAAGAATAGTTAGAAAGGCCTAACTTCATTTCAGGCCAATTTCTTATCATTCATTTGATCTTCATGCTTTTGATGAAAAGCCTTCTGTTAGGCCAAGAGCTTGGCAGCAACACCTTATTCAACTTTTACGACGTCGCCTGACAATTAAAAAAGGCGTAGACAATGATGTTTTAGTCCATGCTGGCCCAGGGGCTGGGAAAACCCTTGGTGCTTTGATGGGTTTTAAGAAGATGAAGGAAGAAGGAAGACTTAGTAAATCCTTGGTTTTCTCTCATAGAAAAACCATCAAAAGACAGTGGTTTCAAGCAGCCTCATTAGTTGGCCTTAAATTTATTGATTGGGAGGATGATCTCAAAGAAGGAAAATCATTCGAAAATACAGATGGTCTTTTAGTGACTTATCAAAGTGCTTCAAGGAATTATTTGGCTTTATTTGATTACATAAGAAATTTTAATTCTGATGGATTGATAGCTATTGCTGATGAGGCACATCATTTAGGCGTTAATCCTGAGGAACCAGATGGTCCTGTTTGGGGGAGAACTTTTTTGGAATTAACCAAAAACTTTAAATTGCGTTTGGGACTTACTGGTACGCCTTTTAGAGCAGATAACTTGGCTTTTTGCTCAGGCAAGAGAGTTTGTATTCAGTTCGGAGAAGAAATGGTTGAACAAATTACACCTGATCTATGCGTTGAACCTAAAGAACTTATTCAATCAGGAGATGTAAGGCCCCTTGAATTTAGATTTCAGGATGGGTGCGTAAAACATCGTAAAGAGGGAAGCTCTCAAACAGAATTTTCTGCTTTATCAGCTGAGACCAGAGAACAGTGGCGTGCTAGAAATCTTCGCCGAGCTATAAAACTATCTGACTCGAGCAGTATTGCATTACAGATCATAATTCGAGCAAAATCACGACTTAATAAGGTCAGAATTAGGCACTGCAATGCTGCAGGCCTTGTTATTGCAAAGGATATTGACCATGCGATTTCAATATCTAATTTCTTGAAAGAGCAGGGGGATGAAGTTGATCTGGTGCATTCTCAGGAACTTAATGCTTGTGAGAAACTTGCTCGTTTCCAAAACGGAAAAGCGGATTGGTTGGTAAGTGTTGATATGTGCTCAGAAGGGTTTGATGCGCCACGAATACGTGTTGTTGCATATCTAACAACGGTAGTTACAAAAACTAGATTTTTACAGGGAGTAACAAGGGCAGTAAGAATGTCTTCAGAGAGATCCTCATTGGAATTGATTCCGCGAGAGCCCTCCTATATTTTTTCTCCAGCAGACCCTCTTTTGATTGGTTTCGCTAGAAATTGGTCAATTACCAATCCTTATCTTATTAAAGGTTTTGAGCGGTTTGATATAGAGAATTTCAATAATGCTAATTCATCGTCTTTGTCACTTCCACTTGAAGCAGTCCATGATGCTGCAGGGGCAATGATCAAGTTGAGACGTGCTGAACTTCCGGGATTTTTGTAGCTTAATGTCTTTATGTGTAGATAAAAATTAGATTATTTGGAAGAAATCTCGCTTTTCTCCCCATGAGCTAGCAATGTAGGGCGCAAATGGGGACAACATTATGGATGCTTCACTCAAACGCCGCATAAGTGTTTCTACCTTTTGGGCTTCAACAAGGGTTGGAGTTTTAGATAGCTTTGAGCAATATGAGGACAGTTATGCCGTTACTCAAGAATTTCGTGAGTGGATTACTTGCATTGGAGATCAACCAGACTTACTAAGTGTAAATGCTCTTAAAGTTCCAGATTTTTCCAAGTTTCAACTTGATCAGCAAGATGATGCTGACGAAATGTTAGAAATTTGATTCTTATATTTATTAAATTTCACTAGGTGCTATTTATTTATATGGATTATTTCTATTAAGTCAGTTTGAAACCAATATCACCATCTCAGCTTACTAGACGAAGCTTTAATCAAATTTGATTTAATTCCACCACCAATATCTTTACTCAAGATGAAAGAGTAAGAAATAGAAGTTTATTCATTGGATAAATGCCTATCTTCTCCTAGGACCACCAGGCCTATTACCACCAGCTCTGCCACCAGGGCCTCCTGAGTTCCTCTCTCTATAGGTGATCCTTCCTCTTGTTAGATCGTAGGGACTTATCTCAACGAGGACTTTGTCACCTGCAAGCAACTTAATGCGGAATTTGGTTAACTTGCCTGCTGCACGACATAAGCACTTATGTCCTTCAGGCTGCTCGAGTGTGACCAGATAGAAACCGTTTCCTTGCTCTTTCTCTATCACTCCCGCTGTTTCAATCATTTCCTCAATTCCAAGTTAATTACATTTTCTAGTTTAGGGACTGCTCTGCATGTATTCCACTCTAAATAAATCCTTATCAAGAAGAGCAATGCTTTTTCCGATAATCGTTTTTCAAAAACACCTTAGTTTGGCTAATCATCCTAGGCATCTCTTGTGTAATCAGCCAATGACTTCCTGCAGCTCTTTTACTGTTTGCCATTGACCAAAGTAGTAGTTTGCCTTGGCTCGTTTTTCTGGATTTTCAATACCATCAAATGCATCAAAGCCAATATTTTTCCAAAGATCATGCCCACACTCTTTGTTTAGCTCTGATGACGCTTCCTTGGCAAGATTCTCCAGACGCCGAGTGAGATTTTTTATTTGTGCTATAGACACGAATTCAAGATTTCAGGTGCACCTTAATAGTACAAACAAACTAATGAAATGCAAGCCTTTGAGTTTTAAAAGGGGAGCTTCTTTTTGGTTTCTTTGTCAAGGTCTGCTTCCATTTCTCGCAATCTCTTGATGATCATTTCGTAGTACTCAGATATATAGCTTTCAAGAGTTGTTGTTTTGTTTGGGTCCAAATCAAAGTCCTTATAGGTTTGCTCCATTGGAGCATCAAGCTTGATACCTCCCCCAGTAACTTCTGCAAAAGCAAGTCTTTCAGCTACATGGACAGTTGGTTCAAAAAATGAGACAAGGTTTTGAGCTATACCAATTAGGAATGGTGAGACGCGGATTGTTTTGGCAGTTTTACCACTAGCTTCTTCACACAATTTTATTATCTGTTCTGGATTCCATGCTTTAGGTCCTACTACAGGATATGTTTTTCGAATTGTTCCTTTGTTTACAAGAGCTGATACAGCAAAGCGTGCCATGTCTTGGGTATTCATGTAAGCGATTTTTGTTGGCGTTCCGCTTATCCAGACCGTTTGACTATCTAGTATTGGTATAGCAAATTGTCCAATTACTCCCTGCATAAAAGCTGCACCTTGAAGGATGGTGTAGTCGAGAGTTGAATTTTCTAATAGTCTTTCTGTGCAATATTTAATATCCATTAGAGGAACTTCTCTATGTTTTTCGGCGGAAAGCAGAGACAGAAAAATTACTCGTTTTACATTTGCTTTCTCGCAGGCTCTATATAAATTTAGCTTTCCATCCCAGTCAGTCTCATAGACGCTATTCGGGTCGTCAGGTCTACTTGTCGAAGCATCAATAACTGCATCTATGTCTTCCAATGCATAGTTGATTCCATCTTTCTCAAGCAAATCTCCTTGGGTGATTTCACAGCCCCATTCCTGTAGGAAGGCGGCTTTGCGAGGTGTACGAACCATACAGCGAACCTTATGGCCCGCATCACTTGCACTTTTGGAGATTTGCCTTCCAAGTGTGCCGGTTCCACCAATAACCAGAACCTGCATAGAAATTGTCATTACAACCGAGGAGCTTAATAGGAGCTATGCAAAACCGCGAAATCAATCACCCTGAAGCTTTAGTAGTAATGCACCTCCAGCTAGTCCTAAGGGTATGAGAACCCAAAATACAGCTGCAATTCCAAAGATCTCTGTAGCCATTTTTTTTTTAAGTTCCTTTTATACTATTTAAGACCCTAATGGACTGGTTTTTCTCTATGCGTCCAGCTTTTTTACAGGAGTAGTGGTTTTGATTAATATAGTTGGATTGCCGATTCCTTGATTTCCTAAGCATTTACTTGGGAACTAATGATTTTTAAGGTGAGATTTGTTTATTTTGCTGTTTTAACGGCCTTAAAGCCCAAAAGGACTTCTTTGATTTGTAGTTCTTTTCTAGATATCCTTAGAAATTTACTCACATGACTAATTATCATTCGTCATGTGAGTAAACCTTATTAGGGCATAGTTGCTTTAGTGCGAATTGATTCATCGTCACTCTTTAATCCTATGCAAGGAAACTCCAGTTGGGGAGAGTTTCATTTATGGAATTGGCGTGGTTTTAGATGTCATTGGAGAGTTCTTGGGACGTCTAATAAAAGGCCCATGCTTTTGTTGCATGGCTTTGGTGCAAGCAGTGCTCACTGGAGAAAAAACGCAGTTTTTTTTGCTAATTGTGGCTACAGGGTCTTTGCTCTCGATCTAATTGGTTTTGGAAAATCTGATCAACCGTCTATCCAAAAATCCTTGAAAGGGTTGGATAATGAAATTTGGGGTATGCAGGTTTGTGCGTTTCTAAGAGAAATTGTTCAGACAGATGTAAATGGTAAAGCCGTTTTGATAGGCAACTCCCTAGGGGGTTTAGTTGCTCTGACTGCAAATGTCAGAGAACCTGAATCTGTAGCGGCTGTCGTGGCAGCTCCTCTTCCAGATCCAGCTTTAATGGGAAATCAAATTGAAATAAGGTCTCAGCTTCTTCGTTTTCTAAAGGAAAAAATTATCCGAATTTTCTTCTTTTTGCTTCCAATAGAACTTATTTTGCCTCTCATTACAAGAACCTTTCTAATAAAAAAGGCCCTTCAGGCTGCTTATGTTTGCAAGGTTGGCCATGATAAGGAGCTTCTTAGTATCGTGACTGATTCAGCCCAGAGATCATCAGCAGCTGGTTCTCTACGTGCAATGTGCGTTGGGATGAGTTTGCGCTCTAATTCGTCCACAGCCCCTGAATTAATAAGGGATTTAGAAAAAATGTCAGGAAGGACCCCGTTCTTATTGATCTGGGGAAGACAAGATCGTTTTGTCCCTTTCAACGTTGGTAACTACATAAGGAAAAAACATCCTTGGATTAATTTTTCCGTAATGGAAACCACTGGCCATTGCCCACATGATGAAGCTTCCGATAGCTTTAATGAGATTGTGTCGAGGTGGTTGGACCTAAATTTCAAGAAACAAGAGAAAACCTTATGAAGCACACTCTTTCAGTGCTGGTGGAGGATGAATCCGGCGCACTTAGCAGGATCGCAGGACTTTTTGCACGTCGAGGATTCAATATCGATAGTCTGGCTGTTGGCCTGGCTGAAGCTCCTGGCCGGTCCCGGTTAACGATGGTTGTAGATGGAGATGACCACACTCTCCAACAGATGACTAAACAACTGGACAAATTAGTTAATGTTCTGCAGGTTTTAGATCTCTCGACCATTCCTGCTGTGGAGAGAGAATTAATGCTTTTAAAAGTTAGTGCACCCCCTCAAAAGAGGAGTGCAATATTTGATTTGGTTCAAGTTTTTCGAGCTAAAGTTGTTGATGTTGCAGATGAAGCCTTAACTCTTGAAGTTGTTGGTGACCCTGGAAAACTTGTTGCATTAGAAAAATTATTAGCCCCATATGGGATTTTGGAAATAGCCCGTACAGGAAAAGTAGCTCTTGAAAGAGCCTCAGGTGTCAACACAGAGATGTTAAAGGTTTCTCCTAGCCTCGGAAGGCTTCCTACTTAAACTTTAGTAGATACATTCTAAATTAGAATTATTCCTCTATTTAGGTGATATTCTTATAGTTTCTATAATGTCGCCCTCATTAATCTTGTTAACAACATTCATTCCTTCTATTACTTTTCCAAATACAGAATATCTACCATCTAGTTCAGGTAGATTTCTTAGTGCTATATAGAATTGTGCACTAGCAGAGTTGTGAGCTTGAGATCTTGCCATTGCAATAGAACCTTTTTTATGTGGAAGAGAAAGGTTTTGTAGATCTTTAGTATCCTTAATCGGTTTTCCGTATCTTGGGTAACGTTCACTTTTTAGTTTGAATTCCAGAGGAATATATCTGAACTCACCCGTATTCTGGTCAATAAAGTTACCTTTCCCGTAATCAGATTTAGGTGTATTTGGGTCATTTGAAGATGGATCCCCACCTTGAATAACAAACTCCGTAGGATATTTGACTACTCTATGAAATACCGTTTTATCGTAGATTTCATGAGTTAATAGATCTAGGAAGTTGCCTGCTGTAACAGGAGCATTAGCGCCATCAATTTCAACCTTTATTATCCCCTTGCTAGTAACAATTTGTATGTTTACGCGGCTATTTATGCAACTAAAATTTCTAGATTTGCATATTTCCTGAATTGATGATTGATTTGGCTGACTGCAGCCTGATAAAAGTTGTAAGATCATACTGAAAAATATTGAAAATAATCCGCTTGACACGACTCTTGAATGTAATGAAGTCATCAGCCTTCTAGGTTTACTTCTAAGAATTTGGCTAGCTCAGCTCCTTCTTTTTCTAATTCAATTAACGGCTGGGGACTTCCTGCTCTTGAAATTGGTAAGTCTTTTCGTCCTTTGATTCTTAACGAGATTTTTCTTCTTGGGTTTAGACCTTCCTTTACCTCTAGCTTTACTGCTGTTACATCTTTAATAGGAATATCTATGGAGATATTTCTAAAAATACCTCTTCTGGTTATCGTTATAAGACCAGTATTTTTGTCAAATTTGTTTAGCCCGCTTCCAAAGTCTATGGATATCAAGGCCCAAAGGTAAATTCCTAGTAGTAGTGCAGCTGCCCCATATAAACCCATTATCAATCCTTGTGGAATGAATAAAAGAGTTGAGGGATGACTTAAGGGGAGAAGGTCTCTGCCTAGGTAGCTTGAGGTTGAGGCAAGGACAAAACCTGTCCCCCCTAGCAGCAATAGCACTCCAATTACGATATTTGAGGGCTTTCTTGAACCGCGGATTTTTTGCTCTAGATCCATTTTTGATTCATTTTCGTTAATTGAACTTAGTGCCTAGCTGTTTTGTAGCTTTTTTAATTTAAGGCTCTTTTCCCCCTGATAAAGGGCTTTTTGGCGAAAACTGACGCAACCTAAAATTTCAATACCACTACAAGGGGTTTCAGCTCATCATGTTTTTTCCCCAAATCACCCTTATACATTGTTAATCTCTCCTGGTATCCAACAGCTTGTGTTTCACCCGCACCGATTTCTCCTATGACGATCGCTGTAGGAAGCGCACCACAAAGAGGATGGTTCGACGTCCTCGATGACTGGTTAAAGCGCGACCGTTTTGTATTTGTTGGCTGGTCCGGCCTTCTGCTTTTCCCAACGGCCTATTTGGCTATAGGCGGATGGTTTGTCGGCACTACATTTGTTACTTCCTGGTACACCCATGGTGTAGCCAGCTCTTACCTTGAAGGTTGCAATTTCCTTACCGCCGCTGTTAGCACCCCAGCAGATGCAATGGGGCACAGCCTTTTATTACTTTGGGGACCTGAGGCCCAGGGTGATTTTGTTCGTTGGTTCCAACTTGGCGGACTTTGGAACTTTGTAGCTCTGCATGGTGTTTTCTCACTAATTGGCTTCATGCTCAGGCAATTTGAGATTGCCAAATTGGTTGGGATTCGCCCTTACAACGCTCTAGCTTTCTCAGCTCCAATTGCAGTCTTCCTTGCCTGCTTCTTGATCTATCCACTGGGACAGCACAGCTGGTTCTTTGCTCCATCTTTTGGAGTAGCAGCAATTTTCCGTTTCATCCTTTTCATTCAAGGATTCCATAACTGGACACTAAATCCTTTCCATATGATGGGTGTAGCTGGAATTCTTGGAGGTGCACTTCTTTGTGCAATTCATGGAGCAACCGTTCAAAACACCCTTTATGAGGATGGTAATCAGAGCACTACTTTCAGAGCTTTTGATCCAACCCAAGAAGAAGAGACCTATTCAATGGTTACAGCAAACCGTTTTTGGAGTCAGATTTTCGGAATCGCCTTCTCAAACAAGCGCTGGCTTCATTTCTTCATGCTTTTCGTGCCTGTCATGGGCATGTGGGCACCATCCATTGGAATTGTTGGTCTTGCTTTAAACCTTCGTGCATATGACTTCGTCAGCCAGGAAATCCGAGCTGCTGAAGATCCTGAGTTTGAGACTTTTTACACCAAAAACGTCTTACTAAATGAGGGTATGCGTGCATGGATGTCTTCTGTGGACCAGCCTCACGAAAACTTTGTATTCCCAGAGGAGGTATTGCCACGTGGAAACGCCCTCTAAACCAACACTCTTCAATCTCGAAAATGCGAGTTTTGAAGAATCAGGCTATGCCTGGTATGTAGGTAATGCCCGACTTATTAACCTTTCAGGTCGGCTCTTAGGTGCTCATATTGCTCATACAGGCCTAATGGTCTTTTGGGCCGGAGCAATGCTCCTTTATGAGGTTAGCCATTTCACCTTTGATAAGCCTATGTGGGAGCAGGGTTTAATCCTTATGCCTCACGTTGCAACCTTTGGCTATGGTATTGGTCAAGGTGGTGAAGTAGTAGATGTTTATCCATTTTTTGCAGCAGGTGTAGTTCACTTAGTTGCATCAGCTGTATTGGGTCTTGGAGGAATCTTCCATGCTCTTTATGGCCCTGCAAGATTAGAAGAAGTATCTCCTTTCTTTTCTCAGGATTGGCGCGACAAGGATCAGATGTCCAGGATCCTTGGACGACATCTTTGTGTACTTGGCTTGGGATCACTTCTATTTTCAGTCAATTGGATTTTCCTTGGTGGCGCCTATGACACATGGGCACCAGGAGGAGGAGCTGTTCGTTTGATCTCTAATCCAACATTGAATCCAATTAAGCTTCATTATTGGCTTTCCAATACCCCATGGGGTGGTGGTGGCTGGATTGTTGGAGTTAACTCAATGGAGGATATTGTTGGAGGACACGTATGGCTCGCAATTGGTCAGTTGATAGGTGGACATTTCCATATGAATGTTAAGCCCTCTGGTTGGGCTAGAAGAGCATTCATTTGGAATGGCGAGGCTTTGTTGAGTTACGCCCTTGGCGGACTTTGCGTTGCCAGCTTTGTCGCCTCGACATTCATCTGGTTTAACAACACTGCATATCCTTCTGAGTTCTACGGCCCTACAAACGCTGAAGCTTCTCAAGCTCAAAGCTTTACCTTCCTTGTTAGAGACCAAAGAATCGGTGCAAACATCGGTTCAACAATGGGTCCAACTGGATTGGGTAAATACCTAATGAGGTCTCCTACTGGGGAAGTCATTTTTGGTGGAGAAACTATGCGCTTCTGGGATTTCCGTGGTCCTTGGTTAGAACCTTTGCGTGGTCCTAACGGCTTGAGCTTGGATAAACTCCAAAACGATATTCAGCCTTGGCAAATACGCCGAGCTGCAGAATATATGACTCATGCTCCTAACGCTTCAATTAACTCTGTAGGCGGCATTATTACAGAGCCAAACGCTGTTAACTTCGTTAATTTGCGTCAATGGCTTGCTTCAGCTCATTTCTTCCTTGGTTGGTTTACTTTTATTGGCCACCTATGGCATGCAGGTAGAGCTAGAGCAGCAGCTGCTGGTTTTGAGAAAGGTATTGATCGTAAGACTGAACCAGTTTTAGCAATGCCAGATTTAGATTGATATATGTATCTTTAAAGATGCTTTATGTCAATAAAAAAGCCTTGCCTTTATAGGCAGGGCTTTTTTATTGACAATTAAAATCAGGATTTAGTTATTAACTCTTTTCTTATTCTTAAGAAGAAAAATAATGAAGGGTTAATCATAATGAATTATATAGTTTCCTCTTAGCCAAGGTAGGCTTAATCCAATTACATTGCTATAACAACCTTCTATTCGTTTTATAAAGCAGCCTGCCTCCCCTTCTATGGCGAAACCTCCTGCACAATTCATAGGCTCACCAGTTTTTATATATTTAACTATTTCCTTTTTACTAATTTCACCAAAATAAATTTTTGTACTAACAATACCTGTTATTAATTTTTTGTTGTTGGTATCAAGCCCTTTTCTTGGCTTAGACAGTAAAAGGGCATGTCCTGTATGAAGTATTCCAATATTAGAAGACATTCCTAACCATCTTTTTAAAGCTTCAGCCTCATTTTTTGGTTTACCATAAATTCGACCATTCAATTCAAACATTGAATCGCAGCCTAGAATTGCATTGTAAATACAAGGTTTAAAATTTTCCTCATTAGAAGAGTCGAGAATTTTTTTGGCGCCTTTAGCTTTGGCTTTAGCAAGTTTTATAACTAATTCTCTAGGGTCTTCAGCGTGAAAATTATTTTCATTTACTCCACTCTTGACTATCATATGGTCGATATTTGAGGCTTTCAAAAGCTTGTGCCTTGGAATAGATTCTGAAGCAAGGATCAACATTTACGTTTTTGCCTAATATTATTGGTTGACAATAAACATTTGATTTGCAAAATTCTACCTTGCTAAACAAGACGCAGTTTTATAACCCGAGGAGTGTTTCTAGGGCTGTAGTGACCATTAGGAGTCTTCCCTTTAATTCCATTTTTTACACGCATGCTTGTGAGAGGGGATTAAATGCAATTTGCGTTTTCTCCCAAAGGACTCTTTATTGTCAGGCTGGATCAAGATGGTATAAGAGCTCAAGTGCTGTTGAAAGAGCCTTTAGATGGATGATCAAGATTGGAATTATGAGGCGGGAAGTGGATGGTCAAGGTATTACCAGTCAAATTAGAATTACACCTTTAGGAAGATTCTTACTCGAAAGATACCCTTCATTAACTGCTGAAAGAGCTTCTACGTTGGAGTTTTTTTGCAATTGGATAAGGTTGTATTGGCTAAATTAGATGATTAAATCACTCAGTAAACCACCGGTAATGGTCTTTGGGACCAGCAGTGGATCAGGTAAATCTTTAATAGTTGCTGCTATATGCAGGGTCCTTTTAAGGAGAGGAGAGTTTCCAATTCCTTTTAAAGGACAAAATATGAGTAATAACGCATGGGTTGATAAGGATGGAGGTGAAATGGCCTATTCACAGGCTTTTCAGGCTTGGGCTGCGGGAGTGCTTCCTGAATGCTCTATGAACCCAGTTTTGCTTAAGCCACGAGGAGACCACACCAGTGAGGTGATTCATCTTGGTAAGACTGTTGGGATAGCAAATGCCGAAACTTACTATGAGGATTGGTTTTTACCAGGATGGAGGTCTATACAAAGAGGTATTAACCAATTAGTCAGAAAGTATAATAATTCTCGCATTATTCTTGAGGGCGCTGGAAGTCCTGTTGAGGTAAACCTAAAAAGAAGAGATTTAACCAACCTTAGATTGGCGCAGTATCTAAAAGCACAATGTATATTAGTTTCTGATATCGAAAGGGGTGGTGTTTTTGCTCAAATAATTGGCACCCTAGACCTTCTAAGCCCTTCAGAAAGAAAGTTAATTAAGGGAATTATAATTAATAAGTTTCGTGGCCGAATAGAACTTTTTGAAGATGGCCGGAGATGGCTTGAGGCTAAAACAGGATTACCAGTTATTGGTGTATTACCATGGCTAAATGAACTTTTTCCTGCCGAAGATTCATTAGACCTCATAAATAGGTCTAATAACAATTGGGATTATGATATTGAAGTTGTTGTGATACGCCTTAAATCTATTAGTAACTTTTCAGATTTTGATCCTTTAGAGGCTGAACCTACGATTAAACTTAAATGGGTTGAGCCAGGCAAATCCATTGGAAATCCTGATGTAGTTGTAATACCCGGTAGCAAGCAAACTATTTCAGATTTAATGGAACTTAAGAATTCTTCTAGTTTTGAGGAGATAAATAATTATGTTGAAGGGGGGGGCAATATATTTGGGATATGTGGGGGGCTCCAGATGTTAGGCAATAGATTAAGTGATCCTGCTAATGTAGAAAACTCGAATTTCAGATTTAAAAAAGAATCTCTATCAGGATTTGGGTTTCTTCCTATAAACACTTTGTTTGACGAAGTAAAGAAATTAGAAAGAAGAGAAACCCTTTCAAATTGGCCAGTAAAAACAACAGTTTCAGGCTTTGAAATGCACCGTGGCAAGTCTTCATTTATAAATATTCCGAGAGAAATTGAATTTATGTTTGAGGACCCATCTCTTGGCCTTGTTTTGGAAAATAAGGGTGGTGGTGTTATCTCGGGAACATACATGCATGGTATATTTGATAATGGCACTTGGAGAAGAACATGGATTAATACTATTAGAATGAGGAAAGGTTTGGCTGATTTAAATATTGATCTACCTCATTATTCAAAGCAAAGAGAAGCACTAATTGATTTTCTCGCGGACGCTTTTGAAAGACATATTCACTTGGGAAAGGCTATATCCTGATGAAGAATGAATTGTTAAAGGTGATATGGCCTGATGGGAAGATTAGTTATGAGGAAATAGGATCTTCCTGGCTCGAAGTCGCTTCTAGAAGAAACATCGAAATTCCCACTGGCTGCTTGGGTGGTAGTTGTGGAACATGTGAGATTGAGGTTAATGGAGAGGTTATAAGAGCTTGTATTAGTACAATCGAGAAAAGTAAAAATACTCCTTTACATGTTTCATTTGTAGATGACCCTTATTGGTAAATAGAAATTAAATTTAAATGGTTTGATGATTTATTAAAGGTAGAAGCCTATTAAAAAAGATGTTAAAGATATTAATACTCCATAAGATTAGTAAGAGACTAAATAGTCTTTTCAAACCATTCTCCTTTGTCCTGATAATTATTTTCCTTATCTGAGACAACCTGCATAAAGTAAATAGAAAACCTACAATAACACTAGTTGCTTTACCAATTATTAATGTATAAGTGATTTCGTTGAGTATTTGTGCAACCAGAAGTATAAGATATGAATTTAAGGGTTCTCTAAAGGGATGCTTTTTGTTGTTTTCAATCCTAATCACAACCGGCAGAATCAAACCGATAAGAAGAAATAATGGGAAATAGTATTTTGGTAGAGGATTTAGAGAAATAATTTTGTCAAGCGCGATTTCCAAAGGAAACAGGATTCCGATAGTAAAACTAACAAAAAGAATGCAGCTAAGTATAATTGAAGTTTTCAATGATTCTGAAACTAAATTATTGGTACTAGATTTTACTTCCATGATTATTATTAATTAGGTATTTTACCCCAGGGATTGGATTTATTATACGACAAGTAGAACTTAAGTATCCCTCCACTTCTTTAAGACTACCCTCTGAGGAAATAAACTTACTTAAAATACCCCCAAAAGAAATATTTCCTCCAGTTGTGCTTGCAAGTATCATAGTTGGACTAAATAAATCTATGATCTTTGGTAAAACGTCTTTGCCATGAATAATTTTACCTATAATCGGAATATATAAATTGAGCACGGGTGTAATAACAACATCAACTTTTGCTGATTCTAGTTTTCGATCAAGATAGCCGTGAGGTTCTATATAAAAACTAATCTCATTACATTTCAACATATAGCCATTTTCAATAATAGGTACTGGAGCTCCAGATGTAGCTTCTATTTCTAGTCCTTTTAAAATTATATTATCGCCTGGACTTAATGCATTGATATCATTGAAGCCAATTTTTTTTAGTTTTTTTATGCAGCTAGGTGGACATACTACAGTAGTATTTTTATCTATCTTAGATAATGTAGGTTCATGGGCGTGGTCTTGAAGTGATTGCGTTAAAAGGATAAGATCAATATTCTTTGGGATTTCCCAATCTTTCTCTTGCTTGCCATAAAAGAGCCATTTGCCTGGAGGAAATATCAACAACCCTATCAACCAAGGATCGATAAGGACTCTCCTAGTTCCGATTACCAGTAGCCATCCGTTTGAGCCGTAATACTTTGCAGAAGATTTCATGGCCTAATTTCTTTTCAGACTTACTTTCTATTCTTACAGACAAAGATTGCAGAACCGGGGTTCTTTTCCGATTTGATTTCTTGGTTAGGAAGAGATCCTTTCTGTCAGTTAAGTGAATTTGCAATAAACTTGCTTTTTCGGCAAACATTGTCTTAATGGGTAATAAGAGTTGCCTTCTAAGCAATCAGACTGAAACCTTTTTTATGGTTAGAATTTCATGAATTTCACCAATTATTTACATTTCTTGTCTCCCTTACAAGAGAATCTTAGCAGAATATATTCAATGACTTCTGGCATACTTACTGTGATAATTTCAATATGGCTATTCAATTTTATAGCTGGCCTAATTCACAAAACATATTCTACGGGTAAGGCTTTTGGTGATTTCTATAGAAGTTATATACATAATTATCTTAGGAAAATTTATAAAAGCTTAACTTCCATATTTACCAAGAAACAATTTTCTTTAGGTAAAAGCAATAATATATTTACGGCATTAAGATAACATTTAAGAGATGAAGACTACATAGAGCTAACGATCAAAATCTAAGTGCTTCTTTATCCAAATCTTTTCACTTTCTACTTGCTGCGCTCTTATGTGAATACAATGTTCACATAAGCATGGAATATTGCTGCTTATGTTGGACAAGTCACATGTTTTTTTTCGCTCTGAAATCATAATCTCCTAGATTTTGAAGCAAGTAACATAAGAATAAGACCATATATAAGGTCTATTTACAAGGCCCCTAGTACTTGATTGAGTTTAAGATAATATGTAATTTCTTTACCATTAATAATGGTATTACCTCTTTGTTTACTTGAATCCTAACTCATCTTTTATTTATTTTTCTAAGTTGCAGTTGATTTTAATTTCAAATGGTACTGAGCTATTAGGTAGTTTAAGTAAACTAGCGCATATTTCCCCAATGTCTTCTGGTTGAGTCATGTCCTTTTTGCTGATATTCAAAACATCATTAGCCATGTCTGTATTTACCCAGCCTGGACAGAGTGCGGTAATACGCAAACCATATTCCCATCCCTCATTTCTTACTGTTTCGCAAAGGCCCATAAGCGCAAACTTGCTTACCGTGTAACCAGCAAGTTTCCCCTTAGACCTTTTACCACTCATTGAAGAAATAACAATTATTCGGCTATTATTAGATTTAATTATTTCACTCCACCCTGCCCGCATTAAATACCACGGACCCATAAGGTTGACTTGTAATAATTTACTTATTTCATTTTCAACACTTTCTGAAAAAATTAATGGCGTATCCTTAAATATCCCTGCACAAATTATTATAGTATCAACCCCTTTTAGTTTATCAACCGAGTACTTTACCCAGCTTTCAGCAGTACTTTTATGTTCAGCATTATATTTGTGTAAGTAAACTCTTTGCTTTTCATCCTCATTTAGATTCGCTATCATCTCATTACATTTATCAAGTCCTCTCACACCGAGGCTGAGGTGATGACCCTCCTTAATAAGCCTGAGGGCAATGCTTTTGCCAATTCCCCTAGTGGCGCCACTTATCATTACTTTTCTCGGTTTCATCATTTATAATATGCTTACAACATCATAGTTTATTTACTATTTAACTTGTTTATATCTTCTCGATGATTATTTGTCATTTTATTACTAATATCTTTTAAGAAAATTCCACAATAGATTAAACTCTCTTCCTTTCATTATCATTAAGCCCCACCTTACATTCCATGTAGCGATTATAAACATTTTAACCATTGCCTTTATCAGTTCATTGACATCAAGTTTATTAGTGAGAAATCCATACCACTGTTCCGTTGGAAGTGTAAAGAAACCTTTAAAGAAGTCTCTTAGTTGATCCTCAGAAAATCTCATCAATTTCTCCAGCCCGAACTTATAGAGTGCCTGCTTTCTAACCATTTCAGCTGGCCATAATTCGTTCCAGGCTGCTTTAGATATTTCGTGGGGTGTGGCTTCTAAATTATTCATTTTATCCGCAATTATTTTTGCCACACCTGGGGCTCTTCTAAGCAAGCCGCCAAACATGTAACCAGAAGCAGGATGCACCATGCTTGCTGCCCCACCAAATCCAAAAATACCTTGATTCATATTGGGTAGGGGCATATTCATCGGAAGATATATGCCTAATTCTTCATGCTCCAAATCGGTAATTTCAAGGCCTCTACTTTTTAATCTCATTGAAAGTCTTTTACGCAGGGTTTCAAGTTCTACCGGTGGTGAAAGTCCTAAAGAAGTTTCTTCCAGAAAGTAACTTCCACCTCCCATATCCATTGCATAAAGGAATGTTGGGGGTTCTTCTCTTTCCTTGTTACTTAAATGGTTACATCTATAATCCATAAGGACAAACTGACCGCTCTCCACGGGAGGAGAATTAAACTTACCCACTACTCCATAACAAGTTTGGATTGCTATATCTCCTTCTGATTTGTTTTTGATAAAAACTGGATCATAGCCGCTAGCATCTATAACTAGCCTTGCTTTTAGTGTGAAGCCCTCTCTGGTTTTGATAGTTGTATGCTTATCACCTACTAATGCATCTTTAGCGTGTCCTTTATGCCAAACCAAATTATACTCTTCACATTGATTTAACCAATATTCCTGCAGTTTAATTTTATTAAATAACCCATATTCAATATTATGTTCTGTAGCATTATTATGCTGCGAATTTTTCTGATTAGAACCTTCTCCGAAATAACTTACTGTGTTCCTCCATCTGTGTTCCAGAAGATGTTCCATTCCTAATTCATCCACCTCCTTTCCCCATATACCATAGGTATATGGCCATGGTTCATTAGGTTCTTTATTTGAAAGACCGTGTACCTTTACTCCTTCTTTACAGAGTGCTGTTGCTATTGCAAGAGCACTAGGCCCGGAGCCTATTACCAAAGCATCTGGGGATGCATCATTCATTTGGCGTAGGACTGAGTAAATGAGAGATGTGCAGAGAGAGTAGAGATTTTCTCTGGACTTCTCAAACTCATTGCTTGGACTTGAGTCTCATCTGTCACAAAAGCAACCTCATTGAACAGCACTCCTCGAGATTAACGCGACAAACCCCTAAGATTCGGTTTCTAAGACATTGTTGTTACTTTCTGCTTTTTCAAGCCGCTTTAATAAACCTCTTTCCCTCGTAGTTAGACAGTAAAACACGCTACAAATAGAGATTCGTCAGCATTTTGATGTGTGGAGGGAGTAAAGATTACAAAATTTCTAATTTTAATTTCTCTTCTAAATTCTATTTTAATTACATTGCTGTTAATTCAGCCTTTTTAACCCATTCAGGATGTATGTTTAGTTCGTCAATGAATTGATCAATCTTGGAGTCAAATATTTCAATGTCTGGGCATGCATGAATTATAATAATATCTCCTTCATCATTGAAGTTATACTCTCCCGCTAAAGGCTTGTGCCAACTTTCGTCAGGCTTTTGTGCAAGATAACCTAAACCTTCAATATCTTTCTGAAAACTGGCCTTAAGTGTAATATGAAGCATGTTTTTCTCATCTAATTTGCCGTCATACATTTCATAAAATTCCTCCCAGGAGTTTTCAGTTATCTCAATATTATTCTTGTCTACAGTATTTTGAAGGTAGATATCTACTATCTTAGATTTAATATCATCAGGCCAACATAACAATGATTCTTTAAAAAGAGTGTTATGTATATTATCCTTTAGAATATGTGAAAGTTGTACTTCATCAGAAAAATAGATTATCGAATTTAAATTCTTATCAAAGTAGGAAACTTTTTCTGATAAAATTCTTTCAGCCTCATCTGAAAGCATAGCAAGTAATGATAAGTCTAGATTTTTAATACTAGCATCAATTTGAACTAATACAATTAATTGTCACCAAGGTAAAGTTAAATTTATAATCAATTGTTGAATTAAGTGATTAATAGACTAACTGTCATAGATTCATTTAATTATTGAATATCCACACGTCAGGATATTTCATATAATTTACTATTATCTAAAATGAGTCGAATCAACTTACATCTATAACTGAATCAAAGGCATCTAAATTTAAGCCATAAAGTCTATAGATTAAATTTATAGAAGAGCTAATTTTTTTTGTAAGCTGTATTTGATCTTCCACATTGTGGTTATCTTTATAAAGTCTGCACAGTTTTTCTATTATGTCATTTTCAAATTCATTTCTTGAGAATATAAACTTTTTATTGTTAATATAATCAGCAATTTCTCTCGACCCTAATCTAATTGTCAAAATTTCAATACTTCTATCAAGTCTCTTGATAGAAGCTAATTCATCATGATCTGGCAATGGTATCAGGGGGATTGGATATCCTAACTCTATCGAATCTTTAAGTAGGTCATTAGAAAGAGTATTTATCGCGTCCCCACTTTTACTTTGATCTTCAAGTGACCCTCTTATAAATTTTAAAATCCTTTCTCGTATATTTAATGGCATTCTTAATAAAGTTCTTATCGATGATTTAATAACCGTAGCATCAACATATAATGAATCTATACGATCGATTAATTCATTCCATGGATTAACCTCATTATTATTCTGGGAATTATAATTCTCAGAATCCTTTATAAACTCTAGGATTTTGCTTGAGTCTAGCTTAGCGTCATTCCAACGGATTGAACATCCTTTTATTAATGCTATTTCTGGGAGATGTGATTCAAATAAATCAAGAGAAGTTTTGGTTAATGGAGAGCCTGGTTTGTTACTTCCCGATTTAGGTGTTTTTTCTTTGACTATGTTATTTGTTTTTTCAATGAGGGTTGATGAATTAATTAGATCAGATTTCCCGGTTAGATTAGAGGAATCAATGCTAATAGAGCCATTCCTTACCTGCTTAAGTTCTGGTGCCTGTGAACCATGGTCACAGTATCTACATATCTCACTATTTTGTTTGAAGAGATTTAATGAAAGAGACCTAGCACATTGGCTACATTTTCTTGTTTCTGGTGGTGGAATATTCATAATTTTGGTACAACTTAAGATATTTTTACAAGATTTTTACAGTTGTGCATCTTCTACTAGTAATATTGTCATAGTTCCTTAGTCCTTTAGTGCCTTTAATACTCCTAGTATAAACTTACGTGGTTGCTTATACTAATTTATCCTTTACTCTTTCTCAGTAAATGGTTTCAAAACAATGATAACCCTACAAACTTCGACTTGTTTACAGTATTGTTGTTATACCTTTTAGATTACTCATGCCTAAACGAAGAAGGAAACTTTCACGTGAGATGGAACATGAAATTAAGCTAGCCTTAAAAAGAATTGAGTTTATCACTGCAGTTATCAATGATATTGAGGACGAAGAAATTCAAGCAGAATATAGCTCTGCCTTTGAAAATATTAAAAATTCGTTGATAATACTCTCCGTTGAATATGATAATAATGGATTTACTGATGTCTCAGAAAATGCCTTGACCGTTTATCAGAAGCTTTTGTCCCAATTTGAAAATGACTTTGAATTATAATAAACCTTCACCATATAATTATGACTATGGCTATTACACAAACAAGTAAAATAAATAATTGATTTTGTTTTACCCATCTACCATTTAATTTGTTTTTTTTGGTTCTCTGAAGACAGTTAATGCATATTCCATTAATTATTAATTTAGCTAGTTGATCTTCACTTGTACTTACAAGCTCAGCTCTACATATTTTACATCGCATGCCGCTTCTCATATAATTACCATTAGTTAAATGGGGTCGGTGATTTTGATTAACTAATCATCATCTCTTCCAAATTTTAGTAATTTTATAGAACTAATAGCTACAGCCCCAAAGGTTAGGCTAGCCAATCCTACTAATATTGCTATAGTAATAGGTGAGATGTCTATCTCTCCGAAGGCAACGAGCATATATTTATAAGACATGCTTCTATAGTCAATTGTTCTTAATTATACATTACCTTTAAGTTAATTCCATTTTACTTGCTTTATAAATTTTTTAGATTGAGCCAATCGTTAATTCTCGTTTTTTATTCTTTTTAGAACCGTTCGGCCAATGCCCTTTATTTGAATAAGATCGTTACTTGGGGCCGATAGAACATCTGAAGCAGTCTTATAACCTGCGTTTAACAACAAGTCTGCCACCTTAGGACCAACCCCAGGAAGAGTCATAAGGTCATCAGTTTTATAATTCGGAGATTTCTCCTTCTCCTCTTTATTTTCAGGTATAGGTTTTGACTCAATTGCAGATGCCAAATTTTGCTTGGGTTGCAATTGGGATTTATTCAATGCGATTACATCACTTATATCCCTATGACTTAAGGGTTTTGTTTGAAAGCTGATTCGTTTGAGGACCTTAGACAGGAGATTCACGTATGTATCTAATCTTTTATAATTCTGCCACTCTCTTTGAAAATTTGCCAGTCAAAATTATGCCAATGGACGTTGATATTCTTTATACTTAATTAGCAGCTGTTTTGAAAGGTGAATTCTATCTCCGTTGATTTTTAGACTTCCTTCTAGTTTTAACTACTTTTTGATAGGTTTTTGGGGCTAATTTATTCCTTGTTTCCCTCCAGGGGATTACCTCTATTTCTACAGGGTTCATTACTGGAGGAAGATTATTCTGGACAATTTTAAACGTTTTCCTGGTATGAATACTTTGATTAGGTATATATCTTTTGACATTAAGGTCTATCTGGCTACTTAGCTCAGTGCAAGCAGTCATTAGTATTGGAGCTAAAATTAATAGCAATGTCTCTCGCCCATAATTTACCAAATATAGGGTATATCAACTCAATCTCAAGCTTATATTAAAATTCAGACTTTTTTAAAGGATATTTTGTGCGCTTAGCCTGCACTATGCGTTGTTCGTTAGGTATGCCAAGTAATCCTATCAATTTTTTTAGTCTTTCACTATATTTGTAAGTATAACTATTTTCGGATGATCTTCCCAAAGGAACATAACCCAGGTCTTTCAAAGTTAGGTACATGTAATCAAGCTCGTTCAACTTTGCTGGTTTACAGAAAATAACTACATTCCTGTTCTCTTCTTTGGATTTTATTTTTTCCATATTTTTAACATACCCCGTTTTAATTATTAAATCGTTTTCTCTATAAGCAACATAAATAAAGCCACTAGCCTCCTTTGTTGCTAATAACGATAAGTCTACACATGTGCTTACTGTCAAGGGAGTGAGTGAGCGCGCAAACTTTTTCTCAATGTCCATCAGTAATTCTTTATTAACTCAATGATATCAAAAGATATCAGGAACGCAATAGTTAATAGATTTCCTTTTCGGCTATTAGTATGCTATTGTTTGTTCTAAAGAAACTACATCCTAAACTATTGCAAACACTAGACTCTCAAATCAACATTAGGATTTCGACTATTACTATGCAGCTCATTTCGGAGCTTAGAAAAAAAACTAGTAAATTTTCTACAATCAACTTCCTTGGAACTTCCTACCCTGGAACTATTCTTTCTAAATCTGACACAACATTAACCCGCTTTTTATTAGAAACCTCATTAAGGGCTTTCAGAATAGACCTCGAGAATGAAATCCTTATAAAAGAACTTGTTAACTTGCTTACTCAAGAAGCCAGTCTTGAATCAATGCAAAATTATATTTCCTCTAAAAGTCAGTTGTCTCACGAATTACAACTTACATTGATAGCAATAGCCTACCGTAGGCATCTTGCCACTAATAAAAATGATAAAAACTGCATTGATGACGAATCAATGTATCGCCTTCATAGATTAAAGACCCAGTACAACTTTGCGAAAGATGAAGTGCCAGAGCTTTTAAGTAAACTTGCTAAACCTAAATAATGTTTTCTTGCTGCTTTCGCTAGCTCTTTAGTTTTCTATTGTTGCCATTTCGTAAATAGCTGCGGTAACCCTCATCCCCCCAATAGTCATCAATGAAAAAAGTTATGCTCATCAGACCTACAGTGGCTACAAAAAAGGCACCAATGATTAATAAAATCAAGTCAAAGTGTGGAAACTTTGAATATATGGATGAAAGAAATAACACTTTCATTTAATTTAATTTAATTTAATTTAATTATAGCTCCTTAAAACGTTTTTGTAAGTAGAACAACAAAATACTTAATCTTAATTTTATTCAACGCTTGTATTCATAAAGATTATCCGCAATCTTTTGATACCATCATGTTTGTAGCCTTTCTTCTGAATTGAGCTAATCTAAATTCAGTCCCATTTTCACTATGCTTAGTTATGTTGAGCAGTTACCCTACATATATGGTACAGGTAGATTGTTGACGATTTCAATCTCTACCAGCCTTTTTTTTTCATTTATTTTCATTTTTTTAGTGCGTAGAAAGATTTTTGATTGGAAAACCCATCAGGTTTCGATTCTCCCCCTAGCTAACTTTTTTACTTTAATTAGCTGGAGCTTCACTTTACTTTCCATATCCAGCATCTTTGCATTGGTTCTTTTTACCTACGACTTTTCCTTTCATAACTCTTTGATATCGGCTTCTTCTATAATTATTTCGTCTGGTGTTATGATGTGGTTCTTAATTGCCAATCTTCTACAACAACTTCAAAATAATACTGCTAGAGACTTAGATCAACTTTAGGTCCTAATTTCAACAATTTATAATTGCTAGCCTCTAGCTCACTGATTTGATATATAATTAAAGATAATTTTAGTTGGGAACATTGAAAAACTATTTTTTAGCTGCTTTACTTGTTTCCATACTATTTCTTTATTCTCTTGACTATTTTACTAAATATAAATCTGCTTTTGAAGCTGATCAGGCTTGCCATTTTACCCTAAAAACCAACCCAAATTCCAATCTATATGGATGTGACCACGATCTAGAGACCAGACAATGGATATTATTTTCTAGGGAAAGTCAAGAATCAATCGCAGAAGTTCAAAGAAGATTCCGCTACTAAATTAGGTTAACTCTTTTGAGGCTAATAATTTTCTCTAGGCTGCGATGTCTGGAATTTTAGCATCTCTAGATTTCCATGCTCTCATCTGTTCCTTACACCAATTCAGGTGGTAAATGATTTCTCCTTTTTCAGGCGGTGTTTCGTTGGATAGAATTTCATTGTCTATGTGACTAATTCTTTTCCAATGAGTTCCCTTTTGCAAAAAACCTAGTTCAGCCCACCTTTTTAAGGTTTCTTGGTTTATCCCTAGCTCTTTACTGAGCTTGTAGCCTGAAAGCCAATTAGTTTTGACCATCCTTTGGTTTCAATTACCCTTTGATAGCTTACTTTTGCTTTCCACGCACCCATTGACCCGGTTTAAACAAATTTTATTTTCTGTCGTTAGCAATCCCTGATATTGCTCTCTTTGAATTTATCCAATTAATAAGCAAACTTCTTAGGATCTTATCTATATCTGATTATATCCGTTAATAACTTTCCTTTGATAAATAAAAACCTTCTTATCTCCACCCCTTAATCTTTATTATTTGGTTTTCTTCAACTTTCACTTTCTTCTAAACAAATATTGTTTAATCTTCTTTATTCTACTTGTCAAAGTTTCACCTTAAGTATTTTAGGGTTCTGTTTTTTCCGCCCTGAATCCATTTTTAACAACCTCTATATGACCATGTATACCCCTACTTATTTAAGATCTTATTAATATATTCTTTTAAGCAAGTACTGTCTTTATGCGTTACTAAAAATATTTCCTGCGTTTTTCTACCCTTTCTTGCTATCAGTTTGTATCCTCCGATGGTCCTCGTCGTCACTCTTAAAACAAGACTTTCGCACCTGCCTTTACCTGTACCGATTACTCCTGGTGTAACTGTTTTGATTCCCTCCATTTCTGCAAGGGTTCTTAGCACTGGGATCAACCCTTCGATATAAGTACTGTGAGTGATTACTAATCTGCCCAAAGTTTTAATGGCTTTATGGCCAGGGTTAGTGGATTTGGCTACGACAATAATGGAATGGTTAGTTAGTTAAATATGCTTTGTTCAGTTAATCTCCTGTCTGAGATAGTAAGCGAACCTTTGGATCAAGCTTTTGGAAGTGGGCATAGGCTTCTAAGTATAGAGTTGCAGGGTTCTGCAGTGCAGGGACTTGCCTAATTCCTGGCTGTGTAGATCTTTTTCATTTTAGTACAAAACAAAGGTATTTCATTCTTTCAGAAGCGCTTTCGATTATTTATAATTTTTCTGTGGCGGCAGATCCATAAGTTGGTACCTTAATCATTTAAATCCAGAAATTGGTTCTTTAATAAAAAAAATATGATGCAAATTTTTAATTTTAATGATCTTTATAAGCGGGTCGAAAATCAGCACCTTTCAAGAGGTGCCATCGTTAGCCCTTCTATTGAAAGCTGTTGATGGTAGAGCTCAGCCTGTTCTAATTGGCCACACCAAACTTCAGCTGCTCCTTCTTTGTCTACCTCCTTTGCAAGCTCCCAAGCCCTTTCTTCCTTCATTCCAGGGATGATTTTGACTAGACATTTCACTACATGTTCAAACGTATTTACGTCATCATCCAGAACAATGACTCTAGCCTCGGGGTATTTTTTCGTTGTCCTCTGCCTTTCAAGTAGAGAAGAGGAGCTTGACTTTGAATAAGTCATCACTTTGAGGGCAAAAACGTGTAACCTGGTAAAAGCTTATATTCAAAACCCCAGAACTAAAATTATGTTGTTTACATTTGCTTGGGCCTCACTAGCTTTTGTTTTTACCTTTTCGATAGCCATGGTTGTCTGGGGGAGAAATGGCGATGGCTCAATTGATTTCTGATTTTCCACAAATTCTAAAATTAGTCACCTTAAATGACTACTTGCAAATTTCAGCCCTTTGTTTGCTAATCTTTGTAACTATATCAGTAGCTTATTTGTCATTAATAAACAGACGTGACAAGGGGCGTGAAAAAAAAAGTAATTAATATTAATTAGGAATTTAATCTATTAACAAATGTTCCTTGTTTTTTATTTATCACCTTTTAGAGGGGAGTCTTCTTCTTTCTTTGGATTAGAGCCTTCCTTTTTTTTCTTTTCTGTTAAAGAAGTTTCCCGTATTAATTCTATTGCTTGACTAATTCTTTCAATATTCGAACTGTAAACCTTTAGGTCTTTCTCTACTCTTTCAACTGGTAGGCCAATTGATTTAGAAATCACAATGCTTTCCTTTAATGCCTCGTCTTTGTTCTCTGTTGTTTGCGTCTTCATTACAAGCTCGTAAACTCCGACTGCCATTAACCTGCAATAGTATGTATTTGCTTGGGAATGATTGTTTGAATCTACAAGCAATATTTTTAGGTCATCTATATTTTTTGCACTTTCATGCGTAGTATGTTTACTTGCTTGAACTTTTATTTTTGAGGGCTCAAAACCACTACTTTTACATAATGAATCAAAAAGAAGCGGTAAATGCTCAGTGGGCTTATATCCAATTGTAAATCTTGAAAAGACCTCTTTTATTCCGATTGAGAATAATAGGTTTTGTTGAAATTTTTTTTGGTGACTTAAGAGATGTAGTTCAACTAGCAATTCATCCACCATACGTCTGTAAAGGGGTGGAATGACGTGCGGGAATGACTTTAAGAATGCACGCTTACTGTCTTCAATGGTTTGTCTTTCGTTCATTTTCTATCTCGAATCGGCATTAAATTACTTTAGCTTTTTAGATGTTCCTACTAAGATAGGGGAAAAGGAGCTTTTGAGCATGATCCCGATAGTTATAGAGGAGTCGGGCCGTGGAGAAAGAGCATTTGACATCTATTCCAGGCTTCTAAGAGAAAGAATCGTATTTTTAGGAGAGCCTGTTACGAGTGACTCTGCGAACCGAATAGTTGCCCAGTTGCTATTTTTGGAGGCAGAGGATCCAGAAAAGGATATTTTCTTGTATATCAACTCTCCAGGAGGTTCAGTTTACGATGGATTAGGTATTTTCGATACGATGCAGCATGTCAAGCCAGATGTTCATACTGTTTGCGTAGGATTGGCTGCAAGTATGGGAGCTTTTCTGTTGTGTTCTGGTACTAAGGGGAAAAGAAGTTCCCTGCAACACTCAAGAATAATGATTCATCAGCCTCTTGGCGGAGCTCGTGGACAAGCAAGTGATATAAGGATCCAAGCTGATGAAATTCTTTATCTAAAAGGTAGATTGAATCAAGAACTATCTACGCGGACTGGTCAACCTTTGTCACGTATAGAAGATGATACAGATAGAGATTTCTTTATGTCTCCAGTGGAAGCCATGGATTATGGAATAATTGATAGTGTTTTAGATAAAAAACCAGTTCATTCAGTTAGCTAACTTTTATACATATTTCCCTTTTGGTTTTAACTTAAAGAATTGGTGTAGTCCTTTCTTTCTCTGGAATTGAACTATATTTAGATACAACATCAATAAGTTCTTCACCATTCATTGTTTCTTTTTCTATAAGTAAATCAACCAGGTTATCCATTGCTTCCCGGTTCTTCCTGAGAATGGATAAGGTGTCTTTATAGCAACTCTTTACCATTTCTCTAACTTTTTCATCAATTTGACGAGATATTGCATCAGATATATCATTTCTGGTCATTAAATCTCTTCCTAGGAACACTTCTTGGTTTCCATTCTCAAGAGAAACAGGACCTAAATCACTCATCCCAAAGCGAGTAACCATTTGCCTTGCCAAGGAGGCAACTTGTTGTATATCTCCTCCTGCTCCAGTGGTGACTTCAGAATGTCCAAATACAATATCTTCGGCAGCTCTTCCTCCAAGTGCTCCCATTATTCTTGCTTTTAACTGAGCCTTACTAACTAAGGATTGTTCGTCATCGGGTGAAAACCATGTCAGCCCTTTCGCTTGACCTCTAGGTATAAGAGTTACTTTTTGAACAGGATCATGTTCCTTTACAAGCGTTCCTATTAAAGCGTGACCAACTTCGTGATAAGCAATAAGCCTTTTGCTTCTTCCATCAGTTAGAGGCTGGCCCTCCATGCCAGCAATTATTCTGTCAACTGCATCATCTATTTCATGAAGGCTTATAGCAGTTTTCTTTCTACGAGCAGTAAGTATTGCTGCTTCATTTAGTAGGTTTGCTAGATCTGCTCCAGTAAAGCCGGGTGTTCTCCTGGCAACACTTGATAATGAAAGGTTTTCTTCTAACTTTTTATTTCGTGAATGCACTTTAAGTATAGAAAGCCTGCCTTTTATATCTGGTGCATCAACTGAGACCTGTCTGTCAAACCTTCCAGGCCTCATCAATGCTGAGTCCAGAACATCGGGCCTATTAGTTGCCGCAATAATAATAATCCCACTATTACCTTCGAACCCATCCATTTCTGTAAGTAATTGATTAAGGGTTTGTTCTCTCTCGTCGTTCCCACCTCCTATTCCAGCGCCTCTTTGGCGACCTACTGCATCTATTTCATCAATAAATATTAGGCAAGGATTGTTTTCTTTAGCTCTTTTAAATAAATCACGTACTCGGCTCGCTCCTACTCCAACAAACATCTCTACAAACTCTGAGCCAGATAGCGAGAAGAATGGGACTCCGGCTTCTCCTGCTATAGCCTTTGCAAGAAGGGTTTTCCCTGTGCCAGGAGGACCTATTAAAAGCACCCCTTTAGGGATTTGTGCACCAATTGAAGTGAACCTTTCAGGTTGCTTTAGAAAGGTAACTACTTCTTGAAGATCTTGTTTTGCCTCGGATACACCTGCGACATCGTCAAATTTCACTCCAGTTTCCGCTTCCATTGCGAACCTTGCCTTTGTTTTCCCAAACTGCATAGCCTGTCCAGGCCCTCCTTGCATGGAGTTTGATCTGCGAGCAAGAAGTATTAGACCACCAATTAATAAAAGTGGGAATAATAAATTCCCAAACACTCCTAAGGCTGGTGGGGCTTTTCTTTGAGGGTGGATATCAAAACTAATTCCCTCATTCTTCAAGGTGTTGATCAGTTCAGGAGCTAGACCTGGTAGATCAACTCTTATTTTTTGAACTCTGTTGTCTAGATCAGGTTCTACTGCTTCAACCACAGCATTTTTACCACCGTCATATATATCTACTGAGGTAACCCTTCCAGCTTCTACATAATCTAGGAATCTTCCATAACTCATTCTCGCAACAGCAGCATTTCTAGGAGCTGAAACCGTCCTTTCTGAATCGACAGTGTTCGGGTTTGCGCCACCTATAACCTGCCATGCGAGCAAAGACGCCATGAAGACTGGCAAGAACCATAGAAGAAGCAAACGCCAGCGCTGATTCATTTTTAATTAAAAAGTCTTTTTAAGTCTTTATACTCTAGTGACATGGACTTCGTCTTGTTGAGGTTTTAAGGTTTTTAGTTTAAGTCTGGAGCTGAATTTTCTTTTAGAGTTGCTTTTTGGATTAGAGACTTCTTAAGGCAACTATAGGGTCAAGTTTGGCGGCTCTTCTGGCAGGGACTACTCCGAAAAACAAACCTATTCCACCTGACAGACTCACCGTCGCCATAACTGTCACTGCACTAATGGTTGCAGGCAGAGGTGTAATTGTAGAAACACCTGCTATTGCAAGTATTCCTACTGTCGTACCAACTACTCCTCCAAGACTTGCCAAAATCAAAGATTCAACAAGAAATTGAATTAAGACATCTGCGCTTCTGGCTCCAAGAGCTTTTCTTAACCCAATCTCTTCAGTTCTTTCACTAACTGCTACTAACATAATATTCATAATCCCTATACCACCAACAATCAGTGAAACGCCCCCAATAGCAGCTAGCATAAAAGTTAACCCTCCGGTAATAGTACTAACTATTTTCAAAGCATCCTTTTGAGACCTAACTGCGAAATCATCATCTCTTAAAATTTTATGTCTTTGCCTTAAAAGATTTGTTATTTGAAACTTTGCTGCTCTAGTACTTTTTTCATTTTTAGCTTCAACACTTATAAAGCTTAGACTGATTCCATAGGTTGGATCTCTCCCTTTGACTCTGCTCACCATTGTTGATAAAGGTATATATGCATTTTCGTCTTGATTATTTCCAAATACAGCTCCCTTTGGCTCCATTACACCAATAACCTCAAATGATTGATCTTTTATTCGAATTACTTTTCCAATTGGATTCTCAAACTTAAATAACTTCCTTCTCAGATCAGGTCCTATAACAGCAACACTTTTTGCACTTTTCATGTCTTGACTACTAATAAACCTTCCACTTGCAACTTCAAAACTTCTAACAGGTAGGAAGTCAGGAGTTATTCCTGAGATTGAGCTTGATGTACTCCTAGAACCTGCTTGTATAACTTCACTTGATGTAATTTGTGGAGCCACACGTTTGACACTTGGAACCTGTTTTTGTATTGCTTTGGCATCTTCAAGAACTAAGTTTCGAGGAAAGGCAACTCCTCTCCTTCTAGTGTCATTATTACCAGGAACAACAAATAGTACATTGGCACCCAGATTGCTTAATTGTCCTTCGGCAAGGTTCTGAGCACCTCTACCAACCCCAACCAACGTAATTACAGAGGCATTTCCTATAACAATTCCTAACATTGTTAGTAAGCTTCTTAGCCTATTTGCTCTTAAGGTAGAGACAGCCATACCAACTGTTTCTGAAAGGCTTAATTTGCTTTGCATATCAGTTAGTTATTCCCCTAAGCCAATTCCAATGTCTGGATCTTGATTTCTATGAATAAGACCTTGTTCTATTTCTAGAGTGATGAATTCATTGCTTTTAAGTTGATTCACAGCACCTTTTACCCCAAGAATAATTGGAATTCCTAATTGTTTTGAAATACGAACAACATTACTTTCTTCATCCTCATCTTCTGTTATTACTGCTGATGATTCCTTAATCTCCTCAGTAAGATCATTATCAGTTTTTGGTGTTACTAAAATATACTCTTTCCCTTTTTTTTCTGTGGATTCGGATTCTAAATAGATTTTGACTTTTCCTTTAATGTTGCCCATGCCAATGCCTTTTCCAGTTGGCAAGTTAGGCCTAACAATCTCTACTTTTAAAAGGTTTGTAGACCCACTTACTCCTTCAAGTGTTCCAGCAGTCTGAACAGCTATATCACCATCTTTAAGTAAACCTAATTTCCTTGCAATTCCCATCGCGAGATTAAAAGTTTTAGAAGAGCTCTTCTGTGTGGCAATTAGTAAAGGTGTAACGCCCCAGACAATCTGAAGTCTTCGTGCGACTTCGGCTTCATTTGTAATAGCTAGTATTGGTGTTGGCGGTCTAAACTTACTAACATTGTGGGCGGTAGCACCACTTTTTGTTAAAGGTAAGATTGCAGCTGCATTTAATTGACTAGCGATGCTACTGACTGCCGCACTAATTGCATTTGGAATAGTGCATTCTAGATAACTATCTAGAGCTCTTTGGGGGTAGTCCCGCTCAATTCGCATTGCTATTGTTGCCATTGTGGCTACTGCTTCTACTGGGTATTCCCCAACAGCAGTTTCATTAGAAAGCATTACTGCATCAGTTCCATCAAGAATCGCATTTGCAACATCACTAACCTCAGCTCTTGTTGGTCTTGGACATGAGGCCATTGAGTCAAGCATTTGAGTGGCCGTGATTATCGGAATCCCCAAACTATTTGCTTTGCGAATAAGATCTTTTTGAAGTAAAGGCACTTCCTCTGCAGGCATTTCTACTCCTAAATCTCCTCTTGCAACCATTACACCGTCACATAAGGGGAGAATCGCATCAATTTGGTCTATTGCTTCGAATTTCTCAACTTTTGCAATAACCGGTGTTGAATGACCCTGTGAATGGATCAATTTTTTTATTTCCTTCATATCAGAGGGGTTTCGTACAAAGCTAAGAGCTATCCAATCAACACCTTGATTTAATCCAAAACTTAGATCTTCTTTGTCCTTAGTTGTTAAGGCTCTAACAGAAAGTTGAACATCTGGAAAATTTACGCCTTTGTTGTTGGAAAGAACACCTCCAACAGTTACTAAGCACTTTAGTTTTTGCTCTTTTGTTAGGACCTTTTCTACTTTCATTTCGACTCTGCCATCATCAAGAAGTATTCGGCTTCCAACAGTCACTTCATTTGCAAGCTTTTCGTAGGTAACTGTTGCTATATCGTGATTACACTCTACTTTTTTTGATGTCAGTGTAAATATGTCACCTTTGTTGAGGCTAATTGGGCCATCTTTAAATCTACCAAGTCGGATTTTGGGCCCCTGCAAATCCTGAAGTATTCCTATGTGAACACCAAGCTCGTCAGAGGCACGACGAATGGTCTTTATCCTTTTTGCATGTTCATTGTGGTCTCCATGAGAGAAATTTAGACGAAATGTTGTTGCACCAGCTCGTATTAATTCCTTTATCCGTTCTGGCTCCTCAGTCGCTGGACCAATTGTGGCAACAATCTTAGTTCTGCGAGCTAGATCGAAATTTGCCATTGTGGGTAAATGTTTCACCTCGAAAATACTATCTAAGCCTCATCATTATTCTCTTCTATCAGCGACATGGAACTAAATCATTATCAGGAGCAGGCCAGGACAACAGCGCTTTATCCAAATGTTGGAGAAAACCCCATTTATCCAACGCTTGGTCTAACTGGTGAATCAGGTGAGGTCGCTGACAAGGTTAAGAAGGTGATTCGAGATAAAGGGGGAGTTTTTGATGAGAGTTCTTCTGAAGCTATCATGCTAGAGCTAGGTGATGTGCTTTGGTATGTGGCACAACTTTCAAGTGAGTTAGGGTTTTCCCTCGAGCATGTTGCAAAAGCTAATTTAGCTAAATTAGCCAGTAGGGCAGATAGGGGACGTTTAGGAGGTGAAGGCGACAAGAGGTGAAATTTATAAATTTCGAGATATTGCTAATTGATTTTATAAATTAATTAATCAATTTTTAGAATTCTAGATGGTTAATTAACAATATTTCTGTTATCCAAAATAACCATTTGTTCCACTTAGGAAAGCAATACTTGCACTGAATAAAAGACGTTGCATCAGACTTAAAGCAATAAATGCAAGTATTGCAGATAAGTCGAGACCTCCTATTGGTGGGATAATTCCTCTAAAGGAATTTAAATATGGATCCGTAATCGAGCTTACTGTACTTAATACAGGGTTGCTCCAATCTAGGTTTGGGAACCAACTAAGAAGAACACGAACGATTAGAACTAAAGAGTAAATCTCAAGTGTTTGGGCAAGTACCTGAAGAAATGTAGCAATGATTTCCATTGTAAAAGTCGGTTAGGGTTGAACTCTATGCTGCTTTTTGGGATTCTGCTGCATTTAATTCTGGAATGACAGAAAAGGTTCTATGAAATTTTTCTGAAAGGGTTATCCAATAAGACCTACCCTCACTTTGTCGTTTTCGCTCAATGAAATTTTGTTCACGTAATTCTTTTATATGGTCATAGGCTCCTGAACCTCTTAATTCAACCAGGTCAGATTGAAGAATTCTTTTCTTTAGTGCGATGGTTGCAAGAGTTCTAAGGGTGGCAGTTGAAAGATCAACAGGCAAAAGATTTTGAACTAGACCACCTAGTCCTGGACGTAACTGAAGGCTATAACTTCTATTAGTTTCTAGGATTTCAAGCGCTGTATCTCTTTGTGCATAGCATGCCATTAGTGTTAGCAATGCTTCTTCTACGGAACTTTCTGTTTCACCAGATAGTTCAGCTAATTCTTTAGCGCTAGTTGGCTTTCCTTTTAAGTAAAGGATCGCTTCTATACGAGCTTGAAGTGAGACTCTTGCGTCTTCACTAAAGGTGGTGGTTGGTTGGTTGGCCATATTTGGGCCAAATTAGCGATATATCAAGTTACCGCGATAACAACTACTGTGCACCTAGAAAGAGGCGATATGCAGAATTGTTTGTTTCTTCGAAACTTGGATAACCCAGCGAATCAACGAAATCAAACCAATACTTTATTTCTTTTTCTCTAACAAGGACTCCAACAACTATTCTCCCAACGTCTGCTCCATGATTTCTATAGTGAAAAATGCTAATACTCCATCCCTTGTGAAGGTTGCTAACAAACTTCATCAATGCGCCAGGACGTTCTGGAAATTCAAATCTGTACAAGAGCTCCTTAAAACCATCTTCAGATAATTTTTTCGCTGAAGATGGTAGTCGGCCTCCGACCATGTGCCGAAGGTGTGATTTTGAGAGCTCGTCTTTTGTGAGATCAAGGCAAGGGAACCCTCCCACCTCTAGTTTGTTGACCAATTCGACCCTGTCTTCAGTCCCAAGGACTTCTATTCCTATAAATATTTGTGCTTTTGCTCCATCAGACATTCTGTAGCTGAATTCTGTGAGACTTCTTTCCCCAAGAGTTTCACAAAGGTTTTTTAGGCTTCCTGCTTTTTCCGGGATTTCAACAGCAAACATTGCTTCCCTTTCTTCTCCTAATTCAGCTCTCTCCGCAACAAATCTCAGACGATCAAAATTCATATTGGCCCCACAGGCCACTGCTATAAGGGTTTTCTCCTGCATATTGCGATTGTTCACATCAGCCTTTAAACCTGCAATTGCTAATGCACCTGCAGGCTCGAGGATTGAACGTGTGTCTTCAAAGACATCCTTAATCGCAGCACAAATTTCATCTGTTGAAACTGTCACCATTCTGTCGACATATTTTTGTGCGAGAGCGAAGGTTTGTTCCCCTACTTTTTTAACAGCCACACCATCAGCAAATAAACCGACTGTATTTAGCTCCACTCGTTTGTTTTGTTTTAGGGATTGGGTCATAGCATTAGCATCTATTGGTTCAACTCCTATCACTTCAACTTGAGGCCAGAGTCTTTTTACATAAGCTGAGATTCCACCTATTAGTCCTCCTCCTCCAACTGCAACGTAAATTGCATCAGGTGGTATGTGGCATTGTCTAAGAATCTCCATAGCAATGGTTCCTTGTCCTGCTATGACTTCTGGATCATCAAAGGGATGGATAAATGTAAGACCATCTTTGATGCTCCTTCGAAGAGCTTCTTTATAGGCTTCGTCATATGTTTCTCCATGCAAAATCACCTCTGCATTTAGCAACTCAACGGCTTGGACCTTTACTGCAGGCGTGGTTATGGGCATAACTATTACAGCTCTACATTTAAGCTTTGAAGCGCTCAGGGCTACTCCTTGTGCATGGTTTCCTGCACTAGAGGCAATTACACCTATCTTTAATTCTTCAGCACTTAACTGTGCCATTTTGTTATAGGCGCCACGAAGTTTGAAAGAAAAGACTGGTTGGAGGTCTTCACGCTTGAACCAAATTTGATTTTTTAGGCGGGTGCTGAGATTTTTGGCAAAGTCCAAGGGGGTTTCCTTTGCTACGTCATATACGCGAGCACGCAGAATTTTTTTTAAGTAATCTTCCATAAGCTCTATTTTGGCAAGTTTTCGGTCTTTTCATTAACAACGTTCCATGGACTAAGGCCAGTTTTTTGATCATTCATGAACAGGAGGCTTTAGATTGAATAGGTTGATTGTTAGTTCGGCATGCGTCTTAGCGAGTTAACACATCCAAATCAATTACATGGACTCAGCACAGCTGAGCTTGAAGATGTTGCTTGTCAGATTCGAGAACGACATTTACAAGTCGTGTCTACCAGTGGTGGCCATTTAGGTCCAGGCCTGGGTGTTGTTGAATTAACAATTGCGTTGTATCAAACACTTGACCTCGATAAGGACAAAGTTGTTTGGGATGTTGGTCATCAGGCTTATCCCCATAAACTTCTTACAGGTCGTTTTGAACGATTTGATTCTCTACGTCAACAGCATGGTGTTGCGGGATATCTTAAAAGAACTGAAAGTAGCTTTGACCATTTTGGGGCGGGTCATGCCAGCACTTCAATCTCAGCAGCCCTAGGGATGGCTCTAGCTAGGGAAAGAAGGGGGGAGTCTTTTAAATGTGTAGCAGTGATTGGTGATGGTGCTTTGACTGGGGGAATGGCTCTTGAGGCGATAAATCACGCTGGCCACTTACCTAAGACACCCTTTTTAGTTGTTTTAAACGATAATGACATGTCTATATCTCCCCCTGTGGGAGCTTTGTCAACTTATTTAAATCGCATCAGACATAGTCCTCCTCTGCAATTTCTCACTGACAGTGTTGAGGAAAGTGTTAAAAACCTTCCTTTTATGGGTGGTGAACTTCCGGAAGATCTCAAATCCCTAAAAGGCAGCATGAGAAGGTTGGCAGTTCCAAAGATGGGAGCTGTTTTTGAAGAGTTAGGTTTCACTTATATGGGTCCAATTGACGGTCATGACATTAGTCTCATGATTCGAACGTTTGATGCTGCCCATAAGGTAGGTGGGCCTGTATTGGTTCATGTTTGCACTACTAAAGGGAAGGGCTATCCATATGCCGAAGCTGATCAAGTTGGTTATCACGCTCAATCAGCTTTTGACTTGACAACTGGTAAGTCAGTTCCTTCTAAGACTCCTAAACCCCCAAGCTATAGCAAGGTCTTTGGACAGACTCTTGTGAAACTTTGCCAAGCAGACCCAACTATTGTTGGGATTACAGCAGCTATGGCAACTGGGACAGGGTTAGATCTTCTTCAAAAGGCTGTACCTGATCAATATTTGGATGTTGGAATTGCAGAGCAACATGCTGTCACTCTTGCTGGAGGGATGGCATGTGAGGGATTAAAGCCAGTAGTTGCTATCTACAGTACTTTTTTGCAACGAGCATATGATCAGTTGATTCATGATATTGGCATTCAAAATTTGCCGGTAACGTTTGTATTAGATAGAGCAGGAATTGTAGGTGCAGATGGTCCAACTCACCAAGGTCAATATGATATTAGTTATTTAAGAGCTGTCCCTAACTTTACCGTTATGGCACCTAAGGATGAAGCCGAATTACAAAGAATGTTAGTTACTTGTATTCAGCATAAAGGACCATCTGCTTTACGTATTCCGCGTGGATCAGGAGAAGGTGTACCTATTATGGAAGAGGGAATTGAACCCTTACAAATTGGCAAGGGAGAAGTCTTATCGAAAGGTGAAAATATATTAATAGTGGCATATGGTTCAATGGTTTCTCCTGCAACTAAAACTGCAGAACTTCTTCTTAAAGAAGGCTTTTCTTCCACTTTAATTAATGCAAGGTTTTTGAGGCCATTAGATCAATCGTTGATCCATCCAATTGCAAGAAGAATCGGGAAATTAGTCACCATTGAAGAGGGTGCAATTGCTGGCGGATTCGGTGCAGCAGTTGTTGAGTCCCTTGTCGATCAAAATATACTTATACCCACTTTGAGAATTGCTATTCCAGATAAGCTTGTTGATCATGCCAGCCCTCAGCAAAGCAAAGAAGATCTAGGCCTAACTCCAACACAAATGTGTGAGAAGATCATGAGCTTTTTTGATTTAAACCCTGGCCCAGAGTTAATCAAGAATGAAAGTATAAAAGAGCAATTTGAAAAGAATATAAATTAAATTTCTGAATAATAGGATCTTGAAAGAAAGCTAAAGATTTTTCACACAAAAACAGTAGAGAGCTGCTTTTGCCAGCTCTCTACTGTTTTGACCATTGAGGTAGACGATAAGGGATACCTCTTGGCTGATTTTGCTGGACCCTTACTAATAGAAGGGGTAAGCGAAATTAGCTTTTAGTCCCTTAGAGAACTCCTCTTGATGCAAGACCCAATATGGTTCCTATTCCTAAAACATGTCCTAGGCAGTTAGCCGCAACTACTGATGCGTGACTCATACCACCAAAATACTGTGAATTAGGGATTTGAAAGCCTTCATTTGGTTGAGCGATGTTGGCCCTTGCGATGGCATAAGCAAGCACGTTGCAGGCGATCATAACCACCGCCACTTTGGGAGACCATGAAAATGTGGCAGGGGCAGCTGCTGCAGCAGCTAATAGGTTTGTCATCATGTAGACCATGTAAGCACCATATTATTTTCCTTGATTGTTCCCTTTTTGGGAACTTTTATCATTCCTCTTAAGAGTTATTCACCAGATTTTTTTTGCCAATTCCCAAAAAGCCAAGTGCTATCAACGCATCGCTTAATGTTAAGAATGCTTCAGCAGCTCCATGCAGCGGGTCAATGTTTGTCAGCTCTTCCCCATAGCTAACGCTCGCAATAATTGCAAAAACTATTGTCATGGCAACAAATAAAAGCGTCAACCGGAATCCCCAGAGTGAGATTGGAGGGATTTCTTTGCTTTTTGCAGCCCAGTAAAGGAATCCGAGGTAGGGGATTAATGAAAGGACAAAAAAGGGGCTTGGGTCAACGCCTCCTAGATAGGCAAGTAATGCGTCAAAATCAGGGAGTTTCATGATGGTTGACTTTGTTTGTTTTTTGTCCTGACAAGATTCCAAGCTGCTGCTGCAAGGCAAAAGTTTCCTACAACTGTTAATCCAGATTGGAGAACTACTAAACCTTTTAAGGAAGATGCATTGTCATAAATGTGCCAGGTAATAGCGGCCATCGCACTGGCTAGGTTTGGCAACATGGCTAGTGCTAACCACTTCATGTTGGGCTTGTTGTTTTGAATGCTCCATCGCAAAATTAGTACGATCGCAAGAATCCATTCGAATAAGGTCGTGACGTGTATCCACCACGTGCCAAGAGAGAGAGCGTGCAAGTGATTAGATCGATAGCTATAGCTTAGGGAGTCGTAATGGTGCAAAACATTCCTGAACCCCAAACCTTTTTGTTGCCATTAAAGGCTAGGCCTTCATCGGTACTTTTATGCGGATATTACGGAGAGCGGAATTTAGGTGATGATTTGTTATTGGAGATTTTGATAAATTCGATAGACAATCGTGTGAATTTATTAATTACTACAAATCAACACTTTATGCCTGTTGATCTTTCAAGGAATGTCAAATATGTCAATCGAAGAAATCCAATTGCTGTTTTTAATAGTATAAATAATGTTGATACATTAATACTTGGTGGTGGCAATCTCTTACAGGACAAAACTAGTTATAGGAGTCTTCTATACTATCTAGCAGTTATATTCTATGCAAAATTTAGGGGAGTTAAGATAATCCTATGGGCACAGGGTCTTGGACCCTTGCAAAGGAGAATAAGTGTTTTCCTAGTCCAAAAGGCGATTTGTTGTGCCTCTAGTATAAGCTTGCGCGATCAAAAATCCTTTGAATTATATAAATCATGGAATATAAATATACCTGTTATTTGTGCACCAGATCCTACTTGGCAATTGCCTAGAAAGGAGTGGATAGGTGGCGAGTCAATAGTTATATGTTGGCGTCCAACAAATGTAATAGATAATTATAAATGGAAAAAATTATTTATAGCACTTGACTATTTTCAAACTCATCTTAATAGACCTGTCGTATGGATGTCCTTTGATAGGAAAATGGATGAGCCATTCTTTAACTATCTATGTCAACATGAATTAATTCCAAAAAGACTTTTTACTAAGACTATTACTTTAAATGCTACTTCATTCGATAAAGCAACATGTTGTTTTCAGAAGGCTACTATTGTTTTGCCAATGAGATTACATGCATACATTTTAGCAAAACTTTGCGGAGCTCCAACATGTGCTTTAAGCTATGATCCTAAGGTTTCAGCTGCCTCTGCATATTTAAATTCAAACTGCATAGATTTAGAAGCTTCTTTTGATGTTGATCAACTCATCAAGGTTTGGCATGAGACTCTTTCAATTCCAACTGATATAGAAGGAGTAAATCACTTAGCATTGAAGTCTTTATCACATAATTATTTTTTAGAAGATAAGCTTTTTTCTAGTATATAGATGCTAATATTATGGAAAAATTTAAATTATTGTTCAACACTTTTACCTGTAGAAATGTCAAAATGATGTTCTTTATCTTTATCCCATGTTATTTGTATATTTTCTGGGATGGATTCATCTTTTTCACATAACATTCTAATTATGCCCTTAGGTGATTTCAAAAGTAGAATCTGATTTTTACCGTGCCATTCATTAGCAATAATTTTGCACGGAATTCCTGTTTTTGAAAAGAATATGTCTTCTGGTCGAATAGCACTAACAATATTGTTAGTGCTATTTATCGTGTTTATCTTTGGACTGCCAATGAATGATGCTACAAATAATGTAGATGGTTTTGTGTAGATTTCTTTTGGAGTCCCTGTTTGTTCAATGGATCCATTATTTAGTATCGAAATCCTGTTGGCTAAAGCCATTGCCTCATGTTGGTCGTGGGTTACATAAACAACAGGCTTATTTCTATTTTGCATAAGACTTCTTAGCTCAGGTCTGAGATCTTCACGGAGCTGTGCGTCTAAGTTACTCATTGGTTCATCAAGTAGGTACACAGAAGGATCTCTTAAAAGGGCTCTTGCCAGTGCAACTCTCTGACGTTGCCCGCCAGATAATTTTGATGGAAGTTGTTCTACATGTTCTTCTAATTTCATAATAGAAAGCATTGTCGAAACCCTTGTCTGAATCTGTTTCCTGCTTATTCCACGGATTCGAAGACCAAGTGATAAATTTTCTTTGACTGATAGGTGGGGAAATAAAGCATAACTTTGAAATACCATTGCAACCCCTCTATTCACAGGAGGTTCCATAGTTACATTTTTATTGTCAATATAAATATCGCCTTCGTTGGGCTTATCTAGTCCAGCTATAACTCTTAGTGTACTGCTTTTGCCGCATCCGCTGGGTCCTAGAAGTGCCATAATCTCACCATCATTAACACTTAGGCAGACATTCCTAAGAATCCATTTGTTGTTCAGTTTTTCTCCAACATTATTAAGATGTAGTGTCATCCCTTTACAGCTCCTTGCGTTAGGCCATTTACTATTTGGCTTTGAAAAATCATTACTATAATTAATAATGGAATTGAACCAAGTACAGTTGCTGCTGCAAAGGCACCATAGGGAACAGAGTATAGAGATGAGCCGGCTAATCTGGCTATTGCTACCGGAAGAGTTATTGAATCTTGGTTACTAAGCCAAGTTAATGCTATTGGGTATTCATTCCATGAAAATATAAAGACAAGAATTGATGTGCTCGATAAGGCAGGTTTTATAAGAGGTAATAAAACATATTTTATTATTTGAAATCGAGATAAACCTTCTATAACTGATGCTTCTTCTAGTTCCTTTGGAATATCTTTAAATGCTGAGGATAAAAGTAAAATTGCCAAAGGCATAGACAATGCGCTGTATGGAAGACTAAGTAGGTAAAGATTATTTCCTATATTCATGCCTCTTGCAAATTCGAGTAACGCAAGGAATAGCAGAACATACGGAAATAGAGCCGCAATTAATACGAATAACTTTGATAGACTACCTATCCTTTTAGGTAATCTACTTAATGAATACGAGGCTGGTATTGCTATTGAGATTGTTAAAAGTGTAGTTAATATGCCAAGAATAGTACTATTGAAGATGTACTTTGTGAATGGGATGTCATTGGTTAGTATTTGCTTATAATTCTCTAGAGTCCACCTATGGATGTTAGTCGAGAATGGTGCTACTAAAATTTCTGGTGTACAGAATGAAGTGTAAAATTGCCATAGAAGAGGTAATAAGGTCCATGTCAACAGCATAAAGATAAATATATTTTTGGGTCTTTTCATGAATTATACCTTAGTAAAATATTTATATTTCTAAGTAATAGCCAAGATAATAAACATGAGATTATTAGAAGTAAAAAGCTTGCAAGCATAATTGTAGAGCTATAACCAAAATCTAAGAAACGCATGGCATTGAGATATGCATATAATGCTAAACTTTCTGTAGTTCCGGCTGGGCCACCTCCCGTCATTACTTGAATCAACTCAAATACACCATATGCTTGTGCCATTCGAAAAATAATGCTTATTAGAATATATGGTTTTAATAAAGGTATAGTAATGTTGAACAAAGCGTTAATTGGTTTCCCACCTTCTATGTAAAAAGCCTCGTAGAGATCTTTTGGTATAGTTTGCAAACCTGCTAAAATTATCAAAGCAACAAATGGTGTTGTTTTCCAACAGTCTGCAATTACTGTAGAAATCCAAGAAAACGATGGGTTTGAAAGAATGTTAGATTCCCCAAGTGATAAAAGTCCTGTTATTTGATCAATTGGCCCATAAGGTGTATTGAAAATCCACCTCCAGCCAAGTGCCATTACTGTTGTAGGAAGTGCCCAAGGTAAAATAGTTAATGATCTTACAACTCCCCTACCTTTCCATTCTTGATTAATCAATAGCGCAATGGCCAGTGCAAGTAGTACTTCAATAGTGACTGATATAAATGCAAATCTTGTTGTTTGTATAGCATCTTGCCAAAACCGTTGGTCATTTATGAGACGTACCCAATTGGCTCCATTATTGCTAACAGGTATTAAAGAAGTTACGACTGAGGCTGAATGCATACTCATCCAGCTATAGCGTATTATTGGCAACCAATATACTAGAAATATTAATATAAAAGCTGGCAAGACTAGGAATATCATTCTATTCTAATTCCTGCAGATGAGAGTATCCTTTCTGTACTTTTTGTTGCTTCACTCATCTCTGATTCAATATCTACCTCTTCAGTTATTATAGAACTAAGATGCCTTTGTAAGACATCACTTATCTGCGCATAAACAGGGGTCATTGGCCTAGGTTTACTATTTCGTAAAGCTTGTCTTAATTTGACTAGTATTGGCTTAATTGCAAGAAGTTGTTTGTCTTCAAAAACTTCTTTAGTAGTAGGAGTATAACCATAGTTTAAAAATAAATATTTCTGTGAAGAATTTGATGATAAGAATTTGATAAGTTGTGCTGCTTTGTCCTTATTTGGACTCGATGAGATAATTGAGAATCCCCAACTTCCCAATGTTGGAGATGGTTGATAATTATTTAATGAAACCATAGTTGTTATACCTACCTTTCCTTTAACCTTGCTTGTGTCTTTTTGTAATTCCTTCCATGCATATGGCCAGTTACGCATAAATGCCGCGTCACCATTCTTGAAAACTTGAAGGGCTTCGGGTTCGGAGAAGTTTGTTACTGCCTTAGGGGATAAACCCTCCTTAAGAAGGCTTTTTAACCATTTTATTGATGATATTGTGTTTTTATTATTTAGAGCTACAACACCCTCCTTGGATATCCAATCACCACCAAAACCTTTTGCAATTTCTAAAAAGACGCAACTTAGTCCTTCGTATTGCCTACCTTGCCATACGTATCCATACTTTATTTGTTTATTCACTTTAAGTCTCTTACTAATGTTAGTTAAGTCAAGTGGAGTTTTAGGTGGTTTGCTCATTAAATCTTTTCTCCAATATAACAAGCCAATATCTGCAACAAATGGCCATCTATACAAATTACCTTTATAAATATTGCCTTGCTCCGCTCCCTTTTCGAGTTTATCAAATTGAGTTTTATCAAACCATGGTGCTAGGTTTTCTAGCCAACCTGCTTCTGCATACTTAGGTAACCATGTCACATCTATTAAAAGAGCATCATATGGACTTTTTTCAAGTAATAAACTGCTAATTGCCAAGTCTGAAACAGATTCAGTCTCTCTAGGCCCCCTTGTAACAACTACCTTTATAGAATCCTTATTAATAGTATTAAACTGTTTGATAAGCTCTCTTGTAGAGTCTTCAAATGGTGCTGGCATAAGCACATTCAAGTATGTTTTGTTTAATTCTTTAGTGTCTGAACAGGAATATGTAAATGGCAATATCAAAATCGAGCTAATTAATCTCCATATGCTGCTTTTTTTTGTCATTTATCTCTTTAATTTGTGTCTCCGCCTATTGATTCCAACTGTTCTTTTGCCCAGTCATTTACTGTGTATGAATAGACTGCCTTCACCATGGTCTCCATTCTTTCCCGCTGCTCATTGTCTTTCATATTAATAGCTTCTTCAATAGCTTCATCCATTCTTCTATGTGAATAGGGGTTTGTTAGAACTGCACCGTTTAAAAGAACTGATGCGCCAGTGAATTCTGAAAGAACTAATACCCCGTCTTGACCTTTGCGAGCAGCAGCATATTCTTTTGCTACAAGATTTAGCCCATCTCTTAATGGTGTTATCCAGCAGATATCAGCTTGAGTGAACCATGCAACCATTTCCTCATATGGAATTCTGAGAGTTGAAAGTCGGATTGGAACCCAATCGATCAAACTAAACTTACCATTTATTCTGCCAGCCATTTCTTCGATTGATCTTTGAGTTTCCTCATAGATTTTCATGCCACTTGCTGCTGAAACGCATGCCAACATCAGAACCACTTTCCCATGCAAATCTTGTCGCCTTGTTAGAAGTCTTTCATAGGCAAGTAAAAGTTCTTCATTTCCTTTCGTATAATCAACCCTACTGGCAGAAAGTATTAACTTACGACGCTTTTTTGTCCCTTGCTTTATCTTGTCTGTATGAACTTTAAGCTCTTTGCCTTTAATAATATCTTCGATTACATCAGGAGATGTTCCTACCGGAGATGATAACAATTGAATTCTTCTTCCTGCATGTTCTAGCCATGGTGTTACCGATGGTTCAGTAAGAGCACTACCTACGGCAATGAATTTTTCATTTACAGCTACTTTGGGACCACGCTTTGCTCCTACCAGACAGTTTGCTGCTCTTGCGAAATTCTCAGCATACCTTGGGATATGAAACCCAACCATGTCACAAGAAAGTAAACTCTCAATTATTTGTCTTCTCCATGGAAGGATTGCAAAGACGTCGTTTCCAGGAAATGGAGTATGGTGAAAAAATGCGATATTAAGGTCTGGTCTCATTGATCTAATTAGACCCGGTGCAAGCCATAAGTTGTAGTCATGAATCCATACCTTTGCCCCCTTAGATGCTTCTAAACAAGCAGCATTTGCAAACCTCTGATTTACCTCTTCAAATATTTTCCAGTCAGCGTTATTTACGTCAAAATAGGTTGGAAAGGTATGTAGTATGGGCCAGAAACATTCCTTTGAAGTTACATGATAAAAACTTGATACTTCATTTTTTGCTAGTGGTATTCTTCTCAAAATGAAATTTGAGGGTGATTTCATCTCTAAACGTTCATCCTCTTCTAGCTCAGTAGACAAAACTTCTCTCCAGGCTATCCATGTACCATCATCTCTATTTCTGAATAAATTTCTTAGGGTTGGAATGATTCCATTTGGGCTCTTTTGATCTAACCAGACCCTTTTACCATTAGCATCTTTCCCTTCTTCGAAAGGTGTTCGATGATATAACAGAACAAAATTACTTTTACCAAGAGTATTCATATATAAGGCTCTTTTGTTAATCCGGATATAATAACATTAACATTTTAGTTGATGATAATGCATGTAATATTGTTTTGCTCAGTTAAAATTAACATATTAAAATTAGAATTTTAATATTGCGAAGATCTTGTAGAAACTAAATGCTTTGCGTTGATTTTATTAAAGAAATTAATAAAAATGTTTTGTGAAGGGCTTTGACTAGAATTTACTTAGGTCAATTCCTAAAGTTTTGGCATAAGGGCCCAGGCCTTTTTTCTGGATGGTTTTTAGGGCTCTTGTAGTTACTCTTAGCTTTACCCACTTATTACCTTCTGCCCACCAAAGTCGTCTCTGTTGAAGATTTGCTTGTTGAAGTTTCTTTGTTCTGATATGAGAATGGCTCACTGCCATACCATTGTTAGCGCGTGTTCCTGTTAGTTGGCAAACCCTAGACATATTCAAATTCCTTCAGGTATCTCTTACCAGAGTAGTACATCATGGTTATTGTGCCTTATCAACCAATTGCCCCATAAGCTGGGCTGATCTGTTTTGGAATCCTGCTAGTTCCTCTGGCTCAAGCCCTCCGACACTTAATTTGGCCATATCGTATAAATGGATAGCAATATCCCTGGAAATAGAAGTCGTAGGGGACGATTCTCCTGTTCCGACAAGAACCCCTCCAGAATGTAGCTTCATTAAGCCTTTTACTAGAGAATGATTTTGATTGATCAACAGCACGTGATGTTCAGGCAATCCAGGAAGGCGTTGTTCAATAAGGGCTCCCATGTCATTTATTCTTCTCATTTGTTCTGGTAGGAGAATCATTGCTGGTGGTGCTTCTTCTCCTCTAAGGGCCTGGACTTGAACAGTGATTTTTTCATCGCTCAAAGCATCTTTTACGAGTGTCTTAATCTTTTCAGATTCAGTTTCTCCATCTTTATCGGCCAGTTCGGATTTGTCTTCGGTTAGTTCTCCTGATAAACCAGAGTCAACTCTTTCGAACTTGACGTCATTATTTTTTGTCTCTAGCCAAGGAATATATTGAGCATCAATTACTGTCTCTGCTTTTAAAACTTCAATTCCTTGTTCTTTCCAAAGACTTATAGCATTTCTCTGTGAAATCTCATCAGTGCAGTATATAACTTTCTTTTCGTTCCCTTCCTTTATGCGATCTAGGTAACCTGAAAGTGTTGTGTATGACTTACCATTTTTTGAAATAAGTGTAACATCTTCCTTATCGGAAGATGTTGTTCCGAATAAAACATATTCACTAATCTGTTCTGCAAATTTTTCATCTTCCATTATCCCTATTTTTATAAATGGACCTATTGTTTCCCAGGCTTCGGCGTAAAACTCTGGTTCACTATCTTTTATTGATTTAATTTTATCCGAAACTTTCTTAGCAACAAAACCTCCAATTGACCTAACCCTTCTATCTGTCTGTAGAGCACTCCTGCTTACATTAAGGGGAATATCTGGTGAATCAATTACTCCCCTTAAAGGTAGTAAGTAACGAGGTACTACCTCTTTTATGGAGTCGCTAACAAAGACTTGGTTACAATAAAGATTTATTTCTCCAGACTCCCAATCAGCTCTGCCTGTTGTTCTCGGAAAAAATAAAATACCCTGTAAAGTATACGGATAGTCTGTTTTTAGATGTACCCAAAGTAGGGGATCACCTTGATATGGATATAAATACCTGTATAGGTCAATATAATCTTGATCTTTCATTTCTTTTGGGCTTTTCCGCCAAGGAGCAGTCATTTTATTGATCATCTCACCTTCTAATAAAATCTCGACTGGCATGAAATCACAATATTTTTTTATTAGTGTTTTTATTCTTGTAGGTTCTAGATATTCAGTTTCATCTTCCATTATGTGAAGGACAACTTCTGTGCCAATTTCTTCTTTATCAGTTTCTTCTAAAGTAAAGTTTGGCGTCCCATCACAAGACCACTTTACCGCTTTGCTTTTATCTATGGCTGATAATGATACTAATTCTACTTTTTTTGCGACCATAAAAGACGAATAAAAGCCAAGACCAAAATGTCCTATGATGTTATCTTCATTTTTTGAATATTTCTGAAGGAACTCTTCTGCACTTGAGAATGCTACCTGGTTTATATATCTTTTTACTTCTTCGGATGTCATTCCAATACCATTATCTGAAATAGTTATAGTTTTTCTTTCCCTATCAATGCTTATGGCTATTTGATCTTTGTCGGCATCACTGCAGTCACCGGAAACAGACGCCATTCGCCGCTTGCTAATTGCATCAACGCTATTGCTAACAAGCTCTCTTAGGAAAATTTCATGATCAGAATAAACTGCCTTTTTAATTATGGGAAAAATATTTTCAGTATGGATTTCGATTTTTCCTTCTTCCATGAACCCATTGATGTGATTTTTGTAAGGTTAGTATTGCTTCGGGAAATTATTAAAGGCCAAATGGTTGGGGTCTCCGTACCACCGTTACTCTCTGGGAGTTCTTTGAAGTTCTGAACGCTCTTCCTCTATAACAGCGCCTTCCACCGGACAAACCTTCAAGCATATGCCGCAATCTATACAGGTTTCGAAATCTATCCACCAATAGTTGGTACCTTTAGCGTTCTTTGTTTCGCCCTGCTTAATGCAGGCAACCGGACATGCTGTTGCGCAATCTGCAACTCCTTCACATTGGTCGGTAACAATAGTATGAGGCATTTGTAAGTTTTGAATTTATAAACTAGCCATTTAACCAGTTTAAATTTTTACATCCTCTTAATAAGAGGAGTTTTTGGGCGCTATCAAGATCAGGACAACGTTCAAGCTCGAGAACAGCTGTTATACCTTTTCCATGCAATTCCCTTTGTTGAATTAGTGCGTCTTCTAGACTTTTTCTTGGACCATACGCGATCAACGTTCTTGAATTATTCACCTGGTTTTGTTTAGAACTTGTTATTTGTTCTCTTATCGCATCTATTGCAAAACTAAACCCTACTCCAGCAGCCTCTTCTTTGTTCCCTCCACAGTTAGCAACAAGCGCATCATATCTTCCTCCCCTTGCTATTACTACTGGTGAGGACTTCCCTTGACAAATTAATTGAAATACTAGTCCATTATACAATTCAAAATGAGGCTGAAATGTTGGATCTAGCTGTAACTCGATACCTTGTAATTTTGAGATTGGTTCCATCTGTTTAAATAGCCTTAGTAAATCTTTAATTATTGGTTCTTCACCAAAGATATCCTTTAGTCGAGTTAGCACATTATTTGCGGTACCTCTAGTCTGAATGATTTTGATTAATTTTTCTTGATGTGCGGAATGCAAATTAAGTTGTTCCAATCCAACTCTATCGAAATCAATCAAATAGTTTTTTATTTCCTCTTTAAGCTTACCCCTGTAAGGATTAAGAATTAACTCCATAAGGCCTGTATGCCCAATTAAGAGAGTGGTCTTGTGGTGCGCGTTAATTTTCAGTGTTGATAACGATTCAATAAGTAGTGAAATCAATTCTAATTCAGCTTCAATATGTTTGACACCAAATAATTCAACACCACTTTGCAGATTCTCCTCAATGCATAATCCACCCTCTGCTCCTACTTTACTTTGAAAGATTGTTCCAGTAGCCCATAGTCTAAGCGGCCTAGGCCTGTTTGATAACCTCGTGCATGCCGCTCTGGCTATTGATGCAGTCATCTCAGGTCTAAGGCCTAAAGGAACTTCTGCTACAAGTTTGACTATTTCTTCACTTGAAATCCCACCTCCAGCGGTCAAGGTATCAAGCCTTTCTATTCGTGGAGGAGAAACTTCTTCATACCCCCAAAGGCGATAAACCTCAGCAAGGAGAGTAGTGATTTCTTGATTTTTTTCTACTTGCTGAGGAATCAGATCCTTAGCTCCAGCTGCTGGTTGAAGAGCCATCCCGTGTGTTAATGGTGGTTATAAGGAATCCGCTTAATTATATTTTGCTGTGCCATATGTTACCTCGGGCAGGGGTTGTACTTTCTTTAGTTCATTTAATAGTGGTTCCTTTAAGCTAGGGGTGCAAGCGAATACCCTCCCGTTTGTTAGGTCAAAACCTCCGCCCTTATAGTCACATATTTTGCAACCTGCCAATTCAGCTATAGGTATTCCGGCTGCAACATCCCATGCTGATAGTCCTCTTTCCCAATAGCCGTCTATTTTTCCGCAGGCAACATATGCCAAGTCAACGCTCGCAGCGCCTGCTCTTCGTACGCCTTGCGTTCTATGAGTTAACCAACAGAATTCGGCATAATTATTGTCTTTGATCTTTACTCTGTCATAGGCGAAACCTGTAACTAATAACGAATCTTGAAGTGAGTTGGTTTTAGAAGCAAAAATTTTCTCCCCATTACAAAACGCTCCGACTCCAGGTATACCCCAAAAGTTTTCTCGTAGAGCAGGAGCAGAAATGGCTCCAAGTAATGGAACTTTTTTCCAAACTAATCCAATTGAAGTAGAAAAGAATGGATAACCGTGTGCATAATTCGTTGTGCCGTCGAGTGGATCAATACACCATGTTAATGAGTCAGAATTTCCAATATATCCACTTTCTTCGGCCAGGATTGAGATTTCAGGACATTCTTTTCTGAGATATTGAATTACAGCTTGCTCGGATTCTAGATCAGCACTTGTAACAAGGTTTCCCCCAGAGCCTTTACTTTTAACATCTCTAATCTTTCCATATTTACTCATTAGAACTTTACTGCCTATTTTGGATGCCTCTAATGAGACTTTTCCTAGTTCTTTTAAATCACTTGAATCTAGGTTGGCATCTTTTGAAGCTATTTCACAAAGTAATTGATTCATCAAGATGCAGCTAATTTTCTCATTACATTGAGTATAGCGCTTTTAGCTGATCTTTTGTTTGTATTAATATTAGGATATTTTTGAATAGTTTCAGGAATCTATATTTATCAACCAGCTATAAAGAATAGATTATAAACGAGAAGATTTTTTATTGTAAAGATGAGTAAAATTGACAATAGCCTGCTATGTTCTAATAAGATACCACCATGCCTGGAGAGATGGCCGAGTGGTCGAAGGCGCAGCACTGGAAATGCTGTATAGGGGCAACTCTATCGAGGGTTCGAATCCCTCTCTCTCCGTTTATCTAAAAAATTAAGCCAATTTAACGGCTTCAATTTTATCTTTTTTATCTTTCTATCATATGTTTCTTATGCATTTATCCAAAATGACCAGAAACATAGTCTTTTGTTGTTTTCTGATTAGGTGAATTAAATATTTTTTCAGTGTCGTTAAACTCAACAAGATAACCAACCTTCCCAGAACCACCTTTCTGCATCTCTGCATTAAAAAAAGCTGTTTTGTCGCTTACTCGTAATGCCTGTTGCATATTATGAGTGACAATAACGATGGTATATCGTTTTTTTAATTCATGTATCGTTTCTTCGATTTTTAGGGTGGAGATAGGATCTAGTGCAGAACATGGCTCATCCATAAGTATTACCTCAGGTTGGATTGCGATTGTTCTTGCAATGCATAGTCTTTGTTGTTGACCTCCTGACAAAGAATATCCACTTTGATTTAACTTGTCCTTGCATTCATCCCAAACTGCTGCTTGTTTTAGTGAGGTTTCAACCAATTCATTCATGTCACCTTTGTAGCCATTTATTCTGGCCCCAAAGGCTATATTCTCAAAAATACTTTTTGGGAATGGATTTGGTTGTTGGAAAACCATACCTATTCTTCTTCTGACCTCAACAGGATCAATACCTGGCTTGTAGATATCTGTACCATTGAAGAGAACTCTGCCTTTTAATGAACACCCATCTATTAGATCGTTCATACGGTTAAGTGATCTAAGTACAGTTGATTTACCACAACCTGAAGGCCCAATTAAGGCTGTTACTCTGTCTTTTGGTATCTGAAAAAAGATGTTTTTAACTGCTTCAAGTGAACCATAACTTATAGTAACATTCTCTAACGAAATAGTATTAGAATTTTCTTCTTTTGTCTTTGTCACTGGCTTTGATGTAGGAATCATCTTTATTTAAAGTGTTGTTTTAGGGTGTATTTTAAGGGTGTTCATTTTGGTGTGAATCTTCCTAATAACCTTGCTAATATATTCATTGTCAGAAGCATTAATACAAGTACAAATGATGCGGCCCATGCAAGTTCGTTTTGAGCTTGGTAAGGCTCCAAAGCAAAGTTATAAATTAAAACCGATAAAGATGCTATTGGCTCTAAAAGTGTTGAAGGTCCGGAGGACCAGTAGAAAGAGAATAAAGCAGTGAAAATTAATGGCGCTGTTTCGCCAGCTGCTCGAGCAATTGCAAGAACTATTCCAGTTGCAATTGGTGTGATTGCAGCTGGTAAGGTTATCCTTGTAATTGTGGTGAATTGACATGCTCCTACAGCATAGGCACCTTTTCTAAGCCCATCAGGAACAAGTTTCAGGCCTTCCTCAGTAGTTTTAATTATTGTTGGTAGCATTAAAATTGAAAGAGATAACCCACCAGCAAGTGCACTAAAGTTTGACCCTAAGATAATCTTGCTCGATACGATCGATCCATATACACATATACCCGCAATTATAGAGGGAATACCAGCAAGTATATTTGTCCCAAACCTAATAAACTTAGAAAAATTGCTTTTCTGTGAGTACTCGGCAAGGTATATCCCTCCACCAATGCCTATAGGTACGGCTATAGATGCCCCGATCAATGTGACTATTAAAGTTCCAATTATTGCATTCCCAATGCCTCCAGAAGTTATGTCGTCGCCTGGCGGCTCTGGTAATTGAGTGAATAACCCAATGCTTATCTGTGTGCCTCCTTTTACCATAATATAAATTAAAATAATTATCAATGGAGATATGGTTAATAGTGCAGAGATGGCAGATGTTATCGTTAGAGATTTATTTATAATATTTCTTAAATTACCATGCTTGTAAGTTAAGGACATTGGATCTTGGTTTGTAGATGTTTTTATGTTCATCTTTAGTATTTAAGACTTAGTCTTCTTACAATCATTTGTGCTAAAATATTCACTATTAGAGTCAATATCATAAGTATTAGAGCAGCAAACATTAGAGATGAAACTTGACTACCATCGGCTTCTCCAAATTGATTGGCAAGCATTGCTGCAATAGTATTCCCTGGCGAGAAGAGAGACCAGTTAAAGTTATTTGAATTTCCGATTATCATTGTTACTGCCATTGTCTCACCCATTGCTCTTCCCAATGCAAGTAAAACCCCTCCGGCAATTCCAGAGATTGCTGCAGGAAGAATTATATTAATTATTGCTGACCATCTTGTTGCGCCAACACCATAAGCACCCTCTCTTAAATTCTTCGGAACTTGGTTTAGTGAATCTCTCGCTATAGATGTGATAATTGGCATTATCATTATCACTAGAATTATTATTGCTGGAGCGATTCCTGGACCCATTGGCTCTGTGCTAAAGAAAGGTAACCAAGAAAAGTAGATGTTTAGATAAATAAGTAATGGCCTTATAAATGGCTCCATAACAAATATTGCCCATAAGCCAAGCACAACCGATGGAATTGCAGCTAATAATTCCACCATTAGTCCTATTAGATATCTGATTTTTTGAGGAATTATGTCTTCAGTAATGAATATCGCAGTGCTGATACTTAATGGTACCGCTATACACAATGCAAGCAGTGAGGTTACAAGGGTGCCATAGATTGCAGTGAAGGCACCATACTTATCACTAACTGGATTCCATTCAGATGTATATAGGAACTCTATTCCGTACTTTCCTATCGATTCTAATGACCCCCAAAAAACAACAATGAATATCCCAGTAAGTAAAACTGCTACCAACGAAGCAAGAAAAATAGCCAGATTCCTAAAGCTTATGTCTCTCAGCCTTTCCGAGGTTGGTCTTTGCCTAAGACTGAAGAGTTCAGCTACAGATTCCGGCATAGCGATACCTGTCACTACATAGACGTTATTCCTAATTACACCCTTGTCACCATTAATAGCCTTTTTGCTTGGAAAACGACACTAGGCAATGACTTGAGAATATATTTAAACAAGTTAGGGTTGGAATTCAGTTCAAACAGCCATGGGGCGGATAGTAGGAATTGATCTTGGAACCACTAACTCCGTTTTGGGAGTTCTAGAGGCAGGTCGTCCTCAAGTCATTGCTAATGCTGAAGGCTGTAGAACTACACCATCGGTGGTCGGTTATACCAAGGATTCAGAACTTTTAGTCGGACAGTTGGCTCGTAGACAGTTGGTGCTTAGCCCTAAAAACACTTTTTCGAATTTGAAACGCTTTGTCGGACGTTCATGGGATGAGCTAGAAGAAAATAGCCTGAATGTTCCTTATACCGTAAGAGCTAACGCGAATGGAAATGTCAGGGTTACATGTCCTTCTACAGAAAGAGAATACGCCCCTGAAGAATTAGTGGCCTGCATTCTGAGAAAACTTATAGATGATGCTGAAACGTTCTTAGGAGAGCCTGTAGAGGCTGCTGTGATTACGGTTCCTGCCTACTTCAATGATTCACAAAGGCAAGCCACTCGAGATGCTGGTCGATTAGCTGGAATAACCGTAGAACGCATTCTTAATGAGCCCACAGCGGCTGCACTGGCATATGGTTTTGATCGGTCTGCAAAGAAAAAGGTTTTAGTCTTTGATCTTGGGGGAGGCACCTTTGATGTCTCCCTGATGTCAATCGCAAATGGGGTTTTTGATGTAAAGGCAACTTGTGGTGACACACAGCTTGGAGGAAATGATTTTGATCAGAGAATTGTTGATTGGCTTTCTGATGATTTCCAAAAAAAATATTCCATTGACCTTCGACGCGATAGACAAGCACTTCAACGTTTAACAGAAGCTGCCGAAAAGGCCAAACAAGAGCTCTCAGGAGTAAAAAGCACGCCAATTTCTCTACCTTTTATTGCAACGGGATCAGGCTCTGAGGGCCCTCTTCATATAGAAACGACTCTAGATAGGCCTACTTTTGAATCACTTTGCCCTGATTTGTTAGATCGTTTACTACTACCAGTCCAAACAGCAATTAATGACTCAGGTTGGGACCCCAGGGATGTTGATGATGTTGTTCTAGTAGGGGGGTGTACACGAATGCCAATGATTCAACAACTAGTCAGAACAATGATTCCTAAAACACCTTCCCAAACAGTTAACCCAGATGAAGTTGTAGCAATCGGGGCAGCTGTTCAAGCAGGAATCTTAACGGGTGAATTACGTGATTTACTGCTGAATGACGTAACTCCACTTTCTTTAGGGCTTGAAACTGTTGGAGGTTTAATGAAAGTTCTTATACCAAGAAATACCCCAATACCTGTTCGACAGGCTGACGTTTTTAGCACATCAGAAGCCAATCAGTCTTCTGTTGAGATACATGTTTGGCAGGGTGAAAGACAATTGGCCTCTGATAACAAATCATTAGGTAGATTTAAGTTGTCAGGCATTCCTCCAGCACCCCGAGGCGTTCCTCAAGTACAGGTGGCTTTTGATATTGATTCAAATGGTTTATTAGAAGTTAGCGCCACTGACAGAACAACAGGTAGAAAACAATCAGTTAGTATCCAAGGTGGTTCCACACTTGATGAAGATGAGATAAAACAAATTCTGGCGGATGCTTCTGCTAAGGCAGATGAAGATAGAAAGCGTAGAGCTAGTATTGATAGAAGAAATAGTGCACTCACTCTTGTTGCTCAAGCAGAACGTAGACTTCGAGATTCAGCTCTAGAACTTGGTCCTTATGGAGCAGAGCGACAGCAGCGAGCTGTTGAAATGGCTTTAAGAGATGTACAAGATGAACTAGAAAATGATGATCCACAAGAACTCGAGTTTTTAGTTGCTGGATTACAAGAAGCTCTTTTTGGGTTAAATCGTCGTTTGACTGCCGAAAGACGTAATGACTCGAATCCATTGCAGGGAATTCGCAACACTTTTGGTTCACTTAAAGATGAACTTTTCTCAGATGATTATTGGGACGACGATCCTTGGGATAATCAATCATCACTTAATGAGTCGAGACGAAACCCTCGAAGAAGGAATGTAGATCAATGGGATGATGACTTCTACCGCTAACCCAGATTATTGGGCTTTATTAGGTTTATCTCCTGATAGTGACCAAAAAGAATTGAAGCTAGCTTTTAGGAGAGAGGCTAGAAAATGGCATCCTGATTTAAATGGGAATGATAGGAATGCTGAAGAACGGTTTAAGTTAGTAAATGAGGCTTATGCTGTTTTAAGTGACCCTCGAAAAAGAAAAGCTTGGGAGGGTTCCAATAAAACAAGAGAAGAAAATGAGAGTCCATTTACTGAAGGATTCCCTACTTTTGAGGAATACTTATCATTAGTTTTAGGCTCCGAAGAGCAATTCCCTTTAGATAAAGAATACCAAATAATTGAAGAAGAAGAAGATTTTAAACAAGAAGACGACGTCTCAAATGTTCGGGATTGGCCTGCTAAAGCTTCACCTCCACCGCCACCAGTCCAGGCTTTCCAAGACTTAGAAACTTTAGTCTCTCTTTCTCCTGAACAAGGACTTCATGGCACAACAGTTCAAATCGAATTAGACGAAGGAACCTTGATAGAAGTAGATACACCCCCTATGGCTGGTGATGGATGGAGATTGAGACTCGCCGGAGTTGCACCTGGTGGTCGTGATCATTTCTTACAACTTCGAATCCAGACCGATGAAGGGCTTCGTGTTGATGGGTTGAGAATTCTTTATCGTTTAGAACTTTTGCCTGCTGACGCTGTATTGGGATGTGCAGCAGAGGTGCCGACGATTCACGGTCAAGTAACACTTCAGGTCCCCCCAGGCTCTTCAAGTGGACGTCTATTACGTCTTCGTGGACGAGGGCTTGAAATGGATGGGCTTAAGGGAGATCAACTTGTTGAAATAGTTGTTGTAATTCCTTCTGAATTAGGAGACTCTGAAAGAGCTCTTTATGAAAGATTGCAGGAACTTTCTGTTGATCCGGAGCTATTTTAAAAAATATCTCCTGATTGATGACAGAATTACTAAACCCTTCAACAAGTCAATGCGTGTACATGTTTTGCTTTACGATTCAGGCAAAGAAAGTGAGGGCATTCATTCTTTAGAACTTTCAGGTCAAGTTATCGTGTTGATGTTTGAGAATCCTGAGGATGCTGAAAGATACAGTGGCCTTTTAGCTGCGCAAGATTTTCCAACCCCTACTGTTGAGGAAATTGACCGAGAAGAAATAGAGGCCTTTTGCGTAAAAGCAGGATACGAAACTCGTTTTGTAGAAACTGGCTTTGTACCAAAAACTGAAGAAGAAAGATTATTATTATCCCCTCCTATTAAGAATAAGGATGTTGTTAATTGGCAAGAGAAAGTTAGTAATAATGGCGAATCTGAGAATGAATCTAATCTTGATTCAATCCGTCAACGTTTAGAAGGTCTTTTATAGTATGGCTCGTAGCAAGAAAAGACTTTCTTTTAATATTAACGACTCATTGACTGATAGGGGTTACCTGCCAACTGAACAAACTAATATATTAAGTAGTGGAATTGATCAGCTTTCTACTAACCAGTTGGTAAACCTCTTTTCTGAGGAGGATAAAAAACCACAAATTGCGGTGAAAGGAGCATCATTCGAAATCTCAGAGGCCATTGATAAAATTATTCCCAGAATAAGTAAAGGCGGCAAAATTTTTTATATTGGAGCTGGAACATCAGGAAGGTTAGGTGTTTTAGATGCAGCTGAATGTCCTCCAACCTTTTGTACTCCTCCAGAACTTGTACAAGGTGTTATAGCAGGAGGATATGACGCCTTGTTTTCTAGTGCAGAAAGAATTGAAGATGATTTGAATGCTGGCCAAATTGATTTACAAACCCGCGGTTTTTCTAAGAAAGATTCGTTGATTGGCATAATGGCCGGTGGAACAACTCCCTATGTTCATGGGGCTTTATCTTTTGGAAAGGAGATCTCAGCATTAACAATTGCCATATCATGTGTACCAAAGGATGTTGTTTTTATTCCTTGCGATGTTGATATACGTTTAGTTACCGGACCTGAGTTGTTAGCAGGTTCAACAAGGCTTAAGGCAGCAACAGCAACCAAAATGGCACTGAATATTATTTCAACCTCTGTTATGATTAGGCTTGGCAAGGTTTATGGTAATAGAATGATTGATTTAAGTATTAGTAATACTAAATTGCTTGATCGTTCATTGAGAATACTAAAAGAATTAGTTCAACTTGAGAGGGCAGATGCATTTCAATTGTTGGAAAGATGTGATGGTTCTGTAAAGCTCTCTTTACTAGTACACACCTCAAAATTATCCGTAGAGGAGTGTAGGAATTTGCTGAAATTAAATGCTAATAACTTACGACAAACCTTGGCTGCATTAGGACTACCTCAGCTAAATTAAAATCCTTTTCTCAATAAGCTTATTTATGCAACTGTCATATTAAGCAAATATTTAGTTCTATTTCACATTTTATTCCTTATAGAATATAATGTGAAATAAATCTGCCTTTTTTCAAACGTGACAACTGTTATTATGGAAACGGACGCTGGCGTAATTGAATTAGACTTGTTTGAGTCTGATGCTCCAAAAACAGTAGCTAATTTTCTTAAGTTAGTGAATGAAGGTTTTTACAATGGCTTAGCTTTCCATCGTGTAATTGATGGTTTTATGGCACAAGGAGGCTGTCCAAATACTAGGGTCGGCGCAAAAGGCACCCCAGGGACTGGTGGACCTGGATATACAATTGATTGCGAGATTAACTCACACAAGCATCAACCTGGCTCGCTTTCAATGGCTCATGCAGGTAAGAATACTGGTGGAAGTCAATTCTTTTTAGTACATCAATCACAGCCACACCTTGACGGAGTACATACAGTATTTGGTGAAACTAAGGATTTAGAAGTTGTTCTTTCTTTAAAGAATGGAACTAGAATCATTAAGACATCTGTTAGAAGTTAGAATACAGTTGAATAATACCTTGAATTTAATTTTTATCCCACTTAATCAATAATGGCCTTGATTTTGATTCAATTTCTCGTGACAAGTTAATCACATTGCTTTTATTTATAGTATTTAGCTTAAGTGCTTTTCCCCCTAGACTTACAGAAGGGTGTAGAACCTGATCTATATTATCTGTAAGGAAAAGCGATATACGATTTGTTTCCTTAATGTCTGCAAGGAAATTTATAATCTTCATAGTACTTATCACGCATGAATCATCCTCAGTTGCCTTTCTTTGGTTACATTTGACTCTCCATAGAAAGGTAGGGTTCTCAAGGATTGCTTCTAGCCTAGATGAATGCTCTGTAATCAGGTTGATGTTCTGATTTAAAGATTTTGATTCAGCTTTTGACCTAAATAACATGATATTTTCCTGTTCATTTAGTAGATCCCATGCAAGATAAATATAATTAACTTCTTCGACTCTGTCTTGTTGGTTACTATCTATAAGGTGACCTAACTTGTCTCTTTTCACGGCAAGATAAGCTTTGTTATGATCCCCAGGGCAAATTACAAGAGGAATTCTTTTTTCCACTTGTAATCCATAACCTCCTAATCCAGCAATTTTTCTTGGATTATTTGTTAATAACTTTAATCTGTGAATACCTAAATCAGTAAGTATCTGGGCACCTACACCATAGTTTCTTAAGTCAGCTGGAAAGCCTAACCTCTCATTTGCCTCTACTGTGTCTAGCCCACCATCCTGAAGACTATATGCTTTGAGCTTATTTAATAGACCTATACCTCTACCTTCCTGCCTTAGGTATACAACTACACCTTCACCCTCTTGTTCAATTCTTGCTAGTGCAGCTTCTAACTGAGGTCTGCAATCGCATCGTAATGAACCAAATGCATCTCCAGTTAGGCATTCAGAATGCATTCGTACAAGAACTGGTTCTTTTAATTTTCTTGGGTTGCCTTTTACTAAAGCAACATGTTCAGATCCATCAAGATTGTTTTTGTAACCTATGGCTTGAAATCCACCGAACAATGTTGGTAATGTAGCATTAGCTTTTCTAATCACAAATCTTTCATTTTCTAACCTATACCTTATTAAATCAGCAATACTAATTAATTTTAATCCCCATTTTTTTGAGTAATCATAAAGTTCTGGGAGCCTTGCCATAGAACCATCTTGATTCTGTATTTCACAGATAACTCCCGCGGGAACTAAACCGGCCATTTGGGATAGATCCACAGCGGCCTCTGTATGCCCTGCCCTTTTTAATACTCCACCTTTACGTGCCTTTAATGGAAATACATGCCCAGGTCTTCTAAGATCTCTCGGATTCGTTGCCGGGTTGATAGCGACTTGAATTGTTCGAGCTCTATCTTCTGCAGATATTCCAGTAGATACTCCATTCTCTGGGCCTGCATCGATGCTTACTGTAAATGCTGTTTCATTTGCGTCTGTATTCCTATCAACCATAAGAGGTAGGTCTAGAGCATCAAGACGTTCCCCTTCCATTGAAAGACAGATTAGGCCTCTCGCTTGAGTTGCCATAAAATTTATCTGTTCGGGAGTGGCAAACTGAGCTGCACATATCAAATCACCTTCATTTTCTCTTCTTTCATCATCTACAACAACAACAGACTCGCCATTTCGAATGGCCGCTAAGCCATCAGAAATTGGGTCAAATTGGATTTCTCCGCTTCGATGACTAGGCTTAGTATTGTTCAGGCTTGTTGATGCGGGATTTTCTTCAATCATTATCGTTGCAAGTACGATTGACTGGTAATAAAAACACTTATGGATAAGAAACCTCTTATACCCGCAACCGGATCAAATATGAAAGCACAGAAGCGAGTAGCGGTAATTGGGGCATCCGGATATGGAGGGCTCCAGACAATAAGATTATTGCAGGATCATCCAAAGTTTAGGGTAAGTTTTTTGGGTGGAAAGCGTAGTTCTGGAAAATCTTGGAATCAATTTTTTCCATTTCTGCCTTTGGATGAACATTTAACAATTCAAGACCCTAATCCCCAAAAGATTGCTGAAGCTGCGGATTATGCAGTTTTAAGTCTTCCGAACGGAGAATCCTCACAACTTGTGCCAAAACTTCTTGAACACAAAATACGGGTTGTTGATCTATCTGCAGATTTCCGTTACCGATCTCTAGAACAATGGTCACAAGTTTATGCTCATGAATCTTCGAGGCTGCACCGTAATGATCCTGTTCTTTGTAAAGAGGCTGTTTATGGCTTAGCTGAATGGAAGGAAGAGGAAATATCACATGCAAATCTTGTTGCAGCACCAGGCTGTTTTCCTACTGCAAGTTTATTGCCTTTACTCCCTTTTTTAAAACAGGGATTGATTGAAGAGGAAGGAATCATTATTGATGCAAAAACTGGCACTTCCGGTGGTGGAAGGGCCCCAAAGGAAACCTTTTTACTAGCCGAAGCTTCAGAGTCAATTTCACCCTACGGCGTTGTAGGGCATAGACACACATCCGAAATAGAACAATTAGCAAGTGAGATTGCTGGTCATACAATTCAAGTTCAATTCACACCACACTTGGTTCCTATGGTCAGAGGCTTGTTGGCAACAGTTTATGGAAGGTTGAGAGATCCTGGTTTAACAGCTGAAGACTGTACAACTGTTTTAGAAGCTATCTATCGTGATCATAAAACTATCAATGTGCTACCTGTTGGTACATATCCAGCTACAAAGTGGGTGAAAAATACAAACAAAGCATTTTTATCAGTCCAGGTTGAACCACGTACAAGCCGTTTAATACTTATGTGTGTCGTTGATAACCTCGTTAAAGGTCAGGCTGGACAGGGGGTGCAATGCTTGAATATTATGGACGGACTACCGGCAAATATGGGTCTTCCAAATACTACTTTTTATCCATAGAACTATTTGCTTCTAAGATTTCTACCTGCCAATGAAATTGAATATGGAAGAAGAATGTGCTCTTGAGTTTGGATTTTAGCTGTTAATGAATCATGATTGTCATTCTCATTAACAGTCACTGCTGCCTGGCCTATAATTTCACCCGAATCAACTTCATTTGACACATAATGAACTGTGCAGCCACTAATCTTTACAGAGTTATCTAATGCTTGTTGGACAGCCTTTAGTCCTTTAAAGCTTGGTAAAAGGGATGGGTGTATATTAATTAATCTTTTGTTAAAAGCATCAATAAGTCTTTTAGTGACGACTCTCATCCACCCTGCCATTACTATTAGTTCAATATCTAGATTTTTCAGATGCTTTATAATTTCTTCGTCAAATTCCTCCCGGGTATTGTAATTTCTATGATCAATTGTAATGATAGGAACATTATGTGAGTATGCTTTTTCCACTGCTGGACAATTTGGATTGTTAACAATCAATGCTTTTATACATGCGTTAAGTTCATTTTTATATATCGATTCTGCTATTGCTTCAAAATTACTACCTTTTCCTGACGCCATGATTGCTATTCTTAGAGGTGGATTAAATCGATAACCAGCATAGTCAGATGGATATATAATTGAGTTCATACTGTGCCTAAGATAATCTAGGATTATGTTGATAATTTAATATTATCCTCTTTGCCTCAATCGGTGGTTAAGGAGATACATTATTTAAGAAATATAAATCTTATAGCTAATTATAAAAAGCTCATTCTCTTTTATTAGTTAAATAATATTTGGTTTTGGTGTCTTCTGTTGGAAGGAATGTAGTATTTATTGTGAATCTATTTTTGATAGGGGTATGAGTACATCAGAGCATCTTAGTGAAAATTACAGTTGTCAGGATTTTGTTGATATTAGCTTAGATTTGAGTAAGCCTAATACACAGTTAATAGAAGTAGAGATTAGTTTTACCCCTGAGAAGGGCCACGTCATAATGTCCTTGCCTATTTGGACTCCCGGTTCTTATACAGTAAGAGATCATGTTCAGTTTTTACATTGTTTATCCATAAAACAATGTGGCAAGACTCTTAGATTTGAGCGCCCTTCACCAAGCTCTTGGGAGTTCATTGTCACCTCCGAAGAAAAAGTTTATGTTAATTACACAGTCGAAGCAAGGACCTTATCTGTTAGAACTTGTTATTTAGATCAGGAATTTGCTTCTTTATGCTTACCTGCTTTAGTATTGTTAATTAAAGACTTTCGTTATAAAGGTCATAAACTTTCACTAATGCTTCCACCTGAATGGAAAGCAGCAATTCCTTTACAGGCTGAAGAAAATATTTACATTGCAAGTGACTATGACAAATTGATAGATGCTCCAGTACATGCTGGAGACTTGTTTCAGAATGAATTGAATGTTTCAACTTTCAAACACAAAATAATTCAAATAGGAAAAATCCCTGAAACGTTACCTAATTCGTTTGTACAAGATGTTGAATTGATCTGTGAGGCTACAAGTAGGCTTCTTAAAACTCCCCCGCCATCTGAAGATGCTTACATTTTTATAGTTCTCTTTTTAGATAAGGGCTATGGGGGCTTAGAACATGACAATAGTTGTGTTTTACATTTCTCTAATGAAAGATTGGTGAAACAGTCTGGTTATAGAGAGTTATTGCAGCTTTTTGGTCACGAATACCTTCACCAATGGAATATTCGTCGCCTCAGACCATCTGATTACTACAGATATAATTATCAGTTACCAGTAACAACAGATACCCTTTGGTTTGTTGAGGGTTTAACAAGTTATTTTGATCTGACATTGCCATATATTGCAGGATTATCTTCTGTTAACGATCTCCTTGATGATCTTACTAATGAAATTACAAGATTTTTCAATACTCCTGCTAGGTTTGAACATTCACTTTTAGATAGTTCTAGGGAGTCATGGGTTAAATTATATAAATCTCATTCTTCAAGCTCAAACTATCAAATAAGTTACTATAATGTTGGGACCTTATACTGTCTATGTCTCGACATCTCCCTAAGAAAACTTGGTAGCAGCTTATCGTTTGTTCTTAGGTACATGTGGAATAACTTTGCAATTAATGCTAAAGGGTATAAAACATCAGATGTCTTTAGTTTAATTTCCTCCATTGATAATAAACTAGCTGAAAACGCTGTTATGTGGTTAAACACACCTAACACCTTACCTTTAGAAGATCTCCTCTTGGAAATCGGCTATCAGATTGTACGAAGAAAAGAAAGTAAATGTTTTTCAGGTTTTAAAGTTTCTGAACTTCACGGTAAATTTACTGTTAAAAGTATTTTAAAGGATAGTCCAGCGATGTCTTCTGGATTTATAGAAAATGATGAATTAATCTCCTTTGATGGATTTAGACTAGCCGATTTAGATTCTTTCGTAAAATATTTAACATGTCATGATGATGTTGAAATTATTTATTGTAGAAGAGGTACGATTAGGTATACAAAACTTAATTGCTCCAAAAACTTTCAAGATCATATTATAATTAAACAATTACCAAAAGTTGATAAAACAAAAGGGGATTTACGTAATCTCTGGCTGAAATTTGTTTAACATTTTTATGCAGAACCGCCCAGGGTGACAGTATTTTTTTTGTCATCCCTGAAGAACATGCTATTTTCCTGAAATTTAATATTCCATTATATCTTTTATTATTCTGCTACAGCTCTCCGTCATGCATTAAAGTTTAGGAACATAACTTCCTTGGGAATTCACTAACTCTAATGGCCTTTTCCGCTAGCCATGATCCTGAAACGAATTCAGAATGGACACGATACTGTCAATTAAACTGGTTTAACGACGATTTAGGAATTTGGCTAGATATAAGTCGAATGCATTTAGATCATAGGAAACTTGGAATCATCGAAGAAGACTTTCCCAAGATACTTGATTCAATGAATAGTCTTGAAAATGGCTCTATCTCCAATATTGATGAACAGCGGCAAGTTGGTCATTATTGGCTTAGGAATGCTTCAATAGCACCAAATGACGAAATCAAGAATAGTATTAATGGTCAGATAAGTACGATAAAGGAATTTTCTCAGAAGATTTTAGAAGGAACAATTAAATCCTTTAATAATAAAAACTTTTCGGATGTTGTTTGGATAGGAATAGGTGGCAGTAGTCTTGGTCCTTCTTTGCTTATTAACGCTTTAGGAAATTCTAAACAAAAATTAGACTTTCACTTTTTGGACAATATTGATCCTGAAGGAATGTGTAGGGTACTTTCAAGAATCGAAGCAAAAATTGACTCTACCTTATTTGTAGTTGTTAGTAAATCAGGCTCTACCCCGGAGCCTAAGATTACAATGGAAGCTGTAAGGGAATATGTACTATCGAAAGGTTGTAACTGGACAAAGCATGCTATCGCAATAACTATGCCAGATAGTAAGTTAGATAAACTTGCAAAAGCTGAAGACTGGTTGGCAACATTTGAATTGCAAGATTGGGTTGGTGGAAGAACTAGCATTACTAGTTCAGTAGGGCTTTTACCTGCTTCTCTTTTAGGATTAGACATTAATGAGTTTTTAAAAGGTGCTTCAAGCATGGATCAACTCACTAGAAATCCCTCATATAAGGATAACCCTGCAGCCTTACTTTCTACCTCATGGTATCTAGCTGGAGAAGGAAAAGGTAAGAGGGACATGGTGGTTTTACCCTATAAAGATAGATTAGAAGTTTTCAGCAGATATCTTCAACAACTAGTTATGGAATCACTAGGTAAAAAAAATAATAGGCAAGGTCAGGTTGTACATCAAGGATTAGCTGTATATGGAAATAAAGGTTCCACAGATCAGCATGCATATGTCCAACAACTTAGAGATGGTGTTGATAACTTCTTCGTCACCTTTATCGAAATACTTGATGACATTGGTGAATTTAATTTTGTCAATGGATTAAATTCTGGGGACCATCTCTCTGGATTCTATCAAGGTACAAGGCAGGCACTAACTGAAAGTGGTAGGCAAAGTATAACCATCACTATGGACAAACTTAACCCTTTTACATTGGGAGCTTTGATTGCTCTCTTTGAGCGAGCGGTAGGTTTTTATGCTGAGATGATTAATGTAAATGCTTACGATCAACCAGGAGTAGAGGCTGGTAAGGCTGCTGCCGCTGATGTTTTAAAATTACAAGGTAGGATTGAGAACCTTCTTTCTGATTGTAAACCTCGTAGTCTTTCTCAAATTGATAAAGAAATAGGAGAAAATAGTATAGAATCTATTTTTATTATCCTAAGGCATTTAATTTATAATCGCCCAGAATATAAGACTATAGGAGAATTTAATAATCCTAATGAATTAAAATTTTTAAAGTGTTCGTGATCTTATTAATTATTTGACTAGATTTATTAACTTTCCTGGTACATATATAATTCGTTTTGCCTCTTCTCCTTGTAGCCATTTTTGAGCCACATCTCCTTCTTTAACTAGATTCGTGATTTCTTCTTTTCCAATGTTTGCTTCGACCATAATTGATCCTCTGACCTTTCCATTCACTTGAATAATGATTTTAAGCTCTTCTCTAATTAGGGCTGTCTCATCAACTTTTGGCCATGTCATGAGATGAATACTATCAGTAAATCCAACTTGGCTCCAGAACTCTTCTGCAACGTGAGGGGCAAATGGAGCTATCAATAAAATAAGTGTTGATAATGCCTCAACTAAAACGTCCTCTGAGACTAGATCAAAATTTTCATTTATAGAATTAGATAATTTCATTAACTCTGAGATTGCCGTATTGAACTGAGGTTCACCTTCTAGGTCCTCAGTTATTGAGCTTATAGCTTGATGTACAGACCTTCTTAAACCCTTTTCGCTTGCAGACAGATCATCTTTATCATATATTTTGTATTCAAATTTCATACCTTTTCTTGTTTCATTGAGCGGTTTTTCTGATAACCGTTGTATTAACCTCCATAATCGGCAAATAAATCTATACTGTCCTTCTACATCTGAGTCATTCCACTCCAGATCTTTTTCTGGTGGAGCTTTAAAAAGAACAAATAACCTTGAGGTGTCTACCCCATATTTATCTATTACTTCTGTTGGGTCAATTCCGTTATATTTTGATTTTGACATCTTCTCATAGAAGACTTCAAGTTTATCGCCAGTTACAGGATCTTTAGGATTACTCTTGTCCTTTACTCTAGTTGGAGCTATATATTTAAAGGTATATGGATTCTTGTATGTTATTCCTTGAACCATTCCCTGTGTTAACAATTTAGAAAACGGCTCGTTAACATCAATCAATCCTTTTTTTGATAATGCTTTGGTAAAAAATCTTGAATATAATAAATGAAGAATAGCATGTTCTACCCCACCCACATATTGATCTACTGGCATCCACTTATTTGTTTTTTCTAGTGAAAATGGCATATTTTTGTTAGCTGAATCTGTAAATCTAAGAAAATACCAAGATGAGCACATAAAGGTGTCCATGGTATCTGTCTCCCTAATTGATTCTTTTCCGCACTTCGGGCAGGGTGTTATTAGCCACTCATTACTTGTTTTTAACTTTGACTTTCCTTTTGTAGAGATTTCTAATAATTTTGGTAATTTAACTGGTAAATCCTTCTTCTCTACTGCTACTACTCCACATTCTTTGCAATGAATAATTGGTATCGGGCATCCCCAGTACCTTTGCCTCGAAATCAACCAATCTCTTAATCTGTATATTGTCTTTGGTTGGCCCCAGCCTTCTCTTTGTGCCTTTCCAATAATCATTTCTCTAGCAACTTCTGATTGTAATCCATTAAATTCATTTGAGTTAATAAGTATCCCCTCATCTGTATATGCTCTGTCAGTAGGGATATTTTTATCAAGATCCTTTTTAGTAATGACAAATTTGATTGGGAGTTTATACTTTTGCGAGAATTTGTAGTCCCGTTCATCATGTGCGGGAACACCCATAACAGCACCTGAACCATAATTTGGTAAAACGTAATCACCTACCCATAAAGGAATCTTTTGATTTGTTGCGGGGTTTAATACTTCTATTCCTGTGTCAATTCCATTTTTATCGCGATGCTCAGATGTTCTTTCTAGATCATTTATCAAGCTAACATCACGCTTAAATTGTTTAATCCTCTTTTCATTATTTGGTCTTATAATTGAATCAATAATTGGATGCTCTGGAGCGACTACTAGGTATGTTGCTCCAAATAGAGTGTCTGGCCTGGTTGTGAATACTTCGATAAATCTATCATTAATATTACATAACTCGAATTTTAAAAAACTACCCTTTGATTTACCAATCCAGTTCGATTGCATGGTTTTTACGCTTTCAGGCCAACCTGTTAATCTATCTAAATCGGCTATGAGATTGGGAGCATATTCTGTTATCTTAAGGAACCATTGTTTAAGAAGCCTTTTCTCAACCTTTGCTCCAGACCTCCATGACTTACCATTAGAATCTACTTGTTCATTTGCGAGAACAGTTTTATCTATTGGATCCCAATTTACCTCTGCTTCCTTTTGATATGCAAGTTTCGATTCAAACAATTCAAGAAATAAATATTGTGTCCATTGGTAATAGTCAGCATCGCATGTCGCAAATTCACGGTCCCAGTCAATGGACAGCCCCAGTCGTTTTAATTGCTTTCTCATTTGGTTAATATTTTTTTTAGTCCATTCCTCAGGGTTTATTCCCCTTTCGATTGCCGCATTCTCAGCTGGTAATCCAAATGCATCCCACCCCATAGGTTGAAGAACTTTATAACCTTTCATTCTGTGGTATCGCGCCAGGACATCTGTTATCACGTAATTCCTAACATGACCCATATGTAGTGTTCCAGATGGGTAAGGAAACATTGATAGAGCGTAGTATGTATTCTCACCAGTTTTTGGATCTGATGTGTTGTCTATGCCCATCTTCTCCCAAACCTTTTGCCATTTAATCTCTAAATCCTTGTGGTTGTAGTGCAGTCCTTCCTGCTTGGAGTATGAATCTTGTGGTACTTCTTTATTCACGATCTAGTAACTGAGTTTTCCTAAGGTCTTATCTTCCCACTTTACACTATATTGGATTAAGTAATAGAATAACTATAATGAGCCTATAAAGGATTTTTTTTTACGCCCCTTCTCATAGATGAGCTTATTTTAACCAAATGTTATATTAACTCAAACCATGATAGACATCAGGAAAATACGAAAAAAGCTTAGTCGTTCTATTTCTGAAACTTTGTTTAGAAAAAGTACAGGCATCACAACTTATACCAAAAATAACATAAATGATAATTCAAATATCAAGAAACAAATCAAAGATATAGATTCCACTATTAGTTATACTGTCAAATGTTTGATTCAGGCACAGTCTATTCACCTTAATACCTTGCTTGCTAAACCAAGGGGTTTATTTCAGAATATAAGCCATTCCTATTATAGATCTGTCTCACATAAATCAATAAAATGGCACTTTGAAGAATTACTTAACCTTGTCAAGCTACGACTCTTTCTTCAGTACAAACTATTTATTACATCTGGACCAATATTCTTAAGGCCACTTAGAAAACTATTTCTTTTATTAGCTTTGGGCATGATTATACTTTCTAGTATTTTCATTCTTATAATTGGTTTTTTAGCCTTGCTAAATTTCTTGCCGTTAATAATAATCATCTTTTGTGCACTTTTCTTATTCGCAAAAAATAAGACCTATAAATAATGACATATGATACACACTGAATTCTTCCCTTATTAGATATCAAATATATTAATATGCTATTATACTTTTCCTAATCAGTTGAATGATTCTTCTGACTACCTTATGAAATCTTTAATTAAATTTTTTAAATACCATGGTCTGGGTAATGATTTTATCCTTTTTGATTATCTGGAGGAGGGTATTTCTGATACACACTATTCTTTGAATAAGGAGTTTATAATGAGAATTTGTAGTAGAAACTTTGGAATAGGAGCAGATGGCGTAATTTTTGCTTTACCTTCAAAGAACGAATATGATGTATTGATGCGAATTTTCAATTCTGATGGCACTGAGGCAGAGATGTGTGGCAATGGAATTCGATGTCTTACAAAGTATCTATTTGATAAAGAAATTATTTCAAGCAAACCCAAATTATCCATATCAACATTGGCTGGCCCAATTCAAGTTAGTCTAACAAAGAATAAGGATGTAAGTGTTGATATGGGACGCCCTCTACTTAAACCAAATTCGATTCCTACAACAATGCCTATGTCAGAGTTCGGATTGCCTAAAACTTCAATAACTTTAGACGGCATGAAATTAAATGTCTGTTCAGTTGGAATGGGTAATCCTCATATGATTGTGCGGTTTGATGATTTGGAAAATCTTCAACTTTATACTGTAGGTCCTAAATTGGAGTCTCATAAATTTTTTCCATTAAAGACTAATGTTCATTTTTTAAAAGTAATCAGTAAAACGCATTTACAAATTAAAGTTTGGGAAAGAGGTTGCGGCGAAACGCTAGCCTGTGGGACTGGGGCCTGCGCGACACTTGTAGCTGCTCATTTACTTGGTCTAGCAGATAATTCCAACGTAGAAGTGAGTTTACCAGGTGGAAGTTTATATATTTCATGGCCTAATAGGGACTCATCTGTCTTTATGACCGGAAGTGCAGAACTGGTATTTGAAGGTGTTTTGCCCTGTGATCTTGAAAAACATTTTCATTCAAGTTTAAATTCTTAATCAATGTTTTTCACCTTAGCTAATCTAGATTCCGTAATTGGATCTTAGAGCCATATTATTACTTATGTTAGAATATATGCCATGAAAGATAACTATAACGCTCCTCAAATTTATCTAGATGCAGCTGCAACCGCCAAACCATCGAACGATGTTTTATCTGTGGTCAATGATTCACAACTGCATTATTGGGGCAACTCTTCCTCCCTTCATCATGAAGGCATTAGAGCTTTAAAACATCTTGAAAGATGTCGAATTTCAATATCAAAGGCGCTTGGTTCACTTCCTGAACATGTTGTATTTACATCTGGGGCAACCGAATCTATTGATTTAGCCTTACGTTTATCTATAACAAATCTAACCCCTGCACGTATAGTAATTTCTTCTGTAGAACACCCTGCAGGACGCCAGGCCGCTTTAAATCTGGAACAATTGGGTTGGGAAATTGTAGAATGGCCTGTTGATGACCTTGGCTGTATAGATTTATCTTATTCTGAAGAACTTTTAAGCGAACCTACAAAAATTGTTTCTATTATTTGGGGACAGTCTGAAATAGGAACTCTTCAGCCAGTTTTTGATATAGCTCGGCAATGTCGAAATAGAGGAATTAAATTTCATACAGATGCTACTCAGATTTTGCCTCATGGTCTTATAAATTGGGAAAAATTAGACTTTGACTTTCTAAGTGGATCAGCCCACAAATTGCAAGGTCCTAAGGGGGTTGGTTTCCTTTTAATACGTCATAAATGTGTTTTACCAACACCGAGTAATTCTCACACCGTTGAGTACGGTTTACGGGCTGGAACAGTCCCTGTACCTCTGGTCTCTGGATTGAGCAAATCCATTGATTTAGTAAAGGAGAGTACTGATGTGATCAATTCCAATAATATCAAGGGCAATTTAGATGTTTTTAGAAAAACTATTTTATTAAGGCAGAAATTAAAGGAGATAGTTGGGGTTAATTTTACCGGGCACCCCACAATTAGACTACCTAACCATATTTCGATGTTGGTATCAGACAAGAATGACAATCCTATTAACTCGCGAGTTTTAGTTTATAACCTTTCAAAGTTAGGTTTATACGCCAGTAGCGGAACTGCTTGTAGCTCAGGTAATAACCAAAGTAGCCTAGTGTTACGAGCAATGAATATAGAAGATAGATATCTAAGATCAGGTCTAAGGTTTAGTCTGGGACCCTGGACCACAGACACAGAAATAGACCTGATCCCTTCAATACTCTCCAGAGCTATACACGAATCCTTAGATTCACAACGCTAACTACGAACTCATCCCTATGCATGAAGTTTTACCCAAGGACTTACGCGAAGCGGAGTTCAGATTATTCAAATCCTCTATTGCGTCTTTAGGCAAAAACCCTTTAGGTAGGTGGATTGTCACCTTAAAGTTTGAAGGTTTAAAACTATTGCCACTGGTAATTAGATATAGCCGTGAATTACTCAAATCTCACAAGAATCATTATTTAGCATTTCCGGATGCAGGAGCAACAGCACTAGCAAAAAGGGAATATCCAGAAATGTCAGAAAAGATTTTTTCATTCAATGAAGTTAAAACTAAACAATTAGTACAACCTAATATTTTATTAGCTGTTATGCCTACCCCTCCTGATTTTGAGATTTTTGAAGATATAGCTAATAAGTATTCCGGTCCGATTGTTATGATAAATGGTAATTTAGAGGATTCTGTTGTTGGTATAGGAAGCGTTGCTAGGGATAGACGTAAAAGGTTCCTGTCATCCTGGAATGTAAGTTACTGGCTAGAACCATTAAAGGCTGGTGCTCTAATGAAGGCCTTCCCCTCTGATTGGATCTTATTTCAGTTAACTGACCAAGGTTATTCTTATAAGTCAAAATTTACCGATAAACCTACATCTGAAGAAATTTATGAGCTTCTATAATTTAATGGTAGATTTTAAAATAAGTTCCATAAGCTAAACTCCTAAAGTATGAACAAGTATTTGTTTGGGAAAAAGTTAACTTTCAACCCAATTGACTTATTTGGGTTGATTATTTCTATATTGGCTGTGGTAGCAGTGTTCTGGTCACCAAGAATCAACACAATACATTCTAGAATAAAAGGGGACTCTTCCTCTTTAATTTTAACAGTAGATGTTAGAGGTTTATCTATTGAAAACAAGTCAGAGTTCATAAGTGAGGCAATCAAAGAGAAGGAGCTAGAGGTATACGTTCGAAATCAACCGACAGGAAAGTTGAAAATAGTAAACATTGATGATTTGTCTAAACTAAAGACCATTACACCGGATGATAATTTAGTTAACCTTAGATTTATACTAGTTGGATCAGGTATTTCTACAAAGAATGGTCTATTAATTGCAGGAACAAAAGTCAAAATTGGTGTTCCAATTTTACTGGAAGGTCTCACTTATAGGTTTAAAGGTAATGTCAGCAATATAAGGTACAAATAATTTATCATGAGAATGCCATTATTACACAATTTGATTTTGGGTTCAATTGCTTCTCCACTTATTTTTCATGTTTTAAATGACACTCAAATACTTAATGCTCAGGTCTCAAATTATTCTAACTCCAATCGATTCTCACATCAAAAATCAACTTCTATATCAAAGGGATCTTCCTGTGCTTCTATCTCAAATTCCGTTAAAAAAGTAATTGGTAGGGACCAAGGCAAATGGAGTTTAACGATTATTGATAGAAATTCGAATGTATTAGCGGATGTTAATGGATCTACACCCCGAATACCCGCCTCTAATCTTAAATTATTATCCACAGCATTTGCTCTTGAGAAATTAGGCCCAAACTTTTTACTAAGTACATCGCTTTATAAGAGAAAAGGTGATCAATACGAAATTTTGGGGGAAGGAGATCCTGATCTGAATGAAGAAAAACTTAAACGTATAGTAGATTCACTTAAGGTTAATCTACCAAAAACTCCCTATTTTAAGAGTAATCCAACCCTTACAATTAGGGAGGAGCCCTCTGATCATTGGTGGCCAAATGGTTGGAAGACTACAGATAAAAATGAGTCCTATGGAGCACCTATTACTCGATTAGCAATTCATAGCAATACATCATCAGAATCCCTAAAAGATCCTACAGGTGTTATTAAATTAACAATTAGCTCTTTATCTGATATTAAGCAAAAGGGTATAATATTTAAAACTAGCCCATTCAAAAAATTAATAGAATCGCGATTTTCTAATCAATTGCTGCACAGAGAGTATTCTGCACCAATGATTGCCTTACTAAGCCTCTCTAACGCAGAAAGTCATAATTTTACAGCTGAGGTCCTTCTCAGAAATGCATCAAGAACTTGGGTCCCTAAAAAGGCTGCACAACAATTGCTGAGATGGTTAAAAGATAAAAAAATTCCAACTCAAAATATTAGAATTTATGATGGTAGTGGCTTATCTCGAAATAACCTTCTTACAACGAGGAGCTTAACAAGTATCCTTTACTATATGTCTACGAGGCCAAACTTTCCCTATTATATTTCATCCCTTGCAGTTGCTGGACAAAGGGGCACATTAGCTGATTTCACTTCAAATACCTCAATTAATGGTAGATTCTATGGTAAGACTGGAACGTTAGATGGTGTTAGATCCCTTTCAGGGTATATGGAGAGTCCAAATGGCTATCTTTATCTTAGTATAATCTCAAATGGTGCTATGGAAGCTGATCTAAAGTTACCATTAATCATAGAAAAAATTTATCAATATAGTTTATGTAATTTCACCCATAAAGAGACCCTCTAGTTTTATCCAGGTTAGTTTTTTGTATGTTTATTCCTTCAGTAATAATATCATGACCATATCTAGTAGAAGATCTTACAAGCTTTCTGCTCTCCTTCTTTGTCAAAGAGATAATAAGCTTCCGTTGTTTTTTGAGTTTTTCAATTTCCGCTGATAATTTTGTTTGTTGATGTTGGTAGTCTTTAATCATTAGGGCTTTCTTTTGTAGTAAATTATGTTCGAGTCTGCCCAAAATAAGCTTAAACTTCTTTTGTAGGATTTTTTGGGACTTGATTAATTCTTCTTCCAACTCTGTTTTCTTTTTTTTAGTTCTCAATAGTATTAGATTAGCTGCATGTTGTGACTTTTTTCTTATTTCGTTTGCCTGTTTTATCGCCAGTTTATTAATGCTTGATGAATTTAGTATTTTATTCCGGGTTAGGCATGCATCCCGAAGTAGTTTCTCCGACTTTTCTGTCGCATTGCTAAGGAGTTCTTCCTTTGATGAGATAATCCCTTCAGCTTCTATGATTTGACTTGGTACTGAGGTTCGAATTTGCTCAAATAGCAAAGTTGCCTCCTGTTCATTTACGAGTCTCTGACTGGTAAACGGAACTCGTAGCGATTCAAGAAATAGATTTTCGAGTTCGTTGATTTGATCGATTAAAGTTAATCCTTCAGATGTCATGATTGAGATTCTTTTTATTTATTAAAAAGCAATTTTAGTTCGTTTGCCACTATTTCTGGTACAAGATGGCTTATGTTCCCACCAAATTTAGCTACCTCCTTAACCACCGAACTACTTAGGAAACTGTGATGTGCTGTAGTGGCCAGGAATACTGTTTCTGTATTGCAAGCCAATGACCTGTTTGTATGTGCCAATTGTAGTTCGTATTCAAAGTCACTCAAAGCCCTAAGTCCTCTTAGGATGAGTGTACATTTTTCATCTTTAGCACAATCAACAGTAAGACCTTCAAAGCTTACAATTTCAACACCTCTCAAATGTTTTGTAGATTGTTGGATTTGATGAACTCTTTTCTCTAGGCTAAAAGTAGGGACCTTATCCGTATTGTGCAATACTGCAACCACAACTTCTCCAAAGAGCTCAACACCTCTTTCTATTAGGTCTAAATGACCATTTGTTAGTGGATCAAAGCTTCCGGGATAAAGAACTCTCATTTGGTATCAGTTTAGATAGATCTGGTAGAGGTTTAGCCTTAAAGTCGGAGCAACTACAATTAAATTAATGCCGATTGACGCTGAAGCAAAGAAAGTACTCCTTCGTAAGATTCCACATGGGCTTTTTATATGTGGTGTACGCGAGGGTGATGTTGTTAATGGTTTTACAGCCAGCTGGGTGACACAGGGATCTTTCGAACCTCCATTAGTTGTAATGGCTGTTCGATCGGAAGGGACTAGTCATGACATTATTCTAAGAACCAGGAAGTTTTCATTGAATGTCCTGAGATCTGATCAAAAGGAACTTGCAGCAGTGTTTTTCAAACCTCAGGAAGCACTTGGAGGTCGTTTTGAGGCCTCACCGTTTAGTTTTGGCGAATTAGGATTGCCAATTCTTGATGATTCACTAGGGGGAATTGAATGTGAATTAGTTGGTGACGTTAGGCATGGAGACCACACTGTTTTTGTTGGAGAGGTTAAGGCAGCAAAATTAATCAACGATACTGACCCACTAATCTTGTCAGCAACAGGTTGGGAATATGGCGGATGATGTACCTCAAGAAAATTAATTTTGTCAAAACATAATTTGCTAAGAATACACTCCAAGCTTGAGCGAAGAATTGAAGAAATTCCCCTTGAGCCTGGTTGCTATTTAATGAGAGATGTAGCAGATCAAATTTTATATATTGGTAAATCTAAAAACTTACGTAATAGAGTTAGGAGTTATTTTAGGCACTCAAATAATCATAGTCCCAGGATAAAATTAATGGTTAAGCAGATAGATTCTATAGATTTCATAGTTACCGATTCTGAAGATGAAGCTTTAGTTCTAGAGTCGAATCTAATTAAAGACCATCAACCGTATTTCAATATCTTACTTAAAGATGATAAAAAATATCCATATTTGTGTATTACATGGAGTGAGGAGTATCCAAGAATATTTATAACTAGACGTCGACGAAATAAAAATGATCTGGATAAGTTCTATGGCCCATATGTAGACGTGTCACTTCTTAGAAAAACTCTATTGTTAGTAAAAAAGATGTTCCCATTAAGACAAAGGCCTATACCCTTATATCACGATAGAGTATGTTTAAATTACTCAATAGGTCGTTGTCCTGGAGTTTGTCAGAAGTATATCACACCAGAAGATTATCATCTTACTGTTAAAAAGGTAGCCATGATATTTCAAGGTCGAAATGAAGAGTTGGTGAAACTTTTGAAAATACAGATGAACAAACTATCAGAACGTATGGATTATGAATCAGCAGCATTAATAAGAGATCAAATCAAAGGTTTAGATCAGCTAACTTCAAGTCAAAAAATGGCATTCCCAGATTCAAGACTTTCCCTTGATGCTATAGCGCTTTCAAATGATGAGAATGTTGCAGTGGTACAGATATTTCAAATGAGATTGGGGAAACTTATCGGAACCATCTGTTATAAAACTGATAGATATAATCAGGACCAATCGTTGATATTACAGAGAATTATGGAGGAACATTATGCAAATACTGAAGGTTTTGACATACCATCTGAAATTATAACTCAATTTGTTTTACCCCAAAATACACTAATTCAAAATTGGTTAACGGAATTAAAGGGTAGTAAAGTTAGTATTAAATTACCTCTACGTCATACCAAGGCAAAATTAGTAAAATTAGTAGAACGTAATGCTAATTATGAGCTGATAAATCTTAAGAGGGGTTATGAGCAAAATGAACTCGCAACAGAAGACCTGGCTCAATTATTGCAGATGGAAGAGTTGCCTCGTAGGATTGAAGGCTATGACATCAGTCATATACAGGGGTCAGACCCCGTTGGGTCTCAAGTTGTATTCATAGATGGATTACCAGCTAAGCAACATTATAGGAAATATAAGATTAAGAATCCTAAATTAACTACTGGCTATAATGATGACTATGCATCTCTGGGTGAAGTAATAACTAGAAGATTTAGGAAATGGTCGAAGCTAAAAAGGTCACAAGTAGATTTTCAGAAATCTAAATCTTCTAAACCTTCACTACTAGCAAATTCCTCTACTAATGATTGGCCAGACCTTATCCTGATAGATGGAGGCAAGGGACAACTAACAGCCGTTTTTAATGTCCTAAAAGAGCTAGGGCTTTCTGAGGATATCAATATTTGTTCGTTAGCCAAACAAAGGGAGGAAGTCTTTATTCCAGGTCTAAATACTCCACTTATTTCAGATCCGAATCAGATAGGTATCAAACTACTTAGGCGTGTAAGAGATGAATCACACAGATTCGCTTTAACTTTTCACCGACAGCAACGAAGTCAGCGAATGAGACGAAGCAGTCTTAGGGATATATCAGGACTTGGCACGCAAAGAATAAAAGATTTACTTAACTATTTTCATTCCATAGATGCAATAAAAATGGCTAAAATTAGGGAATTAGAAGAAGTTGAAGGTATAGGTCCTAATACTGCGAAAGAAATATATAACTACTTTCACCCTAGTTCATAATACTTTTGTTTATTGAGATAATTATTCTTTTATTCGATGTTTTATTTTGAACAACCTACAACTCTCTTAATAAATGATTGTGCTCCAATTTTAAGCATTGAAAAAATGTTATAATAAAAAAGTTTCAATTAGGGCATTTTTCTCTGATGAGCATACCCGCTGAGGCTTACCTATGGTTAAAGGCGCTACATATAATAGGAGTGGTTGTTTGGTTTGCAGGACTTTTTTATTTAGTTAGGTTATTTATATACCATGTAGAAGCCAATCAATTTGAAGAGGAACTTCAGATTGCATTCTCTAAGCAATATTCACTTATGGAAAGAAGATTAGCAAACATAATCACCACACCAGGTATGGTACTAACTATCAGTATGGCTATAGGTCTCCTTATAGTTCAACCTTCATGGCTATCTGAAAGGTGGATGCAATTCAAACTTATTTTTGTTGCCTTTCTTGTTTTATACCATATCCTTTGTTACCGCTTAATGGGCCAGTTACAACTTGGTAAATGTAATTGGACTGGGCAGCAACTTAGAGCCCTTAATGAACTGCCGACTCTTTTATTGGTTACGGTTGTTATGTTGGTTGTCTTTAAAAATCAGTTTCCAACAAATGCAGTTACTTGGCTTATAGTATTTTTAGTGGTCTTTATGGCAGCGTCTATTCAGTTTTATGCACGTTGGCGACGACTCAAATCAAGTGATCAAAATTCATAATGAAATTAGATTCACCTAGAACAACAATTACTTCTGTACTTAGTACAATAACGCCATTAAGTTGCCCTAATCTAGTAAACTTTCATACACATACAACATGTAGTGATGGCAGTATGCATCCTGTCGATCTAATCAAACAGGCAACATCAATTGGCCTAAAACATATTTCCATAACAGATCATCATTCAATAGAAGCATACACATTAATTGATAGATGGCTGGCTGAAACTAATCAGCAATTTATGGACTTACCAACTTTATGGACTGGTATAGAGATTTCTTGTCTTTTAAATAAATGTCTCATACATGCTATAGGTTTAGGATTTGATAGAAATCATAAGGCCTTACAACCGTATATTTATAAACAAGCTCCAATCGGAGAATATTTACAGGCACGAAAGGTTTCAGAGTCAATCCATGATGCAGGTGGAATTGTCTTATTAGCTCATCCTGCACGCTATCGAGTTGGTTTTTCTACATTGATTTCTGCTGCTGCTGATATTGGATTTGATGGAGCCGAGGCATGGTATGACTACGATTTTAACCCTAGCTGGCAATACAGTACTTTTGTCTGTGAACGAATAAGTACACAACTAAATAACCTGGGCCTTCTTTCAAGTTGTGGTACTGACTCACATGGAAAGAGTCTTTTAGGTAGATAGAGAATGTGATCTTAGGGTGATCAATTCATAGTCTCTATGATCCCTTCTGCTTCATTTATTATTGATTTTATTTCTTGTATTTCCTCATCTGTTGCATCTTGCCACAAGTCCCTGTTTGATGCTTCAAGCAAACGCTCTGCAATATCACGAAAGGCCCATGGATTTTCTGATTTTAGGAATTCACTTGTGCTTTTGTCTAGAACCCAATTTGAATATATGGCCTTATAGCACCAATCAGGAACGATGTTTGTTGTTGCATCGTATGCAAACAAGTAGTCAAGTGTTGCTGACATCTCAAAGGCTCCCTTATATGAGTGAGATTTAACACCTCTCAACCAGTTAGGATTTAATACCCTACTTCGTACAACTTTATCAACTTCCTGGCTTAATAGCCTAACCTTTGGACGCTCAATTCTTGAATGGTCTCCAAATAATAATTTCGGTCTTTTACCCGAAATCTTTTCTACCGCTGCTGATAAACCACCTTGAAATTGATAATAGTCATCTGAGTCAAGTATGTCATGTTCTCTATTGTCTTGATTATGTATGACAACTTGAACTCTACCTAGAGTATCTCTAAACCCAACATTATCCTCCTTTATTGTTAAGTCTGACTCATAGCTCCATTTACTCCAGGAGATATAAGCTTCTGCTAAATCATCTTTAGTTTCCCACTGTCCGGAGTTAATTAATTCTTGAAGACCAGCACCATATGATCCAGGTGCTGATCCAAAAATTCTATTTGTTGATTCATTATCTCGACAAATCTGAGCGTAGGGATTTTGATCTTTTGGTTCGTCTAACTGACCTACAATTAGTATGGCTCTGTGTACAATTTTGATTAGGTTAGGGAATGCGTCTCGGAATAATCCCGAAATTCGTAACGTTACATCTACTCTTGGTCTTTGAAGAATATTTAATGGTATTACTTCAATATCTATCATTCTTCTAGTGGGTCCATCCCAAATTGGTTTTACACCTATTAAGGCAAGTAACTGGGCGATGTCTTCTCCCCCATTCCGCATTGTGGCAGTACCCCATACCGAGAGGGCCATATGCTTTAGATGATCTCCATTATCTAGCAAATATATTGAAAGTATTTGCTCAGCACTTCTTCTTCCTAAGTCCCAGGCTGATTCGGTTGGTAGTCCTCTTAGATCAATAGAGAAGAAATTCCTACCTGTAGGTAGTACATCTCCTCTACCTTTTGTAGGAGCACCAGATGGCCCTGCCTGAATATATTCACCTTCGAATGCTCTTAGAAAAGATTCTTTTTCATTCGTGGGGCTGCGATTCAATCTTGACCAGTTTTGTTTAATTGCAGGCACTAATATAGCTTGAGCTTCGGGATCACTTAGTAAATGAAGGACTTCTTTGGGAACTATCTTAGATGTTTCAATGTCGGGGTCAATAACTAACTCTATTAGAGATAGTGCTATTTGGTCTAACCATTCGATTGTGTCCCCAGTTTTAATAATAGGCTTATTAATATACCTAGATAAAATCTTTTTATCATTACCTGAAAGGGCTTTTTCTTCTTCATCACACCAGGGATCAAGATCTAAATTTAATCTATCTGAGATGATTTGGGTAATACCCTTCTTGTATAAGGTTGGAGACTTGCAAATGCATAATGTAAGTTCAAGTAGTTGAGATTTAGCTGGTGAAGTTCCAAATATGTGAAGCCCTTTTTTAATTTGGGATTCTTTCAATTCACATAAATACGAATCTATAGAGCTAAAGAAATCCTCTTGATTATTTTCACTTTTGTCATTTGTCCGGGAGATTACTTTGTCTATCTCAGTGATCCTTACAATTTCTAATATTTTATCTTCCAATATATCTGATCGTTCTGAGCCCAATTCTCTCGCTGTGTAGTATTCATCTAGAAGGCTATCAAGTTTAAGGAGTTCACCATAAAGTTCTGCTCTTCCTAATGGTGGTGTTAAATGATCAATTATTAGAGATTGGCCTCTTCGTTTTGCTTGTGATCCCTCACCTGGATCATTTACTATAAAGGGATAAACATGAGGAGATGTGCCAAGTATAAGATTTGGATAACAGACTTCACTCATTCCGACACCCTTTCCAGGTAGCCACTCTGCTGTTCCATGCTTGCCTATATGTGAAATAGCATCTGCCTTAAAAATATTATTTATCCAATAGTATTGAGCCAGATATCGATGGGGTGGAGGTAGATCAGGTGAATGGATATCTTCTATTCTTGTAGCATCGTAACCTCTAGATGGTTGAATCAATATGGCTACATTGCCAAAAACAATACCATTTATTGGGAAGCCATCTTTTTCCAATTCTTGTGATTCTCTGGGTTCACCCCATCTATCAATAATTGGACCTTTGGCTTTTTCGTTAAGCTTTTTCCACCAGTTAAAATATAAGTCATAATTTAAATATGTTAATGGTGGTTTATGCGAACTTTCTGGAGAGTTTGTTCTTGATCTCTGGATTAAGTTTATTAATTCCTTGCTATTCCTTGGGATTTCAAATTTCCCTAAATTATAGTCATTCTCTTTAAGCCAAATGAGGATTTGAACAACACTTTCAGGTGTGTCTAACCCAACACCATTAGCTATTCGTCCATCCTTAATAGGATAGTTTGATAAAATCAATACAATTTTCTTGTTTCGGTTGTGGGTTTTTCTTAGATTTATAATTGCATTTGTATGATTCACCACCCATTCAATTGAAGGTTGATAAGGTTTTAGGGTATTAATAGCTGTACACAAATTTTTATCTAATGTTTGTACCTCTTTAAAACCGCAAGGTCTTGTGATAATTCTTCCGTCTAGCTCTGGTAAGACAATTTGAATAGATAAGTCAATTGGTGTAAGCCCTATACTGCTTTCCTCCCAATCGGATTTACTATTACTACTTGTCAGGATTTGAAGTAATGGAACGTTTAATGTTCCCCACAATTCGGATCCACGATATGCATTTTCAATTTTTACAGAGGAAAAGGCTGTCATCATTAAAATAGCCTGGATCTCTTCCTCTTTTAGTAGGTTTATAATCGCTCGTTTAATTTTTGAAGAGTTTAGGCTTGAGACACATAATGCTCTCGGAACTATGCCTTGGTTACGTAAACTAGAGTTTAAGGTTTCTGGAAGATAAGTATCACCAGCCTTATATAAGGCTCTATAGTATATAATTCCAACCCTAGGTCCTTCTTCATTTCTCCAGTCCCATTTGTAGGGGTCTGCAATTTTTGTTAGCTTCCTCTCTTGATGTCCTGTTGTTTGTAATTTATAGACCCTATCCAAAAGCTTTAGGAACACTTTCATATTTTCGCTTCCTCCTTCTCTAAGTAGACTTGCCATATAGTTCACATCTTCTTCAGCGATTGTACTTAAATCATGTAGTTCCTTTTCATCATCTTTCGTTCCAGAAAGTACTATAAGTTTTCTATTTGATTTATAGCCTTGCCACGTACTTAGTTTTCCAAGTCCATACCCCCAATGACTTTTACCCCCCAGAAGACGTACAATTATTATTACTGTTTTATTAGCTGTATTTGAAATGTAGTGGTCTACCTTGGCAGGATGATTTAATGCTGAGAGCTCAAGTGCTCGTATCTTTCCGTCCCATTTTTTAAAATTAGGATCTTCAAGTGTTTTTGAAAGTGTATTTATATCTGTGCTCGCACTTGTTAGAAATAACACAGGGGCGTTAGGCTGTTCCACCAAGGAGAATTTCTCTGGCGGTTCTGAACCTGGGACGCTGACGATACGATGCATTCAACAATTCTGCTACCTCAAGCTACAAGTTGTACCTTGAAGTGAGAAGATTTGTTTATACGGGATAGCCCCTCGATGCACAAGTTCCTTCCTTACGCATGGTTTCAGGGTAAGTGTGTTCCCTTTGAAGATGCAAGAGTCTCAATAGCTACTCACTCACTTCACTATGGAACTGCAGCCTTTGGAGGCATGAGAGCAATACCAGATCCAAATGACACAGATAGTCTTTTACTATTTCGATTGGATAAACACGCAAGACGACTCAGTCAAAGTGCACGCCTTTTATTAACTGAGTTGAAAGAAGATGAGATAGTCCAGTCATTAAAGGCTTTTTTAGTTATTAATAAACCTACTAATCCTATATATATAAGACCTTTTGTTTATACTAGTGATTTAGGAATTGCGCCAAGACTCCATAATATAGAAACTGATTTCCTAATCTATGGATTAGAACTAGGAGACTACCTCTCTCCCGAGGGTGTGACCTGCAGGATTAGTAGCTGGACTAGGCAAGAAGATAGGTGTTTGCCTTTAAGGGGAAAGATAAGTGGTGCATACATAACAAGCTCCTTAGCAAAAACGGAGGCTGTTCTAAGTGGCTTTGATGAAGCCCTATTACTGAACAGTCGAGGAAAGATTTCAGAAGCGAGTGGTATGAATCTTTTTCTGGTTAGGGATGGCCAGCTAATTACTCCAGGGGTAGATCAAGACATTCTCGAAGGCATTACCAGGGCTAGCGTGATTGAGATTGCACAGGAAATGGGAATCAGAGTAGTAGAACGTTCTGTTGACAAAACTGAGTTGTTTATCGCAGACGAGGTCTTTCTTACTGGTACGGCCGCAAAAATAACTCCAATAAGGCAGATAGAATCAACAAAGCTAGGTTCTGATAGGCCTATTATGGCGAGACTTAGGAAAAAGCTAGTAGCGATTACTGAAGGACGCGATCAGGACTATAGGCATTGGATAACACGAATTAAACTTAATGCTATTTAAAGACTGCATAAAAATAATTGATATGACATGGTAATTTTTTCTCTATTGTTGGTTTCCTAAGGAATTGGTAGGAAAAAAAGCCTCAAACCTTTCTAAAGGGGATTCAGAGTTACGTAAACGTCTCTACTCCCAAAATAATTCAGTGCTTGTTTTTGATGGTGCTACAGGCACGTCACTTCAAAATTTTGAATTAGGGCCAGACGATTTTGGTGGCGCAGAATATGAGGGTTGTAATGAAATATTAGTCAAAACATCACCAGGTTATGTTGAAGATGTTCATAAGCAATTTTTAGAAGCTGGGTGCGATGTAATAGAAACAAATACTTTTGGGGCCAATTCTATTGTTTTAGCAGAATATGGATTAGAGAAAGAAAGTTTTGAAATTAACAAAGCTGCTGGTCTTATAGCTAAATGTATAGCCGAAAAATATTCAACAAAGTCTCAAAAGCGTTTTGTAGCTGGCTCTATGGGACCTACAACAAAACTTCCAACTTTAGGCCATATTGATTTTGATACTATGCGTCAATCTTATGAACAGCAGGCTAGTGGATTAATTGATGGCAAGGTTGATATGATAATTATTGAGACATGTCAGGATGTTTTACAAATAAAGGCCGCAATTCAAGGAGTAATGAATGCAAAAAAACATGCATTAAGTGATATCCCAATAATGGTATCTGTTACTATAGAAACTACTGGAACAATGCTTGTTGGTACGGATATATCAGCAGTATTAACAATCCTTGAGCCATATCCAATAGATATATTAGGTTTAAATTGCGCGACGGGTCCAGAGCAAATGAAATCTTATATAAAATATCTTGATCAGAATTCACCATTTATTATTAGCTGCATTCCCAATGCCGGTCTACCAGAGAATATAGGCGGAAGAGCTCATTATAAACTAACTCCTCTTGAATTAAAAATGCAATTAATGCATTTTATAGAAGATTTAGGGGTAAGGGTTATAGGCGGTTGTTGTGGTACAACCCCTGAACATATTGAGAAATTAAGGGAACTATCCTTGTCAATGACAATAAAGCCAAGACCATGCAGAAATCCGCACAGTAGGGCATATAGAACATCTCTTTATAATTATGTGCCATCATTATCTTCTATATATAGTACTACGCCCTATAAGCAAGATAGTTCTTTTTTGATTATTGGAGAAAGGTTAAATGCAAGTGGTTCTAAAAAGGTACGTGAATTACTAAACAAAGAAGACTGGGATGGATTAGTTGGCATTGCAAAAAATCAATTAAAAGAGAATTCTCATGTGATTGATGTCAATGTTGATTATGTGGGTAGAAATGGAATATCTGATATGAAGGAACTTGTCTCTCGTTTAGTCACAAACATCAATTTGCCTTTGATGATCGACTCAACAGAGGCAACAAAAATGGAAAGTGGTCTAAAAGTTTCTGGAGGTAAAAGTATTATTAACTCTACTAATTATGAAGATGGTGAAGGAAGGTTTCTTGAAGTCGTAGATTTAGCAAGAAAATATGGATGTGGAATAGTAATTGGGACTATTGATGAGAAAGGGATGGCTAGAACAACTGAAAGAAAGTTTTATATAGCAGAGAGGGCATATAAGCAAGCAACTGAATTAGGTATGCCTCCGCATGAAATTTTTTATGATCCATTAGCTTTACCCATCTCTACTGGAATAGAGGAAGATAGAAGAAATGCAATTGAAACATTAAATGCTATTAAAGTTATCAAGCAAGAATTAAAAGGAGTACATATCGTGCTGGGTATATCTAACATTAGTTTCGGACTTTCTCCAGCAACGAGAATTACATTGAATTCGGTATTTCTTGATTTATGTGTTAAGGCTGGTTTGGATTCTGCTATTATTTCACCATCAAAAATACTCCCTCTTAACAAAATTAGTTTAGAACATACACAAGCTTGTTATGATTTAATTCATGATTCTAGGAAATATAATAATGGAATTTGTACATACGACCCTCTAACTAACCTTACTTCAATCTTTGAAGGTATATCATCTAAAACTGCCAGATCTTCAAAAGAAAAGATCTCTACACTTCCTATAGAGAAGCAGCTGCCACAACACATTATTGATGGTGAAAGGGAGGGTTTAGACAAATGTCTCTCCCAAGCCTTGAAAAAATATAAACCTCTTGAAATTATTAATCAATTCCTTCTTGATGGAATGAAGGTTGTAGGTGAATTATTTGGTTCAGGAAAGATGCAATTACCCTTTGTACTTCAATCTGCACAAACAATGAAATCGGCCGTAAAATATTTAGAACCTTATATGGATAAATCCGGGGCTGAGAATGTATCGAAGGGTAAGTTTCTCATTGCGACTGTAAAGGGTGATGTACATGATATTGGAAAGAACCTAGTAGATATTATTTTATCAAATAATGGGTATGAAGTTATAAATCTAGGTATAAAGCAAGAAATTTCTGCTATCATTAACGCCCAGAAAAGTCATAATGCTGACTGCATTGCTATGAGTGGTTTGCTTGTTAAGTCTACTGCTTTTATGAAAGACAATTTAGAGGCGTTAAATAGAGAAGGTATATCAGTACCGGTCATTCTGGGTGGAGCAGCACTTACGCCTCGATTTGTTCATAATGATTGTAATAGTGTTTATAATGGTCAAGTTGTTTATGGGAAGGATGCGTTTACTGATTTAAAATTTATGGATTCATTTATAAAGGCAAAACAAACCAAGGAGTGGGATGATAGTTCTGGATTTTTAAACAACAATATAAATATTACCGAACTAGGTTTATCTCAGAAAAAGTCATTAGAAATTAATTTAAAAAATTTAAATGATTCGGAATCACCTGCTAGTTTTAAATCAGGTACACATCGTTCTGAAACGATCCGTCAGGAAGTCCCTGTTAAACCTCCATTTCTTGGTCCAAAGGTTTTGACAGAAAATGATCTAGAACTGAAATTTATTCTTCCTTATTTAGACCTTAATGCACTATATGCAAGTCAATGGCAAATGAAAAAGACTAAGGGTATGTCCCAGGATGAATACAACGCATTTATTTCGGAGAATGCAGAGCCTGTACTGAAAAAATGGTTAAATGAGATCCAGGAAAATCAGCTTTTACAACCTTCAGCAGTATATGGTTACTTCCCTTGTGGGAGAGATGGAAATCGATTAGAAATTTTTGATTCCACTTGTTCCTCTATTGGATGTTTTGAATTTCCTAGACAGAGATCAGGCAACCGTTATTGCATATCTGATTATTTCGCCGATTTAATTGAAAACAAACCTGTTGATTATTTGCCAATGCAGGCAGTTACCATGGGGTCATTTGCAAGCGAGTTTGCTAAAAAGTTATTTGATACAGATAATTATTCTGATTATCTGTATTTTCATGGCTTAGCTGTTCAATTAGCAGAGGCATTAGCAGAGTACGTCCATTCAATAATACGAAAAGAATGTGGATTTGCCCATCTGGAACCAAATCTTTTGAAGGATATTCTTGGACAGAGGTATAGAGGTGCTAGATATTCATTTGGCTATCCAGCATGTCCGAATGTGGCAGACTCAATGAAGCAATTAGAATGGCTAGAGGCAAAGAAAATTAATCTATTTATGGATGAAAGTGAGCAAATTCATCCTGAGCAAAGCACTACTGCAATCGTAGCGTTACACAGTAGGGCTAAGTATTTTAGTGCTTAACTATGATTAGTTTGTTGATTAATAGCTTAATATCTATGAAAGAAAGTGACGGTTAAACTTTTTCTTTTAGAAATCAAACTAAATCAAAAAATAAAACTTCAAAGAAGAACCAATCAAACATTATTTGTTGTTAGCACTCTGCTTTGATTTCAATCCTGGCATAAGCTTTCCATAGTATCTATCACATTTTGCTGGAAATCATCTAAGGAATCCGAGTCGCTGAGGTCAATGCCCTCACCGGCGGCATTCTGTGTGAGTTCTTGAAAATGAAATGCCCCTTCACCATTGGCGAGGAACTCTATGGCTGACGTTTCGCCGCTTTCCCTAAACGCGTCGCAAAGAGCTAGGAAGGCGCCGTCTTCTGTGAACTCCCAATCCATTGAGGAGAAATAACTGATTGACGTTTAACGCCTTCCCCCCTGCCTACGTCAACCTTCTATGTACAAAATGTGTCAGTAATTTTTAAGTCCACCCCTATCAATTCGGTCACTAGAGTGCCCGAGATCAATTGGTATAAGGGGATTTAGGAGTTGTGGAATCAAATTTGAACCAAATATCGGTAAATAAGAAATTTTTAGGGTAATTAACAATTCATTCCCAAAAAGCTTGAGGAGACTCCACCTAAAATCATCTTTGTGAAAAGACCTTTTACTTTTTATTCTTTCCCATTTCAGTGACCAGGTTTCTTGCGAAAGGATTTAGCGAGGCCTAAGCCCCTAGCGAGGCCTAAGCCCCTAGCGAGGCCTAAGCCCCGCTAGGGGGCATGGAAAGCCATTCCGAAACGCTTCAGTGATGAATTAGTGATCCGATGCGCTTTGGCGCCCCGCAGAGAGCACTGGAGACCCTTTTCTACCGTTAAACCAGTGGGAGAAATTTAGTTGGGCTTAATTTGAAAAAAATTTGAGGTCACCATATCTCGCCCGAGATGTTTTCTTGTATTAATGCAACTCCGTATCTAGCTTTTCTGACTTAAAAGTTACTTTGTCATAAACTTGTTCATGCTAATGGGAAAAGTGTCGATAAGCTTGATACGAAGTGATTATGATCACAAATGATTAAAGAAGTTTATTGGAAGAAGGCAATAAATAGAACCAACTATGCAATAAATAAGAATAGTCTTATTCCATTGAAAACCCATATGGAAGTTGTAAATGATAAATTTGGACATTTATTTGAAGTAAGAACCCTTTTAGAAACAGCAAAATTTCCTAACCCTATATATGGGCCAAAGGAGAACGCTTTCAATCCTTGGGATACAAACCTAGAGATTGCAGAAATAGGTCAGGATCATGCTCTGATTTTGAACAAGTATCCAGTGCAAATAGGCCATATGCTTTTAATAACTAAAACGTGGGCACCTCAAAATGGTTGGCTTACTTATAAAGATTGGGAAGCTCTATTGACGGTAGATCAGGACACTACAGGACTTTGGTTCTTTAACAGTGGTCCAATTGCTGGGGCAAGCCAACCTCATAGGCATTTACAGTTGTTGCCTCGACGAATTGATGAGGCGCTTTGTCCAAGGGACTACTGGTTTAAAGATCTTATAGATTTTAAAGAGGAAAGAAAGGGTTTGTTATTCAATTCCTGCAAAGTTATAGCGATTAAAAGTATTGAAAGAATGACCCCTGAGGATATGTATGACTTATACCTAAACCTTTGCAATCAACTAAAGATTGGTTCACCAGAACTAAATAATAGACCCCTGAAACCATATAATTTACTAATTACAAAGGATTGGATGAGTTTAATTAGGAGAAAAAAAGAATCTAATAAAGGTTTTAGTATTAATTCTCTGGGATTTGCTGGGTACCTTTTAGCTACAGAATCATCAGACATAAATTGGTTATATAATTATGGACCAGATAGGTTGGTTGAAGGGGTAGTTGACTTAGTCTAACTTAAGTATATTTTTCCTTAAATATTCATAGACTATCATTAATTTATATTTAATTCATTATCTCTATTAATTTGATTTTCTAGTGTTGAGATTGATGCGTCTATAGCTGCAATACGTCTTTCTAGAGAATCTCTCCAACCTTTCAGGGCCATTAATCTTCTGGCCTGAAATTTTCTCCTGGCCTTTAGTACTGTCCCTTCCGAGTAACAGGAATCCATTTTTAGGTGGTGGTTTTAATCAATTTCTATTTTAGTAGAAATTTTGAAATTTGTGGTTAGTAACGTTTTTAAGTGAAATTCTACATAGGAATATTTTATTAAGCTTTTTTAATAGAAGTCAAAATAGCCATATTATTGGAAGGAATAGAATAAAAAATTTTAATTATTATCGATTTCTTTAGTTAGACGAATATGTGCTAATAGTTAAGCTTGTTGAAGCAAGTGCAATTTCATATCTAAAACAAATAATCAAAATTATTAGCATCATTCCATAATTCAAATAATATAATGTAAATACACTCCCTTCAATTACGTGACGGAGTCACCCCAGAAAAAAAATAAGCGTATATCCGTTGATCTTCCTGAAGAGTTAGTGTCTCGATTTGACGAATTGAAAAAAGAGTGGGGCTTAAGAGCAAGAGGCGCTGTCCTTAAGAGATTGTTAGAGGAAGTTTTACTTGAGGATTCATTGCCTATAACAAAGTCTTTAGATATCGAGAGCCTTAATTCTGATACCAAAAATGAATTATCAACAATCCAAGAAATTAATTCTCAAAATACGCCTTATGACGAAAATACAGCTCTTGTTCTAATTGGTGATAAGAACAAACCTACAGCTTCAACTTTTCAACAATTATCAGGAAATAACCTTAATTTTGGAATCCCGGAATCAACAAGTACTAAGCCTAATGGTATAGATTTACCAGGTTTTGTAAGTAAAAGAGGACAACGTATTAAAGAAAGTTTACGGCCTAATACAAAACCAGTTAACCAAGATAATGAACCCTTTGTAGCCTTTGTTAGCAGTGACGATATTGAAAGAAGTCTAGAAAGTGCTACACAACACTGGAAATCACTATATGGAAAAAGACCTGGCGAAACAGTCGTCGAAGCCGCAATGGTTTGGTTAGCGAGGGATATTTGGTTACATACTGAAGGAGCTGACTCCGGATTGTTTACATGGACTCGCGCAAATCAAAATATGCAAAAGCACTGTAAGGAATGGAGGTCAGAAACGCCTTCATTTGAAAAGGTTATGGTTATTGCTGGTGTACTTGAGGATCCTTTTGCTACTAGTACTCTTCCTCAACGAATGCCAACTCTTATAAGGAGGTTTGTTAATAGTTTTAAACGCAGTAGAAATGTAACTTCATTTGAGACTCTTGAATCAACTATGACCGTACATGGTGCATTAAAACTATTATCGTTACCTACAACAGCAGGTTCTGCCTTAACGCTTTGTAGGATAAGAGACGCATATAAGCAAAAGGCTGTTGAGGATCATCCTGATGCAGGAGGATCTACAGAAGCTATGAGGCGACTTAATGAAGCATATCAACTTCTAAAGGAGCTATACAGAAAGAATAATTAGTCTCATGCATCTATTTATAGACTAAGGATTAGTCTATAAAAGAGTCTCAGATCGGACAGATGGACACTTGACTGGGGTTTCACGTTTCGTTTCCGTAATTGACTTTCGACTTGTTTTGCGGAAAAAGGTTAAGTTTCAAATGAGAGATTTGAACTGGAATACATTTGGTATGCATTTAAAAAAGCAAATTATTCAAACAATGTAAAATTGAATTCGATCAAAATGTAGTCTTCAGCGTCCAGTATCCGTCCAAAAAGAAAGTTTATGTAGCATATTCTAATTACAGCAAAAGGTTTCACTCATCGCGTAACTGCTATATAGACAGTTACGCGATGACTTTCAGAACGCACAGGACTTAAAACACCAGTAATAAGCAATCTTCTTAGTCTAATATGAGACTCGTTATTAGTCCCATGATAGGTCTTAGTATAGATTAACTAGACTATACATCTTATGCTTTATTTGGGAGCTGGCGGAAGCGACAAATCCAATATCTACAAAATAGATCTTCTACGTATATGATTAGACTCAGGGTAAGACTTAAATATAGTCTCATATGAGTTTAGGAAGAACAGTGGTTTCTCAATTAAATTACTAATCGAAAATAGCCAATTATGTTCCAGGAATTAGAGGCTAAGCAAATTGAAGTCGAGTGTGTTGATCTTGATCGCCACGGTCTCGGGATTGCCCGTTCCGGTAAAACAGTTGTATCAGTACCAGGATTAATACCTGGCGAAATTGCAGTAGTGCGCCTTTTGAGAAAAAAGGGCTCAATTTGGCTATCCGAATTACTTGATATACGTTCTTTGTCCAAGAATAGAGAGGCTCCAATATGTAGTGTTTTTCCCCAGTGTGGTGGTTGTACTATTCAACATTTAAAATATGATCAACAGCTTCAATCAAAAAATAAACACGTATTGGATTCTATAGTTCGAATTTCCAACATTAAGGATTTCAAGCTTAATCCAATTAATTCATGTGGGAATAGTTTTGGATATCGAAATCGCACATTAATCCCTTTAAATAAAGAGAAAGGTGGGGAAATAAACATTGGATATTATCAAAGAGGCACCCATAGCATCGTTAATATGACATCCTGCCCTGTTCATAATGAACACATTAATTATTTGATAAAATTAATTAGACCGGATCTTGATAATATAAGTTGGCAAATGAATTCTGACAAGGTTAAATTTTCAGGCCTACGGTTTTTAGGCATTCGTACAAGTAATCGTACTAATCAGACATTACTAACATTAGTTTCTAATACAACTAATCTACCAGGCCTTGAACAATTAGCTACTAAATGGTTGAAATCTGATAGTCATATAGTTGGGGTTACCTTAAATATAAAGGATAATTACTCTAACTCGATACTTGGTTATGACACTATTCTTGTCTGTGGTAAACCCTACATAGAAGAATATTTCTGCGGTCTGCGTCTCCTAATTTCATCAACCTCTTTTTTTCAACTAAATACCTCTATTGCCGAACAAGCAGTAACTAAGATTGTAGATTGGATTTCATCTAAAAATGTAGATTCAGTGCTTGATTGTTATTGTGGAATAGGAACAATTTCCCTTCCACTGGCCTTTAAGGGCTTAAATGTTCTTGGTATTGAAGTAAATAGTGATTCGATAAATTTGGCTAGACTAAATGCAAGAGCTAATAACCTGAATAACGCAGATTTTCTTGTTGAAGATGTTGATAATCATATTTCTGAGTACATAAACAATTTTAATGCTGTTGTTTTAGACCCCCCTCGCAAAGGTCTTTCAAGCAATATTATACAGACTATAATTAATTCACGTCCTAGTTATATAGCATATATGAGTTGCAATGTTTCAACTCACGCCCGTGATTTAAAAGCGTTTTGCGAAGATAACTTATATGTAATTGAATCTGTAAACCCCTACGATTTTTTTCCACAAACTTCACATGTGGAAGTTATCACATTTCTCACATTGTCAACCTCTCTAACTGCGAAGTTCAGCGTTTAGTTGTTTAACTAACGCAATTCTTACTTTTTCGTGAATTGGTTCAATTATTTCATCGGTCAGTGTTCTTTCTTTGCTTCTATATCTTAGTCTAAAAGCCTGACTACATTTTAATTGCTCTATGTTTTTATCTTCATACCTATCTATTAGCTCTACTGTTTCTAGAAGAGGTCTTGCTGATTTTTTTATTACACTTATAATATCACTTGCTAACACATTCTTATCAACAACTAATGATATATCTCTTTCTACATGAGGAACTGTGGCAAATGACTTCAAAGTTGGTCTTAACTTGTTAGACCTTGTCGCAGCAACAGATAGTTGATTGTAATTGAATTCAAATAGGAACGTATTATAAGGAAGATCATTTTTTTCACAAATAGCAGGGTGGATTTGTCCAAAATACCCTAAATGCTTGCCCTCCAGTATCTGTTCTGATGCTCTTCCAGGATGTAGTCTTTCATCCTTTATTGGTTTATCTACTAATTCTAATTTCATGGATCTAAAAACTAATTCTATTAAGCCCCTTGCACGATAGTAATTATTTTTTATTTTTTTTGATTCATCTGTCCAAAATTCCATTCCTTTCTCACCGCAAATGATTCCAGATAATATGGTTTTCTCATTGATTTCATTTTGTCTTCCCAACTGATATATTTTACCTATTTCAAATATCCAGCAACCTAATTTTGATGCCTTAAGATTTCGTTTGCATATTTCAATATGCTCTTCCCACAAATTTGTTCTTAGACAACTAGCTTCTGAGAGGAAAGGGTTTTTGACTATAACCTGGGTTGGATTGTTTTTCTCTCGGCCAACTAAGGACATTGTAGTGATCTCTTGAATACCTACAGATGTAAGGCTATTTCTAATAGTCCTTTCAAAAATTTGTTCGTCATTAAGTACGCCGGGCTTTATTGGCTCAGGTAAATTATATGAAAAATTATCATAACCAACCATTCTTGCTATTTCCTCAATTATATCAATTTCCCGGGTTATATCCTTAACTCTATAGGCAGGTATTTCCACTTGCCATCCCTGCTTTATTCCAATAAAATCTAAATTCAGTGAATAAAGTATTTCCTCGATATTTTCATCTGTGATGTATTCTACATTAGAATTTCTCTGATTAGATTCCTTTTGTCTCTCAGTATAAATAAGTTCTTTAGCCTCTTTTTTATCAATTATAGGACCTAAAATTCGTTCTATAGCTTCACGCCTTAGTATTAGTTTTCGTTTTTTGATTTTACTATCAGAGTAGAACCATGTTTGTTTTGGGTTCGCCTCGCAGACCTTTTTAATCATACTTACTGCACCTAATGCGCTGTCTAATGTTAAATCTTCAGCCACCCCTTTTTCAAACCTACTGCTTGATTCTGTTCGTATTCCAATTGACCTAGCACCTATACGAATTAGTGATTGTGGAAATACAGCCGCTTCCAATACCACTCTTTTTGTCATGTCCGTAACTCCGCTATGACGTGATCCCATTACACCAGCAATAGCTACATTTACACCGTTACACGTGATCATAAGGACATCATTATTCAGAGTTATCTTGTTATTATCTAACCCTTCAAACAACTCGCTTTCCTTTGCATAGGTTATACAAAAACTGTCTTGGTCTACTTTTTTATCTGTTAATTTTTCCAAAGCATCAATGTCAAAAACATGTAATGGCTGGCCATCCTTAAGCATCACGTAGTTAGTTATATCTACAAGAGGGTTAACTGTATTAATCTTGCATTTATCTAAGCGTTCTCTTATGATGTTAGGTGTTTTTAATTTATTGTTAATATCATCAATAAATGTCAATGAATATAGATTAGTGTTTCCAAGTTCCTCTTGTTTGCTATTTGGGTCCCATTGCTGTATTTCAGTTACTTCTAAATGTTCCTCTTCTTTTAATGGCTTCTTCGATAATATTGCAGATATCTCTCTCGCTATCCCAATAATTGACATTCCATCTGGTCTATTAGCGGTTATTGCTATATCTAGCACCTGGTCATTCAAACCCAACAAGGTATCCACCTTTGTACCTAAAGCCCTTACTTCATCTGTAATTTCATCAAGTATTGCTATTCCTTCAGATTCATTTTCAAGTCCCAGTTCTTTTAGCGAACAAATCATTCCATAGCTTTTTACTCCTCTTATTTCACTTTCTTTTATTTTCATTCCTATATTTTTCAGCTCAGCCCCTTCCAGAGCGACTGGCACATGGATCCCTGGCTTGACATTAGACGCTCCACATACGATTTGTATTGGTTCGTTTTTTCCAATTTCCACCTTGCATACATTGAGCTTTTCCGCATTCGGATGACTATCTACACTTTGAATACGGCCAACTACAACACCTTTTGCGTTCTGTGATGAATCATCAACAGCTTCCACCTCAAAGCCTGCCATAGAAAGCTTTTCAGCGATATGGTTCGCTGAATAATCCTGTATGGAGACGTACTCCCTAATCCAGGAAAGTGGAACCCGCATAGGTTGTATGTGATTAGTAATTGATACTACGAATAAATCAGTCCATTCGGATAGGGCCCCTTCCCTTGTAGGATATAGATTCATTTATTTCGCTTAGCAAAAGCGGCGAAACGTCCTTTTATGGCCAAAAACAAGGGCGTCCGGATCGTGATCACTCTTGAGTGCACCGAATGCCGGTCCAATACCGCCAAGCGTTCTCCTGGGGTCTCTCGCTACACCACAGAGAAAAACCGAAGGAACACAACAGAACGTCTGGAAATCAAAAAATTCTGCACACACTGCAATCGATCTACTCCCCATAAGGAGATAAAGTGATCAATTGAATACAACCATTTGACCGTTAATCCATCAAAACATGTCTAACTCGTTTTTTAAAAAGAGACTTTCTCCAATTAAACCAGGAGATCCTATTGATTATAAAGATGTAGATCTTTTAAAAAAGTTTATTACTGATAGAGGAAAAATCCTACCAAGACGATTGACTGGTTTAACAGCAAAGCAACAAAGAGATCTTACAACTGCAGTTAAGCGAGCCAGGATAGTAGCTCTATTACCTTTTATTAACCCTGAAGGGTAGCCTCTCTATACTTTGTTCAGATATAAAACTAGTATAATAAATATATTCACTTTTCCTAAATTTTTATTATTAGCAAATAAGTTAAAAAAGATCCTTCAATAATATCTGGATGCATTTGTCAAATTCTATAAGTTCAAAGACCGTTTGGGATCACTCTTTTTCAGAGGACTCATTGAAGGAAACATCGGAACTTCTAGAGATTTCAGATAAAATAAACAATGGCGATAACAGTCGAGAGGATTTAACTAAATTAAAAACTTACGCAATAGATGACGAGAATAGCTATGAGATTGATGATGCTATATCTTTAGAGAGAACAAGAGAAGGAGATATTTTGTGGGTTCATATCGCAGACCCGTGTCGAGTGGTAAGGGCTGATAGCTCCTTAGATAAGGAGGCTAAAAAAAGGGTCACAAGTCTCTATCTAGTCGATAGAGTTATCCCAATGCTGCCTTTCAAACTTACGGATAATTTAATAAGTCTACAATCATGCCGTACACGGGCTGCACTAAGTGTTTCAATTTTGCTTGCAGAGGACGGATCTGTAAGCAAAACAAAAATATGTAGATCATGGGTAAAAGTTAACTATTCTTTGACCTATTCCGAAGCAGATGAATTGATTGATTTAGATCCCCCTGGTGATAAGGATCTTAGAATCATTTCTAGTTTGCTAGAGAATAGACTTAACTGGAGATTGTCTAATGGAGCTTTAATTATGGAGCAAAATCAGGGAAAATTTTACATGAATGATGAAGGAAATCTAAAAGTGAAAATAATAGAGAATTGTCTCTCTAGAAGAATGGTAAGAGAGGCCATGATCTTAACGGGCTCCTCAATTGCAGATTTTGGAAATAAAGTTAACCTTCCACTCCCATATAAAACACAGACACAAATATACACTAGATTTCCTCAGAATGATCATAGAATGTTAGATAATCCAGTTGATAACTCATCCATTAAATTTTCACTAAACCGTAGTCGATTTCAATCCGAACCCGCTTGTCATTCTACCCTTGGACTTCCCGCTTACGTTCAAGCTACTTCTCCTATTAGGCGTTATGTAGACCTATTAGTTCACAGGCAAATTATAAACTTTATTAGCGGTAATCAGGTTTTTTCTTATTTGGAGATTAGCGAATTACTACCTAAATTAGACAATAAATCTAGAGAAGCAAATTTGATAGTTAGAGAAGATCAAAAAAAATATTTAATGTTATGGCTACAAAAGAATTCACATAAAAATATTGAATGTCAGTTTCTCAGATGGATGAATAAATCTAACCATTTAGCTTTAATCTATATAGACCATATTGCATTTGAGTTCTTTTGCAAATTCGAAACCAATCAACCAATCCTACCAGGAGATAGATTTCGTATGGAATTACTTTCTAGTGATGTACTAACAGGACATCTGCACATTTGTCAATCTAAATAGGATAATGTGCCATAATGTAGATGGAAATTGATCCATTTCCTACCACTTTAAATTACCCAGAATAATCGTAGAGGATGTCTTATACAATTACTACTCCCCTTTACTACGTAAATGACAAGCCACACCTTGGTAGTACCTATACCACAATTGCATGTGACGCCTTAGCTAGATATAAACGATTACAAGGCGAGGAGGTCATATTTATAACTGGAGTTGATGAACACGGGTTAAAAATACAACGTACAGCACAGGAGAATAATATTTCTCCTCAGCAGCACTGTGATCATGTAGCCAAGCAATACAGAACTCTTTGGGATAAATGGAATATTACTAATGATAGGTTTATCCGGACTTCTTCAAGCAAGCATCGCTCATTAGTTGAACAGTTATTCTACAGGGTTCAAGCAAATGATGATATTTATCTAGGAAGACAACAGGGATGGTATTGTGTTGGTTGCGAGGAGTTTAAGGATCTAGATAAAACAGTCTCTAGTCCTATATGTGATATTCATCAGAAGAAACTTGAATGGAGGGATGAGGAAAACCTATTCTTTAGATTATCAAGGTACCAAGAACAAATAGAAAATTTGGTGAATGACGATCACTTTATTCTTCCTATTATTCGTCGTAATGAGATTAAGAATTTAGTCAAAAAGGGACTCCATGATTTTTCTATTTCCCGTGTTAATTTAAATTGGGGCATCCCAGTCCCTGAATACAAGGGCCATACCTTTTATGTCTGGTTTGATGCTCTTTCTGGTTATCTCTCTTCATTAATTGACCAGCAAAATGAAATACCTGATATTTCAAGTTTAATCCTGAATGGATGGCCAGCCAATGTTCATATGATAGGTAAGGATATTCTTAGATTTCACGCTGTGTATTGGCCAGCTATTTTAATCTCAGCAGGATTGCCAATGCCCCGATCTATATTTGGGCATGGATTCCTCACTAGAGAGGGAAAGAAAATGGGAAAGTCTTTAGGCAACGTTTTAGATCCAGAAATACTATTAAATGAGTTTGGAATTGACGCAGTTAGGTGGTATTTGTTAAAGGACATTCAATTTGGTAGTGATGGAGATTTTCAACAACGACGCTTTGTGGAAACCATCAACAATGATTTATCTAACACTTTTGGAAATCTTCTCAATCGTACTGTAAGCATGTCAAGAAAATGGTTTGATAATAGTATTCCCCCAAATAATTTGACAGAATTAGAATCCAACTATTTAGCTGATAAGGCAATTTCTACTATTCATCAATATCATCTACATATGGATAAATTTAATTTAGATAAAAGCGCCGATTTAATACTTTCATTAGCCACTAATGCTAATATTTATTTAAATGAACAGGCACCATGGACCAAAATTAAAGATCAATCTAACACAGATGTAGTAGCACAAACTTTATATTCGGTGTTAGAGACCTGTAGGATTTCCTCAATCCTTTTACAACCTTTTGTTCCCAACCTAAGTCAGCGAATAGATTTACAGCTAGGCATAACCCATCACACAACTAACTCACAAGAGCTACTTAATTGGGGGCTACTTAAATCAGGCAAACCGTTACCAGAGCCCAATCCTATTATGTCCAAATTGGAAATTAGTGACCTCTTCTAGCATGTTAAAACTATTCATAATAAGTAGCAACTACATGTTTTTTTTATTTGCAGTTATTGCTTGTTCCTCTGATTCTCCCATTGGCAATGATGTTTACCAGCCATTTGTATTTTCGAAACTACAACTTAGCAAGAAAGATAATAAAGGTAATAGCATGTGGAAAATTACAAGCCCTGAGGCTAGGTATGAGCTAGGTAATAGGCTTATTAGAGCTATAAATGTAGAGGCAACTATCTTTAATCAGTCAATTCCTACTTATAATATTTATGCACAATCAGCTAATATCCTAAATGATGGTGAACTAATTCTCCTTGAGGGTGGTCTTAAAATTAATAAGATTAATGGAAATGATCATACATTAACTAGTGCCAGAGGAGTTTGGAACACGGCTGATGAACATATGGAGCTTGACATTAAACCAACTCTCCTGAATTCTGAAGTTCTTATCAAATCAGAAGAAGTAATAATTAATCATAGAGATAAAACTGTACTGTTAAAAGGTGCTAGTTTAGTCACTAATAATCCTACAACTAACTCCAAAGAAAATACTGGGAGATTTAAGCTTTTATTAAATAACCCTTCGTGGAACTATGATACAGGATACTTTAAGGCCTTGGGCCCAATTAGTGGTGTAAGAGTTTTGGAATCGTTGGATCAATACCAGAGAATATCCGGTCAATCTATCTTTGGAAATACCAATAAAAGCCTTTTAGGTATTCGATCCTGCAAGGTATACCAAAAAAACGAATATATAGAGTCTAAAAGGTGTTTATGGAATTGGAATGATGAAACTCTTACATTTTCTGGAGGTGCAAAGCTGAGAAGAAACAGCTCTAAATTATTAATTGACCGTACAAAAATTGAAGCAGAGTTAACAGAACAAGGAGTCCTTGAATTCGATTAACACTTAATCAAACATCTCAACTCATTTCTTTACATAATATGTTTATCAGTTTTTCTTTCCAACACTCTATTAATTTTTCATCAGAAATACTAAAACAACGTTCACTCCAACCGCCCACTAACAATAGTCCTTTGCTCTCTAATGGTAGTATGATTACAGAAGGTATATCTTCAACAAAAGTATATAACTCCTTCCGACCTGGATATAAAGAGGTTTTAACTAATGAGATTGTCTTTCCTGTTGATAATGACCTTTTACATATTTCTCCTGGTGTAAAGGATAAATTTCCAATTATACCTCTTCGTAGAAGTACATTGTCATTCCAATAAATTAATAATGATGAGGCAGGTGTACTAGTTAAAATTAACTTTGATCCCCAAGCAATTTCCTCCCTAATAGTTTTTGTTAATTGGTCAGAAATTTGGATACCCTGTTTTCCCTTTAATTGCTTTTTCTCCGCCTTTATCGGTGAGTACTCCGTAGATAAATAGGATATAAGCATCAAACAAACCGATGAAAGTCCAGCCAATACCTCGGCTCTTAGAAACCCAGGATCTACTTGTCCCTGTAACGCACCATTAAGCACAGTTAGGGAGAGGAACAAGATTCCAAAACCTAAAATGTACTTTGCGCTATTTGCCATCTATAGAAGCGCCAACCAAGTTTTATACTAGTTCTTAGTTTAGCTATCTATATTAGGTTAGAAGGACTGTGATCTTTATTAATGCCTACTTAATATTTATCCCTTTTCGCTTTTTCCTCAATTCAACCTTGACCCTCCATATATACTGGATTTACCCTTATCTATTAAATGGTTACCAAAAAGATTTATCCTACATTAGACCAAGGAATAACCTTTGTAAGTGGACCTACAAATAGTGGTAAAAGTCTTTTCGCAGAGACTATTGCAAGACAATTTACGCGAGTTCTTTATATTGCTACCCTCTCTGATGAATTTATTGATAATGATATGCTCAAACGTATTCATGTCCATCAACAAAGAAGGCCAAAAGGTTGGGCCTTTTTGAACTCTAACCAAGATCCTTTTATATCCCTACATCAGGTTTCACAATATGAACTACTCCTAATTGATTCACTAGGTGGATTTGTTACCTCTAATCTGATGTTACCCAGTTCTGAATGGAACAATAAAGTAGTTCACTTTAAAAACTTACTTGCCATACAAGATAAAAGGATAATTCTTGTTTCCGAGGAAATTGGCTGGGGCCTTGTTCCAACAACAGAGTCAGGTTCTATCTTTACAGAACGTATGGGACAACTTACGCAATACTTTTCTACAATAGCCGCCTCTTCCTGGCTTGTTATAAATAGCACAGCAATTAATATTTCGGAAATAGGAACTCCAATCTAATGTTAAATAATTATCCTTTAACTGTTGCCCTTTACCAACCTTGTATTCCACAGAATACTGGAAATATAGCTAGGTCCTGTGCAGCATTTAAAATACCACTAGTTTTAATCAAACCACTCGGCTTTTCTCTTTCCGATAAACATCTTAGAAGAGCAGGTTTAGATTATTGGCCACTTGTAGAGATAATTATTAAAGATAACTTTTCCTCATTTATTGAATCGGTATCACCCCAGCAAAGAATAATTGGTGCAAGTAGCCACGGAGGAATTGCCTTAGCAAATATGTCCTTTAACAAAGGAGATATACTCTTATTTGGAAGGGAGGATACTGGTTTACCTAGCGAGGTTCGTAATAGATGTGACCAAATCACTTGCATAGAAATGCCTGGTAAAACACCTCAGACTATTAAGGGAGGTGTAAGGAGTTTAAATTTGTCAGTAGCTTGTGCTGTCATTTCCTATAAAGCAGCAAGTTCGCTTCATCTATTCTGAACCGGATTAACGGCATAAGGTCCTCACTGATATTTCAAATCAAGTCAACTCACATGATCTAACATTTACCATTCATAATGCCTCCAATCCTTTTATCCATACATTGACGTTTTTGCTCTTCAAGTGCAATAGTTTAAGATTGATAGAATCCTGGCTCGGTAGCTCAGCCGGTTAGAGCGCGGGATTCATAACCCCGAGGTCGGGAGTTCAAGTCTCCCCCGAGCCATTTATCTTTTACGTAAGCCCTGTAATATCAACAAAAACACTTGTTTGCTTATGTACTCCATGGCAAAAGAATATCAAATTCTTCAATGAAATCATTATGCCATGAGCTGTTTCAGGGAGGAGTATTCTATCTAATCAGGTTTTGGACCCCTTCTTTCTGACCTTACTGTTGGGTGTGAGCGTTGGATAGGGTTTGCTCTCAAGTCTGATTTAAGTTGATTTAAAAGCCGAAAATGACTAGTTGAACCAAATTTTCTTAGAAGTTGTGCATCCCAGGATAAATTACTCATTTTGTAGCTCAATAGAGAATTAGTCTTTAGCTATTGCTGATTTTTGTTCAGATCGTGGTTTAACATGATATGTTTTGAGAATGGTGTTCATGATCCATTAAGAATCATTAGTATATGACACCACATAATCAATCCAACTAAATCCATGACCAGCAACGATTGTTTACGTGTAGGGCAACCAGCACCTGACTTTACTGCAACAGCTGTAATTGATCAGGAGTTTAAGGATATAAGTTTATCCAAATATAGAGGTAAGTACGTCGTACTTTTCTTTTATCCACTTGACTTTACCTTTGTTTGCCCTACTGAGATTACTGCCTTCAGTGATAGATACTCTGAATTTGCTAACAAGAATACAGAGGTCTTAGCAGTTTCAGTTGATAGTAAGTTCAGCCATTTAGCTTGGATTCAAACTCCTCGCAATGAAGGTGGAATTGGTGACATTTCCTACCCACTAGTGTCCGACTTGAAAAAAGAAATTTGCTCAGCATATAACGTCCTCAATGAGGATGGTGAAGCTGACAGAGGTTTATTTATTATTAACCCTCAAGGCATAATTATGCACAGTACTGTTAATAAAGCGCCCGTAGGTCGAAATGTAGATGAAACTTTAAGGGTGTTACAGGCTTATCAATATGTTGAAGCTCACCCAAGTGAAGTATGCCCCGCGAATTGGACACCAGGTGATAAAACAATGTTAGAAGATCCTAAAGGTAGTAAGGAATACTTCTCTACATTATAGATCTCTATAATATAAAATATTTCCCTAACAAAAGCACTGCTATTTATAGCAGTGCTTTTTTAATTTTCTTCTACCAAGGATTTAACACCTTCAAGTAGATTCTCTGCCATTATTATCTTCTTACCATCGCTAACGACTACTCTTGTTAGTGTTGGCAAACCACCCTGACTCGCCTTTAAATAAACTGGTTCAACATATAACAAGGAGTTTCCTAAAGGTAAAACCAATAAATTCCCCTGTATAACCTGAGATCCTGCTCGATCCCATAGACTGAATTGTTGGCTAATATCAGGGTCTTGATTAATTAGTGCTTGTATTTGTTCAGGGCCATAAATTGTGGTTTGACTTGGAAAGCGGAGTAAAACAAGTTGTCCGTAGTTGTCGCCATCACTTCGGGCAGCAAGCCAAGCAGACAAGTTGGGTCTAGAAAGTGGTGAAAGGGGTTGTAATAGTAGAAATTCTGTTTCATTTGTCTGTTTTAATTGTGCGGAAATATGATATGGCTCAACCGGAATTTGCTTCTCCCCATATAGTTCCATTGGGACTTGCCATACATCATCCCCGTTATAAAAGGTTCTAGGGTCTGTTACATGGTATTTAAGTAACTGGCTGACCTGAATTTCAAATAACTCTGTTGGAACCTTCAAATGATCCCTGATAGATTTTGGCATATCTTCTATGGATTGAAAAAGTGTTGGAAAAACTTTTCTCCAGGCTAAAATTATTGGGTCATTAGGCTCACTAATATAAAAATTAACCTTACCGTTATAGGCGTCAATAATCACTTTCACCGAATTTCTGATGTAACGAACTTCCCCGTTGCCAGGAGCTGCTTCGGCATATGGATATCTTGTTGATTTAGTAAATCCTTCTACAATCCAATACTGGTTTTGATTAGTTGCATATTCAGTATCGTCATTATTTATCTTTACTGAAACCATATATGGTTCTCCAAGTGTTGTTAAGAATGGAGCGATCGCATTAACCCTTTGACGGACTTCTCTTCGTATAATTAATTTAGAATCATTTTTAATTACGCCAGTTGTAAGAAGCCTTGGCTCGGCTAGGTATAACGATGCTGAGATTCTATTAAGAATATTATTTAATGAAATTCCAGCTTCCCCCTTATAGTGATTATAGATATTCTGATCTCCTTCAGGGAAATCAAACTCCTCAATTTCTGTAGGAGCAATTGCATAAGGAGATTTGTATGTTCCAAAATATAAAGCAGCACGATTTATAGGGACAGTTTTTTCTACGTCTTCGCTTGTAATACCAAGCTGAGGGCTTCCCTCTATTCGTCGTGAAGATCCTAAATCACTAATAAAGTAATCTGGTAAACCGTCAATCGCCTTTGTATTGACAGGACTAAGTGTGAAACCATAGCCATGAGTAAATACAAAATGTTTGTTCAGCCATGTTCTCGAGCTTTCAGGTAATGACTCCTGATCAAGCTCTCTAGCAGCCACTATAACTTGTTGCCTTTCATTTGTACCTGGCCTTAGTTGATACCTATCGACAGAAGCGCTGGAGAATCTGTAATAAACTCTTAGCTGTTGAAGCTGTTTATTGGTTGCCAACAGTGGCTGACTATCCCAAAGCCGTATATTCTTTAGCGTGCTACTGCCTTTTTTTAAATCATCCTTAGTAAGTTTTTGGTTTGGGCTTATTAATTCTGTCTTGATTGAGTCTAACTGAAAAGCCTTCCGTGTAGAGTTAATGGATCTAAGTATGTATGGTGATTCAAGAGTAAGCTCCCTCGGACGAACTACAATCCAATTAACTATTGGAGATAATAAGGATTCAGATATAAGAGTAAACAAGGCCAAAACAAGGCTAAATATTGATAACTTACTTAAACGTTTATTACTTAATGGTATAGCAACTAATACTGCACCAACTATTACTAGTAAAGAAGCACTTGTCCTTAATGGTATGTTTTGGTGTATGTCTAACCATGAGGCACCCGAGCGAGCGTCATGTTGAATCCATAAAAAATTATAACGTGATAACCACAGAAAAGCGGCTATGTAAACCAGCGAAATTGAGCCCATAGGTTTAATATATTTCTTCTGACTGTAAGCAAAATCATTGCACATCCAATCTGAAAATGCACTTCCATACGATAATTTTGCCCATATAGATGTACTTACTAAAAGTGTATGAATACTAAACATTAAGAACAGAATTAATTGAATGGCAGGGTAAATTGCTAACGAAAAGTTAATATTTGATCCGAATACTGGTTCTACTATATTTCCAGAGGGTATTGTAAAGGCAATTGCCCATATACCCCATGCTCTTGATACTATTAACGAAAAGAATAATCCCCCCAATAAAAACACTATTTTATATCCACCTCTCTTTAGCAGAAGTAAATAACTGGTATAAGACAGTACAGCGGTAAGAATAATATATTCTATATTAGATGGTCTAATAAGAGTATGTATCTCGGATAGTTTAAATGGTTGGTTCAAGGCTGTCCATGAAACCATTCCTAGTAATCCGATTATTAATAGGGTTACTAGGAATGTTGAAGTCAAAAATAATGTGTACTTGATACCTTTAATCTTGTTTTTGTTATTTTGGTCGTAATCGAGCTTTAATCGCTTAAACCATTTCTTTTGCCATAGTCTTCCAGCTATTACCAGGAAACTAGAGCCTGCAAATCCTATTGCTTGCAATAGCCATCTCTTATAAATGACCTCAGAATATGAAAACTGTGAAAACCAAATTGACTCTACATGTAGTCTCATTAAAACGTATAATATGACTATTAATCCAGCACCCAATGCCAGAACTTTTGGTTTAGAAAGAAAATTTGCCGTTAATGCAGTTAATTTAGTCAATCAAATACCCATATTCTCTATAATATAGTTTTTCACTTTATTATGGTAATGCTTAAACATTAGTAATGTTTGCTAATTCCATAAATCTTACTCTGTCCAATATCTCTTCATTTATTAAAGCATCAACCAATCTATCCATGGTGTCTCTATGTGGTTCAAGTATTTTAATTGCCTTTTCCAATGACATAGAAGCAATAATCCTGACTTGTTTATCGATTTCCCTACCCGTAGATTCTGCATACTCTGATCTTTTATTAATTAAGTCTCTTCCTAAGAAAACCTGAGAATTATCAGATTCTAAAGCTATTGGACCCAGACTCGAGAATCCAAAACGTGTAACCATAGCTCTAGCAAGTTCGCCAACTCTTTCCAGATCCCCACTAGCACCCTGGGTTATCTCATTTGATCCAAAGACTAGTATTTCAGCCGCTCTACCTCCCAACGAAATAATTAGCGAGTTAAGCAGATAGCTTTTAGTAACCAACCCTGAGTCCATTCTTTCTTCATCTGGAATAAATCTTGTGACGCCCCCCATTCCTCCAGCAATTGGTAGAATTGAGATCTTATCCACCTGATCACATCCTTTGATCAGTGTAGCAACTAATGCATGACCAATCTCATGATAGGCAATCAATCTCTTCTTAGAGTTATCCAAAAGTGGAGACTTCTGTAAGCCTAATGTGATTCGTTCAAAGGCCATTTCAAGATATTTATTTGTAATTTTTTTATCATTATTTCTTGCAGTATATATTGCAGCCTCATTTATTAAATTGGCCAAGTCTGCTCCTGAAAAACCTGGTGTTTTTAGTGCCCACTCCTCCATCAAAACATTTTCACTTAAAGGTCGTGTTCTCGCATGAACTGACAATATCTTCTCTCGGCTTTTTCTATCTGGTAGGCCAATTTCAATTCTTCGATCAAACCTACCAGGCCTCATAAGAGCAGAGTCAAGAATGTCTGATCTGTTAGTTGCTGCAATTATAATTATTCCCGAATTATCTCCAAAACCATCCATTTCGGTTAGGAGTTGATTCAATGTTTGCTCTCTTTCATCGTTTCCGCCCCCTATTCCTGCACCCCGTTGTCTACCAACAGAATCAATCTCATCTATGAATATGAGACATGGTGCTTTTTCCTTGGCTTTCTTGAAAAGATCTCTCACACGACTTGCTCCAACTCCAACAAACAGCTCTACAAATTCTGAAGCAGAAATGGTAAAAAAGGGTACTCCTGCTTCCCCAGCTATAGCTTTGGCTAAGAGTGTTTTTCCTGTACCTGGTGGACCTACAAGTAGGAACCCTTTAGGGATCCTTGCCCCAAGTTTGGTATAGTTTTCCGGTTGTTTAAGGAATGTCACTATTTCCCTCAATTCTTCTTTAGCTTCTTCTACTCCTTCAACATCCTCAAAATGAATTTGTAATTCATCTAGTGGTTTAATAGTTGATTTACTCTGACCAAAACCCATTGCTTTATTAGCAATATTTGCAGAGCGTCGAAGTAAGAAACTTAGAGCAAATATAATCATTAGAATTATTCCAACATTTCCAAGTACACCTGCTAAGGCTTCTTGTTGTCTTATGTTTGAAACTGAAAGGGGGGTCCCTGACTCTTGGGCTGCTCGTAGAATATTTTGATCATTGGGAAGCACCGCATATTTGTTTTTAGATCCATCTGCAAACTTAACCAAGACCTCTCTTCTGGAAGGGGTAAGCTCTATTGAAACAATATTCCCATTTCGAATTTCCTTTAAAAGGTCACTGTAGCTGAGCCCTTGTTTGACTTTCCTACTTATTGAGAATGCGGTGGCTATAGCTTTGTCCATTTACTTAAAAGTCGGGTTTGATCGCCATTTATATCGAGAACACTTGAATTGTGGGTTCAACGAAAAGTCTTCTTGACTAGCGATTTGAGCCATAATCACATAAGGTATAACAATTCTAGTTTTAATCCTGCCTGAGATGGCCGTACCGAAGAAAAAAACCTCCAAAAGCAAGAGAAACCAGCGTCATGCTGTCTGGAAAGCCAAGGCAGCAACAGCAGCCGAACGAGCTCTATCTATAGGTAAGTCAGTTCTTACTGGAAGGGCAAGGGGCTTTGTCTATCCACTTGACCAAGAAGAAGACGAAGATTAATTTTGAAGTAATTTAACTGCTCTACTATTAATTAATTTTTTTAATAGCTAAAACTCGTTTTAACATAAACTTTTTTCAGTTCAGGAACCCAGTTTAAAGGCCTCTAGTACAACAGAATAAACAGAACCTATTCTTAAATTGTCAATTGTGGTAACTAGATATGAGTTCTCTCTAAGTACCTTTGAAGACCTTGCTCTAACGCATAGCTCAACTACAAATACCATCATAAGTCCAACTAAGGGACGCTCTCCGAATTTAATTAAATAATATGAGGTCAAAGTACTACCAAGGTAATAACCGATTAAAAGGGACAAAAGCCCTACACTTCTTTTTTTCCATGGTCCTGTTATTGAATCCGTGAGAAAAAACCAAACCTTTTTTTGTATGTAATTAAGCTTTGTATTTTGGATATTCATTATAAATCTAGAAAATACTCAAACGTAATTTTTCCCTGCTTACATACATTACCCTTAACGACCTCTGTTTTTACATCATCATCACCCAGGTTAGTAACGATAGCAACAGCTCGTTCAAAAACATCTACATTTCCTTGCCACCATTCGGGGAGGGTAATCAGACATTTTAGGTTAGCTGATTGGGTTGCAAAATAACCGGCTGGAGAGTCTTCGATTACAAGTATTTCTTCAGGTACACAACTAAATAATTCAATTGCTTTTATGTAAGCTTCAGGATTAGGTTTATGTTTTATGACATCATCGCCAGAAATCCAACCAGAAAAAGGGATATTTTGCTGTGGAAATGCGGCATTGAGAAATGCAGTTATTGCTGTCTGAGAACTCGTAGTGACGATATATTGTTTGATCTTTTTGCATTCTATCTCTCGTAATATTCTCTCTACGCCGATTCTTAGTTTAGGAGGATCCTTTTTGATAACTTCTACATAAAATTGCTGTTTTAGTAAATGGATTTTTACTATTTCATGCTCCTTAAGGGAATAATTCGTATCTTCTAAGTATTTTCTAATTCTATTTTTCCCCCCTGCAACCAGTAAAAGCTTAGAATAAATAATCCTATCCCAATGCCAATCGAGCCCAATATGTGAAAAGGCCATATTAAAGGCAACTCGGTGTCCATCCATCTCTGTTTCAGCTATGGTTCCATCTAGATCCCAAAAAACAGTAGTAATTTCCTCCATATGATCGATATTAATTCCAAGATTATCTTTCCAATCATATCAATTCAACCAAGTTACAAAGTTATAAGCCCCACCTTATGAGATTAAATAATATAAATAACAACTGGATTCTGCCAAATTTTGTCTCAGTAACAAAATTCACAAAGTTAAATATCCCTGATCCGTTAAAGGCAGTTTTAGCAAGGCGAGGAATTAATTCAAATGAGGAAGCCAAACGTTTCTTATTTCCACCATCACCTCCAAACCCTAAAGAGCACTTTCCAGATCTTTCAATAGCAACTGAACGACTTGAACAGGCATGTCGATCAGGAGAAAAAATAGCCATTTGTGGAGATTACGACGCAGACGGAATGACTAGCGCAACTCTTTTGATCCAAGCCATCACTTCTCTAGGAGGTAATCCAACTGCGCTCATCCCAAGTAGGCAGGAAGAAGGTTATGGATTAAACATTAATATGGTATCAAAATTGGCAAAAGATGGATTTAGATTATTAATCACGGTAGATAATGGTGTTAACGCCAAAGAAGCTATATCCCTCGCCAAAGAACATAAAATTGAAGTTATCATTACTGATCACCATACAATTATAGATGGGTTAGAGGATGTTTTTGCATTGCTACACCCTTCTACCACTCCCAATAATTCACCTTATAGACAGCTTGCCGGAGTTGGACTTGCATACATCTTAGCGATAACTCTGGGGGAAAAAATGAATAGACCAGATATCAATAATAAATCTCTAGATCTATTTTGTATTGGAACAATCGGAGATATGGCAGAAATTACCGGTGTTAATAGATTTTTACTATATCACGGTTTAAAAAACTTTATGCATACTAAATGTCTTGGTCTTAGCTTATTACTAAAGTTGTCAGGTGTCAAGCACCATGAGTTAATTAGTGATGCTATAGGGTTTAAAATTGCCCCTAGAATAAATTCTGTTGGAAGATTGGGGGATCCAAGATTAGTTATAGAACTTTTTACTGAAGAGGATAGTAATAAAGCAATAACATTAGCACGAGAATGTGACCAACTTAATAGGCAAAGAAGGGATTTATGTTCCTCAATAGAATTAGAAGCTATCGCTTTGTTAGAAGCAGATGCCGATAAAATTCCCAGTTTTATACTTATTGCTCAAAGACATTGGCACATAGGAGTTATAGGAATTGTCGCTTCGCGAATATCAGATAAATATAACCGTCCAACCGCTATTTTAGGGGGAGACATAAATGGTAATTTTAGAGGTTCAGTACGCTCACCTTTAGAAGAGTTTTCAGTAGACAAAGCCTTAGAGCGCTGTAGTCCTTATCTAATTTCAGGAGGAGGACATCCAGCAGCAGGAGGTTTCACTGTGAAACCACAAAACATATCCATTTTGCAATCCCAATTGAACTCTATAGCCTCAAACCTATCTATTACATTCACTAAAGAAATCAAACCTGAAGCCTACCTTAGCTTTTCTCAAATTGATATGAATCTATGGAACGAAATTAAACGATTAGAACCATTTGGCAACGGAAATAGGCACCCATTGTTCTGGTCGAGAAAATGCAAAGTAACTAATTCAAAGGTTATTAATGGAGGCCATTTAAAAATAGATTTAACTCAGGATAATAAAAACCTTCATTCCATTTATTGGGGCCAAGACTCAAATAAAAACCTACCTGAGATCATTGATATATGTTATAGAATCAATTTAAATAATTATCTAGATAAAAACGAACTTCAACTCGAAATTAAGGCCTTACGGAATTTTCAAAGGCTTATTCCAATCTGTTATGGAAAAAATACATATTCGTGTTACATCGAAGATGATAATATTGTAGTAATAAGGAATCAATTGGGACAAGAGATACGCGCAACCGTCAATAGGGGAGGGGATTTAATCTATGACCAAAAATGGAAGAACCATAAGTATATAGAAAGAATCATAGAAGACGCCTCTGTTGCATGTGGTCTTGTTTTGTAGGATCCAAATATTAGTAACTGTAAAAAACTAGTTATTTACTTGATACAATTGTCTTGATTAATCCTTATTAAAATTTCCCCTAGCAGAGCATTCTGCTAGGGTATTGAAATATTTCTTGAGCCTTTCCCGTTCTGGGAACTGAGGCCTCAACAAGGAAATGTTTATCAGGTGAAGTCTGTTCTATAGAAAATGAGTGCAATGATTGCTGGTCCGGCCAAGGCGACGACAACAAAAGGAAGAAGATTGCCCATAGTGTGAACTGGTTCTAAAGAGATCCTAGGGTACTAGGTTACTAAACATTAGCTTAAAAGAAAAACGGCAGGATTTGATTGCATTTAGAATCTCTGTGATGGCTTGTCACAGCTCCCACAAATGAAACGGTATGAAAAGTGGCAATGTATAAATCTCTGTGGTTCGTGTTGCCGCCTTGCACCTGAGGAGCGCTTAGAAGCCTTGGAAGCGTTGGACCTAGACCAACAAGCTGTGTACCTAAGCATGGTTAAGCCTGATGGCTGGTGTAAATATTTTGATTCTGGAAGAAGGCGTTGCAGAATTTATGAGAATCGACCGGACTTCTGCAGGGTTGAGAAAATACAAGTGATTTTCAAGATTTCCAATCAAGAGGCAAATGAATTTGCAATTAACTGCTGTAGATCCCAAATTAGATCAATATATGGCGGAAAGAGCTCAGAACTGCGTAGATTCAATAGAAGCATCCGTAGTCGCGAAAAACATTAAGGTGAACGAAACAGAACACGAACCTGAATCGTTACAAGAATCAAAAGAAACCATCAATGATGGCTTCTTGACGGTCTTTTTAACCACATTCACAACAGTTTTTATTGCAGAAATTGGAGATAAAACCCAATTAGCCACGCTATTGCTTTCTGCCCAATCTGGAAGACCATTAATAGTCTTCCTAGGAGCTGCTCTAGCCCTTATTTCAGCAAGCTTGGTCGGGGTTCTAGTAGGCAGATGGCTCTCAACGGTTGTATCACCTGAAAAATTTCAACAAATATCTGGCTTATTATTCATTGTTTTAGGAGTTTGGCTCGCAACCCAGGCATTTGAAAGCATGCTAGGCACGATTTAGTAATATTAAAAAATGGTCATTCCAATACTAGCCTCAACATTTATTACTGTTTTTTTAGCTGAACTGGGAGACAAAACTCAGTTGGCAACAGTTGCCATTAGTGGATCCTCTAACAAACCGATTGCAGTTTTTCTAGGATCTTCCTCTGCCCTAGTAATAGCAAGCCTCATCGGTGCATTAGCAGGAGGATCAATAGCTAACCTGATTCCAGAAGTGATTCTTAAATTGATTGCTGCACTTGGATTTCTTGTTATTGGCATACGTTTTTTGTGGCCAACCATCAGTAAGAGTGATCTAGCATCATTCTTTATGCAAACTAGAAAGGAGCCATAAGCCGAACAAGCAATTATTCTTAAAGGTAAGTAGTTTTAGAACCTTTCAGTTACTTACCTTAAAGCCACTAACAAAACATCATCCCCAAACTCAAATGAAGTTTACGGTCGAAAACATCCTTGATCTAGTTCCTGAACAAGGAACATTGGAAACTAAGAAGCTAGAAAAAATTCTTAAACTTACAAAAAAAGAGCAACGAGAACAATTAAATCTTGCAATCTCTGCACTTGGTAAAATAGGTCTTATTCAGGAAGTGCAATCTGGAGAAATATCAAAATTCAAACATGAGGGAATAATCGAAGCGAGACTTAGATGTAGCAGTAAAGGTTATTGTTTTGCGTTAAGGGAAGACGATGGAGATGATATTTATATTAGAGACCATAACCTCAATAACGCTTGGAATGGGGACAGAGTTCTTGTAAGGATTAACAGAGAAGGAATTCGTAGAAGATCCCCAGAAGGAGCAGTTCAATGCATATTAGAACGTAATTCGACTACATTAGTATGTATGCTTGAAAAGACTGACGATAAAATAATAGCTAACCCCCTTGATGAGAGAATTAATGCAGTTATAAATATAGAAGAGAGTAATAATAACGATTCTTCGATTATTCAACAGGCAAAAATTGTTGAAGTTAAAATAGATTTATATCCAGTAGGTCAATATCCAGCGAAGGGACATGTCGTAAGACCTTTAACATTAGATGCTGGTAAAAATGGTGATCTCGATATTCTTCTTACAAAATCTAATTTAAATCAAGAAGTTAATCCACCACGTTCAAGCCTAAAAACACCTTCCCAAAAAAAGAGGGTAGATTTAACAAACCAACCATCATTACTTTTGAGAAGTTGGCAGGGAAAGGACGCTCCCCCTTTATCAGCAATATATGTTGAACCGCAAGCTGCAGGAGTGAGACTATGGCTACACGCGCCAGCAATTTCTGAACGTCTGACTGTCCGCAATAGCTTGGATAATTGGCTTAGAGAAAAAGGGGAATCGCATTGTCTTACGGACGAATGGAAGCCATTATTAAACAAAACCTTAACTAAGCAATCAGAATTTCAAGTAGGAGAGCAGAATGAATCAGTAAGTCTGAGGGTTGATATTTCACCAACAGGTAATATTGAAGACTGGGAATTTTATTTGGCTAATGTTAAACCAGTTGCTCTAATTACCCCTGAAATGCTTACTGCATTATCAGAAAGGAAACCAAAAGCACGTACTTTACCAGCAATCCTCAAGCCTATAAAGGATCATATTGACACAGTAAAAACAACTATATTTGCAGCTAGCCTTATAAAGAAAAGAGAAGAATCAATTGGATTAATACAATTGGAACTTCCAATACCTAAATTAGAATATTTGGGCGATTTAAATTGGCAAAATCCCGACACAAATAACCAGGAGTGGATACTACCTATTGATGAGACTGACCCTAATTCCATTCTTAGTGTTTTTACTAGAGAAGCTAACAGAATATGGGCAAAGCATTTACAAGATATTAATCTTCCTGGATTAGTCCTTGAGTCTCAACCTATAGATACAAACTCTATTAATGATGTAGCTAAATCAGCCATTTCTCTGGAAATTCCACTTTCCTTAAATGACGAGGGTAATCCAACTGCTCAGGAACTTGTTAATTCATTTAAAGACACTAACTATAAAAGAGTTCTTCAACAGCAGCTCACATATTGTATTCATGAACCTGTTTTAAAGCAAATAAATTGTTTTGCTGATTCTGTTACTAATGATTCAGTTTCGTCAATATTACAATCCAATAATATAGTTTTTAATCAACAGGCTCCTTGGGTTAACGCTTCATTGCACTATTCAGATTTAATGAACCAACAAGTTATAACCTTTTTATTAAATGACGGTAAATCATCTCCAACCACTCGATCAAAGTCGAAGATTTCTCTTGCTAAAATGGGTATAGGAAAATCTATTTCATGGAATTTATTTAGTAGTTCCATACAGCACACAATTAACAACTTGTTTACAGTCTCAACATGTAGTAAGCAGAACAACCTCAGGAGAAAAGCAAAAAACTTTAAAAACGAGTTGATTTCTTTTGCTCAGGCACGCACCCTTGAATCTGAAATAGGTAAAGAATTAGAGGGTACGATTAGTGGAATACAAAGCTATGGTTTTTTTGTTGAGCTACCACCCTCTGAGGCAGAAGGTTTAGTTCATGTAAGTTCCCTTGCTGATGATTGGTACGAGTATCGCTCCCGTCAAAATAAACTGGTAGGTAGAAAAAGTAGAAAGACATACCAACTTGGAGATATTGTTAAAACACGTGTCTTAAAAGTTGATTTATTACGTAATCAGGTAGACCTTGAACTATCCACTGAAGATACACCACAAAAACAACTAGATAATGAGAAAAATAACGAAGCCCATCAAACTATAAAGGAGTAATCAATTGGAACCTTTTGTTCTCGCAATTACAGGGGCATCAGCTCAACGGCTTGGAGAACGAGCCCTTCAAGTATTGCTAGAGCAAGAGCAAAATGTTCATCTAATTGTTAGTAAAGGGGCACATCTTGTATGGGAATCAGAAATAGGTATTCAAATACCCGTAAATCCACAATTACAAGAAAAGTTTTGGCGAGATCATCTAGGAACCTCGAAAGGTTCCCTCACATGTCATAAATGGAATGATCAGTCTGCATGTATAGCAAGTGGAAGTTATAAAACACGAGGAATGCTAATCATTCCATCAACGATGGGAACAGTTGGAAGAATCGCATCAGGAATCTCATTAGACTTAATTGAGAGAACAGCTGATGTGCACCTTAAGGAATCTCGACCACTCTTAATTTGCCCAAGAGAAATGCCTTGGAACCTTATACATCTAAGGAATTTAACTAGCCTTGCTGAAGCAGGCGCAAAAATTGCTCCACCTATTCCAGGTTGGTACACAGATCCCAAATCTGTTGACGATATTGTAGATTTTATCATTGTAAGAATATTCGATTCATTTGGCCTTGAGGTAATTGATTTTCCACGGTGGAAACAGGAAAAACAATGAATAAATACAAGACCTTCTTTATTACAACATTCCTTTCCCCAATTATTGCTATAGGAATCATTTCGATAATTAACATCAACACGCAAACAAAACTAAAATTTCTAATTTGGGAAACTCCAAAAATATCAATTGGCTTTCTAATGTCTCTTGGTACAATAAGCGGTGCAAGCATAGCTTTATTAAACTCTTATGTATCACACAAACCCTCAACAAAATTACATCGCAAAGTTCATTATTCTTATCATGACAAACCTCAAAGTCATCCTGAACAACAAAATGAAATCAGCTCAGATGTAATAAAGAATGAGCTAATAGATATACCCCCGGAAAGGGATATTAGGGAACCATTACCAACAATTTCTACCTCTTATAGAGTAATTAGAAGTGGATCGAAAGGACCTAATTTTTATGAGAAACAAGACTTCGACTCCGATAGTTTAGAACCATCTATAAAAGACATTCCCAATGAACCAATAAAATCACCAAGCTATGCTGAGCAGCAGGAAGATTGGGGTGAATATTCAGATGATGATTGGTAGCAAAATTATTAAAATAACACAAAAGATTTTTATCTTTAGAGATTTGAGTAAAGTAATAAAAGACTTTTCCCATATCTTGAGAGAACCACCAGCGACTCCTCCATCTCCAAAGGATCCTGTTCAGAAGCCTTTAACTGACTCAGAAAAGCCACCAGCTCCACCAAAACCGGAGGAAAAGCCATTTGCGGAGTTTATTTCTCAGCATTTAATACCGGGCCTTAGTGAATCACTAAGCAAACATGGAATAGAGCCATCAAAACTAGAGTTTATTCAAGGAGAAAGACCAATAGTTGGTGGAAAATGCTGGATGATTTTTTGTGAATTGAACCAAGGAAGAACATTTTGGTTATGTTTTGATTCCGATACGATTAAATCAGCCAAAACATTTTGCATCTCAGAAGGAGGTTTTGCCCCAAGCTTATTGGAATCTTTTTTGATTGACGAACGAAAAATTACTAAAGCGTTAATCCTTTCAAGAATTCTTCAAAGATTAAATGGCCAAAAATGGTTAGGAAGAAATTAATCTCCCCGGCAGCTTGCCCAATTATATAAATTTATATTAGTTATCCCAAATATCATCACCAATGTTCCTACTACCAATTATACGAAGAATTATATAAAATGACAAAAAGAAGGCTAATTTCCAGCATTTTAAGGATTGATTTTAGTATAATTAAATTTTTAAGACTACCAATGATAACTAGATCTATTAATCATCGTGTCCTCAACTAACAAGTCCTCACACTCAACTGATTTGTTTAATTTTCAAAACAAAACCCTTTTGGAAGGAGTCATTCATAAGGGTTGTGCCTCAGGCGCCGATTTAGTTGAGATTTTTCTTGAAAAGACAGACTACACTGGGCTTCTTGCAGAAGAAGATGATATTACTAACGTAAGCCCCAGTTTTGGAATAGGAGCTGGTATCAGAGTTTTTCGCGGAGGTAAAGATGGATTTGTTAGTACCAATGATGTAACTGAAGTTGGCTTAATGAGATCACTAACTCAAGCACTTGAAATGATAGATTTAGAAGTAACTAAAATAAGTAATTCTAATTTTCAAGGCCTTCATCCTCTAAAGAATTACTCTTCAAAAAAAATTAATTGGGCTAAGACACTACCTGATTTAGAGGAAGCAAGTCATATACTTTTAAAAGGAACACAGCTTCTTAAGCATCACGGTTCTAATATCATTGTTAGACGTTCGAGTTATTCTCGAGGTTGGCAAGAAGTTCTAATTGCGGCCAGTGATGGAACTTTTGCTTCTGACATTCGATTAACTGAATCGATAGGATTAAATGTTTTGTGTGAAGATGGAAATCACCGATCTAGCATAGGTCGCCGTAATGGAACATCATCTACTCCTAATTCACTTAGACAATGGGATGTTGATACCACAGCTCAAGAGATATGCACTAGTGCTAGCAAAATGCTATATGCTGATTACGTTGATGCTGGGCAAAAGCCAGTCGTATTGGCTAATCGGTTTGGTGGAGTAATTTTCCATGAAGCATGTGGACATCTTTTAGAAACAACTCAAATAGAACGCGGAACATCACCCTTTTCAAGTCAAATTAACGAACCAATAGCTCACCAATCTGTTACGGCAATAGACGAGGGAGAAACAACAGGAGCCTTCGGATCTATCTCTATAGATGATGAAGGAATGGAGCCACAAAAAACCACACTTATTGAAAATGGTGTTCTTAAAACATTTCTTAGTGATAGAGCGGGAGAAATAAGAACAGGTCACCCAAGAACAGGTAGCGGAAGAAGGCAAGGGCACAATTTTGCAGCAGCAAGTAGAATGCGAAACACCTACATTGCGGCAGGTGAAAATACACCTGAGGAGCTTATTTCGTCCGTTGATGATGGATTATATTGTAAATCAATGGGTGGTGGTAGTGTTGGTCCCACAGGTCAATTTAACTTTTCGGTTGAAGAGGCTTACCTTATAAAAGATGGGAAATTAGATAAGCCAGTTAAAGGAGCTACTCTAATAGGGGAAGCTAAAGAAGTTTTACCTAGAATATCTATGTGTGCAAATGATCTAGATTTAGCAGCTGGCTTCTGCGGCTCTATAAGTGGTAGTATCAATGTAACTGTAGGACAACCACATATAAAAGTAGATTCCATAACTATTGGGGGTAGGTAATCATGAGTTCAAATTCTACAGATAACATGTATACAGCTCCAAGACTTAATGTTGATCATATTAGAAGTACTATTACTTCCCTTGCAAATAAGCTGAATATAAACAAATGGGATCTTGGTGCAACAGTCAATACTGAGACCTCAGTTCAAGTTGACCACGGTGAAAGCAAACAACTAAAATCATCCCAACGAAATTCAATTACAGTAAGGGTTTGGAATAACCAAGGATTAGTTGGTATTACAAGCACTTCAGACATAAGTACTCAAGGTCTTGACCGAGCTTTAAAAGAAGCCAGTAAAGCTAGTATTTTGGGAAATGTTAATGAGATCCCAAATTTTTCTCCTTTATGCAAATCAGAATTAGCTAAAATTAAAAATCCTATTTATCCACCATGTGGCATAAAAAGATTATTATCACAATTAAAACTAGCAGAGTCAGAATTACTCTCTAAACATAGTTCAATTACATCTGTTCCATATAATGGCATAGGAGAAACTAATAGTGAAAGAATATATATGAATAGCGAAAATGCACTAAGATATATTGAATCAAGCTACTCATCAATTTATTTATATGCCCTTACATCAGAAGAGAACCGCAAACCGCGTAGTTCTGGGGCCATTCGCTTAGCAAATGGATTTAATGACTTAGATATTAATGGTTGTATAAATGAAGCAGCTGAACGTACAATCAGTCATCTTAACTACAGCCCAATTGCAACTGGAAAATATTTGATATGTTTTACACCCGAAGCTTTTCTAGATCTTATCGGAGCCTTCAGTAACATTTTTAATGCGAGATCTATACTTGATGGTGTAAGTATTAGCAATAAGAACTCCCTTGGGAAAACGATATCAGTACCCTTTTTGTCCATAATTGATAACCCTCTTCATCCATCTCATATTGGTGCATCAACATTTGACGGCGAAGGTACACCCACAAAAAAACTTAGCTTAATAAATTCAGGAAGATTAGACAACTTTATCCATTCAGAAACAACAGCTCGGATATTTGGGGATAAACCCACAGGTCATGCAGGTCTTGGCGCCAAAGTTTCAGTTGGAATCGATTGGCTTGAAGTTATTGGAGATACAAATAACCAATCCAATGAATTAAGTTTCGATATTGATAATTATCCCGGTGATTATGTATTGGTTGAAAGTTTAAATGCACTCCATTCTGGCATAAAAGCAAGTCAAGGAGCTTTTTCACTTCCATTTGATGGATGGATGGTTAAATCGGGAGAAAGAATCTCGATTGAGGCAGCTACTATCGCAGGTGATATTAAACAAGTTCTAAAAGAAATTATTTGTGTGGAGGAATCACAGAAAGTTACCCCACAAGGAATATGTCCTCATGTGTGGGTAAGTAGTCTTTCTATTACCGGCGAAGCATGAAAATCATATTTTGGGGAACACCCGAATATGCTGTGCCTACCCTTAAATCGCTACATGAAAGCAATCATGAAATTTTAGCCGTTGTAACACAACCTGATAAGAAGCGAAGAAGAGGAAGCAGTAAAATTTCATCTCCTATAAAGATCGAAGCTGTCAAAAACGAGATTCAAGTCTTTACTCCTTCATCAATTACAAAGGATCTGACTATACAAAAGGAACTGCAGGCATTAGCAGCAGATCTATATGTGGTTGTTGCATATGGTCAAATTCTTCCGGCTAATGTGTTGGCATTTCCAAAGTATGGCTGCTGGAATGGTCATGCTTCATTATTACCTAATTGGAGAGGAGCAGGCCCAATACAATGGGCGATTATAAAAGGCGATAAACGAACAGGCGTCGCAATAATCGCTATGGAAGAAAGCTTAGATACAGGACCTATTTTAATTCAAAAAGAAATAACTATTCAACCTAATGAAAACTATTCTCAATTATCTAAAAGGATGAGTAAACTAAACTCTGAACTTATGCTCGAAGCTATTGAGAAAATAGAAAATTCCATTAATAATACCCAAAATGAAAATTATCTTTCCCTGATAGAATTGACACCCCAAGGCGATCTCGGAGAAGAGCCGTCTTATGCAAGAATGATAAATAAGCAAGATTACTTGATTAGTTGGGATTCAAGTGCCATTGATATACATAGACTAGTTATGGGGCTCTATCCAAATGCATATACAATTTGGAAAGGCAAAAGACTTAAGGTGTTGACAACAATTTTGTTCGACTCCAACTCAAATTATCAGATTGATTCAAAGGAACAATACGGTACAATTGTTAAAGTAGATAATCAACAAGGAATAAAAGTTTTGACTGGAAATGGTGAGTTGTGGATTACAAAAGCCCAATTAGAAGGCAAGAATACATTATCTAACAACGAATTAATACAACAATTAAAAGGTATGGAGCTTAAATTATTTGGAAAATTTGGAAAATAACAATTTGAAATTTCTGGAAGCTCTAGCCTTCTGTAATATTTTTCTTGGAAAAACCCCAAACGAATAATGTAGCTATGAGAATCATCATCTGCCATTCTGAAAGAATATACTGTGGGGTTAGTAATTGAACTATTTGTTTTAACCCAACAATTCCAACAGCTATGTAACCAGCTAATTCAAGGTGACTATATTCTTCTAACCATTTAATAAATAGGCCAGAAGTAAATCTCAATGCAATTACTCCTATTATTGCCCCAGTAACAACTAGTACAATCTGATCACTTATTGCAACTGCCGCTGTCACACTGTCAATCGAGAATGCAAGGTCAGTCAACGCTAAGAAAAAAATGGTTTTGAGCAGACTCTCTGATTTAGCTTGATTGGTGTTTTCATCATTCTCTATGGTCCCTATAGGACTTTGTTTATTTAAACTTGAAATAAATAATGATAAAAGATAAATTCCAGAAATAAGTTTGATAAACCAGTATTTTATAACCAATTGGGCTGCCAGAATCAACATTATCCTCAACAACAAAGCAATAACTATTCCTATATCTAAAGCACGTTTTTGAAGTTCGGGTGATCGTTGAACTTTAGCTATTACAGCAAGGGCTACCGCGTTGTCTGCTGACAGAACAAGCTCCAGAGATATTATTATGGGTAGTAATGGAGCTAACTCTGCCCAGCGATCAACCCCATCCAGAATAGGGATTAGCGAATGCAGGGACGCTGAGTCCATTTATTATAAAAAGGTTTATTTCCGTTAAGAGCGCATGAATTACGCAAATAAGGAAACAAAGGACAATTTAGGTTAGAAAGAGAAGGAGCAAAAACAAGAATGATCATCCAGTCAGAAATTTGCCACATTGACACTGATACAAGAGTGGTAAAGGTTACTGCAACAAAAAACGATATCTTGCTAGGCAGTGCTCTTGGGGAAGGCTCAAATATCGAGATTGCAGAGGATCACGCAATCTCAAGGTTGCTAGCAAGATTAAAATCAAGCCTTAAACCACCTCTAAGTGATTTAAATCCCACAAATATGAAATTTAATTCGTCAAAAGCTAACAACGATCAATTGGATAAAAGACCAGCTCACAAAAATACAGTTAAAGAGACCAAATTTAATTCTTCTAATAAACCTCTTACTACGGATAAAACACTTAAAGAACCAATCAACTGGAGCGAAGAACTTAGTAAAATAGAAATTGAGATCAAACGTTTATCATGGGACAAGGAGAAAGAAGATGCATTTTTAGAAAAAAACTACAATTATAAAAGTCGCAGTAGAATTACAAACTATAAAGACCTAATAAGATATTTAGATGATTTACAATCTATTAAAATAACCAAAGATATACATCCAAATGAACCTCAACCCAGTAAGGAGGAAATTATAGATGAGTCTGACAAATTGATAAATCAACTTCAATGGAACGAAGAGAAAGGCAGAGCATATCTTAAAGAAAAAATGAATACAAATTCAAGACACACCCTGTCAATTAGTCAATTATTAGAATTTAATAAATTACTACGATTACAGATTAGTGAGTAAAGGCTTTACTTCTATTATATCATCATTAAAAATAACCTTCTCTAAACCTTCTAAAATCCTGATATTAATGTATAGTGATCAATACCTTCAACTCTAAATTCCTTTAAAAATTTATATCTCGAAATGGGCATAACATCATTAGTCAATCATCTTACAAAGGTTGGATTAACAAGTGAGTTAATACAACGAATTGATCGAGAAGATCGGCTTATTATTAGAGGTGGGTCACGAGCAGTAAGAGCTGTTACAGTGAGCGCTATAGCAGAAAAGATAGTATGTCCAGTTTTTATCGTCTTACCAACCATGGAGGATGCAACGCGTTGGTCAGCTTTAATGAACACAATGAACATACAAACTTCAATGTTATATCCCACAAGTGAGGGTAGCCCATATGATGATTTTGACACGATAAATGAAATTGTATGGGGTCAAATGCAGGTTTTAGGAAATCTAATAAGCTTACATGATAATAGCAATAGTATTATAATAACAACCGAGCGAGCGTTACAACCACATCTTCCTCCAAAAAAAGACTTTATTCAATCTTGTCTCAATATTAATAAAAATCTTTCATTGGATATTCAATCCTTAAAGCAAAGATTTCTAGACCTTGGATATGAACGATGTGAAAATACCGATCAAGAAGGTACATGGAGTAAAAGAGGAGATATTATTGATGTTTACCCTGTTAACAGCGAGTTGCCAATACGAGTTGAATACTTTGGTGATGAAGTTGAACGAGTACGCGAATTTGATCCCCTAACCCAGAAATCTTTAGATGATGTTGACTCTATAATAATCACTCCAAAAGGGACAAATTATTTAATAGCAAACATAGTCAAGCAATCCTCTAATTCACGACTAAATCAAATCATAGATAACCAAACTATCGAAAGCTTACAAGATGGACAGATGCCAAAAGGTCTTGGTAAATACATAGGTTATGCATGGAAGAAGCCTTCATCCCTACTAGATTATCTTCCTGATAACACAAGAATTATAATTGATGAACCTAACCAATGTATGGCTCATTCCAAAAGCTGGTTAGACCACGTTAACGGACATATACAAGAACTCTCATCTCGCACCAAATCACAAGTTAATGACTCTTCCAAAAAGCTCCACTTCAATCTACATAAAACTTTCGAAAGCTGTTTGAAAGATGTATCTAAATTTCCTGGTTTTGATACAGCAGAATTATTAGAAAAAGACAATAGATCGAACTCTTTTGATTTGTCAGCAAAACCAATACCCTCTTATCCTAACCAATTTGGAAGACTCTCTGAAACTATTAGTTTATTAAAGCAAGATAATACAAATATATGGTTGTTATCTGCTCAACCTAGTAGGACAGTAACGTTACTAGAAGAGCATGGCTGTTCCTCAAGTTTTATACCAAATACTAATGACTTTTACTCTATAGATTATTTATTAAAGGATTATACTCCTGTAGCATTAAAGCATGGAGGTATTCAGGACCTAGAAGGTTTTATTTTACCTGCATGGAGAATAGCAGTTATAACTGATAAGGAGATATTTGGTCAGACAACCCTTAACCATACAGGGTATATCCGTAAAAGAAAAAGGGCTCAAAGTAAACAGGTAGATCCCTATAAAATGTCACCTGGCGATTATATAGTTCATCGAAACCATGGAATTGGTAAATTTCTAAAAATAGGTAAATTATCAATTGGTGGTGAGGCTAGAGATTATCTAATAATTCAATATTTAGATGGGACTTTAAGTGTTGCAGCCGATCAATTGGGTTCACTAGGAAAATATAGAGCAACAAATGATAAAGAACCAAAACTTAATAAAATGGGTGGCACTACCTGGAACTCAATTAAGGAAAAAGCAAGAAAATCAATTCAAAAGGTTGCAATTGATCTAATCAAACTTTATGCAGAAAGGGAAAAAGTCAAAGGTTTAGCTTTCCCTCCAGATGGTCCTTGGCAACGCGAATTAGAGGACTCATTTCCGTATGAACCAACTTCAGATCAAATTAAAGCCGTCAGCGAAGTTAAAAAGGATATGGAAATGGAAAAACCCATGGATAGGCTCGTCTGTGGCGATGTGGGATATGGAAAAACCGAAGTAGCAATTAGGGCCATCTTCAAGGCCATTACTTCAGGTAAACAAGTTGCACTACTTACACCTACTACAGTTCTAGCTCAGCAACATTGGAGAACAATTGCCGAGCGATTTGCTCCATATCCAATAAAAGTTGCATTGCTAAGCAGGTTTAGAACTCTGAATGAAAAAAAACGAGTAATGACAGGATTAAAAGTCGGTGATATCGATGTTGTAATAGGAACCCATCAAATACTTCATAAGAATATTGAGTTTAAATCTCTTGGATTACTAGTAGTTGATGAAGAACAAAGGTTTGGGGTAAAACAAAAAGAAGCAATAAAAATAATACGTAAGAATATTGATGTTTTAACACTATCCGCAACTCCTATCCCCCGAACACTCTATATGAGTCTCTCTGGCGTAAGAGAAATGAGTTTAATTACAACTCCACCTCCGTTGAGAATGGCTATAAAAACACATCTCTCTCCAATAGATAGTGAAGTTATTCGAAGTGCAATAAGACAGGAAATAGATCGAGGTGGACAGATTTTCTATGTAGTACCTCGAGTGGAAGGTATAGCCGAAGTAGCGGAAAAACTTTCAAAAATGATCAGTACAATGAAAATAATTGTCGCTCATGGGCAAATGCAACAAGGTGAGCTAGAGAATGCGATGGTGGCATTCAATAATGGTGAAGCAGATTTGATGTTATGCACAACAATTATTGAAAGCGGCTTGGATATTCCGAGAGTAAATACAATTATTATAGAAGACTCACATAAGTTTGGTTTGTCTCAACTTTATCAATTAAGAGGAAGGGTTGGTAGAAGTGGTATTCAGGCTCATGCATGGTTGCTGTACCCTAATTCATCTCTACTTACGCCAAAGGCACGTCAGAGACTTAAAGCAATTCAGGAGTTCTCTCAACTAGGTAGCGGATATCAATTAGCTATGAGAGATATGGAAATAAGAGGAGTCGGAAATATCTTAGGGTTAGCACAAAGTGGACAAATGGAAGCTATTGGATTTGACCTTTACATGGAATTACTCCAGGAGACTATGGCTGAACTAAAAGGTCATGACATTCCTAAAGTTGAGGATACCCAAATCGATTTGAAAATAACGGCTTTTATCCCATCCGATTGGATTGCGGATAATGATCAAAAATTATCAGCTTATAAAGCAATATCGGAATGTAGAAGTAAGGAAGATCTACTCGAATTGGCAAGATCCTGGTCTGATAGATACGGTGCATTACCGATTTCAGTGTTATCATTGTTAGATATGATGGAGTTAAAAATACTTGCTAAAGCATGTGGAATACAAAGAATAAAGCCCTCTGAAGCAAATATAATAATGGAATCCCATATGAATGAGGCTACCTGCAAAAGTCTTAAAAAGAACTTACCAGAACATATTCAAGGAAGATTTGTGTTTACAAAAGGGAAGATAATCAATGCTATAATAGTTAGGGGAATTGGTAGATTGGACGCGAATCAGCAAATTGAACAGTTAAAAGAATGGATACACATAATTTATCTAGGGATTCCACAAGAAGATAATGTAAGTTTAAAACAACTTGAGGAAAACCAGATTAAACGTAATATGAATGTTCTTTCTATTAATTAAATAGATTATTAATTACGAAGATAAGAAAAAGTTATATTAAATAATTAAATGCAATTATTGATCATAGTTAGATGCTAGAAAATATCGGCATGGACTTAAATTACCTAAAAGTTACTCCTTATATGTAATCACTAAATGAACAGGTTAGTAAGTATTTACTAGGGTATTCATGAAATAATTTGCTTCAACATTTCCCTGAATTGTCCTTTAGGATGTCCACCCTTAATCTCACCAATAATAGAAAAATCAGAATCGAGATCTTTTACTAATAAGTAGGTTGGCCAACCCATGCCTTCCTTATTTGGGTATTTAGCAAGTAAAACTTTTCGATATTTTCTATAAGTTTGGGTATCCTGAAGCATGACACTTATGAAGTTTAGACCTAATTCTTCAATGACCTTTGAGTCATAGTGACTCATGCGATGGCATGTACCACATTCTTCAGAACTAAACTTTAGAACCTGGATTTGTGTCATGAGTGCTTATAATTTTTTAAACATTAAAAGATTTATTTTCAATTGTCAAGATCTTATGAATCTAGCGATAGAAGGCATGTGCATTTAAGAATGTGTATTCTAGTGGAAAATAAACTGACTTTCTGTAATACTATAGATCATCGAAATCTAATTATGGCAAGACGGAGAAGAAGAAAAATCGCTCTTAATAATCCCCTGGAAACAAGGATTGCTAAATACATCTTAGATACCGATATCAAAGTTCTTTGGGACTCATACGCTGTTAATATAATAAAAATAATTGCCATGCTTTGTCTTTTATCAATATCTATATCATTGTGTGGTATTAATTCTAACCTCAATCGCAACCTAGAAGTATATATTCAAGAGACTCAATAACTTTAACATAATATATGGTTCTATATATACCTAAGAATATTCTTGTTAATCTCACTTAAATTAGCATTAATCGTTAATAGAGTATTAAACTGAACTTCAGATCTCTTAAGGTTCTGTGTATTATATTCTATACTAAAAACTTTATTACCTATTAAATAATCCGTTAAAAATCTAATTCCAAGCTCATAAATAATTATTCTCATAAATAATGAGATGTTTAACATATCATATTTCGTTAGGATAAATTTCCTTCGTTTAAAATACCCTCTAAGGAAAGCATCAAATAATGACATGTCGAAAAAATTTAAAGTTAAATTTTTCGCATCTTCACCATGTGGATTACAGATTGATCGAATACAATCTGCTATATCTATTAGCGCAGGTCCATAATAAAATGTGTCTAAATCTATAATTGCGGAAACTTCATCGGTTTTTAAATCAAAAAGAAAATTGCTAACTTTAGGATCCCCATGAATAGCCATATAGGTTAGTTTGTTGCTATTTAATGTTTCATCCAACTCTGTAATTAATTCTTGATTGTCGATTATAGTTCGATTTGCCCGAAGAACTCTATCTCTAATGCTAAAATTTAGGTTATCAAACGAAACTGAATTAAATAATTTATAGTAAGTCTTTAAATATTGTTTAGTGTTATGGAAATCTTTTATTGGTTTCAGAAGCTTATTTTTGGGTAAATCACAAAAGACACCGTGAAAGCTATGGAGCGAATATCCAACAGAATAGGCCTGCTCAACTGTATGGATTATTTCCAATGAATAGGAATCCTGAATATAGTGAAATAGACGCCAAAAGATTGCTTCTACCTGACAAAGTGATTTAGAACCATTCGAGTTTATGTATGTAGGTATACAAAATGAGATTTGGTTATATGGCATTGAAATTACCTTGTAATTAAAGTGTTTAATTGCTTCATTCAAATTCGACATCAAATCATAGGGTCTGTGAAATACTTCCGAGTTTATTTGTTGAAGAACATATTTATTTCTAGTGTCACCGAAATCTATTTCTATAAGGTAAGTTCCATTTATGTTTCCAGACCTAATTTTATCAATTGATAGTATACGATAGCTTTTTTTTAAAAAGAAAGTTCTTATTATCTCGGCGAATTCGACGTTGTTTTTCATAACTTATCAATATTCTAAAAATTAGAGGCTGTCATTTCTAATTGTATATTTAATTCAATGTTTCTTCTATACATTCAATAGCTTTCAAATGTGGAGCAATTATATTAGACGAGTTACTTTGATTTAGTTCAGTCAATTCTTTTGCATCGCTTTGAATTAACTGATTAGTCTTTACAGCCTGGATAATTAACTCTAAGGATTCTTTTTGATCTATTGTATAAAGAGCTTCGCCATACGCTTTACTAAAGTTTGGTCTAACTGATTCTTGACAGAAGTTGCTAAGTTCTCTACTCTTTGTAAGAACATCATAAATCAGTGGCTTTATCTCAGGCTTTCCAAAGATAGAGAGGTATAGTAAATTAATCATAGACGAATCATGGAGTTCTATTCCATATCGAGTGAATATCTTTGGCCATAATCTCAAGGCTTTTAAACCTTCTAATCCTCCCTTTTGTAAACCTTCAGCTTCACACCAAGCTTCAAACTCCGAGAGGGATATTGGTAATCTTTTAAGGGATAGTATATATTTAGAGAGAATTTGACCTGCTTGAAAATTCCGAGTTGGTTGTCCGGATACTGGTAAGTCCATACTTCCTCTAACATCTGCAACCATTGCGGTAAGTTGGGCGAATGTATGATCCCTAACCATCTCACTTTCTGCCTCTCTTTGTAATGAAGCCTGAATTCGATGGACCCCATACCCCAATTCTGTTAATGGTATTGGTTGGTTATTATAAAACTGATTGCGTTCTTTTCTTGTCATAGATACTGTTGCTGCCTGGTCTAAGCACTGGTTCAAAAGAAGAGTAAGAACTGAAGGCAATATGCCTGTATTATTACAATGATATTGATATGCAAATCCAGCAAATATGGACGAAATATTCTTAGCTGCCTTAATATACTGTCCTTCAATATTATGAACTCCTGGTGAAACCTGAATGTTAGGTGACAATTTATCCAACATTCGAGCCCCTATTAACGCCATAAGAGAATTGGGATGGCAAAAGTTTGCAGTAAAACTATCTAATGGATTCCGTAATGAGCCATGCCTATGAAACCCTGAGAAAAAAGCAAGGTTTTGAAATTTCTCAGCAAGAACATAAGATTCTTTCGTTTTGTCATCGTATGCAAAGGAACCTGCTAAACAACCTAGAAGAACATCCTCTCTACCTAATTTCGTTCGAAAATAGCAAGCTTCTTTAATGTCCTTCTCTACATGATTGCTATTACTACTCAGAATGACTAACTCGCAATTCTCAATAAGATACTCGAGATTATTCGTTATCACTTTTTTTCCTAAATTATGTTGAGATCTACTCTGCACAACTTTTAAATGGTTTTCATCCATACCTTTGATATTATTGGGAGTAAACCCCCCGAGCAACGATCTACCTTTTCTAGGGGCAAGAAGTAAGTTATTTGCGTTAGTCTGCATTGCAGAGTTATAGGCCAAAGATCCGGCGTAAGGTCCTATACTGTAAAAACCTATTTTAGCTTTATCTAGTTGTTTAATCCGTTTTGAGATTGATTCATTTGTATGACTGTATGTAAAAAAACTGTTCTTCATTTGAATAAAGTTAAGGTTTACGGTGGAGAGTGTAAGGATTGTTTTGTTCGTCAATCATGATCCAAGATGATCTATGCAACGGAAAATTCTTTAAATTCCCAAAATTTGTGATTGACCGAGTTTAGTCATCATGATAAATCAATTTTAATATAATTTGAAAGTTCTTGCCATCTGAATTTTATATTCCTTACATACTATGGTATAAGGTACTAATGCTTGTAGTTACATGAAGGAAAACGATCTCCTACAAATATTGAAATCACAAAAAGACCTCCTAATTATTCAGGACATAGACGGAGTATGCATACCATTGGTCAGAGATCCAATGAATCGATCAATCAATATAAATTACGTAAAGGCAGCAAAAAGGCTGCATAATAAATTTTTCGTATTAACTAATGGAGAACATGAAGGGGAAAGAGGTGTTAATAGATTAGTTGAGCAAGCCTTGATTAATTATCCCGACGAAGTTATAGGTTATTACCTTCCAGGTCTAGCAGCAGGGGGAATTCAATATCAAGATAATTATGGGAATCTCACCATTGATGGTGTAAGTGATAATGAAATTATATTTTTAAAATCAGTTCCTAGTAGACTTTTTAATAAGTTTCTCGCCAGATTAAAGGTTATCTTTCCAAGTTATCCCATAAATCTACTAGAGAATTATTCTCGCCAATCAATTATTAATATGCAACTTTCCCCTACGATTAATTTAAATTATATTTTTAATCTTGAGAAAGATAACCTTGATGTTATGAAAAAATTACAGTTATCCATTGTAGATACGATGGAGGAGATCCTAAAAGAAGCCTCCAAGCAAGGTTTATCAAATTCCTTTTTTACCCATTTGGCTCCTAATCTTGGTAAAAAGGGAAAAAAAGAAATTATTAAATCTTCAACCAGAAATGATGTTGGAACTACAGATATACAATTTATGATCAAGGGTTCTTTAAAAGAAGCGGGACTTCTAGTACTTATAAATAAATATATTGAATCTACAAAAGGCAAAAGTCATTTTGGATCAAAATTTAACGTTAGAGATATACCTGAGGAATACAATGAAATATTATATCTAGCAAACCAAATCCCGACAGAAGATATTCCTTTTTTAGTTGGCATTGGAGATACAGTAACATCAAACCTTAACGAAGATGGAACCAATTATCTTAGAGGCGGTAGTGATCGAGGTTTCCTAACCTTAATAAAGGATATCGGCACGCTAAATAATCAACGTAGTCATGCATATCTTGTAGATAGTAGCTTTGGGGAAGTCGATAGACCTAGTTTTATTAAAGATAAACTTAAAGGCATAACTGATGAGAAAGATCGATTAAAATTTGATTTTTTATTTGACCAGGGACCGGCACAATACATAAATTGGTTTATAAAACTGTCACAGAATATTTAAGAATATTTGCACTCCTTTAATTACCATGTATATTGCATCATAATGATTTCCAATTAATAAAATACCTCTTTAAGTTACCATGATATCAAAGCCTACTATCTTCCCCAATATATATAGGGAAAAGCTTGAAACGCTACAAGTCAATCTTGGTTATAAATGTAATCAAGCATGTAAACATTGCCACGTTGATGCTAGTCCCACAAGGACTGAAATGATGTCGGACAAATTGATTAATAAAATACCTTTAGTTTTAGAGAGATTTAACTTTAAGTCCCTTGACTTAACCGGTGGTGCACCAGAACTACACAAGGGATTTAGAGAGTTAGTCAAAAATGCCTATAAATTGAATGTGGAAATCATTGATAGGTGTAACTTGACCATACTTACAGAGAGTGGTCAGGAAGATCTCTCAGACTTTTTAGCACTAAATAAAGTAAGGGTTGTTGCCTCGTTACCATGCTACCAAAAAGAAAATGTTGACAAACAAAGAGGCTTTGGCGTATATGATAGAAGTATAAAGGGATTAAAGCTTTTAAATACTAAAGGTTATGGAATTAATAATACAGGTTTAATCCTTGATTTAGTATACAATCCACAGGGTATAAACTTACCACCAGATCAATCTTCATTACAGGAGGCTTATAAATATGAACTGTATAAAGATCATGGTATCCAATTTAATAACTTGCTCACGATAACTAATATGCCTATTAAACGTTTTGCAAATCAACTGAAAACCAACCAACAATTTGAAGTTTATCAAAATCTCTTAATTGATTCTTATAATCCGAATAATATTCAACACCTCATGTGTAAAACAATGCTTAGCGTTGACTGGAAAGGTAATTTATATGATTGTGACTTTAACCAACAATTAGGCTTAAAGCTTAACTATCAAGCTAAGAACATAGACGATCTTCTTAAGACTGAGGATAAGTTAATAAATAGCCCAATAAATGTAGCTAGTCATTGTTTTGGATGCACAGCAGGTTCAGGGTCAAGTTGTGGAGGTGCATTGCAAGGATAATCCTTAGATTATTAGCTAATTAGCGTTACCCATTTCACTTGCTTTGGCAAACAGGACATAATGCTCTTACATTTAATGTAGATTCTATTAGTTTAAAACCTATACTTTTTGCAGCATCATGACCTGCCTTTAGGACTGATTCACTCTCAAATTCCTCTGTTCTACCGCAACCAATGCATACTAAGTGATGATGATCTGGATGGTCATTACTTGCTAATTCAAATCGATGGCCACCTTCAGAAAGCTCAAGCTCGTGTAGAAATCCCATTTCAACAAGGAGCCTAAGAGTTCTATAAATTGTAGCTAGAGAAACTTTCTCCTTTGCATCGAGCAGTTGATGGTGCACTTCCTCTGCACTTAAATGAATTCCTGCTCCTATTCTTTCAAAAAGATTTAAAACTCGCTTACGTTGTGGTGTAAGGCGTCTGCCTCCTTGATGAAGGCCTATTTCTAGTGGACCAACTGTCGGCCCTAATCTAGCTCTTGTAGACCGAAGCATTGTGAGCTTGCTTTTCTCAATAGTAGCGACTAATGAGACTATAGCCACCATTGCTTAGATTATTGAAATGTATTCTCTAAGTCATTCTATTAACCATAGCTTATTGACTTTAGATGCTATTTATAATTAATTATACTTTAATCAATACAACTATTAGGACATTAGCCAATTTATCCTCCTTCTACTTTAGCAGGTTTCTACAAAGTTAGACAACTTGGTAGATGAATTTCTGCTATAATAAAATATTTAAAACCAAATGAGTTGTTGTATCCGAATTAAAGGTAGTGACGAATGTGTTCTTTTGGTAATTGATGTCCAGGAGAAGTTAGTCAATGTAATTAATGATTCTAATATATTAATATGGAACATCAAAAGATTAATAAATGGTTTTACCCTTCTAAATATTCCTATACAACATACAGAGCAAGCTCCCGATAAATTGGGAAAAACAATCAATCAAATATCACCTATAATGGTAAAAGATGCTCTTAAAAAGACTAAATTCAGTGCAGTAGACTCTATGTTATTAAAGATATTATCTAATTACAAGACAAAAAATATTGTGGTTTGCGGAATTGAAGCACATATATGTGTTTTACAAACAGTTCTTGATTTAATTGAACAGGATTTCAATGTGTTCGTTGTGGCTGATGCCATAGCAAGTAGGAATAATGTAGACAAAGAATTTGCTTTAACGCGTGCCATGTCACAAGGAGCCTCCTTAACGACAACAGAAAGTATACTTTTTGAAATTTGTAACAACTCAATTAGACCGGAATTCAAAGAATTGAGTACAATTATAAAAGAAATACCCTCAAGCAAAAATTGAAATGGAGTTTGTAGCAACTTTTCTATCCAACATACTGAAAGAAGGAACCATCTATAAAACAATACTTACCTCGATCCTTTCTCTTATAGTTGGTGCTCTAATTACATTAATAGTCTCCTCTTTAGCAAAAAAAAGCTTCCTACGTCTAGCAACAAAAACAAAAAGCACAACAGATGATTTTATAGTTAATGTAATATTAGGTTCTATTAAGCCCTTAGGTCTCATACTTACAATTTCTTTTTCATGGGTACTTTTACCAATTAACGATGAAATTGATTACTTTTTTCTAGGAATCACAAAACTATTAGTTCTCTTTGTAGTTGTTAGGTTAGTTAACAGGATTTCGCTAAGGCTCTTAAAAACATGGTCCCACAAAGTTAATGATGATGCAATTGGAGCAATGATAGAGTCAATAGCTCCGATGGTCAGAGCTTCTGTCTGGTTAATAGGAACAATATTCTATTTGCAGAATATGGGAGTACAAATGGCAGCAGTATGGGCTTTGCTTAGTGCTGGTGGAATTGGAGCTGGTTTAGCTCTTAAAGAACCCGTTCAAGAATTTTTTGAATATATAACTATCTTACTTGATAAACCATTCCAAAAAGGGCAATTTATTCATGTAGATAATGTCTGGGCTTCGGTAGAGAGGGTTGGGGTCAGGTCTACCAGGTTGAGAAGTTTAAGTGGAGAAACTATTGTCATGAGTAATAGCAAACTCACTAGTAGCACAATTAGCAATTATGCAGAGATGAAGAGAAGAAGGCTTGTACATAAAATAGGCTTAGTCTATGGAACTACACATGAATTAGTTTCTCAAATACCAATTATAGTTGAATCAATCATTAACAGAGTACCAGACGCCGATTACGATAGATGTAGCTTCATTGGATTTGGAGATTTTAGTCTTGACTTTGAGATCGTATACTTCGTTCCTACGGGGAATTATAAAAGAGCAATGACTGCCCAGCAGAATATAAATATTGAGATAATGAAGGAGTTCAAATCTAGGTCAATTGAATTTGCATTTCCAACCAATACGATCCATATAAACAAACAACTGGAGTAATAGTTATTCTTATCTAAAGCTTAAAATTTGCTATTGGAAGATCATATTCTCTAACTATTCTAAGAGATTCTTTCCACAGATAGTCTCTTAAGTTTTTATCTTCTGCTTCTGTTGAAACAGATGATTGGGAAAATTTGTTTTTCTGGTGCATCAAACCTACTGAATTATTATAATAAGAAAATCCTTTTTTATTGTATAAAGTTGAGGTGGCTAGAGAATACAATAGAAAGCCTGCACCTTCAGGGGTTTCGGTGATTCGTAGAATGTCCCTTGCTACAAAGGCAAATACCCGTTGGCCAAATTCATTGTTTTGCCGACTATATCTAAAGAAACCCGCTCGGGATCGTGGAATAACTAAGCCTGGTGCCCAACACAAAATTGGAATAGGACTGTCTATGTCTTCTAGATAGTCAGATAGTTTCTTTGCAAATAGTAAATTGCATAACTTGCTATCTTTATATGATTTATCCGCGTTAAAAGTAGGAGAACCATCAAGCATAATTATATTTTGATTTGTCATACCAACAAGTCGTCCTAAGGTTGCCCCTTTACCTATACGACCACCTGGTGATAATGGATTATGAACTTCTGAAGAGGTTATAACAACCCTTGGTTCTCCCGAATTCAAAACCAGCTTTAAGAGTGAAAGTGTTAGAGCAAAGTGCGACAAATGATTAACAGAAAAAGTAAGTTCATGTCCCTGAGCGGAAAACAATGGATATGGTGACCCTGTATATTGGAGTCCAGCATTAAGAATTAATGTATCTATAGACTTTTCTCTTCCTATAATACGTTTACTAAAGCAAGAGACTTGGTTTAGATCAGAAAGATCCATTATTTCGAACTCTACATTTGAAATGTCATTAGAATTAAGGCTTCGCTTTAGTAATTTCTTGACATTGTCTTTTGTCTTATCGTCTCTACATGGCAAGATTACCCTGTTACCGAACTTTAAAAGATTAATTGCAGCCTGTAAACCAATTCCAGATGAACCTCCTGTAATAACAACGGTCCTTGACTTATTATGATCAGAATCCATAACAAAATTTTTACATTGTTTTTGCGAGTATATTAGTTAATTAACATACTCTATCTTACGAGTTAATCCTACTTAAGCAGTCAATTTATTTATCACTCTAATATATATATATTCATAACTACATAGAGGAAGACAAAAAAACATGTTTAGTATATATTAGATATTAGCTATGGACGTTTAATGGGCCTGCCAATGAGTGAAAAGAAAGCTGTTGTGAAAACACAGCTTTCTAAACTTCGAAAGGAGCTTAGGGACATGCATGCGGCAGTCACTGAGGAACAAATAATGCCAAATCCTGCCGAAGTCAAAAATGCAATGACGAAGATGGAGGAATTGCTTGAACTAATAGAACCAAAAAAAAACAAGTCAAAATCTAAAGCCAAGAAAAAGACCTGATTACCAAGCAAATCACCATATTACTGATTCTCATAAATAGAGCAAACTCTAAAATACTTTAAGTTACTTACACATTCTTTTTGCTCATCGGGAATAGAGTCAATAATACTGTTCATCTCATCAAACCTATTCTCATTTGGGTTTAGTATCGGGAAGACCAGATAATCGTATTGAGTAAGTGGGTTATAGTTACTGTCTTCTATATTATGAATTAGTTTTCTTGCAGAGAAATGAGCAGCGTGATGATCACTAGTAAGTACAGATGAATCAGAAGGTATTAATTGCTTTATTCTATTAAATTCCAATGCAGCATTCCAACGTGGAAAATATCTATGTTGATAATATCCAATTCTTGAATACCCAATAAAAGCAACAATTGTCAGAATAATCGTTAAATAGTATGCTCTTAATAAATTTGACGAGTTATGTCGAAAATCAGATTTTAAGCAATCAATACAAGCAACTATAATAAAAGGGAGAATTCCAATAGAATACTGGGAGTAAAGTTCCCTCTGAGTTCCAGTATTAGAAATTAAATTAATAAAAAAGAATGGAATAGTACCATACATTGCTGGTAAGGATTTCTTGTTAATTAACGCACTAAAAGGTAAAATTAGGCCAATTATATAAAGCAAGATTGTATCAGGTGGGGCCTCTTCAAATATCTTCCAGGGGGTAAAGAGTAAGGAATTTATTATTGCTATATTTTCGGACCCTAGGTAACCTAATCTACTTTGAATATAATCGCCGCCTGCGGAAGAGAAAGAAGCTGCAAGAAACCACCAGCCAATTGATATCAGCATAATTATAAATGCTACTCTTTTCCTTTCAATAAAAAATGAATATATTGCTAGTCCAGCACCAAAAAGGCATTGAGATTTTTTTGCGAATAAGGATATAAACAAAAGAAGAAATAATCTTATATATCTCCCTTCCCTTATATAAACTAGAGCAAGTAACATAAAAGGAGTTACGAGTACCTCAGGGTGAAAGTTTGCTATATTTACTAAAAAGATTATGGGACTAAATGCAGTAGCAATCGTCAACGAAATACGAAGCTTTTTTGGAATCCCATATTTTTCACACAAATAACTAGAAATCGCGGGAATTGCACCTAACGATGCAGATTGGAGCCCCAGTAAAGTATAGGTAGACGGTAAGAGTTTATAAATTATCCCAATTGGTAGTAGCAATAGGGAAAAGTGATCTTGCAAAGGGGTTATCCCTCTAAGACTGCTTATGCCATTTATATCTCCATTTGATATCAACCATGAAAACTGCTCAAAGATGCCTAAGTCCCAAGCTGAACTGCCAAGAAGAAAATGTTTGAGGGAAGAAAATATAAACAAAATACAGCTCGTTATTAGCCATATGCCTATAGGAAATTCAGCCATAGATTTCCATCTTTTACTTTTTACAACCTTATCACAAGCATTTTCAATAAACTCTAGCCTAACAATTAATTCAATAATCACTACATCTATATTCTTCAACCCTAGACAAAAATCCTTCAACTAGGAAATGTTGTAAACTTCTAAATGAAAAGAAATTTTCCTTAAGTAATATTATTTCGACAAAGGCACATTAACCTATTCAACCACTGGACAATCTCCATATGCTGGATATGATTATATAGTTCTATTTTAAAATTCAAGTGAAGCTAAAAGCCTGCTCTTTAATCCTTGCATCTGGTTTATTGCTTTCTTTGACTTCCATAGTGCCCAACGCCAACGCAAGCGATGGACCAAAGGGTTTCCCAATACTACAGAAAGGCAAAATTTTCAATGGCTATACACGTGGTCTTGGATTTGGCAAAGATCATTGTTGGGAACTTATCTACGGAGAAAAGTGTACAGTTAAATAAACTTCTAATATTTTTCTAAATATATTGCTTAAAATTTAAAGTCTAATAAATAATAGGGAATTATTACTACAACTAATAATTCCCATATTTTAATATCCATCTTAATCCCTCTGTATATATTATTCCAGTACATATCATTCCACTTCCCCAAAACAATGCTCTCCCTATTGGAACATTTAATAGATAAAAAATTATATATAACAATCTAAAAATAGGGTATAAAATAGCAGCCTTTACAGAGATTCCAGTTAATTTATTCCCTATCATCAACTCTGTGATCAACGCCATTAGAATTGCTGGCGCATGAAGTGTAAATGATTCAAAACTATTCTTATGTGCCCAAGTAGCACGCTTCCCCCACTTTGGCATTTGATTAAACAATGTTCGAGGTGTTCTAATATCCCTAATCAAATCAAGTGAATTCCTATATCTAGCTATTGCCAAAGGTATGATTGTTATAAACACCAATACAGCAGATGCTATCAATGAGTAAGTGAATGGATTATGTTGTATAACCAGAAAAATTTTATTAATACCCATATGAACTACTCTTTAAAAATATAAAAAATGATCATTCTTATAAGGTCTAGGAAGTACTACTAAATGAATGGCCACATGTAATCTTTTTCATAATAATTTTTCAGTTCTCACATTTGTTTTCATTGTTGGGGCCATACAACTGGCCCTAATTGTCATTAAAGGGGTCAACCTCATAGGGCTTTTTCTCTGAATCACCAGTGGTAGCATCTACTTCTGTGGCTGAATTGACTTGAGAAGTAGAAGTTGGATTTGGTTTCATTTCACAAACTTCAGTAACTGCGGTTTCGGTCGGTGAATCAACAATTTGATCAACAGAACTTGTTTGGAGGGACGGTGCAGCTTTTGTTGTCTGGTCAATGGTAGTAGGGGTCTCTGTCTTAGGCGTCTCTGTCTTAGGCGTCTCTGTCTTAGGCGTCTCTTCCTGGCTTTCACTAGAACTTATATCATCAATCAAATCCTTTAAAGCACTAAAAAGCTTTTTTAGGTTTCCAAATAGCTCTTTTAAATTCTGAAAAATAGTTTTGAGAATTAACTTTATTTCCTCTGCCTTTGGATTTTTACTAGTCCAAAGAATTACAGAGCCAACCCCTGAAACGATAATAAGAAGGAGAAGTAGAACAGCCATGGAAGAACTTTATACACCTCTTCAAAGATCCACCCAAAAACCAGCAAAATCAAGTGCGGAGAACGCTAAAGCGGCAGCAAAATAGGTATAAATGCTCATAAAAGAATTCTTGGTTGGTTTTTGCTTCTTAGAGGGGAAACAAAAGTGTGGGCTGAGTAAAAGATCAAAGATGTGACCCTTAAGCTTTCTTCCAACAAAACATAAGGCTTTCTACCAAATAATGTTTATTAGGCGGCCTTCGACGGCATTTGCCTAGCTTGGTCCTCTTCAAGGGCTACTCGTACAGCTTCGGCAAGAGGTGCATTGCCTTTGGCCTTAGAGGTTGCCAGGGCCTCTACTAATCGTAATTTTTGAATTTGATCCATTGAAAACGTCCGTTTTCGTTTCTGAAAGAAATCAAGACACACATATCTAGCGCATGGTTGCGGATATTGCTAGTAGTTGTTGGATTTTTATGAAGAAAAAGCCAAGGAATGTCGATATAGGAAGAGTTCTGAATAAAAGCCTTGGGTTCATCCACCACTTGGCTATCACAAAGCATATTTCCTAATCCCCAGTTAACTTTTACCAGATTGTTAACCGGGAGTTGATATATAGAAGGGGAGAGATCCCTTTAATATAATTGAATCTCGCAAACCTTTAATGATCGGAATATTACCAATCTACTTTTAAAATATTATAAAGTTACAGTTCCCTAATTTCGCAATCTACTGCACCCATACTCCCTCTACCTCCCTAAATACGTTAGAAAAAAGTGCAATACCAACAAAAAGTAAATGACAAGATTAATAGTGGAATCATTAATAAGCTCTACTCCAGTGTGGTTAGGTGACCTTATTGAAAACCAGAATGTCAGGCGCAATTTAATTGATAAAGATCGCAAACAACTCATACTGTATTTCTAAGCCTGTTCATGTTCATACCAAACCAGGTCTGACAAATTCCATTAGAGGAGAGTTCCAATGGGTGCTATGCCCACAAAAGACTTTATCTCTTATTGCAGGAGATATTTTGTTACATCCTATTGTGATATTCTTTCATTCACGAAAGTATAGAATATAAGGGGCAGTTATCCTAGTTAAAAATTCTGGATTGAAGGCCTGTTGCTAACACAATACACAACAAGCACTGCTATTAAGCAAATACATGGCAGAAATCCAGGTATAAAGTTGACAACATATTTTTAGTTCCACATTATTTATAAGAACTGATTCAATACAGGTTAGTATTCCACATACTACTCTACCCTCTAACCAAAGATTATTTAGCATGAATTACTTGAAGAAGCCTTTATATACCTTTCTTGCCCTATCATCTCTTCTAAGTAGTTGTACACTTTTAAATAAATATGAAAGTTTTTTTGATTTTGATAATGTAGAGACAAAAGTCACCCAACAAGAAATAGTATATATTTATTGCGATGAAGGCGACATTCAAGAATATGTTGATGATGGCTGGAAGATTATTGATTCAGAAACAGAAGAAGTTCCCTGTAGCTGGAAAGTTGAAAGATCAAGGCCGGGTTGTAAACTTGAAGACAAAGGATGCAAAATAAGCGTTCCAGATAAGATTGGAAAGCAAGTAAAATATATTCTCGAAAAAGAAACTATAGTTCCTAAAGAAAAAGAAGACGGAAACCAAGAAATTCAATAACAGATCACTCAATCAATACCCCAATTAATCCAACTAATCAAAACAAATATATTATTGTTCCAAAATAAAAGTAGCATCCCCTCAACCCCACACTTATATTAAACTTACTGATAAAATCTTATTACTTACCGCCACTGATCTCTATGGCTTATGTTCAAAAGGATTCTTTATCTCCTTGCATACAAACAAGTAACTGTGTACTTGACGAATGGGAATTCAAGAAAGTTGATGATGCATTCTTAAACCTAAAAACTATTATTAAAGATCTTCCAAGATGTTCCATTTTAAAAAGTTCAGATAATTACATGCATGCTGTCGTAAGAAGTCTTATCTTTAGGTTCCCAGATGACCTGGAAATTCTAAGGATACCAACTAAAGCTAGGATACAGATCCGTTCTTCATCCCGGATAGGAGTATCAGACCTTGGTGTCAACAGGCAAAGAGTTGATTATCTTTATACACAACTTCAGAAATCTGGTTTTTAGACTTAATTTGATTCTACAAATCACTGAAAATATTTATCTTGTTCAAATTTGACTATTAACGGTATATAGAAAAGACTATTAACATCCTCTCCCCCCCCCCATCAAACATCTGCTACACCCCTGTGATTATGTTACATACCTTGCAAAATATCATAAACAAAGGATCATTATACCTAGAAGTTCAATCATTACATGGACGACAAAAACTGGAAAGAAGAATACAAAGCCTGGAAGACCCTCAGCACTTCACAAATATTGCTTCTTGAGCATGGAGCAAAAAGCCTTTCTCAATCCTGGTTGCTTAATGAAATGTGGTGTGAATGGAAAGGAATAAAAAAACTCAAGGAGACAGAGCTCCCCTCCCTTAACACACCTTGTAGAGACCTCAACAAAGATCCCTGGGAATAGACAAAATAAAATGCCCTTCTATAACCAATCATTTTAAAAGCACTAGAAATATCTTATCTTTCAAATCACCTAATCTTTTGGCCTAAGTATCCCTTTAACCAGATCAGCATTAATGGTCTGAATCATCCCTGTGTCCACATTAACCACCTGAAAAAGGCTGTTAACAGAAGGGTCTCGTGCACCTCCGACGATATGGATAACATAACCTAACCACCAACTATCTTGACTTCCCTCCTTAATAGGCAAACCTTCTTCGACGACAATGATGTCACCAAGTTCAACAACAAGGAAATCAGGAGTAGAACCAGAAGAGACAAAAGCCATTCCCCCTTTTTAGTATAAATGTACTACCATCATAATCGTTTTACGTCTTTCTGAATAAGTAATCCCGCTCATGCAGAAACTCATTAAGTGCGCTTGTGTATGGGATGAATAAAAGATCTCCTCCAATGCTAAAAGCACTGTTCGCCGGAATGCTAGAAGTCTCAAGTGCCTACTATGGGGACTCAATAGGTCTTGCTCCCATCGCTCTAGCAACCCCAAAGCTAAAAAAACAAGACTTCTGGAATCAAGAATGCCAACAGCATCCAACAAGAATTGCCTGTCTAAATTACGAATCTTAAAAACACATCGCGCCCTACAGAATTAGTCATACCAAGCATGCGAATACAAACACAACAGTACGTCCATTAACACGAAGCGACTAAAGAAGTAGTTTTTTTACTATGTATTCCTGTTAGGTGAAGCTTGCTGAGAGCGGGGTTGTTCTGGCTCCTATCAAATCCACATACAGGAACCCTTGTAATGCAGATAATCCAACTGTGCCTAGCAGCAAAAAAGGACCTTCCTCAAGGAAAATCAATTTTCAAGATCTAGAAAAGATGGATTCAGTTTATTTAGTAATAATTAAGCAAGTAGAAGAATAGGTCTCTCTTCTGAAATATCAAGGGAGACAGCGAAAAGCTATTCAAGCAAACTTTCGAAGGGGGCCAAGCTTCGTTGAAGAATCACACAACATGAAGTCATGCTCTTTCGCAGATAACATGAAGTCTGGTTCGCAAGACTCATGACAATTTCCAAAAAAGAAAACCTAAGACTAATGTTAGGGAATCTAATATTAGCAATTTGGTTAGCAACAGTTCCTACAGCGATAACTTATGGAGTCTTTGGCCTACATGGGCTAAATATATGTCGGGAATTAAACAAAGAAATACCTGTTACCTCAAAACACGAAGTTAAAGACTTGTGCCAACGTAAAGCCTGGGAAACAACACAAAGCTATATAGCATTAATAGGCTTCTTTATAACTTTGCCAACATGGTATTGGTTTTATTACAATATGAGAATGAAGCGAATGAATTAAATCAAAACTTGAGTAACGGCATAAACAAAGGCTAGTCGAAGTAAATTTAATTATATATTAGTAGATTCCTGTGTATAATCATTCATGAGATAAACGTACTGATATTAGCAATTACTTTATAAAGACTATAAACAATAGGGAAACGATAATGTAAAGATATTCGTGGAAATATAGAAATAATCTGGATTGCCCACATGTAAACAAAGAGCTCCCATAATGGTCAGCGAAGGAAAGTCAACTAAACACAATCCGACAATCTGCTTGATTGACTGATTTATGTCTTTATCCTTAGTCGTCAAACTGAGGTTTTGGCTTTTTCTTCGTCTTTCCAGCAAGTAGTTGATACAAGGCTTCCAGAGAAGCATGTACCTCCTTCAACTCTGTAACCTCTGGCAGTAAGCCATCGTCTTTAAGCATCTGGTCTAAATCCCGAAGTTCTCGGCGAATATGCCGCAAATGAGAGCAGACCTCTTCTCTCTTACTGGTTGACATTACTCAATGACTGTCAATTTAGAAAAGATTACTAAATCATGCGAAAGAACAAGAACTGCAATCAACAGGCTAATGACCTCAACTCTTCGACATAAAGGCCTAGCAAAGCCTTTAGCTCTTTATGGGTATGTATCGCTAGTCACTGCAAACACAAACATACTTCGATAAATTGTGTGGATAACAACGAATTCCTTTATCGATGTCATATGAGCCTGGGAGTACCGAATGCCGGCTTCTGATCGAAGCCAAAGAAAATCTTCTTAACGCTATGAAGGCAATAAAGAATTTGGAGAATATGGACTCAGTTCAGAAAAAATTGATGGCTGTCTACAATGAACTTGAAGGTATGCACGAACTTCGACGAAAAAAGGAAAATTCCACTTTATCAGTAGATAGTTAAAGTAGTTTATGCTTTATACAGGGAACTAAGGACATCCTGATGATTTCTATTTTGGAGTGAGGGTTTGTCTCATTCCTATGATGAAATACCAATCTAAGAAGAAAATAAATAAAGGCATTTAGAATGCCTTACGAAGCACTGATACCAATTAAATACCTTGTAACCACAAAGCTTAAAGGGAGCTTTACAAGCTAAGAGCCACCACCTCCCTTAGTTCTGAAATCAGAATAAACTTTTTTAGTTAAAGGGGACTTTCAAAAAGAAGCAAACATCTCACAGCAGCGTGGGCATAAATTATGTAGCTAGTTATTGAAATGCTCAATAAACAGACCTAAGGGCATAGAATCAGAGATCGGATAGAGAAAAGCAATGACAGCAACTGCTTCTAGTGCCCCTCCTACTTTGGGAAGGAACGAGCTGCCCCCTCATCTAGACGAGAACCTTCTAACACCTCGTTTCTATACAACAGAATTTGATAAAGCTGCAAAGACCAATCTCGAAATAGCCCGATCAGACTTTGAGGCTATGTTCAAAGAGATGGAGGCTGACTACAATCTCAAACATTTTGACAGGAAAGCCTCGCTAGAACGTCTTAACGAACTTTCCCCGGAAGACAAATCAGTCTATGAAAGCTATTTAGTACGTTCAGTAGTCTCTGAATTCTCTGGTTTCCTTCTATTTAAGGAGATTTCAAACAGATTCAAAAAAGCTGGTCAAAAAGAATTAGGTCAATTTTTCCAGTTCTTAGCTAGAGATGAAGCAAGGCATGCTGGATTCCTTGGTAGAGCACTCAAAGCAGAGGGAATCAATATTGACCTGCCCAACCTCCCTAAGAAAAGGGCTGCAACATTTTTCCCTCTAAGTTGGGTTCTTTACTCATTATATCTATCTGAAAAAATTGGATATTGGAGATATATTTTGATCAACCGACACCTCAAAGCAAACCCGGACAAGGCATGTGCCCCTCTATTCGACTTTTTTGAGCCTTGGTGCCAAGATGAAAATCGGCATGGAGACTGTATAAATATGATGATGAGGTGCTGGCCAGGAATGACTAAAGGCATTAGAGGAAAAATACTAAGTCGTTTCTTCCTCTGGACAGTATTTCTTACTCATACTCTTACTGTCTGCGAGAGAGGAGAATTTTATGAGTTATTAGACATTGACCCTGTTCTATTTGATGAAGAAGTAATCAAACAAACAAATAACACTTCCAAGAATGCCTTCCCATGGGTATACAACTTTGAAGACGGAAGGTTTCTAGAAATGCGGTTGAAAATCCTTGAATCATTTAGGAACTGGAGAAAAAGTTCAGGTCTCTCTAAACCAGTTGCAATGGCAAAGTTTGTCTCTTTAATCTTAAGACAGTTTGCTCTTCCAATGGAAAAAACCTCAGCCGTTAGATATGGATAAATTTAGTTGAAGAAGTGTTTAATATATATCACTATCTATATTTAAAGTGAAGTTTTTTTGAAGAAAGATTACTAAGTTAATGAAATTAACAACAGAATGGTTTACATATCAAATGGATTACCTTTTTTGGACTTAATTTCTCTAAATTGCTTACCAAATTGCATTTCATAGACCTCATCTTCGTCTTGAGTTTCGACCTCAAGGGGGCCATAGGCTTTTGCTACACATAGCAAACCGTAACCACGGTCGCACATTTGAGAAGACAATCCAATCCCAGAAGTAGGGTCCATCTCCCCCTTCAAAATTCGAACAGCGCAGGTAGTACAACAACCATTTCTACAAGAGAAAGGAAGGGTTTCACCTTTGGATTCGAAATAACGAAGAATTTCTTCGCCATCAGGGACTTCAAGGACTATGGTTCGACCTTCCTGTCGATGATGGACTGTGATTTTGTGTCGAAGTGTCATATCAACATTAGTGGCAAGAAAATTTCTACTTACAAGCTATATCTCTAGTGATTGGAGGAGGCGGTAATTCAGTTGCTAGAGCGCGTAGCTTTTCTATGTCCAGCTGAGCGTTGAAACATTCACCTCCTAGACGTAATTTCAGCCAATTTATCGCGGTCAACTCGGTAGCCACAACCCCTTCGACATCTTTGACCGAAAGTTGGAATTGCTTAACCAACTCAGGAGAGAGATACCAAAAAGCGACGTCGTCTCCTTGACGATTTCTTCTCTCTTTAACAGTCTCCCTTAACTGGCCATTAGCACTTAATTGGCCTACAGGCGCTATTAGCACATAGACAACATCTGGCTCTGACATGGAAAAGCCTTGAGCGGGATAAAACTACATTAAACCCTAGTCCAGCAAGGAACTTTAAAAGGCTACGCTATGGGTTATATGAACTCTGTTAAATACAAGTCAATAGAAATAACGACAGAGTTAACGATATCTTTAACAAAATTCACCGGCTGAAAGGCAACTTCTAAATATGTATCGGTTCAAAATTAGCGATTAAAAAGGTAACCAAAGGAGTTATTTTGTAGATTAAACCTTACAAAGTGGGGCTAATAAGGAAGTTAATTCTGCAATTGGCAAGTCATTTGTAGAAATATAAGCCCAAATATAAATTAAAACTCGTTGCAATAAGAGGTAATAAAGGGGTATTTGATATGTATTTAGAAAATATCTTTGAAAACATGTCACGCTTCTCAATAAAGTGCGTTACAGTTCTTTACAGGCCGGATCAGTTCAGGCCATTCACATTAATCACCAAAAAGAGGTTAAAAGTGCAAGTCTCTAAAAATCAACCTAAGGTCGAGGAGCAAAAAATCATTGCCGAGCGTGTCAACGGCTGGGCAGCAATGATGGGTTTCTGGGCTGCTGTTGGAGCTTATCTAACAACAGGACAAATCATTCCAGGGGTGGTTTAGTAACTACTGCTATGAACTCATCACCATATATAACAACTGAAGAAGGTGGGAGACAAAACATGTTCGCGATTGAATCGCGTCCCTACCAGGATCCCAACTACTCCGGTTATGCGAAAGAAGCAGAAATTGCCAATTCCCGTTGGGCAATGATCGGTTTTGTTGCAGCATTAGGTGCATATGCAACTACAGGTCAGATACTTCCTGGAATTTTTTAATTAACAAATTCCAGGAAGATTACTGATTCCAGTAAAAAACAAAAAGAGCCAATTAAAGCTGACAAATCATTGTCAGGTCATTAGCTCTACAGGGCAGTCAAATGATTACTAAAAGGTAATTGAATGATTTGTCTAAATCTATTCACAAAAATCTCTAACAAAATGAACGAAAACGCTGAAATTCAAAATGGCCGTTTCGCCATGATAGGAATCGTAGCTGCTCTAGGAACCTATGCCTTAACAGGGCAAATTCTTCCAGGCATTTTCTAGGAACACTAATCAAATAATTTCCCCATAAATATTATGGGGAAATTATTTTCTCCCCCAAAAAAAAATGGAACTAAATCCTTTCAAACCAATTAAGCAGCTTGTTAACAAGCTATACAAGAAAAAAGGTTAATCAGGTTATAGAACATATAAATGATTAACCAATCGAAAGTACAAAGCTTAATTAATGAAATAAGATTCTATTGAATATAAGCAAAAACTGCTTATATTCAATATTTCTATATTTTTTATTCTTACTATTAGAGCAAAATTTTAATGAATAACAAGAAACAACAAATTCAAATCAAGACATCTCAGCTTTCACTGCCACAGCAAAATGATCAGAAGTTTGTAGTTGTGACAAGTATGATAATAGGTTTAAATATTATGCTTATGTATTACGTAAGTATTTATTGGCTAAATCCTCAATTTCACATATATATATCTGGAAAGCCACTTTAAGAAATGAGTAAATTAATTTAACAAAATTGTGATTAACCTATTAATTAATACTAATAATCTATTAACTTAATAAATATATGACTAACCTATCGTCAACTGTTCATATGCGGCATAGTGTTTCATTTGTTTATCTAGTGAAATAAGGGATAATTTAATAGAATCTAGTTCTCTCTCTAAATTTGAACGTCTCGCCTGTAACAAAAGAAACCTTCGTTTCATCTCACTTCTCCGTCGATCTCGAAATGTATCATGAGACCTCTCATCATGTGGATGTGATGCTGATGTTTTTGTAAACATAGGTTTTGGGGCTTCCATAAAACTAACCTGTTGTCGTTAAAGGGAAAAGCATGGGAAAGAATAGATCAATAAAAATAGATTACTAATCCGGTCTACCTACAAAAGTCGACATCTGTAAATCAGTGTTAACACGGGAGTGTTTATGCGCAGGTCATAATGCTCTTTTATTTAAGTGATATTCTTGCTTATTACTAAGTATTTAAACTATCCTAAGAACTTATAGGATAAATCTAAGGTAGAAAAATGCTATTATATATTGAGTAGAAACGCAATCAACTTATACAATGAAATTAGTACCTATGCCTTTAACCTAGTAAATCAATTAGTTTATTAAAATTAATTTGTTCGGAATTAAGTGATGAATTTAACTAATCATTCGCACTATTTCGCACTATTCTGTCTTCTTAAGCATTGAATATACTTAAATACTATTCCGTATAGACACATAATTTGATTGATAAAAATTTAAATGACACTAGGTCCGAACTTGGGAGGATTGTTCCTTGCCGCAGCTCTTATGGACCTAGTGGACCGCTGTGCCATGTGACCCCAGCAGCATCGACCTGGAGAAACCAGAAGAGGTCGCAAAGTGGAGCTTCGTTTCCGATGCAAGATCGGTCTACGTCACTGTCACGACAGAAACCTCAAGTCGAAAGAGAGTCAGATCAGAGCACTAGAAAAGGCCATCACCAACACAACAGCCTTTGCTAATTTAGAGGGAATTCATATTTAATGGTGGCCATATAGATCGGATTGCCTGGATTGCACTTTCAGCTTCTCGTCGACGAGACATTGAATCTTTCCCCTGTAACAACACAGTGACATGACCGAGCTTCCTGGCAAATATTTCCTTTTCCTTGCCATACCAATGAAGAAAGGAATTGTCCAATGCCTCTAATTCCAAAAGACGTTGTTTTAAAGGTTTGAAATTTCCTTTTGGTAAACCTAATAAATTAACCATCAGAGCTCCAGGATGAACTAGCTCTGGATTGGGTGGGACTAAGTCCGCTGAGATGCATAGTTGTTGATCAAATTGGCTGCTATTACAGGCTTCTATGGAAAAATGGCCAGAGTTATGGGTGCGTGGAGCAATTTCATTAACAAGCAATCCTTTCGATCCGTAGAAAAACTCAATCCCTAATACACCCACATAATCAAGTTCTGTTAATAAGGAACAAGCAATGTTATAGGCAAGTACCTCAACTGAGTGGTTAACTTCAGCAGGAGCTAGAACCCAATCACAAACTTGATTTGTCTGATGGGTTTCAACTAAAGGGAAAGTCCGTATTGTCCCCGCTCTATCTCGACTACAGACAAGAGCTAACTCATTTTCATAAGGAACCCAGCTTTCTAAAAACCAATGGTTTTGATTTACAGAACGTAGGAGAGTTTCTAAATCATTCGAATCTTCTATGACCCTGGTTCCTTTCCCGTCATATCCTCCCTTAGTAGCCTTTGCCATAACAGGATATGTCCAGCCTGGGGGAAGTTCTATTGGGTGATCTATGATCGAAGCAAGACTGGTCCATTTTGGCCCTGGAATATTTAACTTCTGAAGTAATAAACGCTGCGAAATCTTGTCTATTAAAGGCTCAATTGCCGTTAAGGCAGGGTAAAAAGTTGCACCTTCTTGTTCCAATGAGCGCAATTTTCGAACATTTATCCATTCGTTTTCAAAAGTCACTCCTTTGCAATGTTTTACCAAATCTCGAGTAGCAACAGCATCAATAGGGTTCGCCAGAACTAGTTTTGTGGCCTTAGCGGTAGCAGGATCTTCTATAGATCCAGTTTGAACAACCACATTGACATCACGAATAATCGCTGCTTCAACAAGCATTTGAGCTAGTTGGCCACCGCCAATTACTCCAATAAGAGTTTTATGAATTGAAGGGGTCGAGATCGATAAGCTACTCATGTATAAAGAAAGTATGCCGAATAGAAGAACGACAAGCCAGTCATATTTATAAATATTTGAAAGGCAGTAGGGCTAGGAAAGTGAAGAAATCTCAAATAGAGATAAATGGAGATAGGGAAATAAAATAGTACTAAATATGCTTTGATCAACCAATTATAGGTTCTACTAGCCTGACAAAGCTGCTGTATATATCCAAACGAATACCAATAAAGCATTAAGCTAAAGTATAAGTACAACCTAAAATTCTTTAAAAGTTAGAAAAACCTCGATCATCATTGCGAATTCATGACAAAAACAGGCAACCGTATCAATGTTCCATTGAGTGATCGATCATATGAAGTCGTCATTGGTGAGCCTGGTTTAGAGGGGCTTGGAGAAGAAGTCAAAAAAGCAGGATTTAAATCTGATACAAAAATCCTAATAGTCTCTAATACAGATATTTCGGAGCATTATGGACAATTATGTATACAAACACTTAAAAAGAGTAACTTTAATCCAAAACTAATTCTTGTAGATTCCGGTGAAAAGAATAAAACATTAGAAAGCATTACTATGATCCATAATGCAGCATATGAGCATCAACTAGAGAGAGATTCTCTAATGATTGCACTAGGTGGGGGGATAGTTGGAGATATGACAGGGTTTGCAGCAGCTACATGGTTAAGAGGCGTAGCATTTATACAAGTACCAACAACCTTACTTGCAATGGTTGATGCATCAATTGGCGGTAAGACTGGGGTTAATCATCCAGGCGGTAAAAATCTTATAGGAGCTTTTCATCAACCTAAACTAGTTTTAATAGATCCAATGACATTAAAGACACTTCCCTCAAGAGAATTTAGAGCTGGAATGGCGGAAGTTGTCAAATATGGCGTCATTTACGACTCTGTTCTATTTTCAAAATTAGAGCAATTTAAATTCATAAATGAATTCTCAGACCTCAGCAATATACAGATAGAAGATATTCTCAAAAGGTCTGCCAATGCAAAGGTAAATGTAGTCGTTTCAGATGAGTTAGAGGCTGGTCAAAGGGCAATTTTGAATTACGGCCATACTTTTGGTCATGCTATTGAGAAAATATGTGGGTATGGAAATTTCCTGCATGGAGAAGCTATTGCAATTGGGATGGTAGCTGCAGGAACACTTGCAATTCAGAAAAATTGTTGGACACAAGCGGAGGCAAATCGGCAATTAACATTGCTAAAAAACCTTGGCCTGCCAACATCTTGGCCAGAAATCAATTTCAATGAATTTTGGAAATCACTATTAAGTGATAAGAAAGTCAAAGAGGGGAGGATTCGATTTATCCTTCCAAAAGGTTTAGGTGGTGCTCAGATAAGGGATGATGTAAGTAAAGATGAGATAATGTTATGTATCAAAAAATTAAGCAATAGGTTCTTCTAAGAACAGGGTTCGAACACCAGATCTGATGTCACTAGTTTGATTATATAGACTTTTTTGAAAGGCAAACCAGTAAAAAGAACCAAGACCGGAGGGACAAACTAATCTTAAAAGTTCTTCTCTCTTAGAGAGGGCTATCTTTAAGTCTTTGTTTGAAAATTTCTGAAGTGAATATAATTTATCTGCCAGACCTAACGCCAGTAGCGCTTCTCCTTGCTTCACGTGTCCAAGAAAATCCCAACCACTACGCTGAGCAAATCCCAAGAGAGTCTCTATACATAAATGTGCTGTGAGATCGCAAAATCCAGGATCAACTAGAAAATCCTCGTTTGCTGTTTGCTTTTTATATGCTAATAGTGTTCCAGAAGTACGTTCTGGAGAATAATAATGTTTAGCTTCAAGGCAATAGTCAACAACTAATAATAAACCCTGTTTAATCGATTGGAACGCCATTGAGAACCAATTTTCAAGTTCACAATGCCATTCACTACACCAACCTTCTGGCACATTTTCAGGTGGAATTGTAATCCCAAAAAACTTTTTAGCATCTATAAGTTGTGCAGATAATGTAGGTGGGATTGGAAGTTTTGTAAGGGCTAAAGAGATTTGATTATTATCGTTATGCAAGCAAACACCCTGCCTCCAAAGACTACCATTTGACCATATAAATCTTTCTACAGGTAGAGCATCCAGCATCTCATGAGCAATCAGAATTCCAGTTATAGGATTTTGGTAAATTTCCTGAAATGTTCTCCAGTGAATAGGAATATCTATAACAGATGCAAGTTTTTCTTTTTGATTGGATATCATAGAGATATTATATTCAATTAATACAACCTCAAGCCTTAGTAGAATAGATGGGTATATTAGTCTCAATTCTGAAATCATATCGGCCAATAGGGTGCCTTCTCCAGGACCAATCTCTACAAGAGTAATTCGTTCATTCTCACCAAGATGCTCTTCAATTTGTTTAAACCAGTCCACTATTTGAATTGTTAATAATTTAGCAAATTCCGAACCTAGGGATGGTGAAGTAACGAAATCTCCTTGTTTTCCTATTCGTAGTTTTGAAGATCCATATGCCCCATGCTCAGGATCATTAAGTGCATGGGACATATAATCTCTAAATGGAATATTACCTCCCGCCTGAGAAATCTTCTTGTTCAACCAATTTGGGCAACTATTCACAGAAGGTCAGATAATCAGACAGAATACAATAGAGAAAGATAATCTTATGCGTGTCGAGCAGAGGCAAAGATGCTTTACAGCATTGCTTTGCCTAATCCTATCGTTGATCCTAAGCCAGGCCGCTTTCGCCTATGACAACCCTGATTTACTACCAGACCATCAAACATCTGTGATAGATCTTGCTCGAGTCCTTACAGAGCAACAAAGAACTACATTAGATAACTCACTGCAAGAATACGAGAATGAAACCGGTTGGAAATTAAGGGTATTGACTCAATTCGAGAAAACACCTGGACTAGCGGTAAGGGATTTTTGGCAACTAGACGAGCGAAGCGTACTTGTAATAGCTGATCCAAGGGGGGGTAACCTTCTGAATTTCAACGTAGGCGATGCTTTATTTGCGTTAATGCCAAGATTATTTTGGGTTGAATTACAAACAAGGTATGGTAATCAATATTATGTGAGAGATAATGGAGAAGATGGCTCTGTCTTGGGAGCTATTAATGCCATAGAGACATGCCTCGACCGTGGTGGATGTCAGCTGGTTCCAGGATTACCCAAAGAGCAATCTCTATGGTCTTTAGTAACATCAATACTTGGAGGTCTTATAGCCGGCTTTGCCGCCTTTCCTAAAAAAGAAGGTGCTATTATTTCTTGGGGATGGTTAGCATTATTTTCCCCTTTATGGATAATGCTCTTTGGTATATTTGGTATAGCTCCAGTAATAACAAGGACAACTGAATTACTACCCGTTGCGAGAAATTGCTTAGGGTTTATAGGATCAATAATAGCTGCCTATTTAGTAGCACAAGCTATCCTAACCCCCAAAACTAATAGTGAATGAAGATATTTTATATACAAACAACCTAAAACCTCAATTTAGCCCTATCGAAGATAGATATCCAAATATTAAAAACAGAAATTCAGAAATCACATAAAACAGGAGGAAATATAATTAACCTATCTTTTTATCAAGCAAAGTCTCTTGATAAACAATCCTTCCATTACTAGCAATCCAAAGGTGTGCTGCAAATATTACTTTCCCTTCAAGAATATCAACCTGAGAAAAACAACTTAAGATGTTTCCATCTCTATCTTTAACTCGACGAGGTACGCAAGCTGTATTTAAATAGAAAGTTCCAAATTGATCTTTGTAAAAAGTTTTCCTAATACCTCCTCCTCGGTAAAGTTGATGATGCATATGGCCGAACACAACTAACTCAGGATTGCGAAATTCTCTAATTTTGTCTATTGCCAAGGCTAAATCTTTATCGCCCCAATCAATTGCAGGTTTTTTCCAATCTCTCCCACAAATTGAATTTGAGTCAGAACCAAGTCCTGTAGGGCCAGAATGAGCCAAGATAATTAATGGGATATCCTCTTGAGCCCGCTTCGTAGCAGATACAATCCTATCGACAGACTCTTCAATTGTTATAGGACCAAATACATTTTTAACAGCTTCAGATAGATGAAAACCTCCTCCTCCGCTGCAGGGTCTAGCTCCTACAACAGAGACACCCAATTCCTCCCAGTAAAGATGCTTCCATCCACAATGGAGCCCTGCTAGTAGTCTTAATTGGGATTGAAGAACATTTCCTGATGGATCGCCACCCCTATCGTGATTACCTAGGATTACAGCCTTTGGGAAAGGAAGTTGTGTAATAGATTTGGCAATTCTGATATCACCATCACTAAGGTCACCAACAAACAAAACGAGATCTGGATGAAGCGCAGAAAGGACCAACTGGTCCTCTTCACCCCAAACTCCATGCAGATCACCCGCAATTACAACTTTAAGAGAAGACAGCTTGAATGGTTAAGCTCTTAAACAATTCTGCCTTAGATTTCTAGCAATGAAAGCAGGAACAGAAAATAGGACAGTAGAGGTCCCCAAAAACAAGCCTGAACTCATAAAGGCTATTGACGTTCTTAAAACTGAACGTAACGCAGTAATTTTGGCCCATTATTACCAAGATAATGATATTCAGGATATTGCAGACTTTGTAGGCGACTCACTCGAGCTATCAAGAAAAGCGGAAAAAACAAATGCTGATGTAATTGTCTTTAGTGGTGTTCACTTTATGGCAGAAACAGCAAAAATACTAAACCCTGAAAAGACTGTATTGATTCCAGATCTTGATGCAGGTTGTAATTTAGCTGATGACTGTAACTCGGATGATTTCGCGAAATTTAGAGCAAAATATCCTAACCATTATGTTGTTAGCTATATCAATTGCTCGGCTGAAGTTAAGGCTCAAAGCAACCTAATATGTACTAGTAGTAATGCTGTTGATTTAATCAGAAAAATTCCAGAAAATATACAATTAATCTTTGCACCTGATCAAAACCTAGGAAGGTGGGTACAAAACCAAAGTGGTAGAAAACTTACTTTATGGCCCGGTAGTTGTCAGGTACACGAAAATTTTAGCGAAGAAGCACTTTTAAAACTTATTATGGAATATCCAAAAGCGGAAGTATTGGCTCACCCTGAATGCCAACAAAATCTATTGGATTTGGCAGATTTCATAGGATCTACGAGCAAATTACTTGCAAGAAGTGATGAAAGTTCTGCTGATTCATTCATTGTTCTTACGGAACCTGGAATTCTGCATCAGATGAAAAAAAAGCAGCCCTCAAAAAAGTTTCTGGAAGTTCCTGGCATAGATGGATGTAGTTGCAATGCCTGCCCCTACATGCGCTTAAATACTCTTGAAAAAATATATCTCTCTCTATTAAATATGAAGCCAGAGATTATTATAGACGAAAAAATAAGGAACAAAGCCATAGCACCAATTAAGTTAATGTTAAAAATGAGTAAATAATTCAGATTTTAATTTAAAGTATATACAAAATTTGAATTAGCTGAATTCAAAGTAAGGCCTGTATTGTTTTCTATTATTCTCTTAACTAACAAATTTTCCGCTATCCGGTATTGCGGATCCTTATTTGTACCAAGTTGATCTACTGTAAGTGTTTCTAATTCTTTTGTTGATAATCCAACCTCAACATCAGGTTTAATTCCATGCTTATGAATATCTCTTCCTAAGGGAGTAAGGTATCTCGCAATAGTAACTGTAAGGCCAGACCCGTCTGACAAAGCACGAACAGATTGAACAAGGCCCTTGCCAAATGTTTTCTTACCAACAAGCAAACCTCGTTTATTATCTTGAATAGCACCTGAAAGAATTTCACTAGCACTTGCTGATCCTTCGTTAACTAAAATGATGATTGGTCGCTCTGTTAGTGCACTTCCATTGGCCTTCCTTACGTCCTGTATTCCTGTCTTTGTTAATGTGCTAACTATTGTCCCTTTATTCAACCATTGACGTGCTATATCTACACTTGCTTCAAGAAGACCTCCGGGATTACTTCGTAAATCCAAAACATACCCTTCAGCACCTTTTGATTGAAGAATATTAATTGCATTTCGCATTTCCCGAGATGCATTTGCACTAAACTGCCTTAACCTAATATATCCAACCTTGAATCCTGACTGTGTAATATTAAGATGACTATTTAGTGAGGTTATTTCTATTTTTGCCCTAATCAGTTCGACTTTCACTTTGGCTCCATTTCTCTCGAGACCAAGCGTTACAGAAGTTCCCTCTTTACCTCTAATTAGTTTAACTGCAGTCTCAATAGACATATCTTTAGTTGATTTATCATCAATCTCAGTAATTACATCTTTAGGTAATACACCTGCTTTAAATGCCGGAGTCCCTTCAATTGGTGAAACAACTATTAATTTACTTGTCTCATCATCTACAGAAAGTTGAATACCAACTCCAGAAAGCTGGCCAGAAGTATCTATCCTCATCTCCTTAAATTGCTTTGGATCGAGAAACCTTGTATAGGGATCGTCTAGTCGTGCAAGCATATCATTAATAGCATTGTATGATTGAGTTCTATCAACATATTTTCTAGAGAGAATTTCCTTCCTAATATCAATCCATTTAACAGAATTATAGTTGCCTGATGCATCTAAAAAATCCCTATAAATTATTTGCCATACCTGATCAATTAGTTCTTTTGGACTATCTTTAATATTTACAGAATTACTATTTGGGAACTGAAAAAAAGGTGCTGAATATAATATCTTAGGATGAAAAGAACTCAGGCCTAAGAAAACTAAAATTAAATTTCTAGCGGTCTTTCTCTTGAGAATAGGAAAAATTGAACTCATAATTATAGGTATTGTTTTGAAGCCTAAGAAATTAGTGATTAGTAGGATCGAACCATTTTCCATCATCTTTTATTAATTGAACTAGAGCATTTACGCCATCTTCTTCTGCAACCTTGCGTATCTCCTCATGTCCTCTATAGAGAGAAATTACACCTGGCCCTTTTCCTACATAACCATAATCTGCATCGGCCATCTCACCAGGGCCATTAACTATGCATCCCATTACAGCAATATCTAGACCTGTCAAATGCTTCGTGGCTTCACGAACCTTATGAACAACTTCCTCAAGATTAAAGAGGGTTCTGCCACAGCTAGGACAACTGATATATTCAACCATTGTTTTGCGGAGGCCAATAGCCTGCAAAATTGAATAGCAAACAGGTATTTCTTTCTCAGGTGCCTCTGTAAGAGAAACACGAATTGTATCTCCAAGACCCTCAGATAATAATGTAGCAATACCAGCTGTACTTTTTATTCGTCCATAATCTCCATCGCCTGCCTCTGTAACTCCTAAATGCAAAGGATAATTAAAGCCATGTTTATCCATAGTATCGGCCATCAATCTATAGGCAGCAAGCATAACTGGTGCCCTGGAAGACTTCATTGAAACAATGATATTGTGATAGTCAAGTTGGTCACAGATACTAATAAATTCCATGGCAGATTTAACCATACCTAAAGGTGTATCTCCATAGGAAAAGAGCATTCGCTCAGCTAATGAACCATGATTCACACCAATTCGTAGTGCTTTATTTTGTTCTTTTAATAACAAGACTAAAGGTTTAAATCTTTCATAAATCATTTCCTTTATGGAATCAATCTCTTCCTGTTTAAATTCAGTTCTAGAAGGGTCAGGAGTTTCAAAAACAAACAAACCGGGATTGATTCTTACCTTGTCAACATGATTAGCAACTTCTAAAGCTATTTTCATCCCGTTATGGTGTACATCTGCTACCAAAGGTACATTCATATAGGATTTTTTAAGTTTATTTCTTATTTCACCTACAGCCTTCGCATGGGCCAATGAAGGAACAGTAAGTCGAATAATTTCGCAGCCAGCTTCATGTAGCAGTCGAATGGCATTTGTAGAGCCTTCAATATCCAAGGTGTCTTCATTGATCATTGACTGGACTCTTACAGGATGATCGCTACCTATTGAGATATCGCCTACAGCGACACTTCTAGTTGGTCGACGTCGGATCGTTGTGTCATAACGCCTAGAATCAATATCGAGATCCTGGTGAACAAGTTCTGTCATTGTGAGTCTCTCCTTTCTGTATTAAACGCAGAAATCCCTATGGAACAATCATAGGTATTTATTTTATTCCTAACTTCTATAAGATCACTACGAGTAAGCGATTTAGGTGACTCTTCCTTAACAGAAGGATTCCGTAGAAGATAAGCAGGATGAAAAAGCGGCATTACCCATCTCCCCTTCCACAGTCTCCATTCACCACGAATTTTTGTAATTGACTCGCTGGTTTCAAGAACCGCTGCTACTGAAGTTGAACCTGCTAGTGCAATAACATTAGGGTTGACAAGCTTAATTTGCCTGTCCAACCAAGATCGACAGGCTGCTAATTCAGACTTACTTGGGCGTCGATTATTAGGTGGTCGACACTTGATCAAATTGCAAATATAGACATCCGATTCGGTGTTAAAACCAACACTCTCCAAAAGCTGATCTAACAACTTTCCTGATCTACCAACAAAAGGAATTCCAAGCTCGTCTTCTTTAGAACCAGGTGCTTCGCCTATCAACATAAAATTAGCAGACGGGTTGCCCCTACTAAAAGCTATCTTCCTACGGCTTTTAAAGAGGTCGCAAGACCTACAACTACTACAAGCTTTAGACAAAAAGTCATCCACAAACTCACATCTCTTTCAAAGGTAATTCTATGGGGTCAAAGTGTTTCCGGAAGGGACTACAAGAAGAAACAAATTACCCTCTGGATCAGCAATCCAGGTTTCCGCCCCAAATTCATCAAGAGTAATTTCGCTACAAAGTGCGGCTCCCTTTAAGAGAAGTTCCTTACACCAATTATGTAAGGCATCGATAGGGTTGGTAGATGGGGGCCGATAGAGGCATATGGACAAGGCGTTTCCTTTGAATGGTTCAGACTTCTTAGTGGATGGCTTATAAATTTGCATCTTGAAACCAAGTGAATTTGTCACTTGCCAGTGACTCTTATTAAATCCAGCAACAATCTTTGCATCCATTGCATAGGAATAGAACTCAGCTAGCTCATATGGCCTAGCAGCTGCTAAAAGTGATGTGACAATTGGTTTAACCATTTAGTCTTCCAATAGGAATCAAAAGAATTAGAAAGGGACATTCAGGCAGGATAGTTATTATTCGCTCATCTTTAAAGATGTGACGTCGATGGACGGTCGCAAACCACTCTCCCAAAGGGCATTAGCTCTTACTCCTTCCCTTACGCTAGAGATAAGCGCTAGAGCAAAGGCACTAGCTAATGATGGACGTGACATATGCAGCCTAAGTGCAGGAGAACCAGACTTTCCTACTCCACCATTTATTGTTGAAGCTGCCATCAAAGCACTTAAGGATGGCTTAACAAAATATGGTCCTTCTGCGGGCGACCCTGAGTTAAGAGAAGCTATAGCCCATAAAATCACTAACGTAAATGATATTCCTACATCACCAAATCAGGTATTAGTGACGAACGGAGGTAAACAGGCAATTTATAATCTATTACAGATAATAATCAATCCATCTGATGAAGTAATAATACCCGCCCCGTATTGGCTTAGTTATCCGGAAATGGTTAAACTTTCTGGAGGCAAACCAATTATTTGTGAATCAACAACATCACAGGGATTTGAACTAAATATAGAAAAACTTGAAAGTTTAATTACCACTAGGACAAAATTATTAGTTCTTAATTCCCCGGGTAATCCGACTGGAAGAGTAATGAACAGAACAGAGTTAGAAAACATAGCCAATTTATTAAGACATCACCCAAATATATATATTCTTTCAGATGAAATTTACGAATTTCTACTTGCTGAAAACCAGACGCATAATGGAATAGCAACGGTAGCAAGAGATCTAGAGGAAAGAACCTTTATAGTCAATGGTTTTGCAAAAACATGGGCGATGACAGGATGGAGAGTTGGTTATCTTCGAGGAAATATTGAATTGATTAAGGCCGCATCTGCTCTCCAAAGTCAAAGCACAAGTAACGTATGTAGTTTTGCACAAAAAGGAGCTCTAGCTGCACTAACAGGCCCAACATCATGTATTAAGTACATGGTCGATTGCTACAATCAACGTAGAAATATTCTAATTTCAGGTCTTAGAAAAATTCCTGGAATAAATCTAGTTTCACCAGATGGTGCATTTTATGCTTTTCCTGAACTCCCTTTAGGCACGGAGGACTCTGTTACTTTTTGCAAAAAGGCATTAGAACATCAAGGATTAGCTATAGTTCCAGGGGCCGCATTTGGCAATGACCGATGTATTAGAATATCTTGTGCATCTTCAATAGGTAATATAGAAGATGGGCTATCTAGACTAAAAAGATCCCTATCAAATTATTAATCTAAGAACTTAATGTTATCAAAGGCGCTACAAGCAAAGAGAAACTTTTTTGTTTCTGGTATTATTTTGCTCCTAATATCAGGTACATTGGCAAGAGCCGAAAAGGCTCTACTTATCGGTGCTATACCAGACCAACATCCGGAAAAGTTAAATAGAATATACAATCTTCTGGCACAAGAAATGTCTAAAGAGTTAAAGGTGTCAGTTAAATATATACCTGTAACCAATTACACAGCTGCGGTAAGTGCCTTTAGAACCAAAAGTATTGATCTTGTCTGGTTTGGAGGTCTAACTGGAGTCCAGGCTAGATTACAAAGAGGAGGCGGTCATGTTATTGCACAACGAGATATAGACAGCAATTTTAAAAGCGTTTTTGTTGCCAATAAAGGAAGTAAAATAGAAAAGATAGAAACTATCAGAGACTTAAAGAAACTGAAAAGTAAAAGGTTCACCTTTGGCTCAGAAAGTTCTACATCTGGCAGACTTATGCCACAATATTTTCTGAAGTTAGCAGGAGTTAATAATAATGACTTTGCAGGAGGGTCCGCTGGATTTAGTGGAAGTCACGACTCAACAATTACGTTGGTTCAAAGTGGTTCGTACGAAGCAGGCGCTCTTAACAAGCAAGTTTGGGATTCAAATTTAAAAAGTAAGAGATTAAGAATAGACAAATTGTCTGTGATATGGACCACACCACCTTATGCAGATTATCACTGGCTGGCCCAACCTGACCTAGACTCAAAATTTGGAATAGAATTTAAAGTAAAATTAAAACAATTCTTCCTAAATTTACATAAAAAGAATTCAGATTCTTCTACAAGAATAATGAAACTATTTGGGGCCAGTAAATTTATCTCCGCCGATAAAAAACAATATAGGTCTATAGAAGATATTGGTAGAGAGCTTGGAAAGATAAATTGAGTACACTAATAGAATTAAAAAATGTAACTGTAAATGGTAAAAGAAGACCACGACTTACCGATATTAATCTAAGTATAAATGATGGAGAAAGAATAGCCCTGATTGGAAAGAGTGGCTCCGGAAAAACAACCCTAATATCAGTCACTAATGGATTAATTAAACCTAATGAGGGTGAAGCTTACTGGAAAGGAGAAGAGATATCAGAACTAAGCCAAAGAAAACGAAGTCGGATTGGAACCCTATGGCAAGACTTACGGTTAATAGAGGAATTGAATGTATGCCAAAATATCAATTCAGGTGCCTTAAATAGAAAGTCAATTTTATGGGCAATACTTAACTTGATTGGACTACCTGAAATTGACGATTGCATTAAGTGTTTAATAGCTGTAGGGCTACCTAAAGAGGTTATTTTTTCAAATATCAATGAGCTTTCCGGTGGACAAAAACAAAGAGTAGCTATCGCAAGGCTTCTGAGACAAAATCCAGAATTGATATTAGCCGACGAACCCTTTTCAAGTCTAGATCCCCAACTAATTAAAAATACATTGTCAATTCTAATTGGCTCAAATGAGCATAAGAAAGATGAAGCGGTAAACCCAACATCAGTACTTATAAGCCTACACAGACCAGAATTAATTTATACATTTGATAGAGTAATAGGACTTGACTCGGGCAAGTTAGTCCTAGACAAGCATATAAAGGATATAGATCTGGAGAAAATAAACCTGTTTTACACAAAATAAATGAGACGGGTTAATTTTACAGCTCCAATAATTGCTTTATTACCAGTAATTGCTCTGATTCCAATTAGTATAAAAATACTCCCTTCAATACACGCAGGAGGCATTCCATCAATAATTGATTTCACATCAGCAGCTCTTAATCCTTCCATTAACCCTTCTGTTATAGAAAGCTCATTTAAAGGGTTAGGCGTTACATTTTCAACTGCATTTATTAGCTGGTTAACTTCTGTTTTAGTTGGAACCTTGTTAGGTATTTTTAGTTCATCATTAACCTGGGAAATATTAAATTCTCCCTACTGGGTAGTAATGATCATCAAAAGATTATTAAGTATTCCAAGATCAATACATGAATTACTATGGGGTCTTTTACTAATTCAATTTATTGGTATTAATAAATGGGTTGCTATTATAGCAATAATAATACCATTTTCTTCCTTATTTGCAAGAGTTATTAGCGACCAAATTGATACTCTAGATCGCAATCCAATTTATGCACTTCGTTATTCTGGTGCTTCTCCAATAAGTATAATGATTACTTTCTTATACCCTAAGATATTACCTTTGATTATAAATTATTCAGGTTACCGTTTCGAATGTGCATTAAGAGGTGCCACTTTATTAGGTATATTTGGATTGGGAGGAATTGGAACTGAACTTGAACTTACACTAAGATCGCTGGAGTTTAGAGAAATGTGGACATCTATCTGGATATTAGTAATGCTAATATTTTTGGTAGAAAAAGCACTCACCGTAACAAGAAAAAAACTTCGTGTATATCCTCAGATAAAAATTAAATTTGGTTTAATTTTATTCATATCAACTCCTATTCTTTTATTTATTTCTGTCTTTATTTACAACAATGTTGTTGACTTGCCTGGCACAATTGGTTGGCACCCCATAACACTACCTACAATTTCAGGTTTAAAAGAAGCTCTCTATCAATTACCTATTTTTGAATTGATATATAAAACTTTAACTCTTACTATACTAGCTGCCTCAATATCAATTAGTTTGCCACCATTGATTATGATGATATGGCCGGGCTCAATTGGAAAAAATGTATATGGACTTATTTGGATACTATTAAGAACTATACCCACTCCGTTAATAGCATTATTACTTCAACTAATTACTTTTCCCAGCCTAGAGTTAGGGGCATTAGCGCTTGGAGCTCATAATGTTGGAATAATGGGACGACTACTAAAAGACGGAATTGATGATCAAAATGACTTAACAGAAAAGGGATTGTTCTCAATTGGAGTCAGCCAAAGGGTTAAATGGTTATATGGTAACTTCAGCCCTCAAAGTCCAAAATATCTTGCTTATTCTGCTTATAGAACGGAAGTTCTTCTAAGAGAGACAGCAGTGGTGGGTCTAATAGGTGGAACGGGCTTAGGCTGGCAAATAATTGAATCACTAAGTTCCTTTAACTGGAACCAACTAACAATTTTAATCTTCCTATACGTACTATTAACTATGAGTGGAGAAACTCTTTCTAACCTATTATCTAAAATTTGGATGGAGAAGGGAAAACCGGCTGAATCATATTGACCTTTTCAAGCTTGACAAAGTAAGTTTTACTATGGGAATGATTAATGCACCAAGAAAGCTAATAGTAATTGGAGATAGCGGTGTTTACGGCTGGGGTGATAGATATGAGGGTGGATGGTGCGAAAGGCTTCGGAGAAATTGGATGTCAACTCCAAATGCTCCAGTTGTCTATCCACTAGGAATACGCGGTGATGGATTAGAAAAAGTTGCTAGAAGATGGAAACATGAATGGCATTTACGTGGGGAATTACGTCGAAAATATCCAGAAGGATTACTTTTATCAGTTGGGTTAAACGATGCAGCCAGAATAGGGAGACTGGACGGTAGGTTCCAACTGACGAAGGAGGCATATCTTTTTGGGTTAAAGCAATTAATAAACGAAATAAAGAAAGAAACAGAAGTTTTGGTTTTAGGTTTAACCCCTGTCGATGAAGAATTAATGCCTTATGCAGGTTGCCTATGGTATTCAAATGAAGCTATATCGGAATACGAAGCACAAATTGAGGAGGCCTGCTTAGAAACGAATGTGCCCTTTCTATCTATTCATAAGGCAATGTTAGAAGAGCCACATTGGCGAACGTGGATTGAACCTGATGGTATTCATCTTAATTCAGATGGACACTATTGGATCTATAAAAGAGTTTTAGGTTGGCCAGCGCTCTTAAAATGGGCAAACCTTGAGGTCATTATGGAAACATCCCATGTAAACTAAAATAGTAGTTATAGATATATAATAGCTAATATTATCGCTATAAATGCAGCTATAAAAGTTTGTATTCCATTTATCAACTCATTAGTAAGCCAAGTAAACCTAGATTGCAATGTTGCTCCTAATATGCTCTCGATTAGAGTGGCAATGACACCCGCAATAAAAACTATAAAAAAAGCCTTTTCAAAAGGAATAATCTCTAAAAAGGCCATTACACTAGTCATCACAATGCTTCCTAGAAAACTTGCCAAGGTACCATTAACACTTATTGCTCCTTCTGTACCAGGTGAAACAGTTTGAAAGTTTGTTATCAAGTAAGCCCTTTTACCCCATCTTTTACCAATTTCACTCCCAAAAGTATCTGCAAGTTTAGAAGAAAAACTTGCAGCAAAGCCTATTCTAACAATAGATTCGTCTCCAACTCCTAGACCAATCAAGATAGCTAAAAGTGCCCCTATAAAAGCAGCTCCCCAAACGTTTTCCGGGCCTCGTTTACCACCTCTCGACTCAGCTAATCCTTTACGTGTCTTATATAAAAATCCGACCTTGGTAACCAATGATCCGAGGATCAAATAGGCGACAACGGCTAGCCATCCATTAACCCCAAGACAACCCCATAGTATGGTCCCAAGAATTCCCGAATGAATCCAGCCTGCTCTAGTTAGAAGGGGTAATCTATGGAAAGATAAAATCAATATAGTATTGATCAGGAATGCAAACGACCATTGATGGTATGTCGAAAAAAATGAAACCATAAAGCTATAAAAGCGACATTAATGAAAAGCTCTCCTAAATAAATCACTTATTTAAGATTTTTCAACTCTATACGTCTCCAACCAACCATGATTTGTGTCGCAGCAATTGCTGCTGTTGAAGTCGTAAGAATCTGATCACTAAATTCAACACTCTCAAGACCTAAGGACTCAACCAAGGAAACTTCTGATGCACTCCACCCTCCCTCAGGACCAATAACCACCCATGCCTGTTCAATACTATCTTCGAGGTTATCAAGCCAGGAAACTAGTTCTTTTAAACCACTAATTCTTGTTTGAGCGAATGCTATAGGAAATCTTTTGCCACAACATTTTAGCCAATCTGTAGCTTTGCTTTGTGATAAAAGATCTGGTTGCCAGAGTCTTTCTGATTGCTCGACAGCCTCTCGAATAATCGAGTTCCATCTGGATTGACGATCAATATAAGAAGGGTTACTTCTGTCCGAATTTAAAGGTTGAACAATATCTATGCCCAACTCACAACTCATACGAAGAATATCGTCAAATCCTCTTTTTGGAACCACAACAGCAAGGCCAAGTTTTGGCTTAGTTCGAGGTATGTGAATAATGGGAGCGTCAATAGCAGTTAAAAAAAGGACTGTTTTCTTTTCCTGAAAAACAGCTTCCCAAAGATTACCTAAGCCATCGACAATATTAATAATGCTACCTTTTCTAAGTCTAAGAACCCTATATAGATAATGGATTTCTTGACTATTTAATTGTAGCTCTCTAGTTGAAGCTTTTATAGACTTCAATCGTATGGGTTCAATCAGGAGACGTCTAGATTCTGACAAAATATACTTTTATGGTTCAAAAATTGCGTCAGGGTGCTCGTCAATATCCCAACTTTCATTAACACCTCCTATTACTATTTCTTCTAAATCTAGAAGTTGGCTATCAGTATGAGAAAGTAAATTAATCAAGATATCTATAGATATTGAATCACAAGTTCCAAAATCTACCCAAAACCTTGCCCAAGAATCTTTATATTCGACTTGTCCAAGATTATGCATCAATGCTGGAATAGCTAATGAAGCCTGATCATTATCATAATTCATAAAACTCAAATCGTTTGATTCTTGATGAGCTTGAAGATTTTCTGCATTAAACCCACCTAAACGTCCGATCACATACCAACTATCAAGAATTCCGTCGAGGTATTTTCGCTCTCCATGACTAGGTACATGTGCAAATCGAAGCCATAACCAGCAATTAAAGGGGTCGACTTCTCGAAATGTTACTTGCATGTCTCAATAGGGGTAATCATCATTAAAACTCAAAGTGGAGGATAAAAATACCTAAACTAAAAAATAGCGGAGATGGTTCTTAGACGAAATAGTTCTGTTGAGAAAATCCAATGCTGGAATTGAAAGACATTTACTACAGACCTGCTACATCAAGGTTTCCTATCCTAAATGGTTTATCCCTGAGTGTTATAAACGGGATCCCAGCAGTTGTAGCAGGCAGTAGCGGATGTGGAAAGACCAGCCTTATTGAAGTTGTGAGTGGCATTGCTAAACAAGAGAAGGGTAACGTCATTTGGAATAACAAGCCTCTAAATCCAAGACAAAGAAGGTGGTTATGCGGTGTAGTTTTTCAATTCCCAGAGCGTCATTTCCTTGGGCTAACTGTTGCTCAAGAGCTTCGACTAGGTCACAAAAGACTCAGTAGTCAAGAACAGACAAATTCCCTTAAAGAAGTAGGCCTTCCAGACATAGACCTTAGATTGGCCCCTGAGAAACTAAGTGGTGGTCAACAAAGGCGACTTGCACTAGCAGTTCAATTGCTTCGTAAACCTAAGGTATTACTTCTCGATGAACCAACTGCTGGCCTAGATTGGTCAGTTAAGGATGAAATACTAGAATTGCTTGCAAAACTATCTAAAAGCAAATTTTTGATAATAGTTACTCACGAACCTGAGTTGTTTAAATCATGGAATGCAAATAGGTACGAGCTTCGAGGAGGAAATCTTTCAATCATGAAAAGATCCGATTAAATGGAAAACAAAAATGAATGATCGATTAGTAAGAGCCACTGCAGCAAATGGTGGAATTCGTCTTGTGGCAGTAGTTACAACTCAATCAACAAAAATGGCACAAAAAAGGCATGGGCTCTCTTATCTATGCACTGCAATACTTAGCAGGTCAATAAGTGCAGGGTTACTTCTAGCAAGTTCAATGAAAGTTAAGCACGGTCGAGTAAATATAAGGCTCAGCTCTGATGGACCCATAAATGGCTTAATGGTAGACGCAGGTAGAGATGGAACTGTCAGAGGGTATGTAGGAAACCCTTCGCTTGAATTAGATTTAGTAAAAGATCAGTTAGGAGAATACAAATTTGATTTCCAATCGGCTTCCGGGAAAGGCTACTTACATGTAATAAGAGATGAGGGTAAAGGTGCTCCCTATACCAGTACAGTTGAACTTGTAAGCGGCTGCATCGGAGAAGATATTGCTTCTTATTTATTACATTCAGAACAAACACCATCTGCTGTATTTGTTGGTGAGAAAATAAGTAATAAAGAAGTCACCTGTGCCGGTGGACTTCTTGTCCAAGTACTTCCTAAAGCTGCTCAAGAACCACTTTTAGTTTCTTTACTGGAAGAACGTTGTAGAGAGATTACATCATTCAACGAAGCATTAATAGCATACCAAGATAATCTAAGGGACTTATTCGAAGAAGTATTCCCCGAACTTGATCCCATTGACGAGAGTAAACAACCAAATAGTCAAGATGTTAAATTTCAATGTAATTGTAAAAAAGAAAAAAGCATAGAAGCACTTAAGCTTTTAGGTAAAAATGAATTAGTTTCTATTCTTAGCCAAGAAAAATCTGCTGAAATAAAATGTCATTTTTGTAGCAAGATATATTTAATAAATGAGGAGGAGTTGAAACATATTATTGATGGCTATTGATAATGTTAGAGTGCTTTTTATGGCGTTAAGCAAGAAATAGGGCGCCAAGTAAAAGTAAAACAAGTGCAGGAAATGCTTCTAACTGGTCATGGGAAAACATCCCTCCATCAGCATATTGTGAATATAAAGAGTTAGATAATAGCCCACCAATCATTAATCCTACTGAAAGCAAAACAACGCTCCATCCAAGGGAAGGCAATATCCTTCGTCCTCGTTTAATCTGACTAATTACAACCGCTAAAACTGATATTGGCAAAATTAGATCTACCGAGGAAGAGTCCGATAAATATAAAATAATAAAAGCAAGAATCCCTATCCCAAGTCTGACAATCAATCCTTGTCCTTGGGATAATTCTAATGTTGGAAATAAAGAAAACAAACTATTGTCATCAGAAATAGCTTCGATCCGAGGAAATTTTGGGAGGAAGGGAATTACTTTTCCATTTTCATCTTGCCTGTCTGTTATTGCTTGCTCCTTTTGCGAAGCATTAGCAGCAGCTGTACTTACCTTTCCCAACTGTCTCTGTTTAAGGCTGCTCATCAAAACTGAATCATAAGAAGCTTCTATTTGTGCTCTTGCTTTTTGGTCCTCTCCAACCTCTTCCAATTTTTTTTCTCTTGCTTTTTGGACCTCATCAAAACTGGCTCCAGGCTTCAAGCCCAAGTTTGCATATGGGTCTTTCGAATCTGGATTTAAACTAGAGTCGGTCCCAGATGACATGAGTAAAATAAGGAATTCTGTCTGAGGTTGATAATCTCAGTTTTATGATATTAGCCAATAGCGAGTAACAACCGTAGAGAATTGGAATAAAAGCTATGTTATTGCATAACTTAAAGGCTTATAGGTTCAACTCCGCTAACTACAGGAGCAACAGAGCTTAGTTCAAGTTCTATATGGTCTTCTAAAAGTTGATTTAGGTTCCAATCGTTTTTAAACAACAGAACAGGCCTAGACCAAGCATCTTGAACAATTTTACAATTAAAAATACGTCCTATTTCATCTAAAACTTTCCACCCTCCGTTAACCCACCTTGCCAACTGATATCCCATAGGTTCCAAACGAGTCTCTACTCCATATTCATTTTCCAATCGATGCTGTACAACCTCTAATTGCAACTGACCAACAGCCGCAAGAATGGGATCTCTTTTACTTTCATCCTTATCATACAAAATCTGAACTGCTCCTTCTTCCCTTAGTTGATTTACACCCTTCCTAAAATTTTTAAAAGCCGAAGGATTGGGATTACGTAACCAACTAAAAATCTCAGGACTAAAACAAGGTATACCTTCATATTCGACTTTTTTCCCTTTATAAAGGGTATCCCCTATAGCAAACATTCCAGGGTTATTTAAACCAATAATATCGCCAGGGTATGCATCATCAACAACAGCTCTTTCTTGTCCAAAAAGTTTCTGAGGACGTGAAAGTTTAATTGTCTTCCCAGTACGGGCATGATTTACTGTCATATCTTTTTCAAAACGACCGCTACATATACGCAGAAAAGCCACTCTATCTCTATGTTTCGGATCCATATTGGCCTGCAATTTGAAAACAAATCCACTGAAATCTGAAGACAATGGATCAACAAGACCCTCACTTGATAACCTCGAGGATGGTCCTTGCGCCATATCTAGAAAAGCATCTAGAAAAGGTCGTACTCCAAAATTTGTCATTGCAGACCCAAAAAAAACTGGAGTTAATTCACCTGCCTGTATCAGTTCATAATCCAACTCGGAACCTGCTGTTTCTAATAAATCAAGTTCTTCTAAAGACTGACTAAGAAGCTCTTGCTCAACTAAGGATTTCAGTTCTGGATCATCAATATTCAAGTGTTTTTCTTCGGATTGCCTTCCTCTTTCAGCCCGAGTGAACAGTATTACTTCTTTGCTTCTCCTATCAATGACACCTCTAAATAGTTCTCCACTTCCTATAGGCCAATTAACTGGCCAACAAGCTAATTTTAATTCAGATTCTATTTCATCTAATAGCCTTAGTGGTTCTTGCCCTGGCCTATCCATTTTGTTGATGAATGTAAAAATTGGTATATTTCTCATCCGGCAGACTTCAAAAAGTTTTCGCGTTTGAGGTTCTAAACCTTTTGCAGCATCTTCAAGCATTACAGCATTGTCTGCCGCTGCAAGTGTTCTATAAGTGTCTTCTGAAAAGTCCTGATGGCCGGGTGTATCAAGAAGATTAATTGTGTTGTTGCTATAATCAAATTGTAGAACAGTTGATGTAATTGAAATACCTCGTTGCTTTTCTAATTCCATCCAATCAGAAGTAACTTTTCGTTGCTCACCTCTTGCTTTAACTGCACCTGCCTGCTGGATAGCACCTCCATATAAAAGTAGTTTTTCTGTAAGAGTGGTTTTTCCAGCATCTGGATGGGAAATAATTGCGAAATTTCTTCGTTTACCTACAGCATTTGCTAAGGCCATAGCCAATTCTTCATCAGAAGAGTTCTGTTTGAATGATTGCTCAGGGATCACGACATTGATGAATTTGGTTGTAGTTGTTGATAGGTAAACTTGAGCATCTTATAATTGCCCAAAAACTTCTAGATAGCGATCACCTGAAATAATGACCTCAAGCTTCTCTAAGCCGTGCACCAGGAGCTGTTCTTTCACCTCATCCAGTGTAAAGGAGGCGCGTAAAGAAGCCAAATAATCACTTTTAAGTATGTAGTGGCAATCTGGAAGATATTTCTTCTGTAATAAAAGGATTTGTTCTTCGTGAGATGGTCTAACTAAATCTCGATGAAAAACATATGCGCCCGAAGACGAAAGCGTTTTTATAACCTCCCAAAAAGCAGCTGGATCTGGATAATGATGAAGAAGACTATTACTTACAAGAATGTTTGCAGTGGCACTGAAAGTAGATTTTCTTATTTTCTCAAATGAAAGGAATATATTTCTATAATCTATTTTTTGAATAACTTTTGAAGACTTCAACTGTCGTTCCCTTGCAATTGAAAGCATCGCTTCAGAGCCATCTACACCTATGACTTTGGCCATAGGCCATCTAGCAGCAAGACGCTCTGTAATATTTCCCGGTCCACAACCTAAATCCATAATTACGCTCTTGGGACCTGGGTTTCTAGAGTTTTTGAGCAAAAGCTCCTCTAAACGAGCCAAAAACAAGAAATCTGTATTACTAAAATCAGCTTCTGCATAAACCTTTGCCTGCAAAGGGTTTTCCATAAGTGGCGGTTCAGGTATACGCTTCATAGACGGGGGAATTTTTCTTTACAGTATCTAGCCAACACTGCTAATGGTGTAACTGAAAGGTTGCAACCACCATTAGTGGCGTTAGCGTGCTTTTACTGATTAGGCATAACGAATCCGTGACCATTACCTCAAACAGACCAGAAATAAAGACCTCAACACTTGGTCCTGAAAAAAACCTAGCTGAATTCCCTCTAACCGCACCAGCCGCAAACCCCGTTTTTTATCGGACATATAGTCGTCGATTAACATCTGGTAGAGAAAGCTGGGATGAGGTTGGTTTACGTAATCTCGAAGGTCTTAGGAAACTAGGAAACCTTAGTGAAGAAGAAATAAGTCTTATGGCCAGAATGCAATCAGAGAAGAAAGCTTTACCTTCCGGCAGATGGCTATGGATTGGCGGTACTCCCTGGATTGGAAAAGAAGAAAATTTCTCTGGCGCATATAACTGCACATCTACCAATCTTGTTGATTGGGAAGCCTTTGCACTCATGATGGACCTAGCAATGATGGGATGCGGTACAGGAGCAATAATTGAACCACACCTTATAGAAAAGCTTCCTGTTATTATCAATCCAATAGAAATAAGGTCAGTTTCGGAGATAGGTATTACAGATAAAGATAAACGTAAAGAGAAAACAACACACCAAATAGTCGACAACTCTGTATATATAAAAGTTGGAGATAGTCGAAGAGGTTGGGTAGATAGCTATCAATACCTACTTAATCTTTGCAGTGACAAAAGATTTAATGGTAACAAGATTTCTGTAGACATTGACCTGAAAGATGTAAGACCCGTTGGAGAGACCTTAAAAGGGTTTGGTGGAATGGCTAATCCAGTAAAACTAAAAGATCTCTACTCCCGAATCGCAAAACTACTTTCCAAAGCAGTTGGCCGAAAACTTACTTCTGTTGAATGTTGTCTTTTAATTGATGAGGCAGCCGTAACAATCGTTGCTGGCAATATCAGAAGAAGTGCAGGAATGAGACAGTTCTCCGCCGAAGACAATTTTGCAGCAGATTCAAAAGAAAACCTTTGGCAACAGGATAGTGAAGGAAATTGGAGGATAGATCCCGAAAGAGACGCGTTAAGAATGGCCAACCACACAAGGGTGTACCACACAAAACCTAATAAAGAAGCAGTATTGAAAGCTGTTAAAAAGCAATTCCAGTCTGGTGAAGGTGCTATTCAATTTGCCCCTGAAGCGATAGCTCGCTCCAACTCTGACTTATTAACAACACCTGATCTCCATAAAGAGTTTGTCGATATTTACTGTGAGCAAGGAAAAGATGAAGCTAGTAAATGGCTTGAAACTAATTTTGGCCCTATATCAAAACCTGAACTTGAGCACAGGCTTAGTAGATATGGGCTAAATCCCTGTGGAGAAATTCTTGGTGCCGACTTTCATTGCAATTTAGCTGAGGTTCACCTTAACCAAATCGATCCATCAGACAAAGAAGGTCAAGCAGATGCATTTAAAGCTGCTGCACTCTCAGTCGCTTGCCTTCTAAATCACAGATTTGAAGTTGAAAGATATAGACAAAGTAGAGCATGGGATCCAATTGTAGGGGTTAGCTTTACTGGACTTTTCGACTTTTTTGTACATGCCTTTGGTACACAATGGCTTACCTGGTGGGAAGCAGGCAGACCAGAGAATGAGGAAGGAAAATATTTCAAAAAACAAGAGTCTGCTTTTCTCCAGAGTTGGAAAAACACTGTCAATTCAACAGTCTGGAGCTATTGCGACAAACATGGACTTCGCAGACCAAATAGGTGCACAACCGTTCAACCTGCTGGCACAAAAAGCCTTCTAACTGGTGCTGCCCCTGGCTGGCATCCACCAAAAGCTCAACGGTTTCTAAGACGTATAACATTCCGCAAAAATGATCCAGTTGCGATGGCATGCATGGATTACGGATACAACGTTGTACCTTCTCAATCTGACAAAGATGCTGATGGCAGACTCCTTGACAATCCTTTTGATCCCAGATGCACTGAATGGCTTGTAGAGATTCCAACAGAAGTAAGTTGGGCAAATTTACCAGGTGCAGATTTGGTCGATATAAATAACTTCTCTGCTCTTGCACAATTTGATTTCTACATGCAGGTACAAAGTAATTACACTGAACATAACACTTCCGCAACAATAGAGTTTAGAGAAAATGAAATAGAAGGACTTGCAGATGCAATACACAACACAATTGATAAAGGAAAAGGTTATATTTCGGCAGCTCTTCTAGCAAGATTCGATGCAAATGCAACATTTCCAAGACTTCCCTTTGAACCAATAGATGCAAAAAAATATGAAGAGCTTCAATCCGAAGTAATCAAGAGAAGAGTAAGCAATAGTTTCTTTGACGCCCTAAATAGATACGACATTGGAGAACTCACTGAAGCGGGTCCAGCCGGATGTGATTCTGACAAATGTCTATTGCCATTAGAAAAGCCGACAAAGTAAATAATAATATTTCGAAAAATCGAGCTAATAATCTTGTTCTACGTTATAAGCAAAATTAAAAATTAAATATGTGTAGAGATAGGGATCAAAAAGTATACATAAAGATTGTCTTAGAAAAAGAATTAGTGGATATAGCTACTGATTGGAAGTGTTAAAATTGCTGTTGAGATTGCGGAACTCATAAAGCCAAAAATCACGAACAATCTTACGTACCCCTTCTTCCGTTGGTTTTGTCTATGTAAAATAAACATTATTATAAGAACAATAGTAGATATAATGGCCAAGATAGATGATGTAAGAAGGTCTGCAAAGAATTCCAAATTTGCCGTAAATTTAGAAAGTGCAAGCTTCAAATCAAATGAATAACTGTCGTCGGGAAAATTAATCTCATGATATAATAAAGAATAGCTAATAATTGTTGAGAAGAGGCAACTTCCAAACGTTATTGCAAATACAGGCTTGCTTAAACGATTCATTGTTAGACTAAATGCTACAAGAAGTAATCCTAAAAAGCTTGAAGCAACAAGAGGAAGAACAGGGATCAGCCAAGAATATTCAAAGATCTGGGTCATGTGTAAACAACCTTATTGGTTATCAACTATAACAGCCTGACAAAAAGATTATAGGAAGCATGCTTAAAACTAGAAAAGACCACCTTAATCTATTTGAGCCAAGTTGATTGATACTCCTCCAAAAATACAAGTTGAAATAAAAATTGGAAAAAGTAAAAAGCTTTTATCATAAAAAGGTAATTTAAAAAGAAGGTCAACAAGTCCGTTCATTGAGCCTATAAACAAAACAACAGAACAACTCATTAGAATAATTTTGCTTAAAGGGAATGAGATGCCAGGAAAATTCATGAAACTAGCAACTTTCCTAGACCCATATAAGATACAACTAAAGCTAATTATTAAAGTTACTCCAAAAGGAACCCATAGAAATGTTCCTCTATTAAAGATTCCTAACCAGGAATATATCGCAAACAAAAAGCAAATCCATGCAGTTATTCGAAAGAAAAGCGAATTATTCATCTGAGACTTGTTATGGCATCAAGAAGAGACGATATATAATACCAATATCTAATGAAATCAAATCCTGGATTATCAGGATCTAAATAATTGGTATATTAAACTGTTCATTAATTTATCATCTCTACAATTATTCAATTTTTAGAGTCAACATACAAAGCTTTAAAAAAGCAAATTTCAGTTTCTTTGATCGAGATAAACTAATATTGCCAAGTTAGCCTTTTCTATAACTTATCTGTTAGTCAATTTCCTGGCCTTTTTAGATCTTGATATAAGTAAGGAGATAATCCTCACAAGTCGCCAAAGCGAACCAATAAGTAGCAAAAGTCCCAAAACGACCAAACCTGCTATAAGTGCTATTGAACCAAAAAGAGTCAAGGCGTCTAGAATCTGTATAACTCCATTTAGCAAATCCACTGCGGCCTTGCTAATAATTGCCGCAAAATCATAGTTTCTTGGCAATGTATTCAGGAACAAAAGAAGCCAGGAACCCGATAAAAGCATTAAAAGAGCTTCCAGGAGAATCCTCCAAGTTGGTTTTATGTCTGAACTTTTCCTCCTTCGGAAAACGTCTCTTTTGAATAGCTTTCTATCTTTTCGCTTATTGAAGTTTTTCATAATCAGCATTATTAAAAGTCATTCATGAAATAATTAGCTTTATACATGTTTTAACAGCTCAGCAAACAAAAACAAGATCGAAAAATAAAACTCCTCTGATTTTTTACTAGGACCATGTGTCAAATATTACATTTTAAATTCTAAACAATTTAAAAGAGAAGGAAAAAGAATATAAAAAGATTATATTGAGGAACTTCTTAACGTGAAAAAACTTTTTCCTCTTTATTAACCGGACTGGAGGTTCCATCAAGTCGTTTAGTTTCTGGAGTTAACTCAACGGAGAGTAGAAGGGTAACAAATGTTGCAAGTAACAAGGCTGTTCCGCCAAGGAACGGAGGGCTAAGCCTTTGAAAAAGGGGAATACGATCAACAAGTTCCTTACGGGAAAGCGGAGCTTGAATAGGAACATCCCAAGGAATAATTACCCTAGAATCCATTCTTAATTCATCTAAACACCTAACTAAATCTGAAAGTTCGGCATCGTCAAGATAAAGCATAAGAGGGTCAACACCGGGTTGACTACTTCTTAAAAGGAGCTGATGTATTTGATCATGAGAGCAAATTTGAACTGTACTTTTTTCATCGCCAAAAGACCTTCTAACACCAGAAAGCAAATACCTTGCATAAGGTAAAACCCTAAGCATCATTTCTTGAAGATGCTCTCGCTTACCTTCTAAATCAGCACTCCCAACTAATTCAAGCTTCCAAGAAGAAATGATTCCAATTTGACCCTCATGTTGACCTAATGATGTATCAGGGAATCCTTCAATCTCAAGCCTTACTGATGTTTGATCGTAGCGAAAAGCCTTCTTAAACATGTTTGTCATGGTCATGGAGTTGGATCTAAGAGACTTGCTCGAAGGCGATCAACACCACCAGGACCTGAGGCGAGAGCTAATGTTCTAACTAAATCCTTATGAATAGTTATTGAATCAGAAGCATATAACAAACGTTTCACACCTCCTCTACGAGGATTCATCCTTTCTTTAATTAATTCGGTCAAGCGCTGTTTCATAAGAATCCAGCGTTGAGAATTTATAGTCTCAGGTTCCTTAGAAGAGAGCAATTGATGAATTAATGGGTAAAGCCGATTTGCCATTGAACATAGAAGGAGAATTAAAGCTTCTGACTCCAAAGAGCTAAGGGAACCCCTTCGAGTAGTTCGTCTTAATGGGTTATGACATCTACGCTTCCAAAGTTCAACACGATTAGGGAACAATTTCTGTAGCCCAAGTTCCTCACAAGCAAAAACCATTGCCTCACTACCATTAAAATCTAGTGATTCGATTGCAAGCAGAAGTAAGTCGAGCCTCTCTAATCCCCTTCTACCAATTACTTGGTTGGGAGAAGAACATTCCCTTTGTGGCCCAATAAAGACGTTGTTGTCTGATTTAACTGGAACATCATTCATATCTGAAATGATGCCAGGGGTAGGGGGCAAAAGTCATCAGCCTTGTATGAGTTTTATAAAGCGCACACATTTAATAAAAGTTCTGGGGAATTCAGGAGGTAATCAATATCAAGTTAGTCCTGCTCTGCTTCCCAATCTAAGACTTGCTGATATTGGGAAAGGCTAAGCAAGCCAAAAGTCCAAAGGACAACAGGCAATGGCGCCTGCTCCATCTCGGATTGACGTAAACCAAGATTAATTGCCTTCTCGCTTAAGCCAAGTTTCTGCTGAAGAAATTTAAGCAGCTTCGGTGAAGCGATGGGTTGGGCATGACTACTAATAACCATGCTTAAAAAGGAAGCTAAACACAAGTATTACAAGACTTTTACTCTTTTGGTAAGGCCATCAGTCATGAAGTGCAACAAGAGTCGTCTTATTAGAGCTACCCGATTAAGTGTAATAATAACAAAAAGTCTAAAAACTTTTGCAGCAAAATTTCGACTCGAATAAATCCTTACGAGGAGATCTGTTAATAGGCCTACAGATAAAACATCAAATAAACGGGCTCGAGAATATTTTCCTAAAATTGATGATCGTCTTATTTTCCCATTGTTATAGCTCTCTATAAGTTCCGTAAAAGTGTGAACGTCTCTCCAACAAAGATTTAAACCTTGTCCTCCGACAGGGTGGAAACGATGTGCAGATTCTCCTACTAAAAATCTATTGCGGGAACCAAGGCCTAAAGCCATGGAAAATTGTATTGGAAAAGCTGCAGGGCTATCTAACAGGATGTCAGGTTCAAATCCATAAGGCAAAACACAAGCCAACTTGTCTAGAAAAATTGCAGCGGGCAGTTCTGAACGGACCTTGCATAGGGCAAACGGAGCACTCCATACAACCTGGAAAATTTCTCCCCCCATTGGTAAAAGTGCCAATGGACCCTCAGGCCTAAGAATCTCATGAGCCTTATTTTGATCGCCACCTCTTATTACGACCTTTACAACTAAGCACCCCTGTATATAAGGAATTCTGAGAAGTGGAATTCCCCAACTTCTTCGACATGAGGAATTGGGGCCATCTGCAGCTATAACTAAATCATGATCCTCTAAAATTGGGCTAGAGGAACTTCCACATACAAGATTTATATTGGGATTATCAGCAATAATTGAAAAGAAGAGTTCCATTAATTGTTGATGATCAACAATCCATCCAATGGCCCCAAAATTCTTATTCGCTAGAGATAGATCATTTAGCTCAAAATCAGCATTGCGTAGCAGTCCATGATCTTCTAGTTGTAGAGAACTAAATGGGTGAAGATAAGGAGTAAGAGAGTCCCATATTCCTATTTGTTCAAGAATTCTTCTTGAAGAATGCGTAAGAGCATAAGCCCTATTCCTTTTAATCAATGCATCCCTCTTAGAAGAATCATATAGACTTACGGATGATCCAATCCTCGATAATGCAAGAGAAAGAAGTGAGCCAGTGGGGCCTGCTCCAATAACCTTGACATTCAAGTTTGAACTGTCTTTAGAAGGAAATCCTTTTGCCTTATTAAAAGAAATCAAGGGATAAATAAAGGAATGGTTGATTGGGAATTTGTCAAACTATTCAATCACTTAATTAATAGTTCAAACGCCTATTACACAACTCCTCAAAGGCTGGTCTAAGTAAATAGGGATATTCACCAACCCATAAACCTTGCCCAGGCAACCAAGCATCACTAAGCGCTGAAATATTACTAAAATCTCTGCTATTGCTAAATACCAAGCATCTTACTCTAAGACCTTCTCTAATCCTTTGATGATTCTTTTCCATTGGGAAACGCAACTGCCCAAGGAATCCATCCTCATCAACTAATTCAAGGACCATCCAAGTGCGACGGTTTTCAACAAGTTCTAATTCACCTCTTTTATTGGCTTGTTCATGACGCTTTTCCACTCTCTCTCTTGTGAAAACATCTGATATCTGACCATCAAACAAAGCAACCGAGGAAAAAGCTCTCAGAACAGAATTTCTCTTGCCTGCTTCAACAATTGGGCTCCAAAGAACATACAAAAGAATCGTTACACCCACTATTAGCCATAGTGAGTAAAAGCGACTTGCCACCTGGCTCTGACTAATCAATAAAGTAATAACTCCACCAATTGAGGCAATCATTACTCTCTGGAGAATTTTTTGGGGGTTTCCCAAAGCAGCTGCAAATTGATTCCCTGTAGCAACTGCTGGGATAAGTCTCTCAAGCTCTCCAGGCCTCAAAGGAATTAACATTCTTGATCACCACAATCAAAGAATTCGTTCAAGTCCATAAACAACACCTCCTAAAGACTCAACTTTTCGAATAACAAGCAATACACCTGGCATATAAGCAGATCTATCAATAGTGTCATGCCTGAGTGTGTAAGTTTCCCCTTCAGCTCCAAACAAAACCTCCTGATGAGCGACCAGGCCTGGTAATCGAACAGAGTGAATTCTTAATCCACTTTCCCTTAAACCTCCCCGACTACCTACCAAAGACTCGTTTTCTTCAATCTGAGGATGATTAAAATCTTTTCCTAATTCTTCTAAGAACTCAGCTGTTTTAATACATGTGCCACTTGGAGCATCTGCCTTCATATTGTGATGAAGTTCAGTTAATTCAACATGGTCATAAAACCGAGCAGCAGCAGCGGCAGCTTGCTGTAGCAAAACCATTCCTACTGAAAAATTAGGGATAATTGCACCACCAATAGAAGCTTTTTCTGAAAACTCTATTAGATCATTTATTTCTTCTGAGGAAAGGCCTGTAGTGCCTATAACTGGATGAATCCCATAAGCAATTGCAGCTCTTGTGTGTTCATAAACAACACTTGGATGGGTGAAATCAACAAGAACGGGACTAGATCCAGTTCCAGAAGAACTTGATGACTGACTTATTGCGCACAGACAACCTTCAAAATCTGTCGTCAAAGGTAATTCCAAAGCTTCAAGTCCCAATTCCAGACCTACATCGTTGCCTTCCTTTTCCTTTGCTGTTTCTATTGCACCAACTAAATGACAACTTTTCGAGGCATGGACAGCCTTAATAACCTCAGCTCCCATACGACCTAGCGCTCCAGCGACAATAACTGGAATGGATTTCATCAGATTTGTTGTCATTTCAGATTTTTGTTAACCGAAAGATTTGAGGGTGCCACTTGTAACACCCAACAGAAAGAGCAACATTTATGCCCCTCAGACTCTTAGGCTTCTGAAAACATTCAGGTAACACTATGTTCACGCAGGTTCGCTCCGCCAATCGCAGAGTATTGCCTGCAGAGAATCATTGCCACAAATCCGTAATGAAGGCTGTATATGTGGTACTTGAACCGCAATATCAAAATGCCCTCACGCAAGCAGCTAATTCTTTGAATTCTCAAAATGGTCCATTAGGGGTCGAGTTGAGCGGATACTTAATAGAAGAATTACGGGACGAACAAAATTTTAAGGATTTCCAAACAGACATCTCTAAAGCTGATGTTTTTATTGCGTCATTGATTTTCATAGAAGATCTCGCACAAAAACTAGTTGAAGCGGTTACACCCCATAGGGATCAATTAAAGGCAGCTGTCATTTTCCCCTCAATGCCTGAGGTGATGCGCCTGAACAAACTAGGAACCTTTTCAATGGCCCAGTTAGGGCAGAGCAAAAGTGTTTTTGCAAGCTTCATGAAAAAGAGAAAGGAAGCCGGAGGTGCAGGATTCCAAGACTCAATGCTTAAACTCTTGAACACTCTTCCGAGCATTCTCAAATATCTACCTGTTGATAAAGCTCAAGACGCTAGAAGCTTCATCCTTAGTTTCCAATATTGGCTTGGAGGTACTCCAGATAATCTAAAAAACCTACTTCTAATGTTAGCTGATAAATATGTTTTTCCTTCGTCTAAAGATGATGCCAGGCCTAAATTAGAGGTTAAAGAACCAGAAGTTTTCCCAGACCTAGGGATATGGCATCCACTAGCATCTTCAATGTTTGAAGACATCAAAGAATACTTAAACTGGACTAAAAGTAGAAAAGATCTACCCACAAGCGCATCTTCGGGACCAATTATTGGATTAGTTCTTCAAAGAAGCCACATAGTTACTGGGGATGATGCCCACTACGTTGCAATAATTCAGGAACTGGAATTCCGCGGAGCAAAAGTTATTCCTATTTTCTGTGGAGGCCTCGACTTCTCTAAGCCAGTAAATTCGTTTTTCTATGATCCAGCAGACCCTGAAAATCCATTAGTTGATGGAGTTGTATCACTCACAGGATTTGCATTGGTTGGTGGCCCAGCAAGACAAGATCATCCAAAAGCAATTGAATCATTAAAAAAGTTAAATCGACCTTATATGGTTGCCCTGCCTTTAGTTTTTCAAACCACCAAAGAATGGGAAGTAAGTGATCTTGGTCTACATCCAGTACAGGTAGCCCTACAAATTGCAATACCAGAACTAGATGGAGCAATTGAACCGATTGTTCTATCGGGTAGAGATGACGCTACAGGCAAAGCCCATACTCTTCAGGACAGAGTAAACGCAATTGCAGAAAGAGCCATCCGATGGTCTTCCCTTCGTATAAAACCACGTAAAGACAAAAAACTAGCAATAACAATTTTTAGTTTTCCACCAGACAAAGGAAATGTTGGTACAGCAGCCTACCTAGATGTATTTGGATCTATACACCGTGTGTTGGAAGAAATGAAATCTACAGGCTATTCAATAAATAATCTCCCTAAGGATGGAAAAGCTCTGATGGAAGCTGTAATAAATGATCCGGAAGCATTAGAAGGCGCACCTGAGCTTTCAATTGCTCATCGCATGAGCGTTCAAGAGTATGAACGCCTAACCCCATATTCTGAGCGCTTAGAAGAAAATTGGGGGAAACCACCTGGTGATTTAAATAGCGATGGTCAAAATCTTTTAATCTATGGGAAACATTTTGGGAATGTTTTTATAGGGGTTCAACCTACATTTGGATATGAAGGTGATCCAATGAGATTGCTTTACTCAAGAAGTGCTAGCCCTCACCATGGATTTGCTGCTTACTACACCTATGTAGAAAAAGTTTGGGGAGCTGATGCGGTCCTCCACTTCGGAACTCATGGTTCGCTGGAATTCATGCCTGGAAAACAAATGGGCATGAGCGAAACATGCTATCCAGATTCTTTAATCGGTGGTCTCCCAAACCTTTATTACTACGCTGCAAATAACCCTTCAGAAGCAACAATTGCAAAAAGAAGAGGATATGCATCAACAATTAGTTATCTCACACCGCCTGCTGAGAATGCAGGTCTATATAAAGGTCTAAAAGAACTAGGTGAACTTGTTGGCTCATATCAACAATTAAGAGAGAGCTCAAGAGGCATACAGATTGTTAATGCCATTGTAGAAACAGCTCGTAAATGTAATCTTGAAAACGATGTGAATCTTCCCGATGAAGATGCTTCCTCTCTTAATCAAGACCAAAGAGATGGTGTGGTTGGAGCTGTTTATAGCCAACTTATGGAAATAGAGAGTCGACTTCTTCCTTGTGGGCTACACACAATCGGGAAACCACCAACTGCTGAAGAAGCAGTTGCAACTCTTGTAAGCATTGCTTCTCTAGAAAGAGAAGAAGAGGGTCTGCGCTCTTTACCAGGATTATTAGCTGAGGCTATAGATAGAAATATCGAAGATATTTTTGATGGTAACAACAAAGGAATACTTGAAGATGTAGAGCAAAACAGAAAGATCACAGAAACATCCAGAAATGCAGTTAGCTCTATAGTTTCCTCATTAACAGGCCGTGATGGCCGAGTAAACATCAATCAAAGTTCATTTAACTTTGCAGACAACCTTCTAAAGAAATTTGGATTCAACCCTCCGTCACCATGGAAAGCAGCATGCAACAAACAGGGGTTTAGTAACATTGACTCACAGGAGTTAGAGAAGCTAATTGCCTATTTAAGATTCTGTCTAAATCAAATATGTGCTGATAAAGAAATGGAAAGTCTTCTTAAAGCATTAGATGGAGATTATGTAATACCTGGTCCAGGTGGTGATCCTATTAGGAATCCTGCAGTACTACCAAGTGGGAAAAATATTCATGCACTCGACCCTCAATCAATACCTACTACTGCGGCAGTAGCAGCAGCTAAAGGTGTAGTTGACAAACTAATAGCTCGGCAAAAAGAAGAGCAAGGTAGTTGGCCAGAAACAATAGCCTGCGTTTTATGGGGTACTGATAATATCAAGACATATGGTGAATCACTTGCACAAATCTTGTGGTTTATTGGTGTTAGGCCAAAGCCTGATTCAGTTGGAAGAGTTAACAAACTAGAACTGATATCTCTTGAAGAACTAGGCAGACCAAGAATTGACGTTGTAGTTAATTGCTCAGGTGTATTCCGCGACTTATTTATAAATCAAATGGCCCTAATTGATCAAGGGGTAAAAATGGCTGCTGAAGCAGATGAGCCAATAGAAAAAAACTTTGTTCGAAAACACTCTCTTGAACAAGCAAAAGCTCAAGGCACAACTTTAAGGGAAGCTTCATCGAGAGTGTTCTCGAACTCCAGTGGAAGCTACAGTTCAAACGTTAATCTGGCAGTTGAAAATTCTACTTGGGAACAAGAATCAGAGCTACAAGAAATGTACCTATCGCGTAAGACCTTCGCCTTTGATGCTGATAATCCAGGTGAAATGAGTCAGAACAGAGAGGTTTTCGAAAATGTTATGAAAACCGCTGATGTCACCTTCCAGAACCTTGACTCTGCCGAGATATCACTTACTGATGTAAGTCACTATTTTGACTCAGACCCAACAAACCTAATTAAGGGACTTAGAGATGATGGTAAAGCCCCAACTAGTTATATTGCAGACACAACAACGGCCAATGCACAAGTTCGCTCACTTAGTGAAACCATAAGACTAGATTCACGCACAAAACTCTTAAATCCTAAATGGTATGAAGGCATGCTTGACTCTGGATATGAAGGAGTTAGAGAAGTATCGAAACGTCTTAACTTCACACTGGGTTGGAGTGCTACGAGTGGTCAAGTAGATAATTTTGTGTATGAAGAATCGAATGAGACATTTATAAATGATCCTGAAATGCGCAAGAAATTAATGGAATTAAACCCCCATAGCTTTAGAAGCATAGTAGGTACTCTATTAGAAGTAAATGGAAGAGGGTATTGGGATACTTCAGAAGAAAATATTGACAGGCTGAAGGATCTCTATCAGGAGATTGAAGATCGAATTGAAGGCGTAACAAAACCTGAATAATGATCTACTAATAAACTAAATCTAATTAAACATTTTAGGCCAAATTTTTCCTGCCATTTCAATTGTGTCCCGGATGGAAGCAACATCATGAACTCTAACCATTGAGATTCCTGATTGAAAACACCTACAAACAACTGCGGCTGTACCAAAGTTTCTTTTCAAAGGATCAGATTGATTTAAAACTTCTCCAATAAAACGTTTTCTTGATGGTCCTATCAGTACAGGAAAACCTTCAGAAACAAACATCTCAAGGTGTTGAAGAATAATAAGATTATGTTCTGTATTTTTTGCAAAACCAAGACCTGGATCCCAAATAATCTGTTCAACTGTTATTCCAGATTTAAGTGCCTTTTCTGTAAGTTGAAAAAGTTCATTAAGGACATCAACAACGACATCATCATAAGAGGCAAAATCATTCATTGATTGACTATCCCCACGACTATGAGTCAAAACATATGGGCATCTAACTTGAGCAACTGAACGAAGCAGATTAGGGTCTCGTCGACCACCACTAACATCATTAATCCAATCAGCACCCTCCTCTAAAGCCTTTTCTGCAACAACTGAACAAAACGTATCAACTGAAATTATTGAATCTTTATGAATTGAGCGAATTACCTTTAAAGCTGGAATTAACCTTTTTAATTCTTCTTCCGGCGTTATTTCTTTTGCTCCTGGGCGAGTACTTTGAGCCCCAAGATCAAGAACACTTGCTCCATTTTCAAGATAAAATGTTGCCTTTTGAAGGGCTTTCTCAGGATTTAGGCAAACACCTCCATCACTAAAAGAATCAGGAGTAAGGTTTATCACTCCCATTATTGAAGTACTAGTACCCCAGCCCTTAGGCCATTTCATTTCAAGCTTGGAAATTGGCTATACGCGCAAAACTTTGTGGTTCTAATGAAGCCCCACCAACCAAAACACCGTCGATATCACTCATTCTCATAAGTTCATCAATATTTGCAGGCTTAACTGATCCTCCATATTGAATGATCAAATCATCGGATCCCACCCATTCTCGAATCAATGAACAAATTCTGTTCGCCTCCTCTGATTCGCATGTCTTTCCTGTTCCAATTGCCCAGATTGGCTCATAAGCCACAACAAGATGAGAAGTTGAAATTCCTTCAAGGCCTTGTTCAACTTGCCTCCTTATAACTCTTTCTGCTTCACCCTTTTCTCGTTGTTCGTCAGTTTCTCCAACACAAACTATTGGAATAAGACCATTCTTCTGAGCAGATACTGCTCTCCGATTTATCTGCTCATCACTTTCACTAAAGTATTTTCGGGGCTCACTATGTCCAACAATTGCAAACTTCACTTGATGTTCTAGGAGCATTTCGGGGGAGACCTCTGCCGTAAAGGCACCTTTTTCTTCCCAATGAACATTCTGACTAGAAAGCTCAACAGGGGAATCCTGTAAAAGACTAGATAATGTTGATATGGCAGTAAAAGGTGGCGCAATAACTATATGGCGATCATCCGTGTTCATGCTCAACAAAGGTAAGAAGGAATCCATGAATTCCTTGGCCTGTGAGCAGGTCATATGCATCTTCCAATTTCCCGCAATGACCGGTTTACGCACTCTTCTCACCTCTAAAGAAAAATAGGTTTAAACAACTTAGGTTGTTGAAGGACCATTATCGGTCATGACAGCCTGATCATTCCCGAACACAATCCTGTCACCGGTCTTCAGTTGTCTACCCCGCCTTATCTCTATAAGGTCATTCACCCTGACTTTGCCTGACTGAATGAGATACTTAGCCTCACCACCCGTAGAAACCCATCCAATCCATTTCAGAAATTGATCAAGCTTCATATATGGAGAAAGAAGACAGTAATCACGTTGATAGTGTGACTTGATGAATTCATTTTCTAACGAAAGCTTCACCAAAATCCTTAAATTCTTAAGGCCTCACTTCCGTCGCTTGACATGGGGGTTAGTTTGCATGCTGATCTATGTGTGTTGCTGGCCAATCCTTGCATGGCTTGCAGGAAAACTCATACCTGCAATTGGGGAGGGAAATCTTCTTCATGTTGTAAGAGTTATTAGCTTTGCATTAGTTATTTTCCTTCTACAAAAGCTAGCCCAATTTGGTCAAGACACACTACTAGCCGGACCTGCACTTTTCTTAAGTCAAGAACTTCGACGAGACTTATTTAGGAAGCTACAAAAAGTAGACCTAGGTTCTTTACAGAAACTTTCCTCCGGAGATCTTACCTACAGGCTTACTGAAGACGCTGATCGGGTAGGAGAAGTTGTCTACAAAACTATTCAAGACACCACTCCCAGTGTGCTTCAACTAATAGCAGTATTTAGTTATATGGTAGTGCTTGATTGGCAAACATCACTGGCCACATTGCTTTTGGCACCACTAGTTGCTCTGTTAGTTAGTCAGTTCGGAGCAAAAGTACTTAAAGCTGCAGAAAAGAGTCAAATACAAGTAAGTGATCTTGCAGGATTATTAGGAGAAGCCATACAAGGATTACCTTTAGTTAGAGCATTTGCAGCCGAGTCATGGCTCCAAGAAAGATTTGATCAAGAAGTTGAACAACATAGGAAAGCTCGCTACAAAACCTTGAGATTGCTTGCTCTTCAACACCCTGTTGTAGGTTTTATTGAAGCTGCAGGTATTCTGACTGTCTTAGCAATTGGGACCATCAGAATTCAGAGTGGTGATTTAAATGCTGAAGGTTTTAGTAGTTATGTAGCGGCACTTCTAATGTTAATAGACCCCATCAGTCACTTAACTACAAACTTTAATGAGTTCCAACAAGGGAAAGCATCATTAAAAAGACTCAAAGACCTAGAAAATCAACCTCAAGAACCTTCTGATGTCATAAACCCTGAAACTTTAAAAATAGTCAAAGGTGATTTAAAAATTAACCAGCTAAGTTTCTATTATGAAGCAGGCAATCCAATTTTAAAGGAAGTAAATCTTGAAATCAAGTCCGGTCAAATAACTGCCTTAGTAGGACCCTCAGGAGCTGGTAAAAGTACGCTTTTTTCATTATTGCTCCGATTTATTGTTGCCCAAAAAGGGGAAATTCTCTTAGACAATCAAAATATCACACAAATCAAAGTCAGTGACCTTAGAAGACATTTTGCATTAGTACCCCAAAAGCCAACGGTATTTTCAGGCACTATTGAAGATGCCATTAGATTCGGAAGGAAAGCATCAAAGGCAGAAATAATTAAAGCTGCAGAACAAGCTAATGCAAATGATTTTATAAAGAAATTGAGTAAGGGTTATTCATCAAGAATTGAGGAAGGAGGTGCAAATCTTTCAGGGGGTCAGCTGCAACGTATTGCCATTGCCAGAGCAATATTGGGAAATCCTTCTGTGCTGCTTTTAGATGAAGCCACAAGCGCTCTAGACGCAGAATCAGAAGAAGCTGTTCAACTAGCGTTAAGGCGAGCAATGAAAGGCAGAACAGTTCTAGTAATTGCCCATAGGCTAGCCACTGTTCAAGAGGCAGATCAAATCATTGTGATTGACAAAGGCGAGATTTGCGAAAAGGGGACTCATGATGAACTAATAAAAAAAGCAGGGCGTTATCGCGAGTTATGTGAAAAGCAGATAATTCGGGACCTAGACAAATAAATTCAGTAAGACTAGAGATATAATTTCGTTGCTAAGTTCTTTAAATCTTCAACTCATAATTAAGCCCTGTAAAAGACCTAGCGAAATTAATCTTCACTTCATACAACCAACATGACTGACCAATCAACTAGAAGCCAAGACCCTATTCTCAACTTCGAGGGAAAACGCTATGACCTAAACCAATTACCAGATGAAGCGAAGGAGTTGGTAAGGGGAATGCAAGTGGCGGATGCTCAATTAAGGATGCATGAAGACACCTTAAAAGTATTAGCTGTAGGTAGACAGACTATTGCTATGCAACTAAAGGAAAAATTGAAATCTGTATCCCCCATCCAATAGAGAGAAGTAACTAGATCTTTATGAACCAAATCGGTATTGGCGAGAAAGTTTAAAAACAGTTCCAGAAAGTAGAACTAAAGCAATTAAGTTAGGCAAAGCCATCAATCCATTAAGAGTATCAGCAACTGCCCAAACGACCCCTCTATCTCCAGCTACTGAGCCTATAACAACAACAGCTACCCAAACCAACCTAAAAGGAAGAATAGCTTTTACCCCAAAAAGGAACTCAGTGCAGCGTTCTCCATAAAAACTCCAACCAAGTACAGTAGTGAATGCAAATACAACTAATCCAAATGTGACTATCCATCCGCTTCCATTAATTCCTGTATTAAAAGCTGCAATTGACAAATCTGAACCAGATATACCACTCTGATAAGCACCAGTAATAATAATAACTAATGCAGTCAAGGTGCAAATCAGAATGGTATCTATAAAGGTCCCAAGCATGGCAACAGTGCCTTGCTTTACAGGCTCATTAGTAGAAGAAGATGCATGAGCAATTGGAGCACTTCCTAAACCTGCTTCATTCGAAAAAATACCTCTTTTAAAACCCATCAATATTACTTGAACAAAAGTGCCGCTTGCAGCAGCTTTTCCTGTAAAGGCATTTGAAAAAATCGTAGAAAATGCATTTGGTAATAATGAAAAGTTAATCGAAATAATTAACAAGCAAGCAAACATATAAAGCAATGCCATAACTGGAACGATTGCTGATGCAGCACTAGCTATACGTTTTATACCGCCAATAATTACAACGAAAACTAATGTTGCTAAAACTATACCGGTTAAAAGTTTTGGTATACCAATGAGTTCGAGGGCACTGGATACTTCAAAACATTGAACACCATTGCCTATCCCAAAACCAGCCAACATCCCAAACAATGCAAATAGCCCTCCAAGCCATTTCCATCGTTCTCCAAGACCATTTTTGATGTAATACATTGGACCTCCAACTGGATTGCCCAATGGATCAAGCTCTCTGAAATGAACCGCTAAAACAGTCTCCGCATATTTAGTAGCTATACCAAAGAATGCAATAATCCACATCCAAAAAACTGCTCCAGGTCCACCAACAGCAATAGCACCTGCAACTCCAGCTATATTTCCAGTTCCAATGGTCGCAGAAAGAGAAGTCATCAAGGCCTGAAAAGGGGAAATCTGACCATTTTTCAAATCTGAAGTAGAACCTTGAAATAACATTCGAAAACCATAGGGAATTTTCCTTATTGGCATAAACCGCAGGCCGAACATATACAAAATCCCTGTTAGGGCAATCAAAATCAATGTTGGCCAACCCCAAGCGAAATTACTAATTGGAGAATTTATTGACTCAACAACCTTTTCTAAGTCCGATGATATAACTGCAATTTGCAGGGGTATTCCAGAAAGACTTGCGTTAATAGACACTTCGTGCATTAAAGACTGAAACAAATAGTGTCACAAGTGAATGAATGTGGCAAGATTCTCACGAATATAACTTCATTTCCCAAAATCTAAAGGCTTTAGTACTGGGAGAAGAATTTTGGTGAGAATCAACATCTATAATCCTTTTTTCCAGAATCCAAAAACCGGTATTTTCTAAATTTACAAATGAATCTGAAAAATGACTAATCCCACTAATCGGGTTACCACTAGAAGGATCAAAATATTGGCTGTTATATGTTTTACTTAAATAACCTTTACCAGTATTGATTATACTTTTTGTATATATCTTAATTAATTTCCCGTGAATATTTCGATGAACCATAGTAACGATATCATCTTTAATTCTATAGCGATCCCCTTTATTCTTTCCAGTCACTATTACTTCTTCTCCAACATTATTTATATTCCCCAAAGTAAAATTATTCTGACCATGAGTATCATCAAAACTCCTTCTTACTCTATGAATGGTAACTTCCCACAATTGGGATGTAATTGCCTTTGAAAGATTATCGTCAGAAATACCATGAACATGAATCTTTAAATCCGCATCAACAACAAAATTACCTTCAACAGATATGTCCTCCTTGCAAAAGGAACATCTACCCTCATAACCAGAAAAACCATAGTCCCATGTATATCGATTGTCATAAGCAGCACGAAATCTATCTCTGCAATCAGAACCAGGGATTAAATCTGTTTTTGGTAATGTGGATGCCACGTGTAAAGATTAAAAATTTACTAGAGAATAAGCTAATAATCAGAATGAATATCCTGAAGAGCTGCAACGGAAAGTTTCTGTCCTTGCAAGGCAGAAATTGCCTCAACAGCAGCACGAGCTCCTGCAAGTGTAGTCACAGCTGGTACAGAGTAATCCAGGGCGGCTCGGCGTAAATACTTATCATCATGAGCAGCCTGACGTCCTATGGGGGTATTTATAACCAATTGAATTTTTCCAGATCGAATCAAATCCTCAATATTTGGTCGTCCCTCATGGACCTTGAGAACAGTTTGAACATGTAAACCTGCTTTGATCAAAATATTTGCTGTGCCTGTCGTGGCAGTTAACTCAAAGCCAAGATCAGAAAGTCTTTTAGCAACGGGAACTAATCCCTCCTTATCGCGATCATGTGTTGAGAGAAAAACCGTACCTTGTACGGGCAATCCATCTCCTGCTGCTAACTCGGATTTTGCATAAGCCATACCAAAGGTATTGGCCGAACCCATCACTTCGCCAGTGGACCTCATTTCTGGGCCTAAAACACTATCTGCCCCAGGAAAACGCCTAAAGGGTAAAACTGCTTCTTTTATTGCTTGCAGAGGTGGCTCAGGCTCGGCTATCAAACCTATTTCAACAAGAGTCTCTCCAGCCATAAGACGTGTGGCTATTCCCGCAAGGGATAGACCCGTTGCTTTTGCCACGAAAGGCACAGTTCTAGATGCTCTAGGATTTGCCTCAATGATATAAACAACTTCATCCCCTTTATCATTTTTTTGAACCGCAAATTGCAAGTTAATTAGTCCAACCACCTTTAATGATAATGCGAGTTCTTCTGTCCATTTTCGAATTTGCCTAAGAGAGGAATTTCCTAAAGTTACTGATGGAAGACAACATGCCGAATCGCCTGAATGTATCCCAGCAGGTTCAATATGTTCCATCAAGCCTGCTATAACGACTAGTCCATTCCGATCACACAGAGCATCTACATCAACTTCTTTTGCATTCTGCAGATATTGGTCTATTAAAACAGGATGTTCTGGTTCGACTTTAACAGCCTCAGACATATATTCTTCAAGTTCGAGTTCATCAAAAACAACCTCCATTCCCCTTCCCCCTAAAACATAGGAGGGTCTTACAACTACAGGGTAACCAATTATAGAGGCGACAGATTTGGCATCTTTTTCCGTTCTTGCAATTCCGTTCTTAGGTTGTTTAATGGACAATCTCCTTAAAATTGCCTCAAACAACTCACGATCTTCTGCCTTATCAATTGACTCTGGAGAGGTTCCCCAAATCTTTGTTCCAAGTTTTCTACCAGCAGAAGATTTTAGCCATTTAAGTAACGGAATAGCAAGTTTCAAGGGTGTTTGACCACCAAACTGAACAATAACACCGTCAGGTTTCTCTATTTCTATTATATTTAAAACATCTTCAAGAGTAAGTGGTTCAAAATATAATCTATCGCTAGTGTCATAGTCTGTTGAAACTGTTTCTGGATTACTGTTAACCATTATTGTGGAAAAACCTTCTTTTTGGGAAGCAAATGATGCATGACAACAACAATAATCAAACTCTATTCCTTGTCCGATTCTATTAGGCCCTCCTCCAAGTATCATAACTTTTTTATTTTCATCAGGGAAAGCTTCAGTTTCAGCTTCTCCACAAGAAACATTGCCCTCAGAGTCTATGGACAGAATTGGTCTCTCATAACTAGAATAAAAGTAAGGCGTGTTTGATGAAAATTCTGCTGCACATGTATCAACTGTTTTATACACTGGTCTAATATTTTTTGCTTCTCGGTAGGCTCTAACATCCAATTCTTTAGAATGAGTTGCCCAAGCTATTTGCTTGTCTGAGTAGCCTAATTGCTTTACCTTTAATAGTACTTCAGCATCAAGATCTTTTAACTTTTTACCCCAAAGATACCTTCGTTCAGCATTTAAAAGATGTTTCAATTTCCCTAAGAACCAATAATCAATCCGACTTAACCTGTAAATCTCTTCATTAGTTTTACCTTTCAACATTGCTGACCTAATAGCCATAATGCGATCTGGCGAGGGTATTCTTAGCATCCGATCTAGATCAATCGAATCAATCTCTGGTTCAGGCCTATCGCATCCCCAACCTGAACATCCAATTTCTAGTGATCTCAATGCCTTTTGAAAGGACTCTTCGAAACATCTACCTATTGCCATAGCTTCCCCAACTGATTTCATTGATGTTGTCAAAACAGCTGGGCTTCCTCGAAACTTTTCAAATGCGAATCGTGGAATCTTTGTTACTACATAATCAATAGTCGGCTCAAAACAAGCTGGTGTTTTTCTAGTTATGTCATTAAGTATTTCATCTAAATTATATCCTACAGCAAGCTTGGCTGCTATTTTCGCAATAGGAAAGCCAGTGGCTTTACTCGCAAGGGCTGAAGATCTACTTACACGTGGATTCATTTCTATAACAACAACCTCTCCATCCTCTGGATTTACTGCGAATTGAATATTGCTGCCTCCAGTAGCAACACCAATCTCTCTAATAATTGAAATGGACTGATCTCTCAGACGTTGATATTCACGATCAGTAAGTGTCTGAGCTGGCGCAACTGTTATTGAATCTCCTGTATGAATACCCATAGGGTCTACATTTTCAATGCTGCAGACAATTACAACGTTATCGGCCAAATCTCGCATCACCTCTAACTCATATTCTTTCCAACCCAATAAGGATTTCTCAATAAGAATTTGACTTACGGGACTAGCATCTAATCCACTCTTGCAAATTTCAGAATACTCTTCAGGGTTATAAGCAATTCCGCCACCGCCACCGCCCAAAGTAAAGGCTGGTCTAATAATTCGAGGAAAGCTATTGATCTCTAATCCAACACTTTCCGCCTCTTCTAAGTTTGAAGCAATACCCGATGGACAAACCCTTACACCTATTTTTTGCATTGATTCCTTAAACAGTTTTCGATCTTCTGCCTTACGTATCGCTGCAAAATCAGCCCCAATCAACTCAACCCCAAACTTCCTCAAAACTCCATTCTCTTCAAGCAAAACGGCAAGGTTTAAGGCTGTTTGCCCTCCCATTGTTGGCAATAATGCGTCTGGCCTTTCAATTTCAATAATCCTGGTAACCACCTCCGGAGTTAGTGGTTCCAAATATGTTCGATCCGCCATATCAGGATCCGTCATTATTGAGGCCGGATTTGAGTTCACCAAAACAACCTCAAATCCTTCAGCCCTTAACGCTTTACATGCTTGAGTACCTGAATAGTCAAATTCGCAGGCTTGACCAATAACTATTGGTCCTGAGCCAAGAAGAAGAATTCGACGAATATCTGTCCGTCTAGGCATTGTTTTTGACGGTCAACCCCGACTAGCTTCCCACGCGACTGAATAATTGCCTAAAAAAAATCGAAATATGGACCCTTAGTCGCTAACTTAACTACAGGAGATTTCTAGACCATGAGCGAACTTCAGCGACTGAAAGGGTTGCTGCCGCCAGAAAATCAAAGCTGGGTGTTTGTCGAGGCTGCTGCTGCAGTCGATCCTCCCTTAATAACCCTTGAGGAAATAGGGCGTGACGAAGTCGAGATTCAAATTGACCTCGATCAATGGGAAACCCTTGCTTTAGACCACCGAAATTTATTGTTTTGGCATGAAGTGGGTCGAATCCAGAATGACACCATCCCGCGAGATGGCTGGGAGATGGCTGCTCTTGCCATAGGAGTAGGGGGGGCAATTGGCGAGCTTTGGGTTCAAGACGGACTTCTGCTTTTAATGGCACTTGGACTATCAGGTTTCGCAGGTTATCGTCTTTATCTCAAAAATAATTCTGAAAAACGGTTACAAGATGCAATAGCTGCTGATGAGAGAGCAATAGATCTGGCTTGCAGATTTGGATACAGTGTTCCAAATTCATATAAAAGTCTAGGAGGTGCTCTTAAAGAGCTAGTTGAACAAACCAGAAAGAAAAAGAAACGTGGTTTCTACGAGGATCGTCTTGAAGCTCTAAGAAAGAGTGCTAGTAAAGCAAGAGCCGAAATGGCTGAACAGGAAGGTTCTACGGAATCCGTAAGCAGCGAGAACGTTTATGGATAGCGAGTCAATAGCCCTATTGGCTGCAGAAGCTTGTGATGACCGAAAAGCAAAAGACATCCAACTTATTCGTGTTGAAGATGTTTCGTCATTAGCAGATTGGATAGTTATTGCTGAAGGCTTTTCTGATGTCCAAGTGAGAGCAATTGCTAAGTCCGTTGAAGACGTGTTGGAAAATAAAGCGAATCGACAACCTCTTCGACGTGAAGGTATTAACGAAGCAAAATGGGCATTAATTGACTATGGGGAGGTAATAGTTCATTTATTTCAGCCTAGGGAGCGAGCTTATTACTCTCTTGAAGCATTTTGGAGTCATGGGGAACGTAGACAATTTACCCCTACTCAAAATACCCTTAAAACATAACAACAAGATGCCTTCTCCTTACTGTCCAGTTCCAATAAATCAACAACCTCTTGAGGAATATAAAGAGCTCTCGGAATCATGGTTTTTTTCATGGCCTATTAAAAAAAGGTCAGGATTATATTTTTCATTATTCACAAGCTGGCTTCTTATACTTCCAATCAATCTAATCATTTTCGGAAGTAGCTTTTCACAAAACCAAAATCTAATTAGATTATGCCTAACAAGTGGAGTAATTAGTATTGGCCTGCCTATTCTCTTATTAATTAGATTATTAATAGGTTGGGATTATGTTTGCAAACGCCTAACCTCTATCGAAGTTGAATATGAAGAGACTGGATGGCAGGATGGTAATTGTTGGAAAAAACCAGAATCTTGGCTTCAAAAAGACCTCCTCATAGCACAACATGTAGTAAAACCAATTATACGAATCCTAATAAAACCCCTTATAATAACCAGTGCATTTATGACAACTGGAATACTTCTCTGCCAAACACCAACAATCCACTAAAACTATTTATGCAACCATATTCAAGTATGAATAATTCATTAAAGTACCCACAGGAGCATCTGCTGGTATACCTAAAAAGAGGTTCCTGTATTGAATCAGTGCATAGAGTTCATGCTGTTGTTTGTGATAATAAAGGAAGAAATTTAATGGCAGCGGGTGAAGCTAATCTAGAAACATTTATCAGATCTTCATTAAAACCTTTTCAAGCAATTCCTTTTCTAAGCAGTGGGGCTGCAGAACAAATAAATGCAGGGGATAGTGGTATAGCAATAAGTACTAGTTCTCATGAAGGTTCAACGTTACATGCAAGAGAAGTCTTCAAACTTTTGTGGAAATCTAAGATAGATGTGACTGCCCTTCAATGCCCAATTCCAAACTCAGCAACTAGTGCCCTTCAACATAACTGTTCTGGTAAGCATGCTGCCTTCTTAGCAACCTGCAAAAAAATGGATTGGCCTATTGAAACATATCTACTGGGAAACCATCCTTTACAAATAGAAATCACAAGACTCGTTTCTGATCTACTTAGATTGCCGGCTGAGGAACTTGTCGCGGCAAGGGACGATTGCGGCGCTCCAACATTACTACTTCGTTTGTCCCAAATGGCATTTTTATTCGCCCACCTTGGTGGATCTAAGCATGCTGAATTAGAACAAATAAGTAGATCAATGCTTGCCTATCCAAATTTAGTGGCAGGAGAAAAAAGGTTCGATACTAAGCTTATGAAGAATTCACATGGACAATTGCTAAGCAAAGGGGGGGCAGAAGGAATTCAATGTCTTAGTAGAGTTGGTGAGGGTATTGGGTTGGCAATAAAAGTCGAAGATGGGTCAAAAAGAGCTAAACAGGCAGTAGCACTCCATCTACTACGGCAATTGGACTGGATCACTCCAGGAAGGCTCGAAGAACTAGAGGAGGAAACCCTTTTACTAGCTCCCGGATTACAACTAGAAGTACAAGGATCACTTCAATTCCAGGAAAACAAGATATAACAGGAAGCTAAATGCACAAAGATGTATTATTGGTTTGCACCGCGGGGTAGAGCAGTCTGGTAGCTCGTCGGGCTCATAACCCGAAGGTCGGGAGTTCAAATCTCCCCCCCGCCACCAATTAAAAGCCTGTCTCAGACAGGCTTTTTTAATGCATATATTTACATATAGAGGTCCGAAAGAAGGTAGATATTGTATAAAGGAGAAAGCTTATAGATCCTAGGTATAACTTGAAAGTATTTTTCCTAACGAAAAGTCTGTGTACAGTTTTGTGTACACTCGACCTTCGGGTTCTTAGCCCGAATTAGCCTTCGGGCTAAGAACCCGACGCCCAAGAATAATTACATGATTCCTATCAGACTACGCTACTAGCAAGTAAAGATAAAGTCTTCAAAACCTTCTCATAACAACTATTTATAGGTTTTTCAAATTGATCATATCTTGCTAACCTATACAAAACTTGACAACCAAAAACCCTACATCAAACAATCCAAGTGTCCAAAAGAGAGTAAAAATTGGCAAGGTGTGTAATTAAGCTAATAAAATATTATTTAAGGGAAATATATTTAAATCTTTAATAACTATTGAGCGGTGAGTTAAATCTAACTTTTGATAATGGAATTAGGCTATAGGGACAGAATAATAACCTAATTAGTGCTTGGTACTACTGAGTTGTATAGCCATCAATCATGATTCATGGGATATGTATAGAATGGTGTATAACGCAATCAGGAATCAAGCTATAGCAGGGCTTTTAAGGAAATAGTGTAACCCTAATAACCCGAAGGTCGGGAGTTCAAATCTCCCCCCGCCACCAATCCGGATCCGATGTCAAGAGGACTAGCCCTAAGAGATTTATAACTAACCCAACAACAAACCAAAGGGGATGAATTTGAATTAAGTTTATTTTATTTTTTGTATAATTAACTGAGAGTAAACTTGAACTATTTTATAGCAACCTTTTTTTATACTTAAGAAAGAGTTGATAGCTTCTATTGGTCTGTCTTTTGGCGGGCGACCGTCAATCCAAATATAGTATTCGAATATCATAAGACCACCTATGGCCAATGCCTGAAAAGACTTAAAGGCATCAATTATTAGATCGTCTGGAACATAAGAACCATCAATATAGATTAGGTCAAAGTAATTCCTTTGCTGATTGCTCTCAAAATAGGAGTAGGAGGTTCCCTTGAATTTAGTAATTCTTTCATGAAATGGATAAGTATTTTTATTGAAATTACTTTCAATTACCTGAAGATCAAATTTATTATCATCACTATTCCATTCCCATGTATCAACACATGTTATTGTAGCATGAGGAAAATGGCTAAGAAAAAAACTGTTGATAAGCCCTCCCATGAGCCTATTTCTAAGCATTTTATTGACCCTTGACGAGATAATCCTAATGCATCAAAAGTTGTAATCCAATAAGGAATATTTGGAGTAAACCAGTCAGTACTAATATTTAATTTAGAAATTTGGTGTCGAAATTTTGCTATTTCACCTGAATATACTTTTACATTCTTCTTTTGTGTATATTTTGATAAGTAAAATTTCAAAATTACATTTATCGAGGTGCTACTAGCAATGAATTCTTTTAAGACAATTATATTTGTATTAACCTTATTGATTATATTCTTTAAATCAATCATCTCGTTAAAAACCTCTATTTTTAACTAGAAATCCAACATTAGTGTATAAAAAAGTAGAATATCAAGAAATCGTTACACTTGGATATGGACCTAAAAGCAGAGACTGATAGAAGATCTGCAATTATATATGAACCCTTATTTATAACCGTAAATCAAGTCACTCCTTAATCTGTAAACGGTCTCTTCAATCCTTGCAACAACGAAGGGAAGCAAAGTATGAACGGAACTTATTCTGTAAACGGTGGCAGAGGCGTAACTTTGTCTTCTAATTTTTAGTGTTACTTCTGAGCGGCTGAAGCCTGTGTCGCATCTGGTCTCTTTCGAATTCATTTTGCTGGTATATTTTAGCGGGTGTTGGCACAAATAAGAATGCAAGATGGGTTGTTACGTATAAATAAGAAGGAAAATATTGGTATCAGGAAATTCCCTGTAATCGACTGGTATTACTACCTTCGATATACTTCTTGTCCTATCGACCTTAATGTGTACCATTCAAATAAAAACTAAGTCATACCAAGTAGGTTAGGTTAAATAGTGCAATACTCATAACCCGAAGATCGGGAGTTTAAATCTCCCCCCCGCCACCAACTAAAATGCCAGTCTATGACTGGCATTTTTTATGTCTTTGACTAGTATTACGAGGATATTGCAAGGGGAACAGGTTCTGATTCTTGCCCAGTGTTTACGGGGGTTGCAGTTGCACTTTGCACAGCAATGTGAACAGCGGGCATCGGGTTGGAACCCGAATACCCGTAAAGACCTCAACTAGCAACTTGGGAGTCCACTGTGGACGCCCTGCACAGGGTAAATATAGGTACAAAATAAGAAACCAACTTCGAAAGTCCATGTACATAAAAATATTTAAGAAGGGAATTAAGTAAAAATATCTTTGTAATAATTCAAGAATTATAAAAACGTAAAATATCGAAGTAATTAGCTGGTATGACTTGTTTATATCAAGTAACTAGAGTTCTGATCGAAAGTCCCAAGGGAATAATAAATGCATACAGAAACGTGTAGAGTGCTCTGAAATCTAAGCTATATCTCGCTTTTGAGAAATATAAGCGAGACTCATAACCCGAAGATCGGGGGTTCAAATCTCCCTTCTCCCCCCAACAAAATAAAAAGCCAGTCTATGTTTGGCTTTTTTGTGTCTATAAAAAGTTTCTAAGTTATAAGAAAATTTCCTAATTGAGGAATACAGAAATCTCACTCTACTAGAAACGTTATAAGAATCACAAATAAGCTCTATAGTTAACCGTTAATATCTGCTATATGATCTCATCATATATACAATCTAACGTATAATATAAATACCTAAGCAAGACATTGACGGTTTATGTTTTCCTTTTAATTAGAAGGTAGATACTCAATCAGATGATCACCAAAAGTCGTTTTGTAAAATTCTTGTGATCGAATAATAGAGTTTATAGATTGAATTTGTTGAAAAAGATATCCTAAGGGTTAGTATGGTTTTTTAACTGTCTGAGGCATTATTAAAATGAGAGGTCCAATTATTGATAAGGTTAAGAAAACATTTATAGCCAATTTATACATATCATACAAATCACTATGGGCAAAGCCCATAGCTCAAAATAACGAAGAAACAATAATAAAAAGACTTCTGTTTAGATACGACGTTCCGAAGGTATTTATAGAATTCGGATTCTCTGGGTGGGAGTTTAATTGTGCTTCTCTAACTAAAACATGGCAAGGGTTACTATTGGATGGAGATGAATACAATACAAAAATTGCAAATATCATCTTCAAGAAAAATATTACTTCTAAAAAAATTTGGTTAAACTTAGAAACTTTATCTACAATTAAAGAGTGGGCCTCTGGGAAAGAAATCGGCATACTCTCTGTAGATGTCGATGGAAATGACTACTGGTTTATCCAGAATTTAATTGATATAAGTCCTTCTATTCTCATAGCAGAATATAATTCCTCCTTTGGCCTAAGACCAATTACTGTACCATATGATCCTGATTTCAATAGAGAGGAAAAACATCCAACTTGGACATATTACGGTGCATCTCTTAAGGCAATTACAAAATTGATGAAAAAGAATGGTTATAGCCTTATAGAAATAGATACCTCTGGTGTAAATTGCTTCTTTGTTAGAGATGATTTAATAACATCAAATGACCTCATCCTAGAACCAGAGACTAGCTTTAGAGAAAAGTTATTTATGGATGGATCACGATCAGAACAGCAATGGGAACTAATTAAAGATATGGAATATATATGGGTGTAAGTTTAAAAGAGCCAATATTTCATGAAAACTTTTTATGGTACAAGAGCTAACTATTTTGTTTAGAGTTATTGATTTATTCTTCTGTACTCATAATTAAATTTATAAGAATTTGAGCATGATTTGTTTACATATTTTAGTTCCAAGCATAAGACTAACCTGACCAATAGATAGTTTTCATGTAAACTTTAAAAGGCTAGATTATAAAAAGACAGGAAATTGGTAACTAAAGACTTTGAAGCAATTGTAATTGGTTCTGGGGCTACAGGTGGAGTAGCTGCTCTAACCCTTGCTGAGGCTGGGATTAAAGTACTAGTTATAGAAGCAGGTCCTAATTACTCATCCCAAAAGGCAATAGGTTCAGAGCCCTGTAATTCATTTAGACGCATATCAAGTCTTTTAACAGGAGAGCATGGACAACAGTTGCAACACCCTGGTTTCTGGAAAGCAAATCCATTGCTTTTCGCTAAAAAGAAAGATAATCCTTATCTTTTTCCACCTAGTCATCCCTATATATGGACTCAAGGCAGACAAGTAGGTGGCAGGAGTCTTACTTGGGGAGGGATAACTCTTAGACTTTCAAACCAGAATTTCACCTCCGCAGAAGTTGATGGCTTTGGTCCCAACTGGCCTATAAAGCATGAGGATCTGGATAAACATTATTCCGCGTTAGAAAAACTCTTCAAAATACATGGAATGAGAGATGGCCTGCAAAACCTCCCTGACGGGGAATATATATCACCCTTACCATTGACTAGCAGTGAAAAATCATTTGCTTCTAAAATTCAAAATGATCTTGGATATAAACTAATTAATTCTAGAGGGTTTGGTCCACATCAACCATCTAAAAAAGAACCATGGCCAAAGTTTAGTAGTCCTGGCAGTACTCTAAGAAAAGCTATAGCGACAGGTAATGTAGAAGTTCTATGTAATCATATAGTTGAAAAACTAATAATGAATAACGAAAAAGATAAGGCAAAAGGAGTCTTACTAATAAACATATTAACCAATAGCAGAATAGAAATAAAGGGTAAATTAATTATAATGTGTGGCTCGACAATTCAAACATTGAAAATCCTACTTAATTCTGAGGAAACTAACCATTCAAATGGATTTGTTGACCCTTCAGGCATGTTAGGTGAGAACTTGATGGATCACATATCTACCTGCCGTTTCTTTGCAGTACCAAAAACTAATGCAGACCATACGAATAATGTTGATTCAAATTATACTCTTTCCGGGGCAGGAAGTTTTTTGATTCCATGTGGGGACAAAATTCAAAATAACAACTCAAAAAAATTTATTAGAGATTATGGGATATGGGGAGGAATTGATCGTTTCAATATCCCCTCTTTTTTAAGAAAAATTCCTGAAACTACAATAGGTTTTCTAATTGGGCATGGAGAAGTTCTTCCACAGAAAAAAAATAAGGTAACCCTTTCAAATGAACTGGACAAGTGGGAAACACCTATCCCTTTTATTGATTGTTGCTGGGGAGAGAATGAACTTTTAATGGTTTCAGATATTCAAAAGACTATCAATCTAATGATAACTAGTGCAGGAGGCAAAATCCTGCCCCTTCACGAGCTAATAAATCTCCCTTTTTTAGAACCAATTCTCTCTGGTGCAATGGCGCTTCAAGAAGGAGCCCCACCTCCTGGCTATTACATTCATGAAGTGGGTGGGGCTCCCATGGGAAGGGAAGAAAACTCAAGCGTTGTAGATCCTATTAATAGGCTTTGGAGATGTTCAAATGTGCTTGTAGTAGACGGCGCTTGTTGGCCTAGTTCCGGTTGGCAGAGTCCCACCCTAACCATGATGGCAATTACTCGAAGAGCTTGTTTAGAGGCAATCAAGCCTCGGAACGCGTAAACAGATCATTTAAATACGATTCTGTAACTGCTCTGTCGCCGCATCCATTCTGGAAAAGAAAATTTGCCAATGCCGAGCTCATAACACGGTATTGGTCCCAGGAAGGATTAGAGCTAATAAAATCTTTCATTCCTAAATAAAGAACTTCTGGTATCTCAGTTTCAAGGCTGACATACTCAAATGGCCCAGTCCCACAATCAATTCCGTTATTGATCTCAACACAACGCTCCAGATGACTGCGATCCATAAAATAATTCCAAATCTGAGTTCTTTCGTAGACAAGGATCCTCAAAACCTGGCTATACGTCAAAGCAAAATTGTTTTTGCAAAATATACGCGAGACACACCAAGACTCATTTATTAGCAGTGCTTGTACTTAGCAGAGTGAACAAACGAATCGTCCGAGCAAGAAAATGCCCTCAATGTCAAGTTCTTTTTGAACCTTTCAAGGAAAACCACAGCTTTCCCATGCTTACAGCTGAATTCAAAAAAAAAAGTGGAAAAACCCCTTAAAACCTGTGGAAATCCCTCTGCAAAAACACTAAACAAAATCTCATAAGCCTTCTTAATGGATCACGAGTCCCATGCGACTCAGAATAGATAGAGACGGTTGAGATCACCTAGACCTCTTTAGATTCTCCTGAATTGGGGGGGGTTTTAAAGCTGGAAGGTCCTAATGGATGTTCTTTATGAGGATATTTCGAATGAGAATGACGATGATGATGCGAGTTTTCCAAAACTGCATCCGAAATTTCTTCACAGGCTCCTGTGCATTCTTCCTCGCAAAGATTGCATGTTTCAGCAAGCCCCTCTACATGATGATGATGGCTTTCCTGCGGAAGGCCTACTTCAGATTCAAAACCCAATAATTTATCCCTGTACTTACATAAAGCACAATTCATAACTGCTTCACCGCTATAAGCTTCCTCTATGCGCTCTATAAAGGTATCTACGACCGAATGATGGCTACCTAAATAACCGGCCGAAAGAAATTCAACATTTGAATTTTCATTTGCAACGTTTGCTGTCTGCTGTCTTATACGACTTACTAAAACTCCAGAAAAAAGAAAATAAGGCAAGACTATGATTCTCTTAAAGCCAAGTTTTACTGCTTTCCTTAAGCCAGGTTCAACTAGGGGAAATGTAACTCCTGAATAAAAAGTTTCACCCCAACCAAAACCAAAGGCCTCTATTAACATTCTCGTGACTTTTGCTACGTTGGAATTAGCATCTGGATCTGATGATCCTCTGCCAACAACAACAAGCATTGTCTCAGCGAATGGAATCTCAGGAGCTAATGCAATTGCTTCTTTAATTCTTTCACCTGCGGCCTCAATCATTAATCTATCTACACCCAATTCACGTCCATAATCAATTCTTAGACCTGTATCTGATGAATAGGTGTTTAAAACAGAAGGTATGTCATTTTTTGCGTGTGTAGCAGCAAATAGCATCGCAGGGATTGCTAAAACTCTTTTTACAGATTTTTCACGCAACTTATCAAGACCTTCGCGAATAATTGGCCTAGCAAATTCAAGATAGCCGTATTGAACCGGAATCTTAGGGATCCTTAGCCTTATAGCGTCGACTAGTTGAGAAAACTCATCTACAGCAATACGATTTCGACTTCCATGACCGCAAATCATTATGCCAAGACGACCATCGGCTTGATCTCTAAGTAAATTACTCACAATTTCTTCTCAATTTAAAAGAAAGTATATCTTTATAGATAATAGAACTCTTTCATGAAGAAAGATACGATAAACAGACACTGAAAAAAGCCTTCAAGAAGAATCTTGTGAATTTCCCCAATTCTTTAGCAGAAGATTGTGAAATCGCTGGCAGTCTCACAACTGTCGACAAGACTCTACAAAAGCTTCTCAAAGAACAACAAATTAATCCAAGGCCATTAATGGTCTGCAGTGGTGGAACTTCAACACGCTGTGCAATGGAAGGGCATTGGACACTTGATCTAAGGAAATGTTGTCAGGAACTAGTTTTCAATCCCCAGGAAGCAGTAATTGAACTGGGGGCTGGACACACAATGAAAACTCTTCTAAAAGAGCTGCTTTTGTATCATCGATCATTCCCAATAGGGCTATCAGATCAGACTGGGATGGGTTATATCCTCACAGGGGGCATTAGTCCTTTAAGTCGTTCCCAGGGTATTGCTGTAGATCAAATCCTAGAAATAAACGGTATCTGGGGGAGTGGACAAAACTTTGTAATTTCTCGACCAAATGTAACTGCTTCATATTTAGAAAAAAGACAGTGGAAAGCTTTAAGTGGAGCAGCACCATATCTAGGAATTATCACAAAGATAAAACTAAAAACATTTCCAATTAAACCTCTCTGTGTATGGAAATCAGAGGTTAACAAAGAGGAGCTCTCTGAAATAATACAACATGCTGAACAATGGCCCTTTTCAATAAGCCTACAATGGACATGGGGAGAAATTATCACTACATATGTTGTATCAACTAACCCAAAAGATGAGTTAATAAATACCTTAAAAAAAGTATTTAAAGGGTTTAAAGAAATAAATCAAGAAGAAATATATGAAATTAGCGGGTTACATCAACTTCCAAGTTTTTCACAAACGAATTTTGAACCTAACAAGTACAAAAATCGAATTCATTCAGAAGTTCTTGGACTTCTAGGGCCAGAATGGCGAGGCTCGTGCAATGAAATCATTACATCTCTTTCCCAATTAATAAAAGAACGTCCACACCCAAACTGCCAAATATCATCCCAGCAGTTAGGAGGGTTTAATCATCACAGCAAAGAGAGTTCCTACTCATTCATTGACATAAATTCAATGTGGAAACCTTGGATAACAGCAAGTTGGACGAGAAGAGATTTTAGAACCAGAAAAGAAAGTTTCCTATGGCTAGAAAAAGTGTGGGATACACTCAAGCCACACTGCCCAGGTGTACACATGGCACAAATGCACCAACACCTTGACTGGCACGAAAGGGAACTCGAATTAGCCTTTGGGGATTGGCTTCCAAAACTACAAGAACTAAAGACCATTTACGATCCCAATGGGCTCCTTCCACCTTTGTGATGTACCTTCACTCAAGCAGAGCACTAATTAAGTGAGCAAAAATTCCAAAACTAGAGCTATTGACCAATGGATTCAAAACCCTAGGAAAGATCTCCTTTCAGGATTGGTAGTAGCATTTGCAATGATTCCAGAAGCAATTGCCTTTTCTGGAATAGCTGGAGTCGATCCACAAGTTGGGCTTTTCGGAGCATTTATTCTTTCGGTAACAATCGCTTTTGTCGGTGGCCGGCAAGCAATGATTACATCCGCTACGGGATCCACAGCTCTCTTGATGACGGACCTCGTAGCAAGAGGAAATGCTCAGGGTGAGGGCCTTGGGCTTTCCTACCTACTGGCCGCAGGAGTACTAACGGGTATCTTTCAAATCCTTTGGGGATACTGCCGCCTGGCATATCAAATGAGGTTTGTCCCTACTGGAGTGCTTAGCGGATTTGTAAATGCGCTTGCTTTATTAATCTTCCAAGCACAGTTACCCCAGCTAGGAATAAATCTTCATTATGGCGAAAAGGTCGTTAAGGATGGTGTCGGAGCTGTATTGCCACATGGTGGACAAATATTAACTATTTGGTTACTAGTCACAATAGGCTTGATTATTATTTATGGTCTACCAAAATTAACTAGACTCATTCCATCTCAGTTAGTTGCAATAGTCTCATTAACATTAATAAGTATTGGTTTTGGGTTGGATATTCCTACAGTAAAAGATCTTGGGCAACTACCTATAGGGCTACCATCATTTACTCTACCCTTTGGGAATTTTATTGATGGTAGGGTACCACTAAGTATTGAAACTGTAGGAATTGTTTTACCTACTGCCTTTGCTATTTCTTTAGTAGGTTTAATGGAAACATTCCTAACACAAAATATACTTGATGATATAACAGATACCAACTCTAATAAAGACGTAGAGGCAAGAGGGCAAGGTATTGCAAATATAGTTTCGTCATTCTTTGGTGGAATGGCTGGTTGTGCCCTTGTAGGTCAATCAGTCATGAATGTAGAGAATGGTGGTAGAACCAGACTATCAACTTTCTTTTCAGGGATAAGCCTATTAGCAATGATTCTCCTATGCAGGCCATGGCTAGAACAAATCCCTATGGCTGCACTTGTTTCAGTAATGATCACAATTGCTGTAAGCACAGCAGACATAAATGGATTAAAAAATATTAGAAGGATTCCAAGAAGTGATACAAGCGTAATGTTAATGACATTCTCTGTAACCATGCTGACGACTCCACATAATCTAGCTTTAGGTGTACTTTCTGGAGTTGCCTTAGCAGGTATTTTATTTAGCAGAAAGGTGGCAAAGGTGATAAAAGTAAGTTCAAATAAGGTAAACCTGAACGAGATACATTATGAGGTTAAAGGTCAATTATTCTTTGTTAGTAAAATATATTTTCTTCAAGGTTTTGATGTCCATGAACATCCTGCTAGAGTTGTTATAAACATGTCGGGGGCACATATATGGGACCAAAGTGGGGTAGCAGCACTCGACCAAGTGATAAAGAAACTTAGCCAAGGCGGTTCTGAAGTTGAGGTTATCGGCCTTAACGAAGAAAGCCTTGACCTATTTGAGAGATTGGGTGGGAAAGAAACATCTCATGCCTAAGTTCATCAAAGACTTATCATCGACTTCCAAAATGAGGAAACATTTAACCATAGTAAATAATATGTACTTCTATTTTGATTTTGAAATTAATCTATTAAATATTTAAATAGAGTGTATTCTGAAGAAACACATGAAAAATCAGGAGATTCTAATTGAGTCATCACACTAGTAAAGAAAAAACAAACCTAGATAATACAAGTAAGGACAATCTATTACCAAAAAGTTTCCAACTAGGTGCTTTAGCACTATTTGCATTTACACTGTCGAGCTGTGCAAGCCTAAAGAGCGTAGACACATCAAGATTAGATCTAATAGAAAAAAGAAATGAACTAATTTGTGGTGTGAGTGGAAAAATCCCAGGCTTTAGCTTTCTCAAAAAAGACGGTACATACCAAGGCCTAGACATCGATATCTGTAGAGCAATGGCAGCTGCAATTTTAGGGAGCAAAGAGAAAGTACGGTTCAGGCCACTAACTGCTACAGAAAGGTTTACAGCAATAAAAACTGGGGAGGTCGATCTTTTATCGAGAAATACAACTTTTAATCTTAGTAGAGATTCAATTGGTGGAAATGGGTTGACGTTTGGGCCTGTTGTTTTTCATGATGGGCAAGGTTTAATGGTGAAAAAGATTAGCAAGATAGAGAAAATAGATAATCTTAATGGTCGTAATATATGTGTCGGATCAGGAACCACAACCGAACAAAATCTGAATGATTCATTTCAAGAAAAAAATATTTCATACAAACCAATAAAGTATCAGGATTTAAATCAGGTTGTAGCAGGATATCTCCAAGGCAGATGTATAGCTATGACATCTGATCGCTCACAACTTGCAGCAGCTAGAAGCTCGTTTGCTAATCCTAATGATCATGAAATCCTAGACGAAGTACTCAGTAAGGAACCTCTTGCTCCAGCATCGATAGGAAATGATGAAAAATTTAGCGATGCAATTAGATGGGTGATTTATGCACTATTTGCCGCTGAGGAGAATGGAATTACTCAATCAAATATTGAACAAAAACTTCTTCAAGCAAAAAACAATTCGAAATTATCTTCACAAAGACGTTTTCTTGGTATAGATGGTGAACTCGGAAATAAACTAGGCCTTCGAAATGACTTCGTAGTTAAAGTAATCAAAGCAACTGGTAATTATGGGGAAATCTATAACCGACACCTTGGTAAGAATAAAACTGTATTTATACCAAGAGGATTGAATAATAGTTATATAAATGGAGGATTAATGATAGCTCCTCCACTAAAATAATAAAAGATGAAAGTGACTAAAAAACATATATTTAGTATAGGAGCCTATTTGATAGTACTTATATTAATTACTCTTCTGTTAAACAACCTAGTCGTAAATTTAATTCGAACAAACATGGGTATAAGCTTTAGTTGGCTGCTAAAGCCTGCTGGATTTGCGCTATCAGAATATTCTATCCCTTACAAGCCCTCCGATAACTATGCATGGGCCCTTCTAATTGGTTTCATAAATGCTTTAAAGGTTATTCTGGCAAGTTTATTTCTTTCTACTTTTATTGGTACAATTGTTGGTATATCGGGATTCAGTGGCAACCTACTTCTAAAGAATCTATCTAGATTATATATTGCACTTATAAGACAAATACCTTTGCTTCTGCAATTACTATTTTGGTATTTTGTAGTTATATTAAACCTACCCAATAACCCCATATCCATTATTCTTCCAGGAATTACTTTATCCAATAAAAGCATTAATCTCCTTGGCATATTCCTTACTCCTGAATTCACAGCTTTAATGATTGGCCTAAGTGTTTTCACAGCTGCGTCAATAGCTGAGGTTATAAGAGGAGCAATTAATGCAATAAATACTGGTCAGTGGGAAGCTTTTAAAAGTCTAGGTCTTTCCTTTAATCAAGGCCTAATATCGATAATATTACCACAATCGCTACCTGGGATCATTCCAGGTTTAACCAGCCAATATCTAAATCTTGCAAAAAATAGTACTCTTGCTATTGCTATAGGATATTCTGATATATATGCAATAGGTGATACAACAATCACACAAACAGGTAGAGCTATAGAAGGTTTTACAGTTCTTCTGATAAGTTTCCTTATGCTAAACCTAATAATCACTAGATCCATGGAGATGCTTAATAAAATTTCTATGCACTACCAAAATGACAGGAAATTATAGAAAGGTGAAACCTAAGAATCCCAAAAGTAGAATAAAAAGTATAATTGAAAAAAACTTTTTTTCATCTCCAATTGATACAATAATTTCTTGTTCACTATTTTACTGTTTATTTATTTTATTAGAAAAGGTTTCTAAGTGGTTCTTTTATCAGGCTAGTTGGGAAGTGATAACAACTAATCTACCTTTATATTTTTTCGGAAGCTATCCGACGTCCTATACCTGGAGACCAATCATATGGTTAGGTCTATTAATCATTTTGGTATTAATAACATTAACGAATGTTAAATATAATTTTCTAAGAAAATCGTTGCAAATAGCTTGGATATCTTTAATCCCATTTGGAATCATAATCCTTTCTGGTGGGATTTGGCTAAAACCTGTTCCAACAATCTACTGGGGTGGTATAACCCTTACCCTTTTCATTAGTTTCTGCAGCGGTGTAATAGCGCTTCCCTTAGGAATCATTCTTGCCCTTGGACGACAAAGTAATCTTTTAATTATTAGAAATGTTTGTAGTTTTTATATTGATTTTATGAGATCACTTCCTCTTATTGCCGTTCTTTTCTTTGGTCAACTTTTAGTGCCTCTTTTTTTACCTGTAGAGATTGAGTTAAACAGAGTAGTTAGGGCCATTATTGCATTTGCAATTTTTGCCGCCGCATATATAGCCGAGGATGTAAGAGGTGGGATTCAGTCAATACCAACAAATCAGTTAGAAGCAGGCGAGGTTCTTGGATTAAGTAGACCTCAAATATATTTACTAATTGTTTTACCCCAAGCCCTTAGAGTAGCATTGCCCGCGCTAACAAACCAAGCTGTTGGTTTACTCCAAAACACAAGTCTAATGGCTATCCTTGGACTAGTAGAACTACTGGGAATCAGCAGAAGCTTACTTGCTAATCCTGAATTCATAGGTAGATATATGGAAGTCTATGTGTGGTTGGGTATATGCTATTGGACTATGTGTACATTAATTTCGGTAATTTCAAAACAACTAGAATCGAATCTTAATCCAGACAAATTATGAAAAGAGTAATAAAAGCTAGAATGATTTCAAAATCATTTTTAAAAAATCAAAAGGCACTTGACAATGTTTCTATGCACGTAGAAGCTGGTGAAGTCCTGGTAATAATGGGCCCTTCAGGTTCCGGGAAAAGCACATTAATCAGAACATTTAATGGCCTTGAATCTATTGATGACGGAGAACTTGAAATACTAGGAATTAATATAAGCTCAGAAAATAATGCTAAAGAAATAAAAATACTACGTAAACGTATTGGTATGGTTTTCCAACAATTTAATCTATTTCCACACTTAACAGTCACCCAGAATATAACACTTGCACAAACAAAAGTTCACAATAAACCAATTAAAGAAGCCAATATTAGAGCCAGGGATTTACTTCTGCAAATGGGTATAGAAGATCAGTCTCTAAAATACCCAAGTCAATTAAGTGGTGGGCAGCAACAAAGAGTTGCCATCGCACGTGCTCTTGCCTTAGATCCGGAAATAATGTTATTCGACGAGCCTACAAGCGCTCTTGATCCCGAAAAAGTAAAGGAAGTCTTGGATGCAATAAAAGTTCTCGCAAGAAGAGGAATGACAATGGTAGTAGTAACTCATGAAATTACCTTTGCAAGGGAAGTAGCAGATAGGATCTTGTTTATGGATAAAGGGAGACTTATAGAAACATCAACACCTAAGGAATTTTTTACCAATGCTAAGGAGGAGCGTAGTAGAAAATTCCTAAATCAAGTGATGTGAAACCTCTAAAAAAACTAGTCCTACTAAGAGATCAGATCACGGCGAAAGCCCAGTAGTAGCCTATAAGCCCATAAATCCGGGATCTAGGTCTCTAAGAAATAAGAACGTGTGCTTGCTAAGGAGAATTCCATTCCTTATTTAGCGGTAAAATGTATTTAGCAATTACAGAAACATGGCCTACTCCCAAGTCGCAGTTGTTGTTGGCGGAATTGCACATGTGCCTGTTTTAATAGGCCTTGCAAAGTTTTTTGATGGTCAATCAGCCAAGAATTACAAAGCTGGGCAGGCGATTAGAGAACAGCAAGAAGCAAAAGTCAAGGCTGAAGAGGAGGCACGTGCAAGAGCACAGGCTGCAGAACAAGAAGCAAAACTAAAAGCAGCGGCACAGGCAAAAGCGGAGGCAGATGCCAAGGCCAAGGCTCAAGCAAAAAATAAAAAAGAAGCCGATGGCAAAACAGGTGGAAAATCCAAATAATTTAAACTCGACATAATTCAAAAGTTGGATCTATTTAGTAAGAAAACATCTAAAGGTAATATTTATCCTTAAGTCATTTAAATTTCTACGTTTAGGTAATGAATGCAACCAATGAACCTGGAAACTTGGTTGCATTATTAAAAGATCTCCATCAGTCAATAAAAAGGTGCTTTTAACATCCTTATAACGATGTTTCACAGAAAAATCTCTCGATCCACCCAAAGATAGAGATGCTATTGGCACATTTGGATCCAACTCCGATTCATTATCTGAATGCCAGCCCATAGAATCATTCCCATTTCTATAAAGGTTAAACAGACAACCATTAAATTTCACATTGCAAGTTTCATTAAGCCTTTCCAAAAGAGGTATCATCCAATCTTGCCAGCCAGAAGAATTATGTGTCACTCCACTATAGGAATAAGATATTCCTGGATGTCCCATAAAACATGTCATTCTTGGAACAAGATGTTTCTTACCAAATAATCGAATAGTTGGTTGAGTCCATTGAATCCCTTTTAGGATTGCTGATCGCATGTAAATAGACTCATCAGCGGAGAACCAGGATCGCCTTAGCTCAAATGGGTAGCATTTAAGATGATTTTGAACTGTCAAGAAAATTAAATCAATGAAGAAAGTGATTATTAATACGATAATTGAAAGTAAACAGAGCACATTCAATTATCTCTAGTCTATGTAAGACTGTTCTTAACATCTAATTCGATGATTAATCTTAATTGAAAGCTAAAGCATATGCTTTTACATAACAAAATAATATTAAAAGTATAGATTGAACCAAATATCTCTAGGTTCTTTTTTTACTTTCCCTTAAGACTAATTCTCTGATAGCAAAACCAGAGCCATTGTTGGAATAAAAGATTACGATGTGACCTCCAGGAAGTCTCAGGATTTTGCGGTTTGAAGTTCTCAGGAGGAGGGACATCTCCTCGAGCTCTATCCCTGTCCATTTCTGAATGTATTCTTCCAACGTTATATTCCGGGTGGCCTAAATGCATTAATTGGCGTTGATCAGTTGTCTCAAAAATGCTATACCCAACCTTGTTACCGTATGCCAGCAATCTAAGTTTACCTTTGTGTTGGGCATCTTCCATTGCTTGATCTTCAAAACCTGCATAGCGACTTTGTGGGCAAAGAAAATTGTCGTCTTGAGTACCCATAAGTGAATGTCCGGGAACTAAACTATTCATTGGGAAGACACCAAAAAGTTTCTTAGAAAAGTTAGTCTTTTCAACTCCAGCTAGATACGCAAGCGCAAAACCAGCCCAACAAAGTCCGAGGGTATTTGCACATTTCACTCTAGCCTCTTCAATTATCTCTACTAATTCGGGCCAATAATTAACTTCTTCAAAATCAAGGTGTTCAATAGGGGCTCCTGTAATTATCAATCCATCTAAGGAAGTAGGAGACATTGCTAATTCCCAATCAACATAAAGGCTGTCTAAATGTGCAATGTCCCAAGTTTTGTATTTGTGACTTTTTAGTCTTATCCATATTGGTTCTATTTGTAAAGGAGAAAGTCCCAAAGGGTGGAGAAGGTTGAACTCATATTGCTTACCTAGCGGCATTATATTAAGTATCCCAATTCTTAAAGGTCTTATATCCTGACGCTCTGCTAAATCAGGCTCTATCCATGAGATTCTATTTCTCTCCAACGCTTCAATCTTGTGATAATTACGTGGGAGAATGAGTGCCATAAACTATTCCTCTATCAGCTAATGCTCTGCAGGGCATTTTCGAAATCTGCCTTAATGTCATCAATATGTTCAAGGCCAACTGAAACTCTGACCATCGTAGGGGTAACGCCTGCCGATGCCTGCTCCTCTGGAGACAATTGTTGATGAGTTGTTGATGCAGGGTGAATAACTAAGGTCTTAGCATCACCTACATTTGCCAAATGGCTTGAAAGTGTTAGTCCATTTATAAAGTTAACTGCGTTATCAAAGCCACCTTTCAAAGAAAACATCAACATGCACCCCATACCTCGTTTAGTTAAATATTTTTTTGCGCGATCATTATAAGGATCAGAAGATAAACCTGGATAATTAACATTTTCTACATTAGGGTGAGCATCTAGCCATTTTGCAAGCTCCATCGCGTTGGATGCGTGCCTCTCAATTCTAAGACTTAAAGTTTCCAGCCCTTGCAACAAAAGGAAGGCATTAAAGGGACTTAAAGCTGGGCCCCAATCTCTAAGACTTTCAATCCTTGCCCTAAGTGCAAATGCGATATTTCGATCATCAGGGATCCCTAGACTTTTGCAAACATCACTACCAAAGCCAAAAGCCTCCCAATGAATCAATCCATGGTAAGCCTCACTTGGTTCACTAAGTAATGGGAACTTTCCATTGCCCCAATCAAATGTTCCTGCATCAACAATTACTCCACCAAGACTAGTCCCATGACCTCCAATCCACTTAGTAGCACTTTGAACAACAACATCAGCGCCAAAATCTATTGGACGAAATAAAGCTCCTGCTGCACCTAATGTATTGTCAACAATCAAAGGAATACCATTGTCCTTTGCTAATTTAGATAACCCTTCAAAATCTGGAATATTAAATCTTGGATTACCCATAGATTCAACATAAATTGCCTTTGTATTTGAATCTATTAATTTAGAAAAACTTTCTACTTCATCACCATCCGCAAACTTCACATTAATCCCTATCCTTGGAAACTGAACCTTAAATTGATTATATGTTCCTCCATAAAGGAATGATGTGGAAATAAAGTTATCTCCGGCTTGCATGCAGTTTGTTATCGCAAGAAATTGTGCTGATTGGCCTGAAGCAGTTGCCACAGCAGCAATTCCACCTTCAAGCGCTGAAACTCTTTTCTCAAAAACATCTGTTGTTGGATTCATAAGACGGGTATAAATATTCCCAAATTCTTTTAATCCAAACAAGTTAGCTCCATGCTCAGCGTCATTAAAGACATAAGAACTTGTTTGATAAATTGGTACAGCTCTAGCATTAGTTGCTGGGTCAGCAACCTGACCGGCGTGAAGCTGAAGTGTCTCAAAGCGATGGGTAGTCAATTAGGAACAACAGAAAGTCATCACCCTTTCTAGCTACTCAGGCTGATTCCGACTCCAATCATCAGGAGGTGAAGGTTTATCTGTTTCAGCTAATGAAGGGAATAAATCCCTTAGCAAAGTTGAAATCCTTGTTCTAACTTCCTTGCGAAAGGTTTTCACAGCCATTTTGTCGAGAATTAGGTAAGACTTATCATCAGAGCATTCACCATCCCTTAGGAAACGCCAGTTAGTTGATTCAGTCTTTTTTAAAGCTTCAAGAGGAGCCTTAAAGTCAAAAACTTCTTGTTTTGATTTGCCACTGTTTTCTTCTTGAGCAGTTTTTAAGATCTCCTCTCTGATCTGAACAAGTGCCCTAGCTTTTATTGTATCTGGCAAACCTAATACAGGTTCGTAGTATTCCAGGACTCTGAGCTCTTCCTCTAAAAGAATGGCCCAAGCTCCTCTATGGCCTTCTTGAAGACCATAGGAAGCTTCAGCACTATTCATCGCATCCAAATAAAACAAAAGCCATCTGTAGTAGGACTTCTCTTTGATCGGCTTCCTGATTGCAGTTTTTCCGCTAAGAATTTTTGGTAACGCTGCTTCCGCTTTACGCAAAAACAATCTATCTTCGCGCTCAAGATTTATGGCCCCCCAGCGTTGCCTATAGTCCCAGAGCTCTGCATATCGTGCAACGTCCTCATTAGACCAACCTTGATCTTTTAATTCTTCTGCCCTGTGAGTAGATTCTTTAGCCACGAGATGGATTTAGGTATCTAGATGGAAGCGTAGTAGGAGGAGGTGCACTGGCTGGAAAGAGTTTCAAGTAAGTAGATATAGGGATAGATTCATTTTGGCTGTAACCCACTGGAAGCCAAAGATCATAAGAGCCTACTCTGTAATGAATTTCCCAATGATATAGACCTATAAAAACGAGTGGATCATCCTTCATAAGCTTTGAATATGCCAAAACAGCTTTTCCATAGTATGAGCTGTTGTTATACCCCCAAAGGCCTTTACTTATATCCGATAAACCTCCCCGACGAACTAAATATCTTGCTGCTGCCTGAATTGCATCATGTGGATTTCGTATATCTCCATTGTTGCCAATGCCTTTTTCAGCCCAAGTAGAAGGGAGGAATTGCATTGGCCCCTGAGCATTTGCAATCGAGACACCATCTATACGGCCCATTCCTGTTTCGACTAAATTCACAGCAGCCAAAACTTCCCAATCAATTCCTGTTTCTCTTTCTGCTTTTTTATAATACGTAAGAAGCTTTTCTGGAGGTTCAGGTTTGATAATTCGCCACTTAGGCATAAAGGACGGGCCTACAGAAGTTGATCTCATACTCAAGAATTGCCTTCTCGCTAATAAGTGGAGCCCAGCGATTTCTTGCCATTGACTAGCTAATCGTAAAAGGACCTGATCGGAAAGCCTTAAATCTTTTGCTAAAAACCTATAGATAACTTGTTGTTGATGACCAAGCCTAGGGAGTAATTTTTTAGGGGTAGCAGGGTTTCTTAATGCACTTTCAAGGTCTGAAATCAACTCCGCAATTTCACTAGGGTCACTTGGTACTAAAGGATAATGTCTTCCATCGGGCATAGAGGGAAGGGATAAGTCAGTGGGTAATGAAACTTTCGCGCTTGATAAAAATTTCTCAAGTGAAGTATCGACTCCAAAAGCATTAACTATTCCTATGCCCAAAGAAGATAGGAGTAGAACAAAAGCTAAGTAGTTAGTTTTACCGATTGAGTTCTTACTCAAGCCTACTAATGGGTAAAAAGCAAGATTATCCTAATCAAGGGGTAGATGCAGAGAGATTAATTGATTCTCCATATAAGAAGTAATACTGCTGCATAAAATATATTTATAAGATAATATTTTTGACTTAGCCGAAAGGACTAATTCAAATATTATTATCCTATTAGGTAATTAATTCGTACCTTTTTTGAAAGACTCTCTAATTGTCGAGATTTAGGAGAATGGGAAAGGACCTGCCTGACCTGTAGAGCTAGTGAAGCCTGATAAAGCCCAAATACCAAAGGAAAACAAGCCACAGCCAATAAAGAACATCAAGTGTGAAATGTAACGAATACGTTCTTTTTCACCTATCCCGCCTGCTAGAGGCAGGTCACCAAGGAATCTTGAATTCGAGTCGTTTGAATTTGAAGGTGCCATGCCAGCAAATCTGAGCAATTATTTCCGAAATTATTGCATAGGAACCTCACTAGAAAGACAGAGCTTCCCATTCAGAAAGCTTCCGAAACAAGAATTTGTTTCTTGAAGATCTGGTTTCCATAATTCAAAAAACCCTAATCACTTGAAACAATAGTATTTGCAGGGCTTCTGAGAGATCCCCTTCTAATCAACCAAAGTCTCGCCTAAATAAAAGATCAAACTAAATCAACACAAAAATCGATTCCAAGAAATCCATCAAAAACAATGGGAGTTCAAAACTCAAAAAAGCATTAGGGAAGGAAGAGGGGGAATTGCTAGCATCGAAAAGTCGAATGACAATTCGATATGAGGAGGGGTGGTCGAGTGGTTGATGGCTCTGGTCTTGAAAACCAGCGAGGTGCGAGCCTCCGTGGGTTCGAATCCCACCCCCTCCGTTTCTAAATAGAATAATTATTGAGCACACCAAAGAACAAAATGTCTAATAAGCTTCTAAAGCAGTTAAAAAGCATAGGTCTGGGCTTATTTATCTCTTATTTAATAGCCTCCGCGATTTACACCCCTCCAGTACAAGCTGCTAAGAGTTTAGAATTAGAAGACAAAGCAAACCTTGAGGAAACAGTTAGCAAAGGTTATTCAAATAAATTCTGCAATGCTATTGGAATGGGTGTCTCAAAAGAAGGTGCTCTAAAGCTTGCAATTACTGAAAATTCAAAACCATCATTTAACCCTTCGCTATGGCTTGACCTTGCCTTCTCTGGAAATGAAAAGTTCAATTCGCTTGATCAAGATAGGATAATAGAACTGGCCTCAGATCAAGTGATCAATCGTTGTGGGATTGCGATTAATATCACCAACGAATCTGAAAGAATAGACTTTAAGGATGAATTCCGAAAACAAGCCAAAACAAATAAAATATAACAACAAGTTTACTTTCAAATCTACAAGTAAGCAAAGCTATAAAAGAACAAATCGAGCTAACCCTCTCTCTTTGCAAAAATTACCTTCATTAACAATACAGAAAGCGCGAGAACAAAAGTAATTAAATTAGAAATAATTACTGGGTTAGCATGTATCTCCCAACCGTAAACCCCCCATAGCGCGACTCCTAGGCTAAATAATATAAACATGGAATAGGAGACATCTTCAGCAGATCTAGATCGATATGTCTTAAGGATTTGTGGCAGAAAAGCTATTGTAGTAAGGCAGCCTGCTACTAATCCTAAGGAGTCTACAGGGCTGGGCAAATCCATCTAAGAATAAGAAGAATAGATTTATTCATGATTAAATATAGCAAGGCAATGGATATATCTATTTGCAGCCTAAAGTGTCTTTAGTTTTCCTTCCGGTAACAGGATTAATCCCATCAGCTTGCAAACACAAAGTCTTAAGAACATCCGTTCGAAACGGAACATTTGTGAAATCAGCGCCATTTATATTTACATCTTCAAACCTAGTATTGAAGGCAAAGGCATCCTCCAGAACAGCATCTTTCAAGTCAGTTCTTTCTAGAACAGCTGAATCTAATGTCACTTCGCGAAGGTTAGCGAGACTTAAATCTGCTTCCTGAAGTTTTGCACCGAAAAGACTAGCTCCTTGAAGATTGGATCCAGATAAGTTGGCTTGCTTAAGATTAGTTAGATTAAAAGTAACTCCTCTCAAATCTTGCCCTGAAAAATCTGCACCTATAAGAGACTCTTTTGAGTAATCCGTCGAAGCAAATGCCGACAACACCGAAACTGACAGAATTAGGCCCAGGAAGAGAATCTGAAACAAAATCAAGCGCAACATAATGAGTCGTTTTAAGCCACAACCAAAGAATACTGTCTCGAAATACATTCTGTTAATAAAAAGGTTTGTAGCCAACAAGAGCCTTTCTCAACAAAAATCGCTATTAAAGGCTTATTAGATATAAGAACATGCTTTCCCCCGAGAAAAGGGAGCTTCTAAAAGAGATCATGCAAAGAGTGGCCTCAGGAAGCTCAGTCACTCTAGAAGAAAGAAAATACTTACATAAATATGCTGACAAAGATCAAACCATAGCTTCATGGCTTCATAGTGCTAGACGTGAACAGCTAAAAGGCAAGAATGAAACTGATCAAATAGAAACTCTTCTCGATAGTCTCAATTTAGGGTCTATTGATCCAGATGCATCACACTTTCAGGGTGATGATCTTGCAGACTTTTTCATTGGAGCACCCTCCTGGCTTGCAAGAAGCTAACTTGAAGATATTCAAGGAAAGAGCTGCGCGAACAAACCTCTCAGAAAATCCATCCGGTTTCTATGACTAGAGAGGCAAAATTCCCTTTGCTGTTCGTACAGAACTGATCGGGCATCACGACCCATTGCTTGATATATAAATTCAGAATCTTCGCGAATCCATTCTTCAACCATATCTCCATAGATCTCTGCATGAAATTGGAGCCCGTAAGCATTAGGCCCAATGCGGAATAATTGTTCTCTACATCTAGAACTACTAGCAAGAAGAGATGCGGATTTGGGAAGTAAAATCCTGTCCTCATGCCAATGCAAGACTTGCATTGGTTCTTTTAAGTACTCTAACAAAGGCTCGTCAGGTTGTGGGTGAAGGGGGAAGACAGGAGACCATCCAACTTCAGGATTAACGCGTTTTTCCTCAGTAATCAAAGTTTCAACATTACCACCGGAAGCATAAGCAAGTAATTGAGCGCCGAAACAAACTCCAACAAATGGTATTTGTTTTAAAAGAACTTGCTTTATAAGATTAATTTCGTTGTCAATCCACAGATATTTTGATTTATCTCGGTCCATAACACTCATTGGTCCACCAAGAATTAAAAGTGAATCAATATCAGATATGATTGGTAATTGAGAGCTTTTATCTAAGCGGTAGACTGAAATATCAATGCCAAATTCACGAGCTATGATAGAAAATAGTCCGGGACCTTCTCGTTGAAGGTGCTGAAGAATAACTAATCTAGGCATTAATAATTAGAGTAGTATTGTGGAAAATTAGAAGACAATTCTAACTTTAAACCCTATTAAATTTAAATCAATCAGTCAGCTTGAAGCTGAGGTGTAAAACCTTAAGGCATACAACCAGAAAAAGCGAGCCGCGTAAAAAAACAAAAAGGCCAGAGGAAGAGAAAGAGTAACAAGTAAGCTTGACCAACGCCCCGAAAGAACCTCTGCTGGTACTGTTGTTAAAAACGCTATAGGCAATATAAAGGTAAAGATCGTACGCAAAACATATGGATAAGAAGAGACTGGATAACGGCCTGCCACTAAAATAGACCTAAGTACCTCGGTAGCGTTCCAAATCCTTACAAACCAAATACTAGTAGTGGCTAGCAAAAACCATAAGCTATACAGAATCAACAAACTAGAGATGATCGTCGACAAAAACAATAAACCAGAAAATATATTGATATGAAAGGAAGATCTGAAAAGTGAAAATAAAACCAGAGATACTCCACAAAGAACTGAAGGGAATCCCCAGGGAGAAAACATTCTTAAAGACAACCAGATTTGACTATCTATAGGCTTTAGAAGTACAAAATCAAGCGTACCATTTTGAACATGCTGGACAATCTTACTAAGGTTTGGCTGTAGAATCGAGGTTGTTATACCTTCTAAGAAGGTATAAATCCCTAACACTAGTAATGATTCATCCCAACTCCAACCTCCTAAATTAGAGTAAGGTGTATAGAATAACGATAATAAGAAAATACTTCCAAAAAGGTTGGCTATTACTGCTACTAGTTCAACAAAAAAATTAAAGCTATATTCCAACTCGGTTGCGATCGCAGTTAACCAAAAGTATCTTATAATGTTAAAATAAAAATTCAAGATCTTGACCATTTAATATATCTATGCCCCCATTGCAGAGTAATGTTTAATACCTCGTCTCCATGCAATAAGACTACATAGAAATAATATAAATCCCCATACAATAAGCGTTAGGAACACATTGAAAACATCAATGTTTGATCCAGAAAGAATGCGAGCAGGGAAATATAAAAAATAAGGAAAGGGTGTCAACATAACAATTGATTTAATCTGTTCTGGGAAGGTATCCAAAGGAGCAACCATACCAGAGAGAAAAATATATGGTATAAGCAAAACCCTCTCAAAAGCTGCTGATCGTTCATTCCAAAAACAAAGCATTGCAAAAGTCCAATGCAAGAGAAAACGTACCAGGAAAGCTATAAATATGATTAAAATTCCCAAAGCAAGATCACTTAAGTTAGGTATAAAAAAAGCCTTAGGAAGAAGTGAAAAGACAAAAATAAGCATAATTATGACTATAGGTATGCGTGTGATTTGTTCAGCAAGATGTGAGGAAAGGTATCTCCAAAATGGTGTTAAGGGCTGCAACAAATATGGAGACAATTTACCTTCAACATAATCTTCTTCGAAAGTCACCATTACCCAAACAGCAGTGAATTGACGCACTACAAAAGCACTTATAAAGTAACGGGTTATTTCCTCTGTAGTAATTCCTGCAATTACAAGAGCTTGGGAACCACTCCAAATCGATAACATTATTAGAGGTAAAATACCAGAAACTGCCCAAAGTACAATTTCGGCCCGATATTCCACCATAAGTGCATATTGTGTACTTAACAATGTATATGCAATCTGGAAAATATTTCTTAGAGGGAATTTTTTCCGAAAATATTTAATCATTATTGTACTTTGCCAGATTGGAAAAGTTTACCAATTAGTTCCTCAATAGGAGGGTCTCCTATTTCAAGGTCCTTAACAGGAAAATTATTAAGTATTGACGAAACTGAATTTGTTAGTTTTTCCCTGGGAATCAGGATCCGCGCAAGGTAACCATCACACTCTTCTAATTCTCCAAATTTTTTCAACAAATGATGCTCCTGAGGTTCTTTAAAGGCTATTTTTACTGATCTATAAGGTGTAAGTCTTTCAGTAAGAGACTCTAGGGATCCATCATGAAACAATGAACCCTTATGAATCAACATAACTCTAGAACATAGTGAGGTGATATCGGCCATATAGTGACTTGTAAGTAGAACCGTTGCTCCATATTTTTTATTGTAATCAGCTAAAAACTTGCGTACCCTAGCCTGAGCATTTACATCTAAGCCCAAGGTAGGTTCATCTAAAAAGAGGACAGAAGGGCGATGCAAAAGAGAGGCTAAAAGCTCGGCCTTCATCCTTTGCCCAAGTGAAAGCTTTCTAACAGGGCGTGTAAGTTCTTCGTCCAATTCCAACATTGAAGAAAGTTCTTTTATACGCTCTTTGGCCTCTGTTCTGTTTATTCCGTAGACGGCAGCATTTACATACAAGGAGTCTAATGGGGGCAAATCCCAAATCAGCTGTTGCTTCTGTCCCATCACCAATGTTATTTGACGAAGAAATTCTTTATCTCTAGCGAATGGTTTCTTACCCCCAACAATGACTTCACCACTTGTTGGACAAATTAGCCCGCACAACATTTTCAAGGTAGTGGTTTTACCTGCCCCATTTGGGCCAATAAACCCAACCATTTCACCACGATTTATCTGAAAGCTCACATTCCTAACCGCTTGGACAGTTTGAAACTTCCTATTGAAAAAATTTGATAATGCTCCTGATATACCAGGTGTTTTTACTGAAACCCGATAACTTTTACATAGATCTTTCGCTTTAACTAAAGCCATAAAAACTTTCCCTGCTCAAAACCGGCAATAAAAAGAGTCATTCCAAAGGATATAACCCCTAGTCTAATAAACAAACCTTGACAATAAAACAACCCTTACCACAAATAGCCTACCAGTTAGACAGCAATGCAAAAAAGCTGCATATTTCGTATCAAAGAAACCTTTTTTCATTTATAAATCCACTCAAAAAATCAAGTCAACTGAACCTAGAGATTTACAACCACCGGGGAACAAAAGACAACATGGCTTAGTATTGTCAGATCAAAAGACAGTTATTTACTGAAAAAAAGGCAAAATAAGCCATGAGTGAAACTGGGCTCACCACAACTTCATCACTTAGTTGGCCTAGTGGCTTGCCGAAGAATGACATAACCTCAAATGACTCTTCCGTCATCACTGAAAAGAACACCTCAAATAAACCCTCTGGACAACTATCCAACGGGTTATTAGGTTGGTACGCTATTTGCACCACTAAGGATTTAAAAGAAGATAAACTGCATTTTTTTAGTATGTACAACGAGCCTCTTGTCCTATATAGGGATAAAGACAAGAGGGTCAGGTGCATTAAGAACCTTTGCCCTCATCGAGGAGCTTCCTTTCAAGGCGGCGGCATTAAAGATGGTGAAATCGTATGCCCTTACCATGGCGGTCGATTTTCCGCAGAAGGCAATTGTACAAATTTAGATAGAATCACCTGTCAGCATATTATTGACTCTAATTACAATAACTATGCAAAAAGAATTCATTTATACCAATATCCCTGCATCGAAAAAGATGGTTATCTGTATATATATTATGGAGGAAAAGCTAAGACAGATCTATCTGAAATAGAAATCAAATCTTCTCTGGATAATACATTACCAGAGTCATATGGCTTCAAGCCAAGTGATTATGCCTATGAAGAGGTTTGCGTAGACTTCAAGTGTGATTGGGCAAGAATTATTGAGAATCACCTAGACATTTTACATATTTTCTGGATACATGGTGATACTATTCCAGATAAGGATGTCAATCGAGAAGTAATAACGAGTTTTCATCAAAATATAACTCGAGATGGTAGACATATTGAAAGCAAATATAACCATAAAGAAAAGGAAAAGGGTGAGTTTATTACAATTAAATTTATTCCACCAGGTAGAATATGTATCTACAAAGGAACCCCAGAAACTGCAAGATATATACAAGTTCTCGACCATATACCTTTAGCTAAAAACAGATCAAGAGTAATCGTCAGGCACTACAGAAAATTTATGAAAAACAAGTTAATTACAAAACTAATTTTATTTAGACAGCTTCAACAAAGAATCTTCTATAAAATATTTTGCGAAGACTATCTCGTGCTAAAAACACAAACATTTAACGAGCAAATGGGCTATATACAAAAAGACAATGTAAAGCTATTAGGAGAAGACAAGATGATTCAATACTATTGGGATTGGTTTAACAACTCTTTAAATAATGAACGTCCCTGGGACCTTCATCCTACAAATGCAGATACTAATAAAGTTCATCTAGATATGCCAATGGCTTACCCACCAGAAAACAAAACACTCATGCACAAAAACAATCGATCGATAACCCTAAACCTAATAGCCAGATTATTGGTACCCATTGGCCTGTTGGCACTTTTTCTATAATTAAAAAATTCTATTTTTTTATTTTTAACCCGAAACGCAGGTCTTCATACAAAAATATGTTGATATTACAAATTTCAGTTAATTTAGTTATTTTCAAAATTAACTAAATTAAGATATAATTATGCAAACTAATTCGTTTTAAGATTGACATCAAATAATCAGAGGCCAGCTTGGATGAACTGGGCCTTCCTTGGTATTTTCTTGTGGTCAAGCTGGCAGCTTTATGGTTTCTGGTCGCAAACACTGAATGGTTTTTGAGACATGCTTTATTTTGCCTTACCTACCAGACTAAGTTAATTTAATTCACTGCTCCAACAAAATCTTTCTCAAAGCTATAGAACTCACTCTTACAAATCAACTTGAAATAAAAGCTATAGTAATAACATAGTCACTCAAAGAGAAACAATTACGATAAACACAAGTATTATTAGAAATGCAAAAAATAATCTTTTATCTATTCCAGCAAATTTGGGCATTCTATTTATAGCTCTTGATCTACTAGAGGCATCAAAAGGTTTACTACAAACGCTACAGACCAATCTTCCTGCAAGTGCTCTATCAGCGCGAAAAAGTTTGCTTCCGCAGAATTTACAAGATCTTGTAATCATCGACTAATCTCCCCGGGCTTTTCAACGTTTATAAAATCAGGAGTAAATGAGGTAGGGTGCATATATAAATAGGAATTAAGATCAAGCTATTTCTTTTTTAGATTAGACTATACAAGGTTAATGCTCTAAAAATTATTAAGATCATGATATAAATCTATTTAGAAAAGACAACGGCTTCCCTTTTGACTCGGTAAAATCTAAAAGAGCTTTTGACTTATAACTATAAAGTACAGAATTGTCTGTTTCTAAAAAATAGGTGGCTCCTCTCTGGGTCAAATAATCTTTATTAAACATGTACAAGTTCCAATTGGACAACACCTCAATCATATTCATTAAGCGAACCGTAGCGAGTTCAAAAGGCCTTAAATATCCATCTCCAAAAACTAAACTAAAAAACTTAGGCTGAAGAAAAGGTAAAAAGGGATCTCCTCCTTTATTCCTATAAAAAATTCGTTGGTTTGAATATAAATCTCCCACATATCCCCTGATTACCTCATGAATAGTGCCAGGGGATCCAAAGCCCATACACATTAAAAGTAAATTAATATATGAATTATTTGTAAGCTGAAGTCCTGGACTTAGACCTAGAGATAAATGTAGAGAATTTGTTTTCTCTACAATAAGTGAATCCCTAGGAAAACCAGTGAATGATGAAAAACGGTTTGAGGATTCCTCACTACCTATTCCAATAAGCAGAGTTTTAATGTTCTTATTTTCAAGTTGAGAGAGGTTTAACGCCAAGAGTTGCCCATACTCAAGGCTATCAAAATCACCTAAAAGTCCCAGAAGAATAATGAGCTTTCTGGAGTCCTCTTGCATGCTTGAGACTTTTGAAAGCCGTTTGAAGAGAGATTCTGAAAAAAAACTAGCTTGCATAAACTGTTGGATTTAACTTCTGACTCTTTATAAGAAAGATCTAGTCTCTATACCTAGAAAGAAGTCTTCCTGGTCAGAGAGAACAAAGAAAAATTCCTTAACTGCTATATCGGGCAAAGATATTGGCGAATAAAATTTCCAATTTAACTTTACCCCCCTACTGAACCACAAACCACTCATTTCATGCTTTATGCCTAAATAAGAAAATCTTCGAACTCTGGCAAAGACTTGAGGTGGGGGCGGAATTTTCAGTACAAGAAAAAATCGTTTTTCCTCGTCCTCTAACATTAAGGATGAAAAGGTAAAATTCGAGACAACAAGAGCTAATACTTTATACACCCCTAGGCATCAAGATCTATAGGGGTCTCAATAATTGAGTTGCTATTGAGAATCGCTTGCAAAAAAGGATCTCGTTGTTATAGGTTGAGAGAAGTTCTCAACAAGCTCCCTCTTTTTTTCGATGAGCTTCCGTTATCTCCCAGACGATCCAATAAGCAGCATAAGAATGCCTACTGGACAAACAATTCTATTAGATCCAGCCTCCTCTAATAGAATTAGTTGCCTTGAAGTGCTTGAAGGAGTCGCTCGAGTCTATTGTCCTTGCCAAGAAACAGAAGGCATGACATTGGCCTTTCTACAGGCTGGTGACTTACTTAGAACGGACAGACTCTGCAGTGAAGGAGTATGCCTTGAAGCCTTGACGACTTTTTCTTTTAAACGAAACTCTGAGAATACTGACGAAATTGGTTTCGATGCAGTCAATGAATGGACTTTGCAATTGCTTCGTATCCGTCACCTTGGCAGTGCAGAACAACGTTTGCAAGCGCTTTTAGCTCTTCTGGTAAATCGTCTAGGCCGTAGATGTGGAAATTGGTGTGACCTCCCATTTCGATTAACCCATGAAAGGATTGGGGAACTTATTGGCTCCACTCGAGTAACTTCTACTCGCCTGATATCTCGATTGCGTTCTGCTGAGTTATTGAATATTCCTAGCGGAGAGCAAATTCTACGTTTAGCTCCAAAACTTGTTGAAAATTCGCCACTTGCAGCCTGATTTGAGACAAATGAAAACTTCTTTTAGTATTTCAGACACACTGATCGGTTCGCTTTGTAGAGAAGTTGATTCGATTAGATATCGAATCAAACAACTACTTGACTCTATCCAAGTATCTAGAGACGCCGAACTTACAAGCCGACTCATGAACGAGTTGCATGCTCTTATAAGGAGAAAGCGGGAAGTTAATAAAAGTGCTCAAACTTGGCTTAAATCTGAAAAGTATGATCAATATTCGATCGAGTTTCTACTAGAGGTAAGTTCTAGAAACTCAATCTAGACCAAACTATATGTTTAGCTTTTGGAAATTGCCATTAATCAACCTTTATCTAGGCTAATTGAGCTGGCTTGTGATTCCCGTTAGTTAACTCCCCATCAATAATTAATAGTGCAGAGGACTCATTACTGGCAAGTTTTACACGACCAAGAAGATGAGCAAACTCATTCTCAGAATCAACTTGGTTATCGATAGTGGGATCTAAAAATACAGTGGTTCTCATATCTGAGGATCTTTCGGCCATGGCATAAAGCTGGTGCAAGGAGGAAGTCACATCAGCTTCCATTTGGAAAGCAACAGCCATCACTTCTTCAACTGAATTCCAGGTTTGACGAGGAGCTGGTATATCTTGAAGCAATACCGTTTGTCCACGAGCAAGTAAATAGTCCGCGAAAGCCCCAGCATGGCTTTGTTCATTTAAAGATTCTTGTTTGAAATATTGAGAAAATCCACGTAATTCACGCTCAGCAAACCAGATGGAATTCGCAAAATAAGCTGCACTTGCACAGCGCTCCATCGTGAGGTGCTGTTGTAGTGCTTCTACCAAAGCTGCTTCCATAGGCTGAGCCATCGCCCTGCCCGCTGGACCTGTAGAGACCTTGTAGACGGAAGTATGAGTAGAAGAGGTCATAGTTTAAAAAAGCAATTCTGAAATTTGTGAGTACTGCACTTTTAACAATACCCACTTTAGTAGATGTACAAAATGATACATCCCGTTGATTTAATGCAAAGATCTAATTAATGACAATCCACATTGCATATAATGCGAATCAATCTCAAGTCTGGGTAAATATTTACCTCCATGTCTCACTCGATTGGCCTGCCTTTCACCAAAGACTCTCCCAGAAAAGCTACTAAGCAGGCAAGAAAAAAAGGTTGCAAGAAGAAAAAATGTTCAAAATGGAAAGGTGGGAAATGCCAATGCGGAAATTAATTAACTATATAAAATATCAAAAAAGTTTATAATCTAATTTTTATCTAATAGTTTTAATTGTGAGTTCAACTAAAGCGTACAAGGGATAGATCCTGGAAATAGAATCCCCGCACCACCAGACAAAAATTCCACACTACATGTATCACCAATATCAAAAACATTGTCCAATGGTTGACGAACCCTTAGAAGATGGTTTCCTACCTGTATTTTGAGAAGCCAATAATTGCCTAAAAATTCTCTTCCTTTAATGGTTCCTTCCCCAAGAGGGTCAGCTTGAATACATAGAGCTTGCTCGTCAATCATTAATTCATTGGCATAAAAAGATTTATCTTGATCAGGGAGTTCAATAGAGCCTATTGGAGTTGACCAAAATTCCCCACAATTTTGTAACGGCAAAACATTACGCTGAAGAACAAACCTTCCCACAAAAGGTGTTGCTGGTTCCTGCACAATTGCACTTGGTTCAGAACATTGATGCAGCTCACCTTCTCTCAACACCGCCACACGATCGCATATTGCCAAAGCCTCTTCTGGATCATGTGTAACCAAAACACCACTGGCCCCACAAGATTTAAGGACACCTGAAAGTTCGCTTCTGAGCCTTAACCTCACCTCAACATCAAGATTGGAGAAGGGTTCATCCAATAGAACAATTGATGAGCCAGGAGCAAGAGCCCTTGCCAAGGCAAGTCTTTGTCTTTGTCCACCAGACAATTCATGAGGGTATCTTGAACGTAGATCAGCAAGTCCAAGCAGTTCCAACAAATAATTAACTCTGGTTTTATCTTGTCCTCGACGCAACCCAAAACATACATTTTGCCAAGCATCGAGGTGGGGGAAAAGAGCATAATCTTGAAAAACCATACCTATGCCTCTTTGTTCCGCAGGAACCAATCTCTTCGTGCTTGCCACCTCACGCCCATTTATATATATCTGTCCTTTAGAAGGTTTCTCAAAACCAGCAATCAACCTTAAAAGAGTTGTCTTCCCGCAGCCGGAAGGGCCTAAGAGGCCAACCAGCTCTCCTCTCTCCAGAGTGAAATCTATATCCTTGAGAGACCAATCTGAAGTAGAACTTTTTCCATAAAGATGCCAAAGTCCTTTAATTTTTAAACAAGTGTCGAGCACAGAAAAATTTTAATAATCGTAATTTGAACTAAGGAAGCAGGATGGTAAGACTTTGGACTGCAATAAAGCCTGTAGATTCTCCTACAGAGATAGTCATAAATATAAAAGATTTTAATTATGTATTTCTGATCATTAGGGAAAATCCAAAGGAAATTAAAAAAGCTGGTCATCGGATACAATTTATCGTATCATTTAATACCAAGTGCTTCTGATGGCTCGAAAAAATATAAGGAGTCAAATTAAGGTGCGATAAAGCAAAGTGAATCAACACGACAAATCATAAATTTAAGAAGATGGATTTCTAAAAAATAAAGTTCTATGGCTAATTTTTATACTCAATTAAGGCCTATCTATAAGATTACGGTTTGTTATAGTTTTAGTTGGGAAAACTTTGATTATCAAAACCATGAAAATGGTCCATTCAGGAAATGTTCATAAGACAAGGGCTTTTAATATCTTTATAGGCCTAATATTTTTCATGCTAGTATCTTATTTAATATACTTTGGTGGGATTAATCAAATAAAGCAAGGAGTAAGCGATGGAAGCTCCTTAGCAGAGTTTTCTATTTTTATTCTAAGGTTCACAAGTATATTAGTTCCTGCCCTTCCAAGTACTGCATACTCATTACTTGCAGGGGGTATATTAGGATTTAAGAAAGGTTTATTGATTATTTATTTAGCAGATTTCATATCTTGTTCAACATGTTTTACTATATCAAGAGTTTACGGTAGAAGAGCAGTAAAACGATTTGTAGGCAATAGATTTATGAAACGGGTTGAAAACTTTAGTAATAAACATCTTGAAGGAAATTTCTTTCTTATGACAGGACTTTTAATGACCGGGCTTTTTGACTTTGTTTGCTATGGAATTGGACTAACTAAGACCTCTTGGAGAAAATTCATGCCAGCCTTAATTATAAGTATTTTACTTTCAGACCTTCCTGTGGTGGCTTTGGGTGCTGGCATCCTTGAAGGAGGAGGTAAAATTTTGATTTTATCTAGCTTTGGAATATTGCTGCTAGGCTTAGTTTCAGCATGGGTAAAGAAAAAAAATAATCAATTATAAGCTCTATCATATAGAAATTAAGGTCAAACTATCTTAGAGAGAATGAACCTTTCGGCTAATCTTGTGACATAAAAAACTATATATTTTGCCAAAGCTTATGACACATCTTGATAATTACTGTAAATTACACCAATAGTTACTCAAATATGTAATGCTTGCTTTCAAATTGCTTTCCAACTGAAATAATCCAATGAATAAGCTGGATCGAGTGAGCTTGATAAGAAAGCGTCTTAATGAATTATACCCCAATCCTCCCATACCACTAAATCATCATGATGAATTTACATTGTTAATTGCTGTACTACTAAGTGCCCAAAGTACAGATAAAAAGGTTAATGAGATAACACCTGCTCTTTTCAAAAAAGCAAATACCCCCTTAGACATGCAAAAGCTAGGTGAAAGGGAAATACAATCTTCAATAAGGCAAATAGGTCTTTCAAGACAAAAAGCTAAAAACATAGCCAATCTTTCCAAAATTCTTATTGAAAAATTCAAAGGTAAGGTCCCTTGCAACTTCAAAGACCTGGAATCACTGCCTGGGGTAGGTCATAAAACAGCAAGTGTTGTTCTTTCACAAGCCTTTGGTTTCCAAACTTTTCCAGTTGACACTCATATTCACAGACTTGCACAGAGGTGGGGCCTCTCAAAAGGAAAAAATGTTTTACAGACAGAAAAAGATCTTAAAGCTATATTTCCTGAAAGCGAATGGAATAAACTCCACCTGCAAATAATTTTCTATGGACGAGAACACTGTACTGCTAGGGGGTGTGATGGTAGAGTTTGTTCTATATGTAAGGAACTTTATCCAAATAGATGTAAACCAATCATTTGCAAAAAAGCCTAACAAAAGTATATTTAATAATTCTATTGCTACCTTTTACTAACTAAGCCACGTAAGAAAATTCGCAAAAATGCTCTGGAATAGCTATAAAGTCATGAAGAGAAAATAAATTTGCAAGTGAAACTAGCGATTAGCGGGGCTTCCGGAAAAACAGGTTTTCGAATAGCAGAGGAAGCACTTGCAAGTGGATTCAAAGTACGTTTATTAGTCAGAAAGAGTTCGTTGCTCCCAGAAACTCTAGAAACCTGTGAAAAATACGTACTTTCTCTAGGAGACGAGAACTCTCTTGACGAGGCGATAAAGGGCTGTGACGCCCTCTTGATTGCAACCGGAGCAAAACCATCCTTCGACCTAACTGGTCCTGCTCGAGTAGATGCTTGTGGAGTCCAAAAACAAGTAGAAAGCTGTAAGCGGGTAGGCGTTCGAAGACTGGTTCTTGTTAGTTCTTTGTGTGCAGGTCGTTTACTCCATCCACTTAATCTCTTTGGTTTAATTCTAATTTGGAAAAGGGTGGGCGAGGAAGCACTTGAGAAAAGTGGCCTAGACTGGACTGTAATTAGACCGGGTGGACTATCAGAGACTGAAGACAATCTTGAAGAACAAGGAATACTTTTTACAGGTCCAAACAAGCAACAAGATGCCTATATTCCTAGAAGGCTCGTAGCACGCTGCTGCATTGAAGCAATAAAGACGCCTGATTCAATTGGAGAAATTATAGAAGTGACGAGTGACAATTCAGTCCCTCAGATAAAGATGAAAGAAGCACTTAGGGAAATTAGGCTCTCGACGTAATAACCTGCCAAAAGCCTCTGTAGCAAATGATCACCAACGCGAAGATCGATGCTTTACAGCTAATGCTGACAGATCTAAGAACTCGACATGAACCAATAAGGCATAAAGCGGCCTTCAAAGGTTGCCAGCCTGAATTCCAATCTCTAGTCAGTAAGCTGATAGAGCAACTTGAGAATGAGCTTCTTCAAGAGAAGCAAAGCCTTAGAGAAAAAATCAAATGAAAATTATGTACTTGCTTGATAGAGACCTTATTTAAAAAATTTTTTTTTAAATACTCTAGCCAAGTTCAAGACAAGCTAACCCATAAACATCTTTCATAGAAATAGGAGGCTGCTGGCCGCGATACATACGTACCGTTGTTGACAAGGCTTTAAAACCTAATCTTTCAAAAAGTTGATCTGCCAAAGGATTAGACCCTGGAGCATCTAAAAGAACTGCTCCCGGATGGCGTCTAATCAAACTATTCAATAAAATTTCTGCCAAATCCTGAGAATTCGCCAGAAGAGGACCTATTCGCCAACCTTCTCCTTTAGTAAGTAAACATGGCCGAATCCTTCCAAAGCCATGACAACATCCATTGCTATCAACAAGTGCCATAACTGTTCCTGCTGGATGTTTAATCCAATCTGCTATGAAGTGAGGCCTGGGGCTTGGCTCACGCATAGCGTCATAAGCCTGGACAGAGCTTGGTGGAATAGATTGACCAGAAAGAAGTTTCAACTCCCCATGTTGTTCGTCATAGTTATAGGGAGTTTTCGAGGCACCTGCCCCATCACCGAACCATTGCCAACGTGTGGTTGATGAAGATACTGAGAAATCCCATTTTTTATAATCATCAATACGATTGAGTGCAGCCTCAAGACCTATACAAGGAAGGTCTGCTAAATGCTCTAGGGCATGTTGCCAAAGCTGTACGCCATATCCATGCCCTCTCTCCTCTGGGATAACAAGAAACAATCCAAGAAATCCATACTCTGAGTTATATCGAACACCAGCTATACAACCTATTGGCTTTTCCCCAAGCCACCCAACCCAAAGGCCCTGCCTATCAGTATGTTGATAAATACCCACGTCTCCATTTCCCGGGGCAAACCCCTCTTGCCTCGCCCATTCTGTAACCAAAGGGATATCCGCTGCCTCTAATGGTTTGATAGTTAGGAAAGATTTCCTTTTTAGAGGTTCAGGAAAAGATTCTGACAACAAGAAAGAAACTGCTGATCACATATTGACGACTAAATAGTAAATTTGTGAAAAAGAACAGATTTGAAACAATGTCTTCATTCACTTTTTCTGTAATCATTAACTAACTACAGTGAATTCTTATTTATCATCATTTAACTTATTTGAAAGAAGATATTGCTCTGGAACTATTTTAAGAAACAATAACCACCAAATAATTACAGTAATAATACATAAAACAGTTATGAAAGGATAAAAGTATGCCCAACTTATTGCAACTATGATCAAACCAGTAATTACAATGCTCCAAGGCCTGCACCACCAAGGTTTTTCATTCCAGAAACTTGTTGCTGCTTCCAGTTCCTTGTCGGATTTCATCTAAGGTCCTCTAATTTTCCAGAACCATGAATTTCGACTAAGGCTTCATAACCACCAATAAAATTATCATCGATGAATATTTGCGGAAATGTTTCTGATTTAGTGATTTGTCTTAATTTTTCAAAGTCAACTTGCTCCTCAATAGTCTCTATCGAGAAAGGGATGCCTAAAGGTCTCAAAAGCCGTAAGGCCCTAGCTGACCATGGGCAGCCAGCGATTACTGCAATCCTTAACCTTGGAGATTTTGTCTCATAGGGTGAATCTAGAGATGGCGCTATAGCAAAATTACTTGTATGAAAACCCACTAAAATATCTGCCCCTTTCAAGACCAAACTACCTGGTTCCAAATGCCCACCCCAAACCTGACAGGCTCCATCAGAAATACTTAAATGGAGATGTACACCACTAGGTGAAACCGTCCCATTAAGCGTAATTATCTCAAGGTTGCCTTCAAGGATTGTCGGTTCTGGATTGCCTGGGCATTGAAATGCAGCTCTAGATAGGTTCCCTACCACACCCAGTACAAAACCATTTTCTTTGTATTGACGACCAAGGTCCTCAAGGCTACCTCGGAGATCACAACCAGGACTCAGTTGTAGTGGCAAAGATTCCATAAAGTTTTTGTTATGGGCATATAGATTAGGGGATAGACCTTATAAGAAAGTCTGATATTTAATAGAAGGAATTCCTCTCTGAGGCCATGTTGTATTTAAATACGGGCTATGTCTAAAAGGCTATGTTGGTTAGTAGTGCATACCAAACGTGTCATTAATTCAAGAGTTAATTGAAGAGCTACAAAAACAACAAAAATCTCTTCATAAGACTTACAGCACTTCTGAAGTAGCAGAAGCGGCAGAGTCAGAAAGATTAAACCTTACCCTACCTGTAGGTATCATGAATAAATTAAAGTATCATGCAATCAAAGAAAAACGAAGTTGTAGCAGCCTTGCTTCATTTTTAATAGAGGATGGAATTAGAAGGCATAAATATCTAAACTAAGTCGAAATCTAAAAGAGTGATCATATAGGCTATTTCTTTTCAAGTCGTTGAACGATGAAAAGCATGGAGACAAGGGATCCGAGGAGCACAAGCAATAAAAAAACGGTCATAACTTGTCGAAATTTAGATTAGAATAGACATATGTTATTTCAGACCCGAAGCCTAAATCAATTAACTCAATATTTAGATAACAAAAAATTGTAAATATGAGTATCCAAAAGCATCGCCCTACAAATAGCTCCATTAGGGTTAAAAGTCATCTTTCAAACCCAACGGAGTATGTCTCCATTGAAAGATAGAAAAAAGCTGTGTTCTGCAATTCCATCGAACTCTTAAGTAAAAAAAGATGGCTTTTTATTCTCGGCCTTCCTATAGGCACCTTTGTGAGTCTCGTTGTTCTAGGAACATCGCCCACTCCAATCCAACCATCTATTTCTATACAAGGATCAAAAAATCCTGACAAAGAAGAAAGAACTACCTTGCGCTATAAGGATAACAAAGACTTTTATGTTATAGATCTAGATTCAAGAAAAGTACAATTTAGTCTTCTAGAAGGGTGGAGGATGGAACAACAGGCATATGAGGATATGTCTGCTTTAGCTTATGTTTCCGGACCAATGTACGAAACTGATATCAATAAATCAAATAATGTAGTAATATATCACTTGGGTGACTTAAAATTTAATGAAAAAATTCTGCTCAGTAGAAATCGAGCAGCATCATTGCAGCGTGCCTTTATAGGAGTAAAGTATAATGGAGTTGTGGACTTTGGTTATGGCGAACTTACTAAAAAGAGAATAAAAAAATATAAAATATTTATAGGTGGTTTACATAGCATCTATAACGACTTGCAAGAAGCACCAAGCAATTATAAAGGTGGGTACCATGTATCAATTAGCCAGAGAATTAGATATTACCTCCCAAGAATAAGAGTAATTTATGGGTTAAGAAGAGATGGCCGAATAGAAATCCTAATGAGTAAAACAGGATTGACTTATGAACAAACAAAAGAGCTTGGAAGACGTAGAAATCTTCTTACTGCCTATCTACCGGACCATGGTTCAAAAAGCCGACTAATTGTTCCATCAAGAAAAAAGTTCACAGCAGAAGACCTAAACTGGAACAGCTCATTAGCGATTTCCAATTTTCAAACTCCCTATATGATTCGCATACAAAGAAAAGAGTTTTCATTGCGTACTGATCTTTTTCGGTTAGACAGTATTTCAAGATTTTTATTTGGCAACAAAAAGTACGAACAATGGGTCAGCAATTTATCCGGCCAGCCTAGTACTTCTGATAAAGAAAAAAATTGCATTACAATCAAAGATTGTTCTAAACAATGGTTAGGAATTTTATTAGATCGTGCACTAGCAGGTTTCAATAGAATTGCGGAGTCATGGATTGATCCCATAATAAAGATTTTAAGGCAAGAGCTTAAATAGATTTCGAACAAGTTTTGCTACACTGAACAAATAGAATCAAACGCTTTAATGAGAATCGAATTAGATCAACTCTGCGAGAAGTTTCATTGAATCCAAAACCTACCCATAAACAAAAAACAAAGGCAAGAAAACTTGCAAATGCACTAACTATTACGAGGGCTCTCCTTGTAATCCCTATTCTTATTTCACTGTCAACTGGTAATCAGTTCATTGGATTCTTAATATTGGTCCTGGCCTCCCTAAGTGATCTTGCAGACGGCTGGCTGGCAAGATTTTCAGGGGGAGGCAGTTCTTGGGGAGCACAAATGGATCCACTTGCGGACAAAGTTCTTATAGCAGGTATTTTTCTTTGGTTTGCAAAAGAATCAGTATTACCAATTTGGGGAGTATATTTATTAATAATGAGAGAGGTATTTATCTCATGCTGGCGATCAGATCTTCCTAGCGGAGGTCCCGCATCAAATCTAGGAAAACTGAAGACAATTCTTCAGTTTTCAACTATATATCTCATATTATGGCCATCATTTTTGGGAAATGAGGAGCTGCATCAACTCTTCATACAAACAGCATTGATTTTCTTTTGGTTGTCCTTATTCTTTGCCTATTTTTCAGCTATTCATTATCTCAAAAGGGAGTAAGTTGCTCATCTTTAGCAAAGTCAGGATCTACAGTTGGGTTAATTAAGTAATCATTTATATAACTATCTCGTAATCCAGAAATTAAATCATATTTTGGTTTCCATTCTAAAAGTTTTTCAATTTTAGTGGTATCAACTAAGAAGTTTGTTAACCTTAAGGGGAAGGACTTACGCCCCTTTGGATCTATTTTATAAGGGTCAAACCTTCTAATTTGTATATCTTCTGGGTTCTTACCACAAGCCAGTGCTGCAGCTTTTACAACTCCCAAAAATGTAACTCCCTTAGGACCGGAACAATTAAATATTTGATTAACCGAGCTCTCATTAACAAGGCTTCGAGCCATTGCATCTGCCAAGTCATCAACGTGACCTAAATGCGTTAAGTTGGAACCTTCATAGGGCAAAGGAATTACTCTTCCAGAAATAATTCTATCGAAAAACCACCTTTCGATTGAGTTGTAATTCCCTGGTCCATATATATATGTTGGGCGAAAACTTGTAAAGGGTACTCCCTCTTTGATCAGCCATTCCTCTGTATGAGCCTTTCCTATGTGCCTACTTAATGAGTCTATTGGGCTATCTTCTCGCAAAGGTAAGTAATCTGAATCTTGATATACCCCAGCAGAACTTACATAAAGAAAACGATGCGTTGGTGAGCCAGTTCTTTCTAAAACATTTCTGGTATCAGGAAGAGTTCTGCCAGAACTATCAACAATGACGTCAAAATGCTTTCCTATAAGAGGATTTAAATCCTCTTCAATTTGTCTATCTCCAATGAGATGTTCAACCTTTCCAGGGACAGGATTGCGGCCTCTGGTAAACACAGTCAGATCATGTCCATCGGATTGAAGCTTCAGTAATAAGGCCTTACCCACAAAACGGGTGCCTCCCATAATCAAAATCTTCACAAGCTTGACTTTATTAAGTCTGACTATTGAAGCGCGTCACCGGCTACTCCTAAGCTAGTCATCTAGTCCAAGATGAAAAAAAGTAATTTAAAGCCACTCCTATGGAAATCATTCCAGCCATTGATTTGCTTAATGGAACCTGTGTTCGTCTAAATCAAGGAAACTATGAAAGGGTCACGCAATTCAATAAAGATCCAGTAGCACAAGCTTTGTCATGGCAAAAACAAGGTGCCTCAAGACTTCACCTGGTGGATCTCGATGGAGCAAGGAGTGGGAAGCCTGTAAATGACTCATCCATCAAGAAAATCGCATCAGCACTAGAGATACCAGTCCAAATAGGAGGTGGTATCCGCTCAGTCGAAAGAGCCGAAGCGCTAATAGACCTGGGTCTTGATAAAATAATTTTGGGGACCTTAGCTATTGATAAGCCCCAATCGATTAAATCATTAGCCAAAAAACATCCCGAACGGATAATAGTCGGTATAGATTCAAAAAAAGGAAAGGTAGCCACTCAAGGATGGCTAAACGAGAGTAATGTTTTAGCAACTGAACTAGCAAAATATTTTAATGATTCAGACATAGCTTCAATCATCACTACGGATATAGAAACGGATGGCACACTTAAGGGCCCAAACCTTAAAGCCATGAGATCAATTGCCAACGTCTCAAAAAAACCAGTTATTGCCTCTGGAGGAGTTGGGTCCATGAGCGATCTACTCTCATTACTTAGCCTTGAAGCACTTGGAGTTACAGGTGTAATTGTTGGAAGAGCACTTTATGATGGAAGGGTTGACTTGAAAGAAGCCAAAAAAGCTCTTGGGGAAAATAAACTTCAAGACTTCCCACAAGGCCTAAACTCATTCGCATGAAAAGCTGCTCTGAAAGCTTATATCAACAAAATGGCCAGAAATTTTCTCTTGTATTGGTTTAAGCTATGATTTAAAAATTTGAATAATATTGAAGTATTTCCCAGTTTCCAAAAGATTAATCAATAAAATTTTAATAAAAGGCTATTCGACGTAGATATTTAGCTGATCACAGCAAATTTCTTATCGGATGGTCCGGATATAGAGAATGATCTATCACCAAAAAAAACATATGGACTGGAGATTTAGTATTTTAGTAGTTAAGTTTGTATTAAAGAAGTTTTGCTCTCACAGACTTGGCTAACAGCAGCTCAAATCAAATTCTTTTACTAGCCTCTGATTTGCTTGGTGAATCTTTGGCATTGCAGCTAACCCAATCAGATCTTGATGTAGAGGTTTTTACGAAAAGTGGCCAACTTAACAAGTATCCTTCCTTAGTCATTTGGTCAATAGAAACCCTAGAGACTCTAACCACAATAGAAATTGAGCTAAAAAAACTTCAAGCACATTGGGAACCTTCGCCTGTACTTGTGCTTCTCCCAGAGAAAGTACGTATAAGTGCTATGGAATTGCTGAAATTAGATTCACCTGGACTACTACAAGCCCCTGACCTAAAAACACTTAAAGAAGCTATTAAAACTTTATTGCAAGGTGGAAGAGTTGTAAGACTTAAGGATAACGCAAACTCAATAGCTGTTCCACGCAGCATGCCTCTTGGGCTAAGTCATTGGCTACTTAGAACAGCATTAAAGCAAATCAACACTGATCTAAAGCATATAGAAGACATCCTCAACCACAAGACATCGAATAAATTAGCTATTCTCGTCATTGAAGGACGAAGAAGAGAGCTTCAAAGCGCAAAGTCACTTGTTTTATGGCTATGGGGACCAATTCACGAACCAAACAGTTCAAATATCAATGTGTCTGGAGCCAAGCAATTAACGAATGCAGACGAATCTAACAACAGATACGGCACTAACATCACCCTTAAAGAACGCAACTCAATTGCAGTTTGGAAAGCGATAAATGAAAGACTTCAAGCTGTTTTAGAAGAACAGATTACGAACTCAACAGGTACAATTCTGGCCATAGAATCCTTGAACCTCTCACGTCAAAAAGACCTTCTTGTTGCCTTATTAAATCAGCTTCATAAAGTCATGCAGAAGCTTATGGATGGCAATAAATCAGATCAATCTATCGAACAAATATGGAGCAATATACAAATTGAAATTCGTCAGCAATCGATCCGCAAAATGATTGGGAGCTACTTGCAAATCACCAAAGGTAATGAGCTGAAACCTCTTGGAGAGCAACTATTACGTATAACCGATCTGTCTGAAAGCGATGAAGAGTTACCTGAACCAAGTCGAATGCTTGCCCCTCTGCTTCTCAATAAACCTGTATTAGTAGATGGACAGCTTCTACCAGCTGACGACCCTCGTGCTGTAATGCAACTTGAAATACTCACAAGTAACTGGCTTATACGTACAGCAGAACTTATAAGTGCGGAAATATTAGATGCCTGTGGAGAATGGCCTGAACTAAGGAGACATATGCTTTGCCAACAACTTATTTCAACAAGAGAATTGGAAAGGTTTCGCAATCAACTAAACAGTCAAGCAAGGTGGCAAAACCTAATTCAAAGGCCCATAAGACTGTATGAAAGCAAGCGGCTTCTTTTTAGATTCTTAAACAAAAGCATTCAACCCCTTATGCTTACTGAACCACGTGATGAAGAACTACGCCAGCTAGGATGGTGGCAGCAACAAGTTGCCTTAATAGTTGAGACACGCGATGCACTTGCACCACAAATTCAGTCAGTTGTCAAACATTTTGGAGATTTAATGGTGATCATACTTACCCAAGTAGTGGGAAGAGCTATAGGACTGGTTGGGCGAGGAATAGCCCAAGGCATGGGTCGAAGCTTGACTAGAAGCTCATAAACATAAACTACGTTTCAACTTTCACTAAACCAAGACTAATGACCAAACTTCTTAAGACAATCCTCTCAATATTATTAGCACTAATTGTTAATGTCGTGCCAGCATACGCTGCTAGAGATACCAATAGTTATGATGGGAATATTTTCCCCATATATGCTGGGAACGGTTCTTTAGTCCCACCAACTAATACTTTATCGGAAGCCCTAGACAAAAAACGAACCAGTGTGATCGTTTACTACTTAGATGATAGTGCTGATAGCAAAGCATTTGCACCTTCCGTTTCAGCTTTAAAACTTATCTGGAGTGGAGCAATAGAACTAATACCTCTAACAACTGATGAACTGCAAAATCAACCCAATGACGACCCTAGAAAGCCTTCCTATTATTGGCATGGTCGAATCCCTCAAGTAGTTGTTATTGATGGTCAAGGAAATGTAAAGCTCGACCAAGAAGGCCAAATATCTCTAGAAACAATCAACGAAGCAATAAGCGAAGCGACAGGATTAGAAAAACCATCTTATTCTGTAAAAATAAAGAGTTTTAATGAATATAATAGTGAGCCATCTGTCGAAAAAGAACAGCAGTAACTCTCTTGTGACGTCCGCTCAATCACCTCCAAAGGCAATCATCGATTCCATTAAACTATTCTTAATTAACCCACCAAAACCATATACAAATGAGTTTAATTAGCGTCCTATTACTAATATTATGTTTGCTTATTGTGTGTATTGAAACTCATCATAGTCTCAGGCCTAAATCACCACTCTTACTAAAACCTTTTAGCTGGCGAATTACCACTGAGACTGATCATATTAATCTAAATGGAAGAATTAAGATTATAAATCCTGACCCCAAAATGGAAGTAATGGTTCCAGAGCTTAAAGCAAAAGTAACCTTGCTAGGAAATAAAGATTTAGATGGAATTAAATCAAAAATAAGCATTATACCCTGGCACCCTGACGAGAAATCAAGGGAAGATGGCTATTGGTTTGCATACATTGTAAAAAGCAAAAAAGAAACAGAAATCGAACTAGATATTGAACTAAATGTGCAGCATTCTAATAACAAAGGTAATTCACCTGATAACATCTGGGTGGAAATTAACTGGATAAATTATGGACCTTTTGGACGGATAAAATGCCATAATTGTTTTATTGTTTCTATAAAGAGGCCAAAACCCCTCACTTCATCAGAGGCAAATTTTATCGAAGGGAAAGGCTATTCATTATTGCCAGTAAAAACTCATTTACTAGGCATGCTTGATAATTGTTCAGAGGTTCTTGATCAATACACGAAAAACATTCGTAAACCTGATGACATTATTACCATTGGAGAAACACCCTTAGCTGTAATGCAGGGGAGATATTTACACCCAAGTACAATTAATCCAAGCGGGATTGCAAAAATATTATGCAAGGCATTTCATCCCACAAGCAGTCTTGCTACTGCTTGTGGGCTTCAAACCCTTATTGACCTCGTTGGTCCTACTCGAGTAATTATTGCCTGGAGCCTAGGAGCAGGAATGAAACTAATAGGAATAAAAGGTGGCTTCTATCGACTTGCAGGGGAACAAGCGAGACTTATTGATGATATTACTGGCACAACACCTCCTTATGACCAGACAATCGTGCTAGGTCCAAAACGATCCAAAGAAATATGCGACGAAGCCTCCAAAAGACTTGGAGCAAGAGTGGCAATTGTCGATGTAAATGACCTGGGGCGGGTGAAAGTTGTAGCCTCAAGCTCAAATTGTGACAAAAGCCTTTTGCTATCTTCACTCCAGAACAACCCTGCAGGAAATGCGAATCAGCAAACCCCTATTGTCTTAGTAAGACCAAATCAAAATAAGACCTAACCCAATCCACCAATAATGGATAGATTAAGAACAGGCATCTTGAGATTAGCTTGAGAGAAGAATGCGCCAGCAACCTTCGAGTTGAGTCCCTTAGGGCTACTCACTTGCCAATGATTAATGCCTGCAACCAAGCAAAAGACTCTGCTTGGTTGCAGGCATTGCTTTTAAGAAGTTTTTTTGCCATTGCAGAGAATAGCTTTGTAAAACTGCTTCCATCACGAAACCCTTTTTGCTTAATTGCTCTGGAAGAGAACAAAGTAATCGGATATATAGTTATTCAACCATATAATATTAAAGGAACTTGCTGGTCAATAACATTTCCTAAAATCCTCCAAAATCCAAAAAGAAATACTTCGAGAGATATATATCTTGCACTTTTTAAAAGTGCCTTAGAGTTCGACAGTAGTCGTTCAAAAAGTTGGGTTGTCAGATGTTCTGCAAATAATAATGAACAGTTAGCTATAGCAAGAGAGCTTGGCTTCCAACCATTAAAACTCTTTCAATACTGGAACCCCTCTAAAAACATTAAAAATAAAATTAATTACCCAATTTCTTCTCTTCCAGAACAATATGAATGGCAACAGCTGACTCGTCGGAATGCACCAATCCTTTGGTCTCTAGAACAAACAAATCTTTCTGCTCACCTACGACAAATTTCAGATAGACATTGGAGAGACTTGCTCAATCAAAAAAAAGAATGCAGTGGTGTGCTTCTTTCTCGTAAAGAGGGCACAACTAATGCCTTAGCAGGACTGATCAGTCAACCAGGGTTTAAGCCTCAAGAAGTCATTCAACTACTTAGAGATTTCGCCTGGGACAATCGCCTTTCAAATATCCTCCCATCAATCCTCAGCAAACTGCCTATAGAAACAAGTAATTTTCAACTCGAAACAACAGCAAATGACTTACCGATAAACGAAATATTAGAAAAATATGGATGGGAAAAATCTAACGAGGAAATACTTCTTGGTAGAAGTCTCTGGAGACGAAAAAGTACAAGCAAACTCACTTCTCAATCAAGAGCTCTTGAATCGATGCTAGGGAGATTGCAACCTCAGCAACCTCAACTTCCAACTCCCAGTCTAGAAAGAAGGTGATGAAAACAAAAAAGCCTTTTCCTCGGTCAGTTTTAAGTATTGATATTGGTCATAAAAGAATCGGATTGGCAGGCTGTGATCCTCTTGGCATAACTATCAAGCCCCTGCCAGCTCTCCACAGAGGAAACTTTGATCACGATATAGAAATACTCAAAAGACATTGTCAAATACGCCTTGTTGAAGGCCTTGTAATTGGCTTGCCTATGGACTCAAAAGGTTTATCAACAAAGCAAACCTATTTATGCCAAAGATTGGGCAAAAGAATTGCTCATTCTCTCCAACTTCCTGTTGCATGGGTGAACGAACACAGCAGTAGCTGGTCTGCCTCCATACAATTCAATTTAAAAAAAGATCGTAGTGGTGCGCTAGACAGTGCAGCAGCTGCTCTAATTCTTGAGCAATGGTTAAGGGAAGGGCCTGAACTAAAACCGGTCCACTTGACAGTAACTGTTGATAGCAAAGTGGTAGGTAATAGTGGATTATGAATTAAAAGTCCGAAAACTCATGTCAGTTCAAACACCTGATACCAACGGAGAGGTGCCAACAGTACTGGTAAAAGATAACAATGGTGCTGATCTTTTATGTTTCCTAGAAGAGTTAATACCTCTTGAAGAAAAAGAATATGCATTACTTACTCCTGTAGACACACCTGTATCTCTATTTCGTTTAACAGAAGGAGTAGATCCAGAGTTGATTGAAACAATCACTAGTAGCGAACCTATCCTCGCAGTAGCTGATGTGGTCCTGCAAGAGCATGATTTGACTCTTGTTCGCTCAGCAGTAACGCTAACAGTGACTGGAGAACTAGAAGAACCAGATCCAGAAGAACTTGAAGATGATTCAATTGATGACGAATCAGAAACATACGAACTATTAGTTAGCTTCAAAGTTGATGACAAAGAATATGGGCTTTATATACCTTTAGATCCATTTTTCATTGTGGCAAAACTAATAGACGGGAAAGCCATACTTGTAGAAGATCAAGAGTTCGACAGGATTCAACCCCTTATTGAGGCAGAGTTAGAAGAAAGGGAGTCATCCAACTGATGAGCCAAAACTGGCTTCAACCTGATTGGAATCCAGGCCTAACAGTTCCTAGTCTGCCTATTGAACATTTTCTACAAAAAGGAATAAAGGCTTTGGTTTTAGATGTAGACGGTACCCTGATTACAGGTAGGGGTATCGTGGTACATGATTCTGTTAGAAAATGGGTCTTTGAGACAAAGAAATATCTGCAGATACACCTTTTAAGCAATAACCCATCTGTAAAAAGAATCGGCTCTGTAGCAAGTCACTTAGAGCTTAAATTTACCTGCGGTGCTGCAAAGCCTCGTAAAAAAGCTTTATTGAAAGTGATGAGCCAACTGCAAGCAAGTCCATCAAATACAGCGATCGTAGGCGATCGTCTCTTTACAGATATTTTAGTGGGTAACCGAATTGGACTATATACAGTTCTAGTGAAACCACTGCAAACTAACGGTTATCCTAACGAAAATAACAAGATTCAATTTCTCGAACAAAGTATTGCGAATTTAATAGGGAGGATCAAACAATGAGCTTATGGGTGATAAAAATCGGCACGAGTCTGCTCAGAGGGACAAAAGAAAGGTCAACCATTGACATGATCAACAGCTATAGCAAATACATCGCTAGCAGCATACAAAAAGGTGAAAAAGTTGTTCTTGTCACAAGTGGAGCAGTTGGACTCGGCTCCCACAAACTTGGTCTAAGACAACGTCCAGGAGATGTGGTTTCACTACAAGCAACTGCGGCGATAGGGCAGGGCTACCTGATGTCTCTGTACGAAGCCGCCATGGGACGCCATAAAGCCATGGTTGCACAAATTTTGCTCACAAGATCAGACCTTGAATCTAAACAGGGTTATTGCAATGCATCAAACACGCTCCGTAAACTTCTTGAATGGGGAGTGATGCCAGTAGTCAATGAGAATGACACTGTTTCCCAGGAGGAATTACGTTTTGGTGACAATGACACACTGTCGGCTCTTGTTGCTAGCGCAATAAATGCCGACCAGTTAATTCTTCTTACAGATATCGATCGTCTTTACTCATCAGATCCCCGAAAAGATGCAAACGCATATCCTATTACTGAAGTTCATTACCCTGATGGATTGACAACTCTCGAAGCTCAAACAAAAGGTGCCAAAGGAGGTAGTTGGGGAACTGGGGGGATAACTACAAAACTAGCAGCTGCAAGGATTGCTACTGATAGCGGAATAACAGTTCATCTAACTGATGGACGAGATCCAAAAGCCTTAGACGAAATGCTTAACGGTTCTAGAGGAGGAACAGTTTTCTATCCAAGTCCGAAACCTTTTCCTAGTAGAAAAAGTTGGCTTGCTCATGCATTAAAGCCACAAGGTGATCTACATATAGACGAGGGTGCCTGTAAGGCTTTACAAAATAAAGGTGCATCCCTCCTTTTGGTAGGGGTAAAAAAGATTGTTGGAGAATTTACTGCTAACCAACCTGTAAGACTATTGAGCCCTGATGGTAGTGAACTTGCGCGGGGACTTTGTTCCCTAAGTAGTGCGAAGATACTTCAAGAAAAAATTACAACCACTTCTTCCGGTCGTTCTCCTATTGTGATTCATCGGGACTTCATGGTAATTACGAGAAGAGAAGTAGACAATTCCAATAGAGAGACTCAAGATCCATCCCTAAAGATTTCTTAAAATGTTTTTCAGCTCAATAATCAATATTCTGAAAGAAAGTGAAGCAGGCCTTCTTTCTTACGAAATTGGAGGTGACCCAGAAATTATCAGCGGAGCCTCTATAGATAAGGGGAAATCGCAACAAATAAGCTTTCTGGAGAAAAATAGCAAATTGTCTACTGCTTTAAATGTTAGTGAAGTTGATGCGATTTTACTCCCAAACAACGAAGATCTTTGCTTACTAGCTAAAGAAAAAGGAATTGCTTGGGCAACTGTAAAAGATCCCCGCCTAGCCTTCGCCGAAACACTTGATTTACTCCAAATCAAAACTTCTCCACCAACAGGTATGCATCCAACTGCAGTCGTCGGTGAAGAGGTAGTCATTGGGGAAAATGTATCAATTGGTGCAAATGTTTTTATCGGTGACCGGTCAAAGATAGGTGCAGGAAGTGTTCTTCATCCAGGAACAATTATCTATGAAGACGTTGTCATTGGCGAATTAAATGAATTACATGCCAACGTAGTTATTCACTCAGGTTGTCAATTAGGACAAAAATGTATTGTGAACTCAAATGCAGTTATTGGATCTGAGGGGTTCGGCTTTGTTCCAACATCAAAAGGATGGAGAAAAATGCCCCAAACTGGATCAGTCATTCTGGAGGACGAGGTAGAGGTTGGTTCTAATTCAACAATCGACCGTCCATGTGTAGGTGAAACTCTCATTGGAGCAGGTACGAAAATAGATAATTTGGTACAAATTGGCCATGGTGTGAAGACTGGTAAAGGTTGTGCAATTGCTTCCCAAGTTGGTATCGCAGGTGGAGCACAACTTGGGAATGGAGTAATCCTTGCAGGACAAGTTGGTGTCGCCAACCGAGCAATCATTGGTGATCACGTGATAGCCAGTTCGAAAAGTGGTATTCATGGTGTCGTTTCTGCTAACGAAGTCGTGAGCGGATTTCCAGCTATTCCAAATCGTCTTTGGCTTCGTTGCTCAGCTGCATTCAGCAAACTACCCGAAATAACCAAAACTCTTCGCGAGCTCAAAAACAAAGCCAATCAGTAATCTCTATTGATATTTCCATAGTCCCAACATCAATATGCGCCAACACCAAGTCGTTCTATTGCCAGGTGATGGTATTGGTCCAGAAATCACCTCTGTAACAAGACTCTTATTAGAGGCTGTAAGCAAAAAACATGGTTTTCAGCTCATTTTTGAGCAGCACCAAATCGGTGGATCAGCAATTGAAACAAATGGGACGCCCTTACCAGAGGCAACCCTATCTGCATGCAAAAAAAGTGATTCAGTTTTGCTAGCCGCAATAGGTGACCCAAAATATGACACACTCCCAAGAGAAAAAAGACCTGAAACTGGTCTGTTAGAACTAAGAGCAGGCCTCGAATTATTTGCCAACTTAAGGCCCGTAAAGATTCGCCCTGCTCTAACTAGCGCTAGCACCCTAAAAAAAGAAGTAATAGAAGGAGTCGATCTACTAGTAGTTCGTGAATTAACAGGCGGTATTTATTTTGCTAAACCAAAAGGACGAATAAAAACTAATACTGAAGAAAGAGCATTTAATACAATGTCTTATTGCACTAGTGAAATTGATCGAATAGCTAAAGTGGGCTTCGAATTAGCAAAACAACGCAAAGGAAAGCTTTGTTCTGTTGACAAGGCAAATGTTCTAGATGTCAGCCAACTTTGGAGAGAAAGGGTAGAAATCTTGAAGCAACAGAACCCCGACATTGAAGTTAATCATCTATATGTAGACAATGCAGCAATGCAATTAGTGAAAGATCCAAGACAATTTGATGTACTCCTAACAAGCAATCTTTTTGGCGACATTCTTAGTGATGAAGCTGCCATGCTTAGTGGCTCAATAGGCATGCTTCCTTCAGCTTCTTTAGGCAGCAAGGGACCTGGCCTATTTGAACCTGTCCATGGTTCTGCTCCAGATATCGCAGGAAGAAACCTTGCCAACCCCCTAGCAATGGTTCTCTCAGCCTCAATGATGCTGAGAATTGGACTTAAAGAAACAAAAGCAGCTGAGGCTCTAGAAACATCTGTGGACAAAGTTTTAAGTGCAGGCTTTCGAACTAAAGATCTTGCCAACGAAAGCTGTACAGAACTGGGTTGTGAAGAAATAGGGAATGAATTATTAAAAGCACTCTGATTTCAAAATCTTGTTACAAGTCACCCATCTTTCAAAAAATCGCTGTGTTTGGCAGTTGACCTGCCAAAATCGCATAGAAGTAAATCTCAGCGAAGATGTCGAAGCGCCACCCCGTTGTAGCCGTTACAGGTTCATCAGGAGCAGGAACTAGTACTGTAAAAAGAGCCTTCGAGCATATTTTCGCCCGTGAGAACATAGTACCTGCAGTTGTTGAGGGCGATAGCTATCACCGGTTTGAAAGAGCTCCCATGAAAGAAGCAATGGCAGATGCACTTTCAAAAGGAGAGAATTTTTCACACTTTGGTCCTGAAGCTAATCTATTTGAAAAACTAGAAGAACTTTTCAAAACATATGGCCAAACTGGGACCGGAGAAAAACGTTATTACCTCCATAGTCCCGAAGAAGCAGCAGAACACAATGCAAGACTTGGGACAAACCTAGACCCTGGCCAATTTACCCCTTGGGAACAAATCCCTAAAGGTACAGATGTTCTCTTCTACGAAGGGCTTCACGGTGGTGTTGTAGGAGAAAATTACGATGTCGCCTCTTTTGCTGACCTCCTCGTAGGAGTGGTTCCAATAACTAATCTTGAGTGGATACAAAAAATCCACCGTGACAATGCTGAAAGGGGATATTCAGCAGAAGCAATTGTAGACACTATCCTAAGGAGAATGCCTGATTATATAAACCATATAACCCCTCAATTTGGGAGAACAGATATCAACTTTCAAAGGATCCCAACTGTAGATACATCCAACCCCTTTATTTGCAGGAACATACCTACCCCAGATGAAAGCTTTGTAATCATTCATTTTCGAAAGGGTTCGCGTGAAAAATGGGGAATAGACTTCAACTATTTACTCTCAATGATTCACGATTCATTCATGTCTAGCCCCACAAGTATTGTTGTTAATGGAGGCAAGATGGGCTTTGCAATGGAACTAATCCTAACTCCTATCATTCACAGAATGATTCATGAGAAATAACTTTTTCAAAGTATGCTTACCAAATTGGATTAATACTATTAATATATATATATCCTAAAAAGACAATCTTATCTCAACTATTCAACCATCATTTTTAATACAAGGTTCAGGTGGTATCCATAAGCCACATCCAAGGTGGGACTGTCACAACAGCATGACTCTTATAAACCAAGCCAGGCGAATTTACTTCAAGCACATAACCAGTTTTTGCCAGGAGAATGAACCCTTTGGGGTAGTTCTCAAAGAAGGCAATGGAGAAGGACGTGTCGTATATCATCCCCCTGTCTTGCTACCGGAAGAACTATTCATTGAAATAGGCCTATTGAGGCAAAAGCAAAAGACACTTTCTAGAAGTAAAGCTAAAAAGCCTTAGGGAGTAGAAACTAAAAGTTGCTTTACGGAATCTATCTTCCTCTAGGGATTCAACTCAAAGTTTCCAGAAAATAGTCAAAATAAAATTCACTTTGATGCTTTTATGATGTTCAGAAGAACCTGGACGGTCTTTAATAGAATCAAATACTTTAAATTCCGTGTCACTATTTGACTGGTTTGCTGATCGTCGCAAAGGCCAATTTGTTGGCAAAGTGAACCAAGAAACTGAAGAAAGCGACGGTCTTTGGTGTAAATGTCCAGAGTGTGGACAAGTTGTGTACCGAAAAGACCTACTTGCAAACGCTAGTGTCTGCAGTAATTGTGGCTATCACAACCGTATTAACAGCGAGGAAAGAATTTCTCTTATAGCAGATGAAAATACCTTTAAAGTTTTTGATAAAGATTTAAGCCCAACAGATCCACTTGGCTTTAAAGATAGGCGCGCATATGCAGATCGATTACGTGAAAGTCAGGCAAGTACTGGCCTTAAGGATGGTGTGGTCACTGGTATTTGCCTAGTCGAAGAAATGCCTTTGGCACTTGGCGTAATGGACTTTCGTTTCATGGGTGGATCCATGGGATCCGTAGTTGGAGAAAAAATTACTCGACTGGTAGAAATGGCAACAAAGGAAAAGGTTCCACTACTTATAGTTTGTGCATCAGGTGGTGCTCGAATGCAGGAAGGAATGCTAAGTCTTATGCAAATGGCTAAGATTTCGGGAGCCCTGGAACGTCATAAGGAAGCTCAACTGTTGTATATGCCATTGCTAACTCATCCAACTACTGGAGGTGTAACTGCCAGCTTTGCAATGCTTGGCGATCTAATTCTTGCCGAGCCAAAAGCTCTTATAGGTTTTGCAGGCAGGAGAGTAATAGAGCAGACATTAAGAGAAAAACTTCCTGATAACTTTCAAACTGCTGAGTACCTTCAAGAGCATGGTTTTGTGGACACAATTGTTCCCCGTACAAAACTCAAAACAACACTCTCTAATCTCATGAAACTACATGGAAGTCTACCCTTAAAAATCTCAAGAAGATGAACATATTTGCACGAGTATTTAAAGTGAAGGAAGTAGTTATTGCAAAACAAGATAGGCACTGGTACGGTTTAAAAAGTCCAGGCAAATGGAAAAATGGAAAACTATCAATAAAAGCAATATTTCTAACGAAACCTCATCTTGAAGGGCAATCAAAAGCAAAAGCTCACTTTATGAGGCACAAAGTTTTTCAGAACGAACTCTATGAAGATAAATCAGTAAATGCCATTACTAAAAATATATCTCTTTTGGAGTCCTCAAAGAAATATATTCTCGCGGTGAACATCATCCACAAAGTTGTCTCAAACGAGGTAGTATAAATGACAAATATATTTAACAGGCAAGAAAAGATCAGTGTTGCGATTGCCGGCCTTGGCTTTGGAGAGTCAGTTCATTTGCCTGCTTTGCAAGCAAATGAAGACCTCTTTGCCCCGATAAGTCTTTGGCATCCAAGGTCAGATCGTCTTGAACAAGCTTGCAAGAAAAATGAACTTGAGGGTTATCAAAATTGGGATGAAGTCCTAAAAAATCCCTCAATCAAAGCAGTGATAATTGCCACGCCACCTGCTCCTCGCTTTCAAATGGCGAAAGAAGCACTTCAAGCCAATAAGCATTTACTTTTAGAAAAACCAGTTGCACTATTCGCCAACGAAATTGCAGACCTTCAACGATTGGCACTTGAAAAGAACTTAAGCGTGGCTGTTGATTTCGAGTACAGAGCAGTCCCTTTATTTATGCAAGCTAAACGCTTGCTGGAAAATGGTGCAATAGGAACTCCATTGCTTGTGAAATTTGATTGGCTAATGGGAAGCAGAGCGAATCCAGCAAGACCATGGAATTGGTATTCAAGTTCTACAGAAGGTGGAGGAGTAATAGGGGCTCTTGGGACACATGCATTTGACATTCTGCATTGGCTTTTTGGACCAACAACACAGATACATGGGCTTACCTCAACATCTATTAAAGAACGCTTAAATCCAAAAACAGGAAAGATAATGGAAGTCGATAGTGAGGATGTTTGTCTAGCTCAATTAAAGTTAAAAACCCCCTTTATATCAACAGAAATTCCAGCACAAGTCAGTATTTCATCTATTGCGCAGCAAGGGAGAGGCTGCTGGATAGAGGTTTACGGCACCGAGGGGACCCTTCTAATAGGCAGTGACAATCAAAAAGACTACGTACATGGATTCAGCCTGAGAGTGTCAAGAGCAGGGGAACCCTATAAAGACATCCAACCCGATAGTGACTTGGCATTCAAAACCACCTGGAGTGATGGCCGAATTGCTCCTGTCAAAAGAATTCAACGATGGTGGGCAAATAGCATTCAGAACGGTCTTCCAATGATCCCAGGGCTTAGCGAAGGTCTTCTTAGCCAATTAGTTTGCGATGCCTTAAAGGAATCCACTAAAAGCGGTCTTCAACTAGCAATCGATACTTTTACGTGACATATATGACCTCCATCTTTTAAAGTCCTGGCCCAAAGGCCCCTTAAAGGGTCTGCCAGATACTCCGGAGACATCGATGGCCCTTGTTCCGCTAAGGCTTTTGCTAGACCACGCCGCAGAAAACGGCTATGGAATCCCTGCATTCAATGTGAACAACCTTGAGCAGGTTCAAGCCATCATGGAAGCTGCTCAAGAAACTGATAGTCCTGTAATTCTGCAGGCATCACGAGGAGCTCGAAGCTATGCAGGCGAAATTTTTCTTCGTCATCTCATTATTGCTGCAACAGAAACCTATCCGAACATTCCTGTTGTAATGCACCAGGACCATGGTAATGACCCATCCACTTGCTATTCAGCAGCAATAAATGGTTTCACTTCAGTAATGATGGATGGCTCTTTAGAAGCTGATGCTAAGACGCCAGCAAGTTATGAATACAATGTAAAGGTTACAAAAACAGTTGTAGATTTTGCACACTCAGTAGGAGTAAGTGTTGAGGGAGAATTGGGTTGCTTAGGCTCACTTGAAACTGGCAAAGGAGAAGCAGAAGACGGTCATGGCTTTGAAGGTGAGCTATCCAAAGACATGCTTCTTACAGATCCCAATGAAGCTGCAGATTTCGTAGCAAAAACTAAAGTTGACGCATTGGCTATCGCAATTGGAACAAGCCATGGTGCCTACAAGTTCACTAGAAAACCTACTGGTGAAGTACTAGCCATAAGTAGAATTGCAGAAATACACAAAGCATTACCTAATACTCATCTTGTAATGCACGGCTCAAGCTCAGTACCTCAAGAATGGCTTGATATGATTAATAAGTTTGGTGGCTCAATCCCCGAAACTTATGGTGTACCTGTTGAGGAAATACAAGAAGGTATTAGAAATGGTGTTCGCAAAGTCAACATTGATACTGACAACAGACTTGCTTTCACTGCAGCTGTCCGTGAGGCAGCTGCAGCCGATCCAACCAACTTCGACCCTCGTCATTTCAACAAGCCTGCACGCAAATATATGAAGCAAGTTTGCTTAGACCGATACCAACAGTTCTGGTGTGCAGGACAAGCAAGCAAAATCAAGCAAGAAAGTATTAATTACTACGCTGGTCTTTATTCAAAAGGTCAACTTGACCCCAAAACAGCCGTAGCAGCTTGAAGCAAAATCTAGGGAAAGGTATTTAATCTCCTTTCCCTTCACTATTCTATAAATCGAGCAATAGGCTAAAAAATAAGCTTTTTAAAATACTTATTTACGAGAAAAAATGAATTTCATCCAAGTAAAGCCTCCATTATTACTTGACCATCAATACCTCCCAAAACTGAATCACAAGCTCTCTCAGGGTGAGGCATTAAGCCAAAAACATTCCCAGAGGAATTTGTAATTCCTGCTATATCATCTATTGAGCCATTGGGATTATCTTTATATTTTAATGCAATTAAATTATCATCCTGAAGCCTAAAAAGTGTTTCCTCAGTACAGTGATAACGCCCTTCACCATGAGCAATTGGCAAGGTTAAAAGATCTCCTTGATCTTTAGCTTTTAACCAGCAGGATCTATTACTCACAACATTTAATTCAACAGATCTACAAATAAAGTTAAGGCCTCTATTCCTTGTAAGGGCACCGGGTAAAAGTCCAAGTTCGGTTAATATTTGAAAGCCATTGCAAATACCCAAAACTCTTCCACCTCTATCAACAAATTCCAGGAGAGAGTTGAGAACTGGAGCAAAACGAGCTATTGCTCCGCAACGAAGATAATCCCCATAACTAAAACCACCAGGAAGTACAACTGCTTCTAGGCCTGACAAATCTGTTGTCTCATGCCATAAAAACTTTGTTGGGATCCCAAGAATACCTTCAGCAGCCCATCTAACGTCTCGATCACAATTTGATCCAGGGAAAATCACTACGCCAATGCTCATAATTTCCTCAATCTAAAAGCGAAGACTCTGAAGCATTAATCTCAAGACTCCAATCTTCAATAACAGGGTTTGACAAGAGTCTTTCTGCAAGCATTTCTACCCTTTGACGTGCTTCTTTCTCATTAGTGGCGTCTATAGAAAGATCAACTAATTTACCAATTCTGAGTTTCTGAATCCCATCCACGCCCAATCTTTTAGCGGCTGATCTAGCGGCTTCCCCTGCAGGGTCAAGGACAGAAGGCCTAAGATTGACAAAAACACGAGCTTGAAAGTTAGCCATTAAATTAAAAAAAAATCATGTAGGGCAATTGTGAAAACCCTTCTGAAAGAAAGCCTTATTAGAATCTGAAACGAGGAGAAATCCCAAATTCAATTCAGAGCAGAGCTTAAAGATATACCTCTACCTAGGCAATCAAAACATGTGCGGTAGCAATTTGGAGAGCTCTTTGTATAGCCATTCCCACCACAATGAGAACAGATTGAATCCGATTTGAAATTCACCTGATCAAAACAACAGAGCTTCTCTTTTGTTTTTGCAGTCAGCTGGGCCACTTAATCTCCTGATTTTGTTAAAATTTGGGAGGAAATCCACAATCGAATCCCCTTCTTTGCAGATCAACGATCGCTAATCCAAACAGAATGAACAACCCCATTGAGGCAATTGTTGATTTCTTTAGTCCTTTTGGCAAAGTGATTCGAAAAACAGACTTCCAAATAGGTTTCTTAAGAATTTACTTCAACTGATGTTCAAAAAAAACTCGATTGTTTGCATTACTGTGATTTCCTGCTGAAATAAGACCAATGGAGAGATTTCCAGGAAACTCAAACCATTGCGAAATTTTAATTCCAAATTTGGGTCTACAGCACTTGCACCTTTCAACTCGGCGCAAGTGAACCTCTATAACTACCAGAGTGGAATAAGCAATTTTAATTTTTTAAAAAAAGCAACATTAAGTTCAGTTGTTATCTATGGTCTCTACCAGAGCCTTCTCACAGGGTTTAAGACTGAAACGCTACGGAAAAAAGGACTAATCTCTAGATACGAACAGATTCAAATCCTTACTTCCTCAGTTGCTACCTCTATCTCCAATGGAGTAACTACAACCTTCCTATTGGGAGTCTTACTACTCTGTTTCCCATGGTTGAGTGTTCCTTTCTCAATAGTTGGTGTAGTAGGCATTGGGAAAGCCTCTATAGAGGTTTTCAATGCTTTCTGGGAAGGGCTCGAACTCAACCAAAAAGAAGAACTTCTAAAAGCATCATTAGAAGCAGGGGTAAACTTAAGAGTATTCATCAAGGGGAAAAGTTCTACAAGTGCTTTCTGCTGATCAAGAACTTCTAAAAATTTTCCTGTTTAGAGAAAGCCTTTACTAAAGCTTCTTCAATTTGGTGATCCGCATTCTCCTGAAAAGAGAGCACGACAAAATCCACACCATCAACAGAAGGTTTCCAAGCATTATCAGGAGCAGCCTCAAACCAGGTATCAATGCGAGGTCCAACCATTTGAATTTGCAACGGAAAAGTTTTTTCATGCAACCAGACTCGACCCTTTAGGCGAACGACCTGATGACGCAAAACTAATTCACGTAAATGACCTTTTAGCTTCTCAGTATCTATGTCTATTTCTAAACGAACTACACCGTCAAAAACCTCAACATGGTGGTGATCATCATCATGCTGATCGTCTAAATGTGAAGAGTCATTATTGGTGTCTTGAACTCCTTTCTCAAGCCCTAAAACCAAAGAAGGGTCAATTTGACCATTATTGGCGGGTATCAATGGGGTTCCAGGGCGGACAAAGTCCTTTAAATCAACTTTTAAGCCTTCTAAAACTGTGCTATCTAAAATGTCAGCTCTACTAATTAATACCAAATCCGCAGACTCTAATTGATCTGAAAACAACTCCTCAACTGGCGTCAGATGATCCAAATTGGGATCTGCCTCACGTTGAAGTCTTAAGCCTTCTGGATCGCCCACTGGACTTCCTGCCGAAAGAGCTTCTCCATCAACCATTGTGACTACTCCATTAACGTAAACAGCTGCTCGTACCTCAGGCCAATCAAGGGCCTGAAGAAGAGGCCTTGGCAAAGCTAAACCACTAGTTTCAACAACTATTCCATCTAACTGGTCAGAAATTTTCAACAACCTTTCCATGGTAGGGAGGAAGTCCTCCTGAACAGTGCAACAAAGACAACCATTATTTAATTCAACTAAACGTCCATTAATCTCATCATCAGGACAAAAACCACAACTCCGAATTAGATCACCATCTAAACCAATACTCCCAAACTCATTAACCATCACTGCCAACCGTTGCTTCCCCTCTAAAAGCAAATGTCGAAGAAGTGTTGTCTTGCCACTACCTAGAAATCCAGTGATAACTGTTACAGGAAGTCGTTTAGCCATAAAAATCCTCTAAAAGTCCTTCTTAACCTGAACAAGCAAGACTTTCATAAGTACTAATTCCCGTCTGGGAGTTAGTACCTTCAGCCCTCATGCAAAGGTTCTTCTGTTGAGACTTATCGATAACTGCATTAGTAAAATCTGCTCCAGCAATCTGGGCATCATTAAAGTTACTTTCCATTAATAAGCAATTTGTAAAATTAGCATCTGTAAGATTAGCTCCCTCAAAAATACTTGCGAAAGCAACAACATCCTCCAAATCTGCACCATGCAAGTTTGCCTGCTGAAGCTGACTATTATTGAAAACAGCTCCTCGCAAATCAGCATCACTAAAGTCAAAACCTCGTAAATCTGACTTTACAAACTCATAATTATTTAAATCTCGCCCATGCATGTCGGGTGAAATTGGCAGATCACCCTGGCCTCTAATCTCTGGTGGAGTAATCGCCAATGCAATGGAAGCAAAAAATCCTATTGTGCAAAGGGAAATAAGAGGCCCTACAAAAGCAATTAACTGATTCCACATGGAGGAATTAAAAAGTACTGCAAAAATAGATCTTAAACCAAAATTTTCCCAACTTCGATCTCTATCAACAGCTATTTCGACCTCATGACTATTGCACTGAGAGTTATCGTCCCTCCACATCCATTAATTTTTCACTGGCTTACTCTCCTAAGGACATCAACTACACCACCAGCGATATACGCAACAGGCTTAGAAGAACTTGGGAAATGGCTTACTTACGAAGCAATAAGAGATTGGATACCAACCCGTGTAGAAGAAATAACCACACCTCAGGGGAAGACACAGGGAACCATTGTCGAAGCATCTATCCCTCTAATCGCAATCCCAATACTTCCAACCGGAGTTCATCTCTGGAATGGAGCAAGAAGCGTTCTTCCCAACGCAGACTTATGCCTAGAAGGTGTGCCTTCTAATATAAAAAATAATGAAGGAATAATTTTATTTATCGACCAAATTGCCACTGGAGAACGAATTATTAAAGAGCTGAAAAGGCTTAGTATGCAGAACGTAGAAGCTAGGCGAATTCGTTTGATTACTCCCTTGGCTTCTAGTCCTGGCCTTAAACGAATTGGAGAAGTGATTCCAGATCTAACTATTCATTGTGCTTGCATAGACCCTGAGCTAGCACCAAATGGTGAAATTAAACCAGGAATTGGAAATCCAGTGTTGCGACTGAACACCAGAACAACAGACCCGACCTAGGATTAGAGGAATGCTTCTGCTCCCATGAGTCAATATCGCGAAGGTTCAACTAGCAGTCTTACCTCACTGGTAACTGGTGCCATCCTAGGAGCCGCAGGCTTGGCCTGGTGGCTTTTTTCTGAAGCCGAACGTCGACAAAAGACACGAAAGCAGAGAGCAATGCTATATGCCCCACGAATGCAAGATGGTTCCGAGGCTCTTGAGACTTCATCGCCAAAATTGAAAACTGAAACCAGTGAGCAGCTAGAAGAACGTGTTGAGCAACTCAATGCAGCAATAGCAGATGTAAGGAAACAACTTGAAGATCTTGGTGCACGAAATTAAAAATCAAGTTCTATCCTTTTCAAAAATCCAGACCTCAACAACTCAATCATGCTTCGATCAAGCGCCATAACCGGAGGGATTCAACGCTCACCAAACCGAGCCATGCTTCGTGCAGTTGGGTTTAATGATGATGATTTCAACAAGCCAATTATCGGTATTGCAAATGGTTATAGCACAATTACACCATGTAATCTTGGCCTAAATGATTTAGCTAAAGCATCCGAGGAAGCTTTAAGAAATAAAGGTGCCATGCCGCAAATGTTCGGCACCATCACGGTTAGCGATGGCATTTCAATGGGCACAGAAGGTATGAAATATTCCCTTGTTTCAAGAGAAGTAATAGCCGATGCAATAGAAACTGCGTGTAATGCTCAGAGCATGGATGGAGTATTAGCTATAGGGGGATGTGACAAAAACATGCCAGGAGCCATGCTCGCCATGGCAAGAATGAATATTCCAGCAATTTTTGTTTATGGAGGAACAATCAAACCAGGAAGGCTAAATAATTCTGATCTAACAGTTGTAAGTGCTTTTGAAGCAGTCGGCCAATTTGCAAACGGCAAGATTGATAAAGAGCAGCTTCTCGCAATTGAGAAGCATGCCTGCCCTGGGGCTGGAAGCTGTGGTGGAATGTTCACAGCTAATACGATGTCAGCTGCAATAGAAACCATGGGGCTAAGTCTCCCCTTCAGCTCAACCATGGCAGCCGAAGACGAAGAGAAGACCGAAAATGCGAAACAGAGTGCCCATGCTCTAGTAAAAGCAATTCAAGCAAACATTCGCCCCTTAGATATTCTTTCAAAAAAAGCATTTGAAAACGCTATTAGCGTGGTCATGGCTATTGGTGGGTCGACAAACGCAGTTCTTCATCTTCTTGCGATAGCAAAAACAGCCGGTATCGACCTATGTATTGACGACTTTGAGAGGATTCGCCAAAAGGTCCCTGTGATTTGTGATTTAAAGCCTAGTGGACGATTTGTCACTGTCGACTTACACAAAGCAGGTGGGATTCCTCAGGTTATGAAATTGTTATTGGATGGTGGTTTACTGCATGGTGAATGCATCACTATCGAGGGCAAAACAATCACAGAATCACTTCAAAACATTCCATCAACACCCCCAAATTCACAAGAAATCATCCGCCCCCTTTCAAAACCTCTTTACAAAAAGGGGCACTTAGCAATTCTCAAGGGGAATCTTGCTAGTGAAGGAAGTGTGGCCAAAATAAGTGGAGTAAAGACTCCAGAAATCACTGGTCCTGCAAGGGTATTTGAAAGCGAGGAATCCTGCCTGGAAGCAATTTTAAACAATCAAATTAAAGCCGGTGATGTCATTGTGATCCGTTACGAAGGTCCCGTTGGAGGGCCAGGAATGCGCGAGATGTTAGCTCCAACATCAGCAATTGTTGGGCAGGGCCTTGGAGACAAAGTTGCCCTTATTACGGACGGTAGATTTAGTGGTGGAACCTATGGGATGGTTGTTGGGCATGTAGCACCTGAAGCTGCCGTAGGTGGAACAATCGCTTTAGTTCAGGAAGGTGACAGCATTACCATAAATGCAGAACGTAGCCTTATTCAGCTAAATGTCGATGATAACGAGCTGGAGCTGAGACGTTCAATTTGGATCGCACCAAAATCTAGATATACAAAAGGAGTGTTGGGCAAATATGGACGGTTAGTAAGCAGTTCTAGCAAAGGGGCTATTACTGATCAAATTTAATATCTGGACCAGTCAAGAAGATGTTTCAAGTAAAGCTTTTAACCTACGAGCCAATGACTCAATCAACTCACCATCAATTGGAACCACACATTTTTTACCATTAATTCCATCCATCCAAACGGGATGCTTTCCTTGCCAAAGGATTGGTCTCTCTGGCTGACCAAACCAACTCAAAAGAAGGTTGACGTCATTACCACTGCGGTAGACCTCTAGTTCAAGATCACGGTCAGGGTGCCGTAATCCTTCAGAATCCCTTGATTCAATACGTACTACAAAATCAAGAGGCTCTTGTTGAACACCTATCTTTAAATCATTTAAATTGGAATCTGGACAAGGCATATTGTCAGTGCCCACAACGGCATGACGCCAGGGTTTAAGGCAGACATCGGCCGCTTTAGCAATTACTTCACACCAACTTTGAGATAAATTAAAGGATTCCACTAATAGAACGCAATAAAAGCCTTATAGGCCCAGGTCGGAATCGAGAATTTAATTGGCCAGGGTTACCAAACTTTGAATGCAGCAACTGAAATTGAATGATCTTAGAAGAATCAAAACGCAAGGGCACCCTTACCTTTTTCGCCCGGATTGTAGGCTTTAAACTATCAAAAAATATGTCTACAGTAGTCGAGTCTGACTCTCGAGTTGGAAATTCAGAGATCCATTTAACCCCCCCTGTAAAAAACTCTGGAAAAACAAAAGTATTAGCTCCGCAGGCAACTGCAAACTTCATATTACGTCCATCGCCGTCAAGTATTATTCTCAAACCACGAAAGCTAGAAAGATCCAAAGCAGGATCAATTTGAGGAGAACAACAACTTACGAAACCTCCTCCTTCTTCAACAAGGTTACCAACAAAAACTAAACCTTCTGAAGTGACTTCACACCCAGCTTGACTATTACCTCCCATAATTGTGTCATTAATACACGTCCATTCTGAAAACTGATCCTCAGATAATATCTGACAAAAAGATTCTTGTTCTTTTGAAGAGGATAAATCGTTTTTCACGTAAAGGTGGTTTCAGAAAAGCAACAGCGAAAGAACGCATAGTTAAAATAACTTATAAAGTTCCTTCGACTGCAAGTCTATCTGCAAGAATTAAGACTTCAGTATTTGGTTGAATCAAACGAGCTGGGGTTCTCTCTAAAGGCTCAGAGAAATCCTGCAACCGGTTAAGGGCCAAATTCTTAGATTTTCCACTTACTAAAAAAATAACTTTTCTAGCAGAGCTCAAAACAGAAGAAGTAATAGTCACCCTTTCTAATCCATTCCCCCTGCAAACAGTTGCGGCCTTATCAGTTACATTCAGTGCAGATGAATACGGAAACAAAGATGCCGTATGGCCATCATTTCCTAATCCAAGTAGTACTAAATCAAGAATCGGTGGGGCTCCGTCACAATGTTTCTGAAGAAGAGTGGAGTATGCACTAGCACTTTGTTCAGGACTAGGAAATTCAAGGGTAGGAATAGGGTGAAAGGTAGCCTTGGCCCCAGGTCCACTAGCCAATAGACTCCCTCTAATCATTCTGGCATTACTTCTTTCATCGTTAAGATCAACCCAACGCTCGTCTCCAAGGAACACATCAACGCGATCCCAAGGCAAATGTTCTCTTGCAAGGGATTCATAAGTAGCTTGTGGTGTCGATCCTCCTGAAAGAGTTAACGAACAGCGATCTCTCTGGTCAAGAACAAGATCAATACTTGAAGCAATTACATCGCATGCAAGACGTGCCAAATCATGCTTGTCTTTAGCCGTAATCAACTTATAAGTCGTCATCGTATATTTAATCTATCCAATTTGTATGAAAGATACCTTCTTTATCTACTCGTTGGTAGGTATGTGAACCAAAGCAATCTCTCATAGCCTGAACAAGGTTCTGTGGCAACCGTCCGGTACGATAGCTATTAATGTAATCAAGTGTACTGGTCAAACAGGGTAAAGGAATCCCGCTTGCTACACCACCTGCTACTACAGAGGCTAACCCCGGTAGTCGTCTATTCACCTCTAGCGAAAACCAAGGATCAACTAGAAGGTTTTGCAACTCCGGGCAAGCACTATAGGCATTTTGAATTCTACCTAAAAGCTGAGAACGAATAATGCAGCCTCCCTTCCAAATCTGAGCTATTGAAGGCATGTTCAATTTGTAGTTATATTCATTCGAACCAATTCGCAATAATTCCATCCCTTGTGCATAGCTTGCGAAGCAAGCAAGCACAACTGCATCCATCAAAAAAGACATATCATTATCTGTCTTCCCAAGATCAAAAGACTTTATAGAGGGACCTGAAATAATTTGTTGAGCCAATATTCTCTGCTCCTTCATTGAACTCATTACCCGAGCATTAAGAGCTGCATAAATTGTTGGTACAGGTGCACCAAGCTCCAAAGCACTAAGCACAGTCCATAATCCTGTACCTTTTTGTCCGGCCTTATCCATAATCTTTTCAACAAGATCCTCTTTCCCCCCACAATCTTTCGTACGAAGGCAAGATTCAGTTATTTCAACCAAATAAGAAGACAACTGTTCTGTAGCATTCCACCTTCTAAAAACATCAGCGATCTCATCACCTGACATTCCACATATACGCTTCATAAGGTCATAGGCCTCAGCAAGAATCTGCTCTATTGCATACTCAATACCGTTATGCACTGTCTTAACAAAATGGCCTGAGCCTCCTGGACCGATATAAGTCACACAAGGACCATCTTCTACCTGGGCAGACATTTTGCAAACTAGGCTCTCTATGGCCTCATAGGAAGTCTTTGTTCCGCCTGGCATCATGCTTGGCCCTTCAAGAGCTCCCTTAGATCCTCCTGAGATTCCCATCCCAATAAATCCAAAACTTTTTCTTTCCAATTCCAAAACTCTGCGTTCAGTATCACGAAATTCTGAATTCCCCCCATCTATCAATAAATCACCAACTTCTAAATAAGGAGAAATCGATTCAATTACCGAATCAATCGCAGATCCAGCCTTAATCATCATGAGGATCCTTCTAGGGCGATCTAACTTGTTTACAAAATCTTTAAGGTCTCTTGCACCGGAAATCTGTTTTCCAGCACCACGTCCGTTTAAGAACTCTTCTGTTTTGGAATATGTGCGGTTATAAACAACACTTGAAAAACCATTTCGCTCAGCATTTAAGACGAGGTTTTCGCCCATAACACCAAGACCAATTAATCCGAAATGAGCCTTGGACATTTCAAGAAGAATATCTACTGGGGTTAGTGTGACTAACCAACAGGAGACTTGCCGCAATCTCGAGCGGTTTGTCAGGAATAAACCATCCTTTCCTCAATAAAGCATCTAAAAAGGCTCTAGCAATAAAAATAAGACCCCTAAATAAAAGTATTATCTTGTTATTTAAATAACAGCTCCATCAGAAATTGTGGCATTCTTAACAACAACTACAATTCCATTGCGTATATAAAATCCCTCCTCAGGTCTATCCGTATCCTCAACATTATCTTTATTTACTATCGCTACATTATTCCCAATTCGTGTATTTTTATCAAGTATTGCTCTCTTAACTGTAGTTCCTTCTCCTACTCCTAGGGGGATTCCACCACCTTGCCTTAAAAGAAGGCGTTCTTCAGAAGACTCAACAAAATCAGAACCCATAACCAAAGAATCTTTAAGAACTACATTGCTTTCAACACGACTTCTAACTCCCAGAACACAATGATGAATGCTGCATGACTTAAGAATAGAGCCTTCCCCAATAATGGAATCAGTAATTTGTGCGTCAACAAGTTTTGTAGGAGGTAAATATCGTGGTCTTGTATAAATGGGGAATTTTTCGTCATAAAAGCTAAAAGGAGGTGTAGGTTGTTGTGTAAGGGCAAGGTTAGATTCATAAAAAGCACCAATCGTTCCAATATCTTCCCAGTAATCATCAAAAACATAACTCCTCAAATGATCCCCCCTAGAAAGTGATTCAGGTATTATTTCCTTCCCGAAATCTTTATGAAGTGGATTCTTATTTAACAAATCAAATAATGTATCTCTACTAAATACATAGATACCCATAGAAGCAAGGTAAGGCTTCTTAATTGATGATTCCTTGGAAAGACCAAAACGCGAGGTATCTACTGCCATTGCCTTCAAAGCATCTCCTTTTGGCTTTTCACTAAAACTTTTTATATTCCCCTCTTCATCAGTTTTCATAAGACCGAATCCTTCGGCTTGCTGGGCATCTACGGGCAAAGCAGCAACAGTTAAATCGGCTTTATTTGTTCGATGGTAATCTACAAAAAGGCTGTAATCCATTCGGTATAACTGGTCACCTGAAAGAATCAAATATTCATCTACGTCCCATTCTTGAAAAAGCCACTGGTACTTGCGAACCGCATCAGCTGTACCCTCGAACCAAGAAGGGCTCTCAGGTGTTTGCTGAGCCGCTAGGACCTCAACAAATCCTTGTCCAAAGGGAGCACTAAGGTTGTAACTCTGAGTAAGGTGCCTATTAAGGGAAGCACTATTGAACTGAGTTAAGACGTACATCTTATTGATGCCGGAATTAATGCAGTTACTTATTGGGATATCAATGAGGCGATATTTACCCGCCAAGGGAACAGCGGGCTTTGCCCGCATCTTGGTCAATGGATAGAGACGAGTTCCTGCCCCGCCTCCAAGAATGATTGCTAAAACCCTTTTCATGCCGTCATGACAGATTGTCATTACCGAGCAAACCTAACGGACAGCGTGCACCAATATTGAATTCGTAGAGCAGATCACATAAGACGAAGAAAAGTCGAAAGGGTACTAGTTGAGAAGAAACCTATTTATCACTAGCTTTTTCAGGATTCAGATCAAAAAGGCTTTCAACAACACTTAGAGAGTTTTGGCGATCATTTCTCCCTTGAGGGGCTCGCAATCTCGTGACGGGCGTATGAAGAATTTTGTTGATAATTCCTTTACTAAGAGCCTCAACAACTTTTCGCTCACGAGCTGAAAAATCTGGTCCCATTCTGCTTAGTGCTTTTTGTAATTCAACCGCTCGAATAGCCTCAAGCGATGATCTAAGACGATTAATTGTTGGGACAGCCTCAAGGCTATCCCACCATTCAAGGAATAAACGTCCTTCTTCTTCAAGAAGGACGTTTGCTTGAAGAGCAACCTGCTGACGTGCCTCCTGATTTCTGGCAACAACTTCTTGCAAGTCATCCACATCATGAGACTCAATTCCGCTAATACCCTCAACATCTGCAGAAATATTTCTTGGCACCCCAATATCTATAAGCCGCAACAATCCTTCTCTTTTTAGAGGAGCAAGACGGGATGCATCAATAATGGGCTCTTCAGTCGCAGTGCTTGTAAACAAAAGAGTGCAATTACATAAACAATTATCCAATTCCTCTAATAAAAGGCATTGAACTGAAAGATCTGGAAAATCCGAGGCCAGAGACTCAGCCCTTTCTTTAGTTCGATTAATAAGAACCAAACTTGAGCAGCCCTTCGCTTGTAAATGCTGCAAAAGCAACCTACTCATTCTTCCTGCTCCAACAACGACTACCTTCTCGGACTCAAGGCTCATCAAATCATCTTTTCCAAAAGATTGGCCCAGCTTTAACTGAGCCAGCTCAACTGCGGCTGAGCTAATAGAAACTGCTCCAGTGCCAAGACTAGTCTCACTTCTAACACGTTTACCCGTACTTACAGCCTGAGTAAGAAGACGATTAAGTATTGGCCCCATAGAGTTATTTTCTTGGCCTAAACGAACCATTTTCTTCACTTGAGAAAGAATTTGACCTTCGCCTAAAACCAAACTGTCTAAGCCTGCCGCAACCTTCATCAGATGTGCAATTGCTTCATCATGATGAAAAACGAAAAGATGAGGAGACAACTCCTTAAAGTCAATTCCTGAATAATTGCTTAGAAATTGATTAATCGCCGAAATTCCATTCTGAGGATTTCGTACAACTGTATAAATTTCTAAGCGGTTACAGGTACTAAGGATCGAAGCCTCAAGAATCTCACTATTTCCTTTTAAGGTCTCTAGTGAGGACTTAATAGTCTGCTCTTGAATGCTCAGTTTTTCCCGGATCTCAACCGGGGCCGTTCGATGACTAAGACCGACGACGGCAATGTGCATAAAGTCTTTCCTTAGGGTTTATGTAGTGAATTAATCAGCTTAAGGCAATGCTCTGAGCACCTTCCTTGATATGAACAGTATTGGTGAATCGAGCTGTTTTGTCCAAAGTACTAATTACAAGACTGCTTGTTCGAGTGCAATCGGTTTCAAACTTTACCCCGTTGAAAAGAAGGCCATCAGTTATGCCACTACCAGCAAAAACAACATTCTTACCCGAAGCAAGTTCCTCGGCTTCATAAACCTTATCGACATCCGTAATACCCATTTCATTCAGGCGTGAGATATTCCCTTCCTTGGTGTAATCGGCCCATTCTTTCGTTTGAGCAATCGCAGGGTCATAAACCAATTGTCCCTGGAAATGACCTCCAAGCGCCCTCATCGCAGCTGCTGAAATGACCCCTTCTGGAGCAGCCCCAATACCCATCAGACAATGCGTACCAGTTCCTGCAAACCCACAAGCAATTGCAGCTTGAACATCTCCATCAGATATCGGCTGAACTCTTGCACCAGTCGAACGAATCTCAGAAATAAGATCCTTGTGCCTGGCCCGATCCATAACAACAATGGTCAACTCTCCAATAGACAAATCTAGACATTGAGAGAGAGTCTTAATATTTTCAGTCGCTGACTTGCGAATATCGACCTTTCCTTTAGCGGCTGGTGGTGCAGCTAATTTTTTCATATAAAAATCTGGTGCATTAAACAAACCTCCTCGATCTGAAGCTGCAAGGACAGCCATAGAACCACGTTGGTTATTTGCACAAAGATTTGTTCCTTCGCAAGGGTCAACAGCAAAGTCCACTCCTGGCCCATTACCACTCCCAACACTCTCTCCGATATAAAGCATTGGAGCCTCATCTCGCTCACCCTCTCCGATGACGATTCGACCTTGCATCTCAATTAAGCCCATTCGCTTGCGCATGGCCTCTACAGCGGCTGCATCAGCCTCATCCTTCTTCCCTAAACCAGTCAAATGAGCAGAAGCTATGGCTGCTTGTTCAACAACCTCGAGAATTTCTTGAATAAGGGTGCGGTCCACTGGATAAGTAAGGGATGATGATTATGAAACTCAAGAGAGAGAAAGCTACTGTAATTCTAAGAAGCAAAGGGAAACCCTTATAGCCAAATTTCATTAGGCCTGAAAAACAGGAGTGAATTACCCTCTTAAGCGCCGCTAACTGTATCAGTGCAAGTAAAACTCAAATGTTCTATGCCCTTCAATCAATAGAATCGCTTTTCAATATGAAAGATCGATGAGCACCAAGCCACTAGTAATAGCCCCCTCGATACTCTCAGCTGACTTTGCGCGTCTAGGAGAAGAGGTTTCCGCTGTAGACAAAGCAGGCGCTGACTGGATTCATGTCGATGTAATGGATGGGAGATTTGTCCCAAACATTACAATTGGGCCCCTAATCGTTGAAGCTATTAGGCCTGTTACAACAAAGCCATTAGATGTCCATTTGATGATTATTGAGCCCGAGAAATATGTAGAAGATTTTGCAAAAGCAGGGGCGGACCACATTTATGTTCAAGTTGAGGCCTGCCCTCATTTGCATAGAAACCTTGCCCAAATCAAAGATCTAGGAAAAAAGGCTGGAGCAGTACTAAATCCCAGCACACCACTTGACACACTTGAATATTGCCTCGAGCTTTGTGATCTTGTTTTAATAATGAGTGTGAACCCTGGTTTCGGAGGACAAAGTTTTATTGATAGTCAGATCCAAAAAATTAAAGATTTGAGAACAATTTGCAAAGAAAAAAATCTTGATCCCTGGATAGAAGTTGATGGTGGTATTAAAGCTAATAATGCTTGGAAGGTAATAGAAGCTGGCGCAAATGCGATCGTAAGCGGATCTGGAATTTTTAATCAACCTAACTATTCAGAAGCCATAGAAGGGATTCGAAATAGCAAACGACAATAAAGCTAGTAACAATAAATGGAATATTAAAAAAAGAATTAACTGATTAGCTGAAAAACCAACCATAGCTATGAAGCCCTAACCCCATAAGATTTACACCTATATAACATAAAGTAATGACAATAAATCCACCAACTGCAAGAAATGCTGGCCTTCTACCACTCCACCCTCTTGAAAGGCGAGTATGAAGATATGCAGCATAAAAAAACCAACAAATCAAAGCCCAAGTCTCCTTTGGGTCCCAACTCCACCAACTACCCCAGGCCTCATTCGCCCATACAGCTCCACTTATCAAACCTATAGTTAAAAGTAAAAATCCAACTGTTATCATTCGATAACTCAAACTATCTAACTTCTCAACTCTGCTTATTTCAAGGGGGCTGAGCCTTAATCCAGTTTTTTCATTATCCTTTTGCCTTGTAAATACGTTTACCTTCCTAAAACCACCAATACCAATTGAACTACTTCTAAGTACTAACGAATCCTCCCTATCAACAAAAATAACAGCCATTGAAAGTGCTGAACCTATCAATAAAGAGGCATAGCTGCTCATAATTACACTCACATGCATAACAAGCCAACTTGAGCGAAGAGCTGGAACTAAAGGGGATGCTTCTTGCAAAGTCGCTGGCAGGGCAAAGTTCGCAAAGCCTACTGAAATAAGAGCTATTGGAGTAGAAGCTGCTGCAACCAACGGGGAGGGCCAAGAACGTTCGGCTAAAAGCTGAATAAGTGTGGAAGCCCAACCCAAAAAACAAAGTGATTCGTAAAGATTACTTATAGGAAAATGACCTGACTGCCACCAACGCAAAATCAGCAGAGCAGTTAAGAAAAAGTTTGCCAAAGCAATTAATAACCTTGCAAATTGCGAATTTTTATTCCCACTTACGGACCAAAAGGCGAGCGGAAGAGCAAAAAGGAGTAAAACAAAAGAAACAAAGGCCAACAAAAGTACCGGGTCGTCAATTATTACTGGCATATTGGCCAACCTCACAAAGTGCTCCAACAAAAGGTAAACAATAGACTAATATTACCCAAAAACTCATCTATTTGCCTGTTGAAGCAAAGCCCATCCCCCAAGCATAGATATAACTACAGGGGACCATGCAGCAACGAAAGGCAAAAGCGTTCCTTTTACTCCTAAGGAGCTAAAACTAAAGCTAAGAACGTAATAAACAAGTATAAGGACTACGCTTATCCCAAAACCCTGGCTTCGGCTTGTCCTAGAGTTTGGTTTAGCCCCTAGGCTACTGCCAATAAGGCCAAAGACCAAACATGCCATAGGTAAAGTAAATTTCTCTTGTATACGTACTTTCATTCGCCTAGCCTCCTTACGATTACCCGCTTCTGCATATAACTTCTGGGCTTGAATTGCTTCCTGAACAGTCATATTATTAGCATCTTTTGGTAGTTTTGATATTCTTATTGGGGCAGAACTTAACGGATATAAATATTTATCAAATTCAGCAGAGGTAGTGCTTCCGTTTGGAGTTGTAGTAAGTACCTGGCCATCAAGAAATTCCCACTTCGCCAGCTTTTCATTCCATATTGCTTTCTTTGAAGTTAACATTTGAGTATATCCATATCTGGAAAAATCAAGCACAGTAACACCATTCATTTCTCCTCTTCTAAACTCTCTCGCATAAAACAATTGAGACAATCCCTTCTTCTTATCCTTATCATCTTGGGTGGTTATTTTCCCGAAACGTGAGTAAATTATGTCATCGCCTTTTTCAGTAGAAATAGCTCTCCCTAAGGCGCGTTGCAATGTAAATTCAGCCGATCGATTAGCCCTAGGAACAATTACATCGTTAAAAATAAATGTCAATCCTGTCATGAAAAATGCAAGGATAATTGCGGGGACAATCATTCTTTTTGTACTAATTCCAACACTCCTTAAAGCCTTTAATTCACTATTTGCAGAAAGCCTGCTGTAAGCCAATAATGTTGCCATTAATGTGGCCATTGGGAAAGAAATAACTAAGAAACTAGGAAGCCTTAAGCCTAAGACTTTTACTGCGGTCAAAACTGGTAAGCCTGATTCAACAATTTTTCGAACCAAATCAAACATCACACCTACCGAAAGAGAAACCACAGTAAATGCAGAAATAGCAAAAATTAAGGGGGCTATTAATTCACCAAAGATCCATCTATCTAATAGAGGAAACCTTTTCCAGGTTGGTAAAAAATATCTTCTGAATAACAAATAAAAAGATTCAGGGGGATTCAATTCAACCCTGCGCAATAATTTCAAAGCTGAAAACCCTCCCCTAAATAATGTCGCCTGACTAAAGGATCATGCGCTACTTCTTCGGATTTTCCAGAAGAAAGTATTTTGCCGTCAGTCAGGATGTAAGAACGATCTGTTATAGCAAGAGTTTCTCTAACATTATGATCAGTGATAAGAATGCCCATCCCACTCTGCCTAAGATCTTGTATTAACCCCTGAAGATCGGCCACAGCCAAAGGGTCAACCCCTGCAAAGGGCTCATCCAACAATAAATACCTAGGTCCCTTAACTCCCACGGCTAGAGCCCTTGCGACTTCACAACGCCTTCTCTCACCACCGGAAAGCTGATATCCCTTTCTATGCAAAAAAGATCTGAGTCTAAAGGCTTCAATCAATTGATCAAGACGTTCTCTTAGCAAACCCGAAGATAATTTACTCTCAGATAAAGCCAGTTTTAAATTCTCAAGTACAGACAATGACCTGAAAATACTTGGTTCCTGAGGTAAATAACCAATCCCTAGTCGGGCTCTATAAGGCATGGGCAACATACTTACATGTTTTCCATCTAACAAAACTCTTCCAAGATCTGGTCGCAACAAGCCTATAACCAAATTAAATGTAGTGGTCTTACCGGCACCATTTGGCCCCAAAAGTCCAACCACCTCGCCAGGGTTTAACTCCAATGAAACATCTCTAACCAAAGGCCTACCAGCCAATGTAAGCGCTACATTTACCAAAGAGAGGCTCATTTGAATGGGGAATGCATAGAGTGTTTATTTCTAAGAGTGAATTGAGAAGTTCAAGAATAAAACATCATCAAAGATTAAAGCTTTGATCTACATTCCTAAAATCTACAGATCAATCATCCCGTAAATCCAATACAGGCAAACCATATTCATCTGGATTACCCTGTTCCTGTAGAAGTCTTAAACGTTCCTGAACACAAAGACAAAAGGTTTCAATATCAAAACCCAAGTCTGGTGTTCCTAAAGCGCGAAGACGGCCAAGTCCTTCTCCATAAAGAATAGTTGCCCCAGTTCTATTACCCCTTTCCAGATGTAATTGAGCAACAGCCACTTGCAAGAATCCCTGAATAGTTCTTCGTTCTACTCCATTAGTTTCATGCCAAATCTCCTCTAAAGCATCATGGGCTCTATACCATTCGGCATTATTAAAAAGACGAACTGCCTCCTTCAAACGAGAATCATCAAAATCTTCAGGCACTTATAAAGTCAGATTAATATCAACGTTTAGCAAACTTCCTAGAAGAAAGCTTCCTAAGGCGTATCGACTCTGGAGTAACTTCAAGCATTTCCTCTTCGCCTATATACTCTAAAGCTCTCTCAAGAGTCATCTGCAAAGGACTCTGTAGGGTATCCAATTCTTCTGCACCCGCTGAGCGCATATTTGTTAGCTGCTTAGTTTTACATACATTGATTTCTAAATCTTGTGGACGATTATTCTCCCCTACAATCATCCCCTTATATACCTTCGTGCCAGGAGTAATAAAGAACTGTCCCCGCCCCTCTGCATTCTTTAGTGCATAAAAGGTTGCAGTCCCCTCTTCAAAGGCAATAAGAACACCATTCCTCCGACCCTCAAATTGTTCAGTCATTGGACGATATTCAAAAAATGAGTGGCTCATTATCCCTTCGCCACGTGTTGCTCGTACAAACTCTCCTCTAAAGCCAATAAGACCTCTTGAAGGTACCAAAAACTCAAGTTGAGTTCTTCCATCAAGTCCTACTTCCATATTCTTCATCTCACCCTTACGACAGCCAATTTTTTCAATACAGGAACCTACAGCTTCTTCTTGAACATCCATCACAAGAGTCTCAACTGGCTCACAACAAATATCCTCAATAGTTCGGAAAATTACTTGCGGCTGTGAAACTTGAAATTCATAACCTTCTCTCCGCATAGTTTCTATGAGAATACCTAAATGAAGTTCTCCTCGACCACTAACTGAAAAACGATCTGGAGAATCAGTTTCCTCAACTCTAAGTGCAACATTAGTTAATAGCTCCTTATTCAGTCGATCTCGCAATTGCCTACTTGTAACAAACTTACCTTCTCTTCCAGCAAAAGGAGAGTCATTAACCACAAATGTCATCTGCAATGTTGGCTCATCAACCTTAATCAAAGGAAGAGCTTTTGGCTCATCAGGACATGCGATAGTTTCTCCAATGTTGACATCATCAAAACCAGCCAAAGCAACCATATCTCCTGCATTTGCCTGTTCAATCTCAATCCTTTGCAAACCTTGGAATCCAAGCAATTTACTAATCCGACCTCTCCTTACAGTTCCATTATCTTTAATTAAAGATGCATTTTGTCCCTTTCTAATAACACCATTATGAACTCTTCCTATTATAACTCTTCCTAAAAAATCTGAATAATCTAATGTGGTTATTTGAAGTTGTAGCGGTTTACTTATGTCGCCAATCGGAGGGGGTACATGTCGAATTATCGCTTCAAAAAGAGGCTTCATATTATCACTTTCGGTGGCCATATCTGGTTTTGCAAAACCTCCTAGTCCACTGCCAAATAAATAGGGGAAATCACACTGATCATCATCAGCACCTAATTCAATAAATAGATCAAGGACTTTATCTACTGCTGTTTCCGGATCAACTCTAGAGCGGTCAATTTTGTTAACAAAGACAATTGGTCTTAGGCCCTGCTCGAGCGCCTTCTTTAGAACAAACCTAGTTTGAGGCATAGGTCCTTCATTTGCGTCAACAATCAAAAGACACCCATCTACCATTCCTAAAACTCGCTCAACCTCACCTCCAAAATCAGCATGTCCTGGAGTATCGACAATATTTATTCGAGTTTCGTTGTAGTTAACTGCTGTATTTTTTGAAAGAATTGTTATTCCTCGCTCCCTCTCCAAGTCATTTGAATCCAATACACAGGTTGGTACAGACTCATTCTCTCGAAAAATCCCTGACTGAGTGAGGAGGGCATCAACCAGAGTTGTTTTGCCATGATCCACGTGGGCAATGATCGCAATATTTCGAATCGACTTAGTCTGGGCAACCATGGGTAAGAAAAATTTCTCTGAGAAAAGGAACCCCTTTTGGGGCAATCTCACTTTGAAGACGCATATAGACTAACCAATAGGTTATTTAATTAGAAAGTTGGCAGGGTTTCTATCAAGCGAAATAATCGCTTTGGAAGTGTCTTTGGACAATAAATAGCTTAGTTTTTGATACTAGAGGATCTTGTTCGTGCATTCTCAAATTCTCTTAAGGCGTCAGCAGATCCCTCATACCTCCAATGCCAAGGTTCATAGCTAACTCCTTGTGGGTTACCTTCCGGGAAGGAAAGAGTGAAGTGATATCTAGGGGCATTTTTCTCTAGCCATTTAAAAGCGGGTGTGTTCTCAAATTCCTTGCGGAAATGAGTCTCTGGACGAGTCGAGTCGCCTAAATCAATTGCATACCCTGTACTGTGCTCGGAATAACCAGGAGGAGCAGAAACTTTTGCCCTTTGTATTGCAGTTTGATTTCTCTCCGATTTCACCTCAAAGAAAATCTCCTTTTGCAAATTATGAGATCTATAACCACTAAGAAAACTTAAGGATATTCCATCTGAAACAGCTGCAGCAGTCATCTTCTTTAAAGCCCTAGCAGTATCTAGATGCACCCTGATTCCTGGATGGACAACAACCAACATGTTTTGATCAGCCTCAGGATAAGGGAAATGGCCAAGTAGACGGCGATCTTGGGAGATTTCACTTATAGAAGGAGGCAATTCAAGAGAGTCGTCCCCTAACCAGACCTTCCTAGAACCAAAGATCAATAAGGCAGAAAATGAAGATGCTCCAATCAGAAGAAACAACACTAGAAATCGACTATTTCTGATCAGATTCCTACTAGAGACTGATCTTTCTGCTACAGGGATGTCATCCTTAAAAGCTTCTATAGCCTTCTCACCTCCTCAATTCGGACCACAAAAAATCAATAGCTGATGTTTCGATCGTAACGACCTAACCCACTTAGCTCAACAAGATACCTTCCTTAGATGTTATTTTTCAAAAACAAATCAAGAAAAGGCATAGGAATGTTGCGAGTTGCAGTAATCGGTGGAGGACCAAGTGGTTCTTGTGCTGCTGAAATCCTTGCGAAAGCTGGTATAAAAACTTGGATTTTTGAACGCAAGCTAGACAACGCAAAACCCTGTGGAGGGGCAATTCCACTTTGCATGGTTTCAGAATTTGACTTGCCTGAATCAATTATTGATCGAAAAGTACGCAATATGAGGATGATTTCCCCCTCAAATCGTGAGGTAGATATAAGCCTTGACAAAGTCTATGGAGAAACAGAAAACGAATATATAGGAATGTGCCGAAGAGAAGTAATGGATGCGTTCATGCGAGATCGTGCTGCCGAACTAGGAGCAAACCTTGTGAATGGATTGGTCACCAAAATCGAAACCGGAACAAATCGCCAGGGACCCTACAAGCTGACCTATTCGGATTACACAAATGGGGAGTCAACAGGGGAAACGAAAACTCTTGAAGTCGATTTAATTGTTGGGGCTGACGGCGCTAACAGTCGTGTTGCTAAAGCAATGGATGCTGGTGATTACAACGTGGCCATAGCCTTTCAGGAGAGAATAAAACTCCCTGAGAAAGAGATGAAATACTATGAAGACCTTGCAGAGATGTATGTAGGAACAGATGTTTCACCAGATTTCTATGGTTGGGTTTTTCCAAAGTATGACCATGTGGCTGTAGGAACTGGCACAATGCAGAAGAACCAATCTCTTATCAAAAGCCTTCAAGTTGGTGTAAGAGAACGTGCTAAAAAACGCTTAGTTAATGGTGAAGTAATTAAAGTCGAAGCACACCCAATTCCAGAACACCCAAGACCCAGGAGGGTTGTTGGAAGGATGGCATTAGTAGGGGATGCTGCTGGCTATGTGACAAAGAGTTCAGGTGAAGGGATTTACTTTGCTGCCAAAAGTGGGCGAATGTGTGCAGAAGAAATAGTAGACGCATCAAAAGGCGGAGAAAAGATTCCTACGGAAGCAGACCTGAAAAAATATTTAAAGAAATGGGATAAAAAGTACGGGACTACATATAAAGTTCTTGAGATTCTTCAAAACATCTTCTACTCAAATGATGCAGCTAGAGAAGCATTTGTTGAGATGTGCGATGACATGGATGTGCAGCGTTTAACATTTGATAGCTACCTATATAAAACAGTTGTTGCAATGAAACCATGGCAACAACTAAAGCTTACTCTTCTGACAATAGGCTCTGTCTTAAGAGGACGTGCACTTGCTCCAGAGAATTATAAGCCCGTACCAAGCACTGTTAGAGATGATGATGAAGTGAATAAGATGCTTGCAGTAAGTACAATAAAGGGTGGAATTAAAGTAGAAAAAAATAAAATATCAGCCTAACAAAGAAGTAACTAAAAACCCTATATAGATAGCTTGCTGAAGTCTGCAAGTACAGATGCTTGATTTCTCAATACCCCTAATAAATTCAATCGATTTTTTCTCACAATTTCATTATCCGACATAACCATCACACTGTCTTTGCCATCAAAGAAAGAGGACAAAACATTTGCACCAGAGCTAAGTCCTTCAGCCAACTCCAAATAACAAGCACCCGTTTTATTAGTTGCGAGTGGCTCGAGATCTAATAATACATTTAGCATTCTTATCTCACTTTCTTTTTCGAACAACTTAGGATCTACAGCACTTAAGGGATTTAGAGTTGTGGAATCAAGGTCTCCTTTATCTGCAAGTCCTGAAGCCCTTGTAACAACAGCTTGTAAGGTTGAAAGCGTTCCATTTATTCGCATCTTTAACAACAGTTCAATACGATTCCTGGCATCATTAGGGTCCGAAAGTAATCGCAGAGAAGAAGTACTTTCTCCAGCAACTGCTTGAACTAAATCATAATCAAAATCAGAATCCTCTAGCAAGCTAACAATTCTTTGACAAAAGAACCCTGAGATCTCCTCATAAAGTTCTAAATGGTTTATTTCAAAAATTGGCAAAAGATCTTTCCAATGCTCAATAGACTGTCTCAACAAAGAATCTAAATTCAACTTCCACCCTCTTGACCACAGAATCTGTAGGATCCCATTACCTGCTCTTCTTAGTCCATAAGGATCTGAGGACCCAGTAGGGCGTCCTCCTTTTGCAAAAATACTAATTAAAAGCTCCAATCTATCAATAATGGCTAGAACAGCACCAATATGCGATTGCGGTAATAAGTCACCAGAGCCCCTAGGGAAATAGTGTTCTGAAACTGCTAATGCCACAGCTCTTTCTTCACCTTCTGAGAGAAGATATTTCCCCCCAATAATTCCTTGCAATTCAGGGAACTCTCCAACCATATGACTTACCAAGTCATGCTTACAAAGATATGTTGCCCTTCGAAGATTGCTTGAAGAACTTTGATCAAGTTCCAATTCTTTTATTAAAGGGTCCATTAACCATTGCATCCGACCTACACGATCCAGCAATGAACCCAATCCTTCAGCAAAAGTAACTGAAGATAATTTACCAACACGCTCCTCGCTACTTATAGACCTATCTGCACTAACGAAAAACTCTGCATCTTCAAGCCTTGCTTTTAAAACTCTTTCATTCCCTAACCTAACTTTATCCACCGAAGCAGCAAGGCCGTTACCAATGCATAAAAAACGTGAAAGCAGTACCCCTCTTGAATTTTCTACCAATGGATCTTTAGGACAATTCGATAAATAAAGAGGTATATAACGTTGATGAACCCTCATCACTGTACTCAAGACCTCGGGAGGAAGTCCAAGGTATTTTTCAGGGATAGATCCCTCTATTAAAACGGGGAACTCGACTAAATCTATAAGTTCATTCAAAAGGCTTTCCGGTAAATCTGGCTCTGCATTTAAACTCTTAGCGGCTGGATAGACCAACCCGGTAATAAAAGAGGTTCTTTCATCTCGATTAACAATTACACCTGATGACCAAAGGGCCTCTTTATAATCTTTAGTAGAAAAGATGCTAATAACATTATTATGTAGTCGGTGTCCTCGACTCTCCTTTCCTGACGAAATTTTCGGGTCGGTATCACAAAGAGAAACAGGTACCAACTCCTCATCAAGCAAAGCCAAAAGCCATCTAATTGGACGAGAAAAGCGTCTTTCCCCTTGCCCCCAGCGCATAAAACGACGTCCTTGCAAACTGTTTATCCAAGATGGAATCAGATTTTCCAGGATCTCGATCGTAGGAGCTCCAATACACGTAGTATTCGCAAAAACAAAAGGGCCTTTTTCTGTCTCTTTTACTTCCAAATCCTTTAAATCGACACCAATCCGCTTGGCAAAACCAATTGCAGCAGAGGTTGGAGCATCATTACAAAAAGCTTGCTCTGCTGGTGGACCTTTCCTCTCTTCAAAGATGTCTTCTGCAAACTTTGCCAAGTTTTCGACTAGTAGAGCTATTCTTCTAGGGGTGCTATTGCATGAAATCAAGCCATGAGAAAGTCGCACCTGTGCCAAGTCACTACGAACAGATTCCTCTAACTGCGGCAATGCAAGGCGAGCAAAATCTGCAGGGAGTTCCTCAGTCCCGATCTCAAGAAGAAAGTTTGGCAAATCTACAAAAAGTGGTTTTTCATACTTTATTGAAATCTGAGCAAAAAAAGTATTCTTCTTTTAGCTACCGTGGCCGAGGAGCGATTTAAAGCCGTGAAAGAAGGCGAAACATCCACAAAGGAAAACATGGATAGAGGATTTTCACCATGCATTGCACTTGGTGGAGAGCCAAACAAATTTGAAAATTTTAAAGAAAATAGCGACTATCTACGCGAGCCACTATTTACCGAGCTTAAAAACGATAGCAACCACTTTTCTAATGATGCTTTACAGCTATTAAAGTTTCACGGAAGCTATCAACAAGACAATCGTGACAAAAGAGAAAAAGGGAAAGAAAAAGACTGGCAAATGATGCTTCGTCTTCGAAGTCCTGGCGGTCGCGTTTCACCTGATCTTTTCAATGCGCTTGATTCACTATCTGAGAAGCTGGGCAACAGGACCCTGAGGGTTACAACACGCCAAGCTTTTCAAATGCATGGAATCCGTAAAGACGATCTGCATCAAGTTATAAACACAGTCATATGCTCAATGGGGTCAACATTGGCTGCTTGTGGTGATATCTCACGCAACGTTATGGCACCTGCGGCGCCTTTCGAGAAAGGAGCTTATCCAGCCGCGAGGAAATTAGCTCAAGATATCGCCGATCTTCTCAGCCCAAAAGCAGCGGAAGAAGCCTACTTAGAGCTTTGGGCTGACGGGGACCTTGCTTACAAAATCAAACCTAGTAAAAGGGTGAAAAACGCAGAAATAAAGCAAAAAGAATCTGCTGTTTTTAGCGGCGATCCAAAAGAGCCTCTTTATGGCAGCACCTATCTTCCAAGGAAATTCAAATGTGCCGTAACAGTTCAAGGAGATAACTCTGTTGACCTCTTAACTCAAGATATAGGAATTGTTGTTTTTACTAATCCAAACGGCCTTTTAAAAGGATGCAACGTATATGTAGGAGGTGGGATGGGAAGAACTCATAATAAGGAGGAAACCTTTGCTAGAATTGCAAATCCTCTAGGGTATGTAAAAGCAGAAAACATATTAGAACTTATTCAGTCAATCCTCGCCTTACAAAGAGACTACGGGGATAGAAAGGATAGACGACATGCACGTATGAAATATCTTATTAATGATAGAGGGATAGGATGGTTTAGGAATGAAATCAAAAAATACTATATGCATGGTCTTGAGGAAATAAGACCAGAGCCAGAATCTAAATTAGAGGATTATCTAGGATGGCATAAACAAGATCGGAAAAGATGGTTTGTAGGTATTCCACTTTTATCTGGAAGGCTGTCAGGGGAACTCAAAAAAGGATTAAATAAGATCATACAAACGTATCAACTTGATGTACGTCTAACCCCTAATCAAGACCTCCTACTTTGCAATGTAGGCGTACAACAACTTTCTAGCGTAAAGAAAAGTCTTGATGAGATTGGAATAAAAGATCCCAAACACCCTAAAAAACTTGAAAGACATGCAATAGCCTGTCCTGCATTACCATTATGCGGCCTTGCGATTACTGAGGCTGAGCGTTATCTACCCAACGTACTTAACAGGGTAGAGACTTTACTTGCGAAGCTAAAGATTGAAAAATCAATACTAATACGTATGACTGGATGCCCGAATGGTTGTGCTCGTCCATATATGGCCGAAATTGGATTAGTAGGAAGTGGGGTAAATCAATATCAACTTTGGCTAGGTGGAACGCCAGATTTAAAAACACTTGCAAAACCATATCTGCAAAAGATGCCACTAAACCATTTAGAGAAAACAATCGAGCCGTTACTTTTGGACTGGAAGAAGACAGGATTAAAGCATTCACTAGGAAAGCACATTAGTAATAGAGGAGATCAATTTGTACTTGATTTAATCTCTGGAGGGTTGGATTTACCATAAACAGCATTTTTGCGTCCTTCGGACCAAGCCCAGAGTTGATCTCCATAACTAAAGTGCCACCATTCATTTGGATGCTGAGCGAACCCTAAATCTCTCATTACATCAGCTAGAATCAATCTCCTATTATGCCAACGAAAAAAATCCGATTCTTTATACTTTTCTGCCTTGAGAGCATAATAATTGGGCTTTGAAATTACACTAATTTCATCAATTTCACCTCCCATTTCAACTTCTTTTCCCTGCAAATCAACCAAAGTTAGATCGACAGCCCCCCCAGTGGAATGAGGAGGAGGGGTTGAGGGATCCTCAGATGGAGAAGCCCAAAACTGCTTGACTTCCTCAAGAATTGCCCTCATTTTGGGCGAGTCTTTTGACTCAGTTTGGCTAACACCCTTTAGCCTGCACTCCTCATCAACTGCATGTTGAAACATAAACGCTTGAACAGCAATTGGTCTCCATGCATCAAATATTGCCAAACGATATCCCGAAACACTACGTAGAAGTTGATCTTCTGCAGCAACCAAACGACTTACAACCCCTTCTCTGAGCCAAAACGGATCGATTCCATCAACGTAAGGGGCACCCAAGGCCACATATGGATGCGGGGTTAGTCGATGGAGTGAATTTGGGATCAAACAAAGAGATTCCCCATTATCAAGGATAGGAACAGTCGCCCAAGGCCTTATCATGAAAATTATTTAAAAATTTCCACAGATATCTCGATTTTTTCCACAGGTCTGATCTCGCAGAGGAAAAATGATTTGGATCGATTTAAAACTATAGAGCCCTAAGCAGCAAGAAATTTTACAAAGCTTTAGAGAAGAAAACCAGCAATCCAATTTCTTGATTCTTTGATCAAGAACCATTGACAAAGCAAGATTTTATACAAATTTTTGTACATAGCGAGTTCATCTACCAGAGGAATAGCTGACTTGAAGAGAAAACGAACAACGCGAAGGAAGAGCGGAAACCAAGACGCCAAAATCTATTTTTAAGACTCATCTGAGACCAGCGTTTGTGGAAAAGTATTACTTTAATTTAAATGTGCTTTACCACTGAATTTCTTCCAGTTTTCGTCAAGCATTTCCCTCAACAAACCTTTGGAAATTAAATCTGGGCTCTCATTTAATAATCGAATAGCTTCTACTCTTGCCTGCTTTAAAACGTCTGCATCTTTTACAAGACTTGCCAATGCAAAATCTGGCAACCCAGACTGTCTAGTACCAAGAATTTGCCCGGGGCCTCTAAGACGAAGGTCGATTTCAGCTATTTCAAATCCATCGTTAGATTTAGTAAGAACTTCAAGTCGTTCCTTACCTAGAGGTGTTTTACTGTCATTAATCAACAAGCAATAGGACGAACAAGATCCGCGTCCGACTCGACCTCTAAGTTGATGCAGCTGTGCCAGGCCAAAGCGTTCAGCATGTTCAATAACCATGATTGACGCTTCTGGCACATCAACTCCAACTTCGACTACAGTTGTAGAAACAAGTACCTGACACTGTCCTGAAGAGAAATTTCGAATAATTTCTTGCTTGTCCACACTAGTCATACGTCCATGCAATAACCCAACTTCAAATTCGGGAAAAATTTGTTTAGATAGTTCCTGATGAGTCATCACTGCCGAACGAAGATCAAGTTTTTCCGAATCTTTTACTAGGGGCAAAACGACATATGCTCGCTGTCCTTTCTCAACCCCCTCTCTGATAAGTTCATACGCCCTATTTCTCTCAGAACCTTTGAGCAGAGAAGTTTTAATGGCTTTGCGCCCTGGGGGAAGTTCATCAATCTGACTTACATCAAGATCACCATGTAGCGAAAGGGCAAGTGTTCTAGGTATTGGTGTTGCCGTCATAGTAAGAAGATGTGGCTGTAGTCCCTTCCCAAGCAAGTTGTTTCTCTGATGAACACCGAAACGATGTTGTTCATCAACGACCACTAAACCTAATCTGTTGAAAACTACAGGGTCTTCAATAAGAGCATGAGTACCCACAAGTATCTTTATCGAGCCATTCGCTAAATCTTCCAAAATTCTTCGCCTACTTAAACGAGGCGTAGATCCCGTTAGCAACTCCACATTCACATGAATTTGCGGTAGCCACTTGCAAAGAGATCGATAATGTTGATCAGCTAAAACCTCTGTAGGTGCCATCAAAGCTCCTTGCCAGCCTGATTCAACTGCTTTTAAAAGAGAAGCAATAGCCACAACCGTCTTTCCACTTCCAACATCACCCTGGATTAATCTCGCCATTGGTTCTGACTTGGAGACATCTGAGCTAATTTCTGCAAGCACTCTTTCTTGTGCTCCCGTCAAAGAAAAAGGCAAAAGATCAAGAAATTTCTCTACTAAGCCTCCTTGTTGAAGTTCAGTTCTTAAAGAAGGAGCTTCCCGAGTTCGAATTTCAAAGCGTTTCCTGAGTAAACCCAGTTGAAGAAAGAAAAACTCATCAAAAACCAACCTTCGTCTAGCAGCCTGTAATAAATCAGTTGATCCTGGTTTATGGATTTGAACAATCGCATCGCTTTTTGGCATCAAATTAAGCCCTTTCAAAGTAAAGGGTGGTAGAGGGTCTAAAAACTTTTCTGCCAGAGGCAACACATTTGCAACTAACTCGCGAAATTTATCTGCCTTAAGTCCTTCCGTTAAAGGGTAAACGGACAAAATACGTCCAATACTTTGCGATCTAATAGGTGAAGAAGGATTTTCCATGACTTCAATCAAAGGATCTTGAAAACTAACCCCATAATCGCCACTCTTAACTAATCCGCTTACAGCAACAGTTGAACCTGGAGGATATAAATTAGCCTGACTCTTTATATAGGCATAACTACTAAACCTACGACCTGCAAAAAATCGAGTGACCTTTAACTTGCCAGTCAAATCCTCTAAATGAAGTTCAAGAATTGATAAGTTTGGATTACGAGGACTCTTAAAACCATTAGATCTTTTTACATTAGCCACTATCGTTGATGTTTCACCTACTCTTAAATCAGAGATTCGACGCAAGGAAGAATAGTCAACATAATCTCGTGGGTAATATTCCAGAAGATCTTTAATAAAAATAATGCCAAGAGCAGAAAGTTTCTCAGCAAACCTAGGTCCTACACCTTTTACATCTATCAACAAACTTTCAAGACTTAAAGAAGAGTTTAACTTCGTATGAGAAGAGAAATTTGAGATAGATTCTTTAGCATGCCTGATATGTGGTGGCCCTATTGGGGATTCGGGCTGAAGATGTTTGCTAAGGCGATGCAGTTCAAAGCGAGATTTAGTAATTAATCGCCTTCGTGAAGTTTTATTCTTCTCGGGGTAAAGATGGAATTGTGTTGACAATTCTTTTAACTGAACCCTTGTTTCTGCAGGTAAAGGAACTTCCTGGAACTCCAAAAGTTGTCGTTCTGCAAACTCGTGAAAGAACTCCCGTCGTCCTTGAAGATTGTTAAAACCCTGTTCGACTTCAAGTGTAAAAGCTTTTTGAAGAAGTCTGATCCAATCCAATACAGAGCACAGTTGTTGCGTATCTAGAGAATTCTTGGAATTACCAGTTAATTCTGTTCCGGAGGATTTCCCCACCATTGTTGATGTGCCTCCTTATTAGAAAATCGACTTTGCCAATGACGCTGTTGTCGTGCCATTGTCAGTAATAAGTTTTTATGATTCGTTATCTTTGATCTACATCGACGCAGTCGATGGGATTCATATTCCAAATCTGAAAAACGTAGCAAAACACAAATTAAATCCATTCCATCATCTAACTGCGAGAAAAGAACCGGGGAAGGGATTTTTAAAAGGTTAGACCCAACAGAAATAAATTCCAATTCTCCCTCGATTGCAGCGTCCAAAAGTGGAACTGGCAAAAGATTACTAATAACTCCTGTCCTCAAAAGTTCTACGTTTAAAGCATGGGAAAGGTTTCGCAGCCTTCTTGTAATGGCTTTCTCAAAGGAGTCAAGCCATCGGGAGAGTTCGATTGGATTTCTAGGCAGAAGTCCATCTTTCAAATAGTCTTCTTCATTAATCACAAATTCTTCGCCATCTTTAATGTCATCATCATTATTGTTACCAACCAACAAAGAATTAGAAGGCTCAAGGGTATCCTCAGCCATTCCAAAAAGCGATCGGAACATTTCAAAAGGTTGTTCAGTTTTTGCTTTTGCCTTGGAATTATTAACGAACTCATCTGACTCAACATCTTTTGAGTCTTGCCCCTCATCTAAGGGGAGGAGAGAAAGCTCTTCTTCTGAAGTAATACTACTTGTATCATTAAGGACATCGTTATAATCCAAGCTGGTAAAAAGCTTTTCAACAGGCTCAGTATTTTCCAGCGGGGGGACCATACTTATAGATAAAGAACCATAGGGCTCTTGCTTTGATTTATTCTGATTGTTAATTTCCATAAGCAACTTCTGCCTAGCCCTTTCTTGACGGATTCGCTTTTCCTCTCTCATTTGATTCATTAGAGCTATCAAATGTTCAACGGTTAATAACGAACAACATTGTGAGACTGACCTGTCAACAGATTGAATTAAGTTATCGCGTAGAGGGACAGAAATTTTGCTTAGTCTATTTTTATTTCCGTAGGTAATCAGCTGAAAGATTGCTTGCCTAACTGCACCAAGTAAGGAACTTCTCAACTCTTGAAGGTAAAGAGCCTCATCAAGATAAATGAGTGACGCTAACTTCTTACTCTTTGAGCGAAGAAGATCTAACTGATTAGATGGGTCTAGTCTCTTCAAAATAAGGTTATGTTCTAAGGAGAATCAACCAACTGACATTGAAGCAACTTCAGATGCAAAATCTGTCTTTTCAATATCAATTCCTTCTCCAAGAGTAAATCTTGTGAAGCGACGAATTTTGACATTCTCTCCAATCTGGCCTGCCACCTGTTTAACAAGTTCAGCAACAGTTAAGGAGCTATCTCTAATAAAAGGTTGTTCCATTAAAGCCAGTTCCTTAAGTCTTTTACCAATTCGCCCTTCTACTATCCTTTTTTTCATTTCTTCTGGCTTTCCAGAAAGGTCGTCACGTCCCATCTCAATTGATTTCTCATTCTCAATAACTTGATCAGGTATCTCATCAGTGTTTACATACTCAACATTAGGACAGGCCGCTATCTGCATAGCGACATCTCTAAGGAGCCCTTGAAAGAGTTCGCCACGTGCAACGAAATCAGTTTCACAATTTAACTCGAGAAGTACTCCCACTCTTGCACCGGTATGGATATAACTCCCAATAGCACCCTCAGCCGCGACTCGCCCTGATTTCTTCTCAGCACTTGCGATACCCTTTTTGCGCAACCACTCCGTCGCCTTGGTCAAATCCCCATCATTTTCTAAAAGGGCTTTTTTACAGTCCATCATTCCTGCAGCAGTTTTATCCCGCAGGTCTTTGACTAACTTGGCTGTTACTTCCGCCATTTTTTAAGCAAGTTTAATAAAGGAATGGAAAATTCTGATCAGCAGTTTCTTATGAGCTGACAGAAAAGGGGTTATCGCTGATAAAAAATCAGTGGGGAGTGTCACCTCCTCTCTGATCATTTGAACCATGTCGTCCCTCATTAATAGCATCAGCAAGTCTTCCAAGAACTAATTGCACTGATCGGACAGCATCGTCATTGCAAGGTATAGGAACTTCGCAAAGGTCTGGATCGCAGTTGGTGTCCAACATAGAAACCAAAGAAATATCTAGCTTTCGCGCCTCAAGAACAGCATTTGTTTCACGTCTTTGATCAACTAACACCACTACATCTGGCAATCTCCTCATCCCCTTTAACCCGCCGAGATACTTTTGAAGCCTTTCTAACTCGCGACGTAAAACTGCTGCCTCTTTTTTTGGACGCATTGCAATTGCACCACTGGAATCCATCCTCTCAAGATCCTTTAAACGATCGATGCGAGCTTTCATCGTTGTCCAATTAGTAAGCATGCCTCCTAGCCATCTCTGATTAACGTAAGCCGCTCCACATCTACTTGCCTCAATAGCAACAACTTCAGAGGCTTGCTTCTTAGTACCAACAAAGAGGAAGCGTTTTCCACTTTTTGCAGCGGTACGAGTCCACTTATATGCATGATTCATGCATACAGCAGTCTTTACAAGGTCAATAATGTGTACGCCATTTCTCGCACAGTAGATATAGCGAGACATTTTGGGATTCCATCTTCGAGTCTGATGCCCAAAATGTGCACCAGCTTCCATCATCTCTGAAAGAGTTACTACAGCCATGTTGTTTAAAGTTTCGGGTTCGCCTCCACCTGCCAGGGATGCTACTGAAAGCTAAGACAGCTTAAATAGAGCATCACCCGAAACAGACAAGTGTGCGGAATTTATGTACACCCCAATTTATCAAACAAAGGGTTAAAAATGGAATCCGGCCAATGAAGCCTCCCTGAAAAGTGCTCTTACTCCTATGCGATTCAAAGGGACTCTGAGCAATTCCATGGCTATTCCAGCTTTACCTCTACGGATCAACCATGCCAACAAAGGTCGAAGAGTCCTCTCATTGATTAATCCTCCAAGAGTAAGAAGTTCCCAAAGGATCAAATGAAAAACTGTAAATTGAATAATGAACCTAACCCTTCTTGAGGGATGTTTCCTATAAAAAACTAAACCCATCTTTGCACGCTCAATTTCTACTCTAATCAAACGAGGAATACTATTAATAGTAAGTGAAGGATGCCAGTGATAACCTTTAGCCTCAGGACACCTGACAAGCTTTACTCGCATTTTTCGAAGCCTTTCACCCAACTCCAAATCTTCCCATCCGTAAAGGCAAAAAGTAATATCAAATAATCCGGATTGCTCTAAGATTTCTCTATCTATAGCAACATTTCCAGTTGCAAAATAGGCCCAAGAAACATCGCTTATCTTATGAGGCTCGGAAGTTGGGTTATCAAAGTTAGAAGTATTGATTACTGATCCATACGTAAAACACAGCTTGTTTCCCTGTCTTTTCCAAGCTTGCTTAAGGGCGCTCAAATGAGAATCAAGAAAACCATCAGTAACAACTAGATCACTGTCGATAAAAATTATTACATCACCGCGAGATTTTGCTACTCCATGATTCCTCCCTTTTGCCGGACCTCCATGCTCTTGACTAAAAAGTTTCAAATGTGGAAATCTATCTTCTTCTCTCTGAAGCCATTGAAGAGTCCCATCAGTAGATCCATCATCAACCAAAATTATTTCGAAATCATCCGAATGAGATCTCAAAACCTGACTTTCTAATGCCAAAAGACATTTTTGAAGAATCGGCAGACGGTTATATGTAGGTATTACAACGCTGACAAACATCCTAGAAAAATTTAAAAGTTTTCAATAAAGGCAATAGATCCCACAGATCACTTTACCTACTTTCAAATAAAGCCACATGAAAGATCAATCCGCTGCGCCTCCATTATTGGCTGTGCCTGTTACGCCATTACCGGCTCCTTCACCACGACCATCATTACGAAGCTTACGCTTTTTAAACTTACGGGCATAAGCGCGGTTGCGCTCTTGCTTTTCCTTCTTAAGGTTCCTTCGCTTAGACATGTTTAGAAGAATACGAATTAAAGATCTTCACCTAACCTTACCCAAATGATGGAATTAAATGGCCATCCTCCATTTTTAACAAACGATCAGCAACGTCAAGAATCCTTGGATCATGAGTCACGATCAAGACAGAAGAGGATTGATCCCTAGCAAGACGCTTAAGCAACTCGACCACCTCCCTGCCTGAAACACTATCTAAAGCAGCTGTTGGCTCATCAGCAAGAAGAAGTTTTGGCCTAGCTGCCAGAGCTCTTGCAATAGCAACTCTTTGTTTCTGCCCCCCAGATAGATCCTGAGGCAACTTTTTGGATTGGTCACCAAGACCAACAGAACGAAGCCATTCTCTTGCAAGTTCTCGTCGATCAAGGTAAGTCAGATCACGTAACAAATCCGCACCCATTTGTACGTTTTGTTCAGCTGTAAGACAACGCAATAAATTATGCCCTTGAAAAATCATCCCAATATTTCGTCTTAAATGTTGACGGACCTTTCGAGAAGAGCCTCTAAGTTGATTACCTAGAACAGAAAGATTACCCTCCTGTACAGTTCTTAATGCACCGATAAGAGTGAGCAAAGTTGTCTTTCCACATCCCGATGGGCCAGTTAACAAAACAACTTCTCCAGGTTTAATCTCTAATGAAATAGAGTCAAGAACCTTTCTACGCATCTCTCCTTCGCCAAACCAATGGCTTAATCCTTGAATACATACAGTTTGCAAAAACTCAGTGGGCATCTATTAGAAAAAATCCTTTAACGAAAACAACCTAGCAGCTTGAGAAAAATAGCATTTACATCCTGAACCTAACTAAACAATCGCGCCATCACTTAGACGAAGAATTTTATCACACATCTCAATACTAGATTTTCGATGAGCGATAACTATTATTGTTAGATCTTTACTTAATCCACGAATGGTATTAATAATTGAAGATTCAATTTCATCATCTAATGCGCTTGTAGCCTCGTCAAAAAAAAGCACATCAGCTCCTTTATACAAGGCCCTAGCTATTCCCAATCTTTGACGTTGTCCACCACTTAGCATTGAACCCCGCTCCCCAACCAATGTTCCATACCCATAAGGAAGTCTGGATACAAACTGATCTAACATTGCCTGTTTTGATGCACTCCTTACGGATTCAATATTAATTAAATCCCTTGGCTGTCCAAAGGCAATATTCTCAGCAATTGTTGTATCAGCCAAATAGATGTTTTGAGGAACATGTGCAATGGAACTTTTCCAGGCCTCTAAAAGCTCTAAATTGGTGTCGCTATTAATATCCAACCCATTAACAAAAACATATCCCTTTGTTGGCCTTAGTAACCCCATTAACAAAGTCATTAAAGTACTCTTACCACTTCCTGTCTGACCGACGATTGCCACTCTTTCTCCTTTCTTTATCTCAAAATCAACGCCTTTAAGAACCTCCTCCCGGTCTTTTGAATAAGAAAAAGACAAATTTACAATTTCAATGCTTTTTTCAATTGTAAATTGATTACATTTGCCTCTATCAATATTAATCCCGAGCGGCTGATTTACTAAGGATATAACATCATTAATAGCAACCTGTGAGCTATTAAGATTAGCCCAAGCAATATAACATTGTTGCATGGCAGGCAGAAGCCTCTGAGCACAAAAAGCAACCGTGCCTAAAATAGGCAGCAATTGAACAGATGATCCTTTTTGCTGATAAGTAAAAAACGTAATTATTACTAATGCAAATAAACCTAGTGCTTCTAAAATTAATTTCGGCGAATATGCAAAGAAATTGGCTTGAGCAAAAGCAGCTCTCATAGATTCATCAGCTTGCCTATATATTTTCAGATAAAAGTTCTGTGTGCCATCTATCAGTATATCTCTTATAGCTCCTAGACCTTCGCGTAAAACTTTTACATGTTTTTCACCAGATATTGAAGCAACTTTACTGTTTCGATTAAGCCTTCGTTTTAATAATGATGCAATAAATGCATAGGCCAAAGAAAAGAGTAAAAAAGCAGCAATTACAAAACTAGAGTCTACTAATGTTAGTGCTATCAACAAGGCAATGATAGTTAGAAAGGAAGTAATGAATTGCATCAATGCTCTAATAGTGACCAGACAATCATCAATATTTCTAGTAATTACATTGACTAGAAATGAGCTATTGCGTGAGAGGTGTACATTGTATGGCTGATATAAAGTTCTACGAAAGGCTTCGCAACTAAAATCACACCCAATTGCTGCAACTAATTTCTCAATACTCCAGAGATTTAATATCTTTATCATTGCAGTAAAAATAGCTAAGAAGCCAAAAATCACTGACATCAGAAGCAAGGATTTACTGGAGTCCCAAGCACCAAGATGACTTTGCAATAACCTTACAAAGAATGCTTCCTTAAATGCTTCCGGCTCAGAAATAGAAAGCAAAAAAGGAGTAACTACAATAAGAGTAGAAAACTCTAACAAAGCACAAGTAATCATTACCAACAACACACCAGAAACATGAACTTTCCTCTGTTTACTTAAACTAGAAAAAATTATTAATAGAATCTTTTGAGTACTTAAATCCTGCTTATTATTTAATTCGGAATTGGACATCTATTCGTAAAATCTGGAAGAGTGATTCACATTCTATAATCCTATGAGGAATTTATCCTTAGGTTCAAAAAGGTAAGTCCTTCAGGAAAACGAATGGCTTAGAAGCGACTATTATAAATGTTTCATTTAAAAAATCTCTGCAGGGTCAGCATCAACCAATCTACGCATTGCCAATAAAGCGGATCCCATGCACATAAACAGAATCAAAGTGAAGACAAAAATAGTTCTCTCCAAATCCATAGCAACTGGAAGATTAGTTGAATTCCTCACAAGTGCATACAAGCCCTCTCCAGCCGCATAAGCAGGGACGAAACCCATGATTGCCAACAAGACACCCTCACGAGCTACCACGCCAAAAAGTGTTTTCAATTTGTAGCCCATCGCCATCAAAGTGGCATATTCAGCGAGATGGTCACTTACATCGCTATAAAGGATTTGATAAACAATCACAGAACCAACTACAAATCCCATCGCAGCTCCAAGGCTAAAAATGAACCCAATTGAAGTACTACTTCTCCAATAATTCTTCTCAAAGTCAATAAAACCTTTTCTGGTAAGAATTTTCACATCGGAAGGCAAGCTTTTCTTAATAGAAGCAGCCACTTTTTTGGGGTTTGCATCTTGACTGAGCCTTATCAATCCAATCTCTATGCTCCCTGGAGGAGTGCTAGGGAGCAATTCCAAAAATGTTTCTCTGCTTGTTAGAAGGTTACCATCAGCTCCAAAAGAGGGACCAAGACTAACTAAACCTTCAACTCTTACTCTCTTACCAGCTAATTCCGTCTCAATCACACGTCCTTGAAGAAACCAATCTTTAATAGGACCAAATTCACTCCGAGACCGTTCATCAAATAAAACCCGCCTATAACTTTTAAGTGCTTGAGATTTCTCCCTAAGTGTTGGATCTTTAAATAAGGAGTTACTTGGCTCAAAGCCCAAGACGAGAATTGACCTAGTAGAAAGTGTCTTAGGATTTCGCCAAAGTAAAAAGTTCCAATTAACCGGAGTAATTCCCTGAACATCCTTATGCGCCATTGCTTGGACAAGACGTCGCTGAGGGAATCCGCTCATACTTATTGAACTCATTGAGCGAGGACTCATCATTACCAAATCAGCATCAAATAAACGATGAACTGTCACGCTTGCATCAAAAAGCCCTTCCCGAAAACCAAGTTGCATGAACATTAGAATCCCAGCAAAACATATTCCTGCGAGTGCAACCAACAATCTGAAAGGCTGGCGAGTAAGCAATAACCACGCCAAAGGAATTCTTCTCTTTCTGAAAACAGAAGTTCTCACAATTCTTGAAAACGAGCAATAACTTTCATTCCTGTCAGTTGAGTAACCAAAGATGCAGATTTGGGATCTAAGGAAATCCTCACCTCAACGACCCTTGCATCAGCATCACCAGTTGGATCAGTAGAAAGAACCCTCCGCTGACGAACCTGTGGACTTATCCTTTGAACATTTCCAAACAAAGTTCCTCGAAACCCCCCATTCTCACTAATTAATTCAACTCTCTGTCCAATCTGAACCCTATTAACATCTGACTCGTAAACCTCTATTAAAGCTTCCATAATTTTATTAGCGCCAACCTCAAGAACTCCTTCATTGCCAGATCTTTCTCCCTCCTGGGTATGAATCCTGAGGACCACACCATCTATTGGAGTCTTCAATTCACTATCTTGAAGGTCAACTTCTAAACCACGAGATTCAGCTAAATATTCTTTTAAAAGTCCTTTTAAAGTTTGCAATTGATTATATTTCTCCTCTAATAAAACTAATGAAGTAGCCCCTTGAGAAGCTGCTTTTTCATATCTCGAGACCTCTTTCTCTTTCAAATCTATCTCAACCTCAACCCTATCAATACGAGCCTTTATACCATCTAAATCAGCAAGTATTCTGGGGCGACTATCAAATACAGCTAGCACCTGACCTTTCTTAACCTCATCTCCTTCACGAACATTCAACCGAAGAACTCTTGGAGTTCCCCCAAACCCACTTACTGGCGAAGCAAGGCGACGCACATCTCCAGCAGGCTCCAATTGACCAAGGGCAGCAACTGACCTTAAAGGCTGAACCACTTCCTCTTCAAAAGAAGTAGTTGATTGAGGCTCACTAATTGGAAGGCTCATACAACCTCCTAGTAAAGCAATGGCTCCTATACTCCTAATACCAAAGGAAATGAGCCTTGCTCTCATTAAGGCGCTAAAGGCATATCGAACAAAACCTCCTCGATATAACGCTCTGCCCATTGGGTACCAAAGGCTTTCTTGAGTATTCGCCTTGTCTTGTCGTTGCGTTTCTGTTGATTGCAATAGTTCAGCTGACCCTTATATCTGTTCATGGTAGAGGTTGTATCTAATCGATCAGCACTTGACCGATAAAGTTCAGCTAGAAGACAACTCAAATAGTCATCAACCAATTCCAAAAAACAAGACTCTTCAAATCTATTAGCCGGTCTAATAAATTTGACATAAGGGGAAAAAATAGAGCCCCAGGAGGGTAAATCTCTAACTTGCTTAAAGCTTGGAATCGAGAGTTTTTCCAATTGAAGGGTTAATTCATTTGGAAGGATCCCTGTAACAGGGGAAAGATCAACAATTGCAGCCGAAACACCTGCTGACCCAACTACAACATCTGTGCCAAAAATGGGCAAATCAAAATTAGGGTCAGGGAAAAACACGCAATGGAGAATCTGCAACCCCGAGCCAAGGATCGCAATTTCAAGATGTAATTTGCGCATCCCTTTGCAAAGGTGAATTTCATTCCAGAGAAAAATCTCTTCTCCATCTAAGGTTCCGGTAATGGCAGCTAGATCTGAATCAAGTGTTATCTGACGCAATTCAGGCAGTTCGCATCTACGCTGTTGAATGCGTTCAGCAAGAGACTCCACCAATGGATGAAGACCATCTCCATTAATCGAGAGTTGAAGCACCACGATTTCGAAAAGGATCAGAATGGGGTTTGCCGTGCATCACAGGCAAAATTGACCGAAGACAGTACAAGGCTGATTCATTGGTCTCTGAAAAACGGAGCCAAGATAGTCATGGCCTCGATTCCAGATACTCCTCTAACTTGTTTGGACCTCTGGTGTCGAGCAGGGAGTGCTTTTGAGAATCCTGGAGAGGAAGGACTTGCACACTTCCTTGAACACATGGTCTTCAAAGGAAGCTCTAGCCTAGAGGCAGGGGAGTTTGATCTACAAATTGAGGCCCTTGGTGGTAGCAGCAATGCAGCAACTGGGTTTGATGATGTTCATTTCTATGTCCTTGTACCATCAAAGTCAGCATTACAGGCTCTGGAGCTCTTACTAAACCTTGTCCTAACTCCTAAAATAGATCAAGAGGCCTTTTGCTTAGAACGAGAAGTAGTCCTTGAAGAAATAGCGCAGTACAAAGATCAGCCAGATGAACAGGCTTTTCAAAAACTTTTAGAAAGTTGTTGGCCACAACATCCTTACGGCCGATCAATCCTAGGCAAAGAAGCAAGCCTTCAGCGACTTAACCCCGCGCAAATGCGCGCATTTCACCGACAACACTACACAGGAGAAAATTGTTGCCTAGCTATTAGCGGATCAATCCCTAAAGGGATTGATCATGTTTTAAAGAAAAGTCTGCTTGCAAAGTTGCCTAAAAAAGCAACTGAAAGAAACAACGCGATTCAATCACCCTCTTTAGGGTTTTGCAAGGGACGTAAAGAGATCATTATCCCAAGATTGGAAACAGCTCGATTAATGATTGCTTGGCAACTTTCCCCTGCAAAAGATCAAAAAATGATTATGGGTGCTGACATCGCAACCTCACTATTAGCCGAGGGTAGGCGAAGTCGGTTGGTTAAACATCTAAGAGAAAACTTACAACTTGTTGAATGTGTAGATATGGACCTAACAGTTTTAGAACAGGGAAGTCTAGTAATGCTTGAAGCATTATGTAAAGAAGATCAACTTGAAAACGTAGAGCAAGAAATCTCTAAGGTACTTAAGGAAACAATTAGCTCACCTATTAGAGAAAAAGAAATCCAACGTTCTTACTGTCTTGTGAGGAATGGAATGTATTTCAATCTCGAAGCAGCTTGTCATGTTGCCAATCAAGCAGGTAGTCAAAGTCTATGGGATCGAGATCATTCACTTTTAGATCCCCTAAAACATATTCCCTATTGGAACTCAAAAACATTACAAGAAAATATCCTAGGAATACTTCAACCAAGCCAGGGATTCACACTTATAGCAAGGCCTTCAGGTAATCAGATATGAATCGTTTTGGTTTAATTTTTATTCCTTCAAAATCGCCAGGAGTAACATCTGCAAAGCTGTGGGTAAAAGGTGGTAGTCGGGCCGACCCAATAAATCAGAAAGGGGCACACCAACTTCTAGGAGCAGTACTAAGTAGGGGGTGTGGACCTTACAACGAAATTTCTCTAGCTGATTTAGTCGAGGGGTGTGGAGCAGGATTGAGGTGCGACGTCAGCGAAGATGGATTACTTATAAGTCTGAAATGTGCTGAAAGAGATGCATTAGAACTTATACCAATAATCGGATGGATGATTAGTGATCCGCACCTAGAAGGCAACCAAGTTCTTTTAGAAAAAGAACTAAGCCTGCAGGCATTACAAAGACAAAAAGAGAATTCTTTTCACCTTGCATTTGATGGTTGGCGTAACCTGGCATATGGAAAAGGTCCATATGGACATGACCCCTTAGGAATAAAAGATGATTTACTACAAATAGGAAGAAAAGAACTAATACCATTAGCAAATCAACTAAGACAAAGACCATCAACACTTGTAATAGCAGGAACAATTAACAAAGAACTTGAAGAAAAAATACATCAAACGGCCCCATTCAATTCATTACTTCTTGAACAAAATGATAACTCAAAAGAAATAAATAAAACCTGTTCAAACTTCACTAATGAAGAATCTATTAGCAACCTAAAAATACTCCCCGAAGCCACTAGTCAAATCGTAATAATGCTGGGACAAGCAACAATTGCTCATGGTCACAAAGATGATCTAGGACTACGTCTAATAAATTGTCACCTAAGTTCAGGAATGTCTAGCCTTCTTTTCAGAAGGCTAAGAGAAGAGCACGGAGTCGCATATGACGTGGGAGTTCATCACCCAACAAGAGAAAAAAATGCTCCATTTGTAATGCATGCTTCAACAAGCGAAGAAAAAGCTCTTCTCACACTGAAACTTCTGCTTGATTCTTGGCGGGGCCTAGTTGAGAGTCCACTCTCAGAAAATGATCTTTCCCTAGCAAAAGCAAAATATGAAGGGCAGATTGCTCATAGCATCCAGACCTCAAGTCAACGTGCAGAAAGACAAGCGATATTAACTGCCTTTGATTTACCTATTGACTATGACCTTAAATGTAATCAAGCAATCAAAAAACTTAACGGAAAAAACCTTCAAGATATAGCAAGTAGACATCTAAAAAAACCACTATTAAGCCTTTGTGGACCAAAAGGTAGCCTTGAAAGGCTTGCTAATTACTGGCTAGACAATATTGATTAGGGTTTGTTGAGCACCCTGACAAATAACAATTAGGAAACCAACTTCAATCGATCTTCAGAGATCAGAAAACATCCCCTACGGAAAAGGACCTCGACGACACCAAGAGCTCGCAATCCTTTCACTCTTCCAACCTCTTCTGGAGAGACAAGATCAGGTGGCCTGAGCATAGGCATGGAATCAGCGGTTTTTAAATAAGGCAAGGGGGCTTTTAAAGAAACCTGGTCACCAACTTTGAAACTCATAAGAACTAGGAAATATGAAGGGACTAATGCAGGATGGGAAGAGATGTAGTTATCTATTGAGAGCCCTAGTTACATGGATCGGTGCCATAGCCGGTTTAACAATGATTCTTGCAGGGGGGTTAATGCCTGTTGGCCTTTTCATCCCTAGTACAGCACAATCTCCAGTGGTATTAAATCTCCCAAGCACTTGGCAGGTTCCAGCAGTGCTTCTTTGTTCCCTTGTAACAGGGCCTAGATCAGGAGTAATAGCTGCAGTTGCATACATAACGATTGGGCTCGTACACCTTCCTGTGTTCAATGGGGGAGGCAACATCAACTATATAAACAATCCTGGATTTGGTTACCTAGTGGGGTTCATCCCAGCAGCATGGTTTGCTGGTCGACTGGCCCAACAGAAAGGAATGGATACAATTTTTTCTTTACCCCTATCAGCCCTTGCTGGATTATTTTGCATACAACTTGTTGGGATACTCAATCTTATCTCTGGTTATCTACTAGGTCGTTGGCCATACAGCCTTGCAGAATTAATTTTTAGCTATACGCTCGGACCACTACCCACACAAATTGCTCTGTGCACCAGTGTTGGAATCCTTGCACTAATTCTGAGGCGACTGCTATTCATCGAATGAGACGAAGTCTTTTAAAGACCAACTTAATATTTACAATAACTTTCTTGGTGGTGACCTTAGACCAAGCGAGCAAAGCATTCGCACGTAGAGAACTTTTAGGAGGAGTTACAACAAAATTAATTCCTGGCCTTATTCAACTTCGTCTTGTTAAAAATACTGGAGCTGCTTTTAGTTTATTTAAGAATTCGACTTCATTACTAGCGATACTTAGTTTGATAGTTAGCACTTTACTAATTTTCTGGTTAATTCGCATCAAATCACTTCACTTTTGGGAGGGTATAGCAGGAGCTTTTCTACTTGGTGGAACAATTGGCAATGGAATTGACCGTTGGCTTTATAAAGAAGTGACGGATTTTCTAGAGATAATCCCAATTAATTTCCCAATTTTCAATGTGGCTGATATTGCAATTAATATAGCAGTTATTTGTTTTGCTATAAATACTCTAAGGATGCGGCAAAAAAAGCAACAAATATAAAGGCATGTTAATTCAAAGGGCACAATTCATTTACCTAACCTTCTAAGTAAAACTTATGTCTAGGAAACGCCTAGTTCTACTAATCTGTATCGCACTATTAGCTCTTCTCATTATCGGGGGAGTTATTGGTTCACTACTGAGGGTTTTCTATGAGCTGAAATATTCCCTAGAACTTTTCCTCCCATATTGGTTAGTTGGTCCTGTATTATTTTTAGGGACAGTACTAATAGTTATCCTTATAATCCAAGTAGGTCACCCTTGGCTAAAGGAACTTCAAAATAAAAAACCATGGCTAAAAAGAAAAAGGAAAGATGTTATAGATTTACCTAAGAGTAGGCGTCATGCGGCCCAACAAAGTCTTCAAAGTATTGACCGGCTAATTGAATACCTACAAGACAATATCTCAAGAAAAGGTTTAGTCGAAGAACGAAGAAGGGTCGGACAAGAACTTGCCCGTGGTGACCTTGTAGTGGTAATTTTCGGTACAGGATCTAGTGGTAAAACATCATTAATAAGAGCATTACTAAATGAAATTGTTGGCAAAGTCGGAGCGGCGATGGGTTCAACAACTACAAGTAAATCTTATAGGCTTCGTTTAAAAGGGTTCGACCGAGGACTTAAATTAATTGATACTCCTGGCGTATTAGAAGCAGGGAAGGATGGCCTAGATCGAGAAAAACAAGCCAGAAAAATTGCCAGCCAGTCCGATTTAATGGTTGTGGTCGTGGATGGAGACTTACGGGCTTCAGAATTGAGAATCATTCAAAGTCTTAGCAACCTTGGAAAGAGGCTTCTGTTAGCACTCAACAAATGTGATTTACGTGGGGAAGAAGAAGAAAGAAAACTACTTTCAGTTCTTAGATCTAGATGCAGAGGATTAATAAAGCCTGAAGACATAATTCCTGTCAGCGCAGCTCCACAATCCGTCCCAAGACCAGGATTAAAACCATTACAACCACCAGCCGAGGTGAATTCCTTAGTCCAAAGACTCGCGAGTGTTCTTCATTCAGAAGGAGAAGAACTTCTCGCGGATAATATCCTCCTTCAGTGCAGGCATTTAGGAGATGCAGGTAGACGTTTACTAGATAGACAAAGAAAAATCGAGGCAATTAATTGTATAGAACGTTACAGCTGGATAACCGGTGGTGTAGTTATGGCTACTCCATTACCAGGAGTAGATCTTCTTGGAACAGCCGCTGTTAACGCACAAATGGTTATGGAGATAGCGAAAGTCTATGGAATCGAGATAACCCGGGCACGCGCACAAGAACTTGCTATTTCTGTTGGAAGAACCCTTGCAGGATTAGGTGTTATAAAAGGTGGAATAACTATTATTGAAGCCACGCTAAGTTTAAGTATACCTACGTTAATTCTTAGCAGATCAGTACAAGGTGTTGCAGCAGCATGGCTTACACGTGTAGCAGGAGAAAGCTTCATAACCTACTTCCAACAGGATCAAGACTGGGGTGATGGAGGTATTCAGGAAGTTGTACAGAAACACTACAACTTAAACAGCCGTAAAACATCTATGGAGAAGTTTTTAGAACTTGCCCTCAAAAGAGTCGTGGAACCAATGCACCAAGATAGAAAGCGGCGTCGGCTACCACCACGCCCAAAGCCTCGGGGGGAGGTGGAAGCATGGGACCTCGAGAATCCAGAAGAGTGATCATCAACAGATAGACAACTCCTATCAATACCGAGAAAGTTCCCGTTATTAATGCAACCCATCGGCTCCTAAATGAAGTTTTAGTCATCAGCTTTTCTTCTGCAAAGAATCATTCAAAATTTTCGCTAGGTTCTCAAGATGAATACTTTTTGTATTTGGATTACCTAGCACTGCCTTGAGATAATACTTTCCCTTATAAGAGTGCCTTGAAAGCATAAATTTTTGATTCAACAAAGCCTCTCTTGTAGTAGCCGACCAAAGTAAAGATTTCTTTTGATCAATATTTTTTGGAGTAAAAGTTATTAAGTGCAAAGGCCCGCCAAGAATATTGAAACTAGAAGCATCTAATTTTGCATTTAGAAAACAACGACGATTTATTGCACTAACAAGCAAATCATTTATCCCTTCCTCTCCTAACTGACGGAGACCTAACCAAAGCTTGAGGACTTCAGCAGGTTTAGACCCCTGAAGCCCTAATTCACCTCCATGTGATTCACTCCAGGCAGGCTCCATATAAGGCAGTCCAGTAGAAAAGGTGTTTGAGAGATGAGATAAATCTGCTACAAGCAACAATGAAGATGTTTTTGGTATCCCAAGAACTTTCTGAGGATTCAAGGTTATTGAATCAGCCTTCGCGATTCCATTTACCAGTTGTGAAGTTTGTTCGGATAAAGCAAAAACGCCACCAATAGCGGCATCTACATGTAACCAAATACCTTGTTTAGAGCAAATTTCTCTTAATTCCACTAAAGGGTCTACCGCTCCACGAGCAGTAGTGCCTGCAGTTCCAACTACGGCAAAACATTTGCGTCCATTCTCCTTAAGAAGGTCCAAACGATCTCTAAGAAGGTCAAGCAACATCATTCCTTGATCGTCTGTAGGTATCAGCTCCAAAGCGTCATCCATTAACCCCATTACACGAATAGCTTTCAAAAGAGACACATGGGAGTCTTCACTTGCAACTACTACTGCCATTGAGTCATCCCTCAATCCAGCAATATTACGAGCAGCCACAAGAGCCATTAGGTTGCTCAAACTACCCCCACTGGCCGCTACGCCCCCTGAACCAGAAGGTAATCCCAAGGTATCTGCGAACCATCTACAGATTTCTCTTTCCAATCGAGAAAGACTTGGCGATAATTCTTCAGCTAAAAGATTGTTATTAAGTCCCGAGCAAATCAAATCTGCTGCAATCGATGCTGTTAAAGGTGGAGGGTCTAAGTGTGCCAGAGCACCAGGATGAAGAGGCTGATACGCCCCCTCCATTACAACCTGAAGCTCATCAAGCAAAGCGGCAAAGGGAAGGCCTCTCTTATCAGGCCTAACTGAAGGGAGGGAAATATCCGCTGGCAATGGACCTCTTTCGGTTGCCTCACCAAACCATTGGCACAGTCGAGCACTAGCATCCTGCAAAAAAGACTGCAGAGTTGGGTCCACAACATCTGGCGAAGCAAATAACGCCAACGAAGTGACCGGCTTGATTTGTGTAGTGCCAGCCAAGAACTAACCTTGTTCAGATCTCATTCTGGCTCCTCATGGCAATCTGCGATATCAACAAGCGATAATTTTGAGCTCTTGTCAAAGCCCTCTGAACTATCTAAAGAAGCAATCGATTCATGGATGAAGCGCCTGCTTAATAGAGCCAAAATTCTTGGCATGGCTGGAGAGGTTCCTGTTTGTGCCGTAATACTTGACAATAATGGGAAATGCATTGGCCATGGCTGCAACACCAGAGAGAGGTCTCGCGATCCTCTAGGGCATGCAGAATTAATGGCTCTTAGACAGGCTGCACTTCTTAAAAGCGACTGGCGCTTCAACGACTGCACATTAATTGTGACGCTAGAACCATGCACGATGTGTGCAGGTGCATTAATACAAGCCCGAATGGGAAAAGTAATTTTTGCTGCTCAAGATTTAAAAAGAGGTGGCCTTGGGGGAACAATTAATTTAGCGAGTCACAAAAGCGCTCACCATCGCATGATTGTCGAGAGTGGAGTTATGGAAGAAGAAGCCCGAAATCACCTTCAGAAATGGTTTAAGCAGAGGAGGAAAGCGTCTCGCGAAAACTTGGAAGTTCAGAATCAAACAAGTTGAGCAAATACTCAACATTTTCTGGTGTGGCGTTGTAACCCATCAACCCAATTCTCCAAACCTTTCCAGCAAGAGAACCCAATCCACCACCAATTTCAACTCCATATTTTTTAAGCAAGTGACTACTAAAGGCTTTGCCATTTACACCATCAGGAATAACTACAGTTGTAAGAGTCGGCAATCTCAAGTCCTCAGGGACATGAAGAACAAGCCCTAGACGTTCCAAGCCATTCCAAAGCTTATAAGCATTTTTTCTATGCCTTTCCCAGGCATTTTCAATCCCCTCCTCAGCTAAAAGTCTTAATGCTTCCCTCATCCCAAAATTCATATTGACAGGGGCAGTGTGGTGGTAAACCCTGTCACTACCCCAATATTGATTTAACAGCGAAACATCCAGATACCAATTTGGGACCTTCCCAGCTCTATTAGAGAGCTTCGCTTCTGCACGAGGTCCCATAGTGAAAGGTCCAAGACCAGGAGGACAACTCAAACCCTTCTGACTACAGCTATAAGCTAAGTCAATTTTCCATTTGTCTAGGAAAAGGGGAACTCCACCAAGAGAAGTAACTGTATCGAGGAGCAAAAGACAATCATATTTTCTACATAGATCTCCTATCCCATCCATAGGCTGACAAACTCCTGTTGAGGTCTCTGCATGGACCATTGCAAGAATTACTGGGCGATGAGTCGCCAGAGCCTCCTCAACCTCCGCTAAAGAGAAAGCCTCTCCCCATTCTTTTTCAAAAGTTACAACTTCAGCTCTATACCTGCTTGCCATGTCTGCCATTCGGTTCCCGAAGTAACCGTTTATGGCAACTAATACTTTTTCGCCTGCCTCTATGCAATTCGCGAATGTTGCCTCCATAGCAGAACTACCAGTTCCACTCATTGGAAGGGTAAGGCGATTGTCTGTCTGCCAGACATACCTGAGCAAATCCTGCACCTCCCCCATTAAATCAATGTAATAAGGGTCAAGATGTCCAATTGGAGGTTGAGCTATTGCCCGTAGGACATCCGGGTGAGAATTAGAAGGACCTGGTCCAAGCAATAGACGCTCAGGGACAGAAATTGGCTTGAAGTCCTTTTTGTGACTTCGGTCAATTTTTGGGAAGTATTGCGTCTTCGACAAGACTCTTGATTAGTGGAGTGATTTCCTAAAGCCTACGCTGACGGATTTCCTCACGCGAATTTTTTTGAGGGATTGCAATGGCAACTTCTAAAAACAAAAACCATTCAAAAGCTCAAATCTCTTGCCCTGAAAGGGGTTTAGGTAATTGAGGACCAAAAACAAGCCTTTGGTGTTTTAAAAAAGTACTTGTTGATACAAAACAAAAGGGTCAGGTCTCTCTAGTTTCTATGTAATACCTAATTAATTCAGAAGTACTTTTGATATGAACAAATCCTCCCAAGACGTTCTCCGCCAAATAAAAGACCAAGGCATAGAACTAATTGACCTGAAATTCACTGATCTTCATGGGAAATGGCAGCACCTAACAGTCACAGCTGACATGGTTGAAGAGGAAAGTTTTAAAACTGGTCTCGCTTTTGATGGCTCTTCCATTCGTGGCTGGAAGGCTATCAATGAATCAGACATGGCAATGGTCCCTGATGCCAGCACCGCCTGGATAGACCCGTTTTACAAACACAAGACTCTCAGTCTGATTTGCTCCATACAAGAGCCTCGTAGTGGAGAACCATATTCAAGATGTCCTAGAGCCCTGGCTCAAAAAGCCCTCACATATCTTGGAAGTACAGGACTAGCAGATACTGCCTTTTTTGGAGCAGAGCCAGAGTTTTTCATATTCGATGATGTTCGTTACAACTCAAGTGAAGGGGGCTGCTTTTATAGCGTTGACACAATTGAAGCCCCCTGGAACACAGGAAGGATTGAAGAAGGTGGAAATCTCGCCTACAAAATCCAAATCAAGGAAGGGTATTTCCCCGTAGCGCCAAATGATACTGCCCAGGACATCAGGTCTGAGATGCTACTTCTAATGGGCGAATTGGGTATCCCTATAGAAAAACACCATCATGAAGTCGCTGGAGCTGGTCAACACGAACTTGGAATGAAGTTTGCAGAGTTGATCAATGCAGCTGACAATGTAATGACTTACAAATACGTAGTCAGAAACGTTGCACGTAAATATGGGAAAACTGCAACATTTATGCCAAAGCCTGTCTTTAATGATAATGGAACTGGCATGCATGTTCACCAAAGCCTTTGGAAAGGAGGCCAACCTCTCTTCTTTGGAGAAGGAACATACGCGAATTTGTCACAAACTGCGCGTTGGTATATAGGTGGAATTCTTAAGCATGCACCCTCCTTCCTAGCTTTTACCAATCCAACAACTAATAGCTACAAGCGACTTGTACCAGGTTTTGAAGCGCCCGTAAATCTCGTCTATTCACAAGGGAACAGGTCTGCAGCAGTTCGAATCCCTTTAACTGGACCAAGCCCTAAAGCTAAGCGATTTGAATTCCGCCCTGGAGATGCAATGGCCAATCCATATCTCGCTTTCAGTGCCATGATGATGGCTGGAATAGATGGGATTAAGAACCAGATTGACCCTGGTGATGGCGTAGATGTTGATTTATTTGAACTCCCTGCAGAAAAGCTGGCAAACATCGCAACAGTTCCATCTTCACTAAATGGAGCATTAACCGCCCTAAAGTCTGACAACAAATATCTCACAGAAGGTGGTGTATTTACCGAGGACTTCATAGAAAATTGGATAGACATTAAGTATGAAGAGGTCCAGCAACTTCGTCAGCGTCCACATCCACATGAATTTGTTATGTACTATGACGCATAGTCATCCAAATTATTAGTGATCTAATTTTTAAATCGAAAGGCTTGCCTAGTCTTACCTTATAAAGGCCAGGCATATCTTTTCTTATAATTCAATAGAAATAAAAAAGTCGAATAATTGCCTTAGTCTATTTTTTATGAGAAATTTTGCACCATTCTATCTACTGATCCTCTACCTCTTCTTCTCTCAAACCTTAGCCCTCCCTCGAAGAGATATCATAAACATAACAGCACAGGAAAAGCTAATTAAAACAAATACTAAAATCGAACTACTTGAACAAGCAATTCGAGAAAGAAACCATAAGGAAGTATGCATTCAATCATCGGCATTAGTAAATTTAATTAATAAGCATTTTTCAGAACTAAAAAAATTAGAGCCTCAGCATAATTGGAAAGAGATTAAAGAAGCGATCCATCAGATCTCTTTGAGAAGCTGTAAAAGATGAGCTTCTCACCTCTTGATTGATCACTCAGACCAATTGACAAGTTACATAATCTCTACTCCAAACAATTATTTGATAGTTTTGTTAGCGTATTTTGAATCTCTCTTACAGTTTTTTTGCTCAAGCAAAGCCCCTATAGCAGAAAAGTTAATCAAACCAATTTCATGGCAGAACCAGAACTAACCAAACTTGCTTATAAGACTCTCCAGTTCAGCAAGAGTCTTGCTGGATTAGCTCACAAAAGCCTTAGTACAAAAATAATGGAGATACTTGCACCAAGTGCCGTCCCAAACCTTCAGCCAATCTCAAGAGAACTACTTTTCGAGCTACGCAAATCCATTAATCACCTCGAGGATTCTGACTGGCAAGACGCCGAAGATGGTATTTACCCAAAAGCACAGCTTTTCGAGGCCCCATGGCTTGATTGGGCAGGAAATTACCCATTAGTCTGGCTTGACCTGCCTTCTACATGGGAAAGGCGGAAAGGAAATAAAATTCATGATCTCCCCAATGAGATAGACAAAGCTAAATTCCCCGATTACTACCTTCAAAATTTCCATCACCAAACAGATGGATATTTAAGCAACCACTCCGCTAATTTATATGACTTACAGGTTGAAATCTTATTTAATGGCACTGCAGATGCAATGCGAAGAAGAATATTAGCTCCTTTAAAGAAAGGTCTTAAGAGCTTTAATTCAAGGAAAAGATCAAGCATAAAACTACTCGATGTAGCCACAGGAACAGGGCGAACACTACAACAAATTGCAAGGGCAGAGCCTGGAATAGAGCTTATTGGGGTTGACTTATCACTGGCATATTTACGTAAAGCGAATAGGTCATTAAATACTCATAATAACCGTTTAGTACAGTTGATAAGGGGGAATGCTGAACAGCTTCCCTTTGAAACAGCAAGTATACAAGGAGTGACATGTGTATATTTACTTCATGAATTACCCTTAAATATTAGAGAAAAAGTCCTAAAAGAATGCTGGAGGGTACTTGAGCCAGGTGGTGTATTTGTTATTGCAGACTCAGTGCAATTAGATGACTCTCCCAAATTCAAACTGGTGCTTGATAATTTCTACAAAGTATTTCATGAGCCATTTTATCGTGATTATATTAACGATGACATTGACTCTAAGCTCTTGAAAAGTGGTTTTGAAAATATAGAAGCAGAATCATTCTTCATGACAAGAGTATGGTCTTGCAACAAGCCGTTCAACCAAGAAAGTTAAACTTTTCAGCTAAAATGACTAAACAAAAGTGGTCTACCAAAACAAAAGATCTTGCCAAAGAGCTTCATAGTGAGTTAACTCTTAACCATAAGAATTGGCACCAACTAAAATCTGATTCAGATTGTCGAGCTGCAGAACTCCTTTCTGGGGCACTTCTTCAATTACTTCAGCAAGGAAAGCGTTCTGACGTGGAAGCATTATCTATACAAGCCATTAAATGGCTCAAGGGAGAACTGAAGGATCCTGGCTGTCCTCATCGATAAAGGTTTTCTTTCTTCTGGAAGAAAGCTGGAGACGATTACCCCTGTTACTCCAACGAACATCATCGAAGCATTTGTGAATTAAAAAAAGTCCCCGCCCTCGATCAGAATCCAACTCAGAGGGTAAGCATCCGTATCTTTTTGAATGGGGCAAACCCTTCCCCTCGTCTTGTATCTGCCACACAAACCAGTTAGGGGTCAAAATTCTGCGAACTCGTAAAAACTTCCTTGGGTCTTGAGAATTCCCATGTTTGACCGCATTTACCATTGCCTCATGAAGGCCTAGTTCAAGACGCAAAAGAGTTTCTTCACATTTAACTGGCTCAAGCAATTTTTTCAAATAAGGAGATAACTGCAGAGTTGAGGGGAAACGAAAAACTGACCAACGAAATGTACGGCTGCGAAAGCAACCCAAACCCCTCATCAATGGACAAACAGCCTTATATGAGCCGGAAGCCATTAAAAACAGCAATTGGTATATTTTTGACCATAACTGTCAAAAACAATTCAGGTAGATGCTGAAACCCGATCCCATCCCTAGCATCTCTCTGATAATGAAGGATGGTTCAAGATTGCATCTATAAGCCTTACACCCCGGAGCTGATTCACTAAAGGCATATGGCCTTCAGGTGCATCCAAACTCCATGTAAATGAAGTTGGGTATCTTGTCCAGACCGCATCTTTTTTCCAACCTATGCGAGGCCAAAGGCGATCATAGCGACCATTTAACGCCTTCAAAATACGAGCTTGAACTGAAAATCCAAACCTACCTTGTGAATAAGCAATCCATAAGCGATCAATAGTCACAAGATCGAGCCCAGCCATAACAGCAACTTCAGTGAAATAAACGTAACCTCTATTTTCCGCATTGATACCTGCCAACTTCCTCAAGGTGGAACTAGTCAGTCGATCTGCATCTTCAAAACGCTCTTCAAGTAATGCTTCTTGCAAAGGTGCATAATCAATCCCAATTGAAGAAGGCGCATTAAACCAACCAGAAGATTTTCGACTCAAAATCTTCTTTAGCGCTTCGGGTTCATGACGATGCAAAATTTGCAAAATCCAGCCAGCTGCCCAATCATCACTTTCAGGATTAAAAGCTATGAGTCCTTCTTCTCCTAATCCAGCAATTTCGGCAGACCTCTTCTCAACTTCCTTGATCAAGGTTCTTTTCTGACGCACCGAGGAAGACTTGAACTTCTCTAATAGCTCATTAATACTGGGACTGTTAGCTGAAGAAGATGCAGAGACCATAGAAAGCAACCTACCTAACCATTGTTTCTACCTTTACCTACTATGTCAGGCATCGGAATTCATTCTGTTTATCCATTAAAGCAATTCCGCGTTACGAACGGACCTCTAGTAGATGTTCGAAGTCCTTCAGAATTCTCTCAAGGACATTACCCTGGATCAATAAACCTTCCTCTATTTAGCGATGAAGAGCGAAAGGAAGTTGGAAAAACATATAAAAAAGCAGGAAGAGAAAAAGCGATACTTCTTGGACTTAAGTACACAGGTCCGAAAATGGAAAGACTTGCAAGCTCTCTACTAAAAATCGCACGTACCGAAGGTATAACCACAAAAGGAAATCATCCAAACCAAATCCGTATTTATTGCTGGAGAGGTGGTATGAGATCTTCCAGCATGGCCTGGTTAGCCGAACTTATTGATCTAAATCCAATTCTTCTTAATGGAGGATATAAAAGCTATAGGAACTGGGCCCTTGAACAATTCGGAAAAAGCTTTTCGCTAAAGCTTATTGGTGGAAGGACTGGCACAGGAAAAACAGACCTGCTAATTGCCCTAGAAAAGCAAGGTGAAGCAGTTATAGATCTTGAAGGAGTAGCCAATCATCGTGGCAGTAGCTTTGGAGGATTTGGGCTACCTAAACAACCCACAAGTGAACAATTTGAGAACCTATTAGCTGAAGAACTACAAAAGTGTATAGACAAACAAGCTACAAAAATATGGCTAGAAGATGAGAGTGCGAATTTGGGTCTCTGCCGCATCCCTCATCTCCTTTTTCAACAAATGAAAAAAGCGCCTATTCTTGAAATAACTCGTACAGAAAAAGAACGTATAGAAAAACTTGTCGAGGTTTATAGCCATTTTGGCAAGCATTCATTGGAAGAAGCAACATTAAGAATTGCTCGAAGGCTAGGGCCTCAACGAACAAGTAGAGCGATCGCCTCAATTCATGAAGAGGATTGGGCAGAGGCTTGCAAAGAGATAATCAATTACTACGACAGGTGTTATGACCACCAACTAGACAACGCGCCATCAAGAATATCCATAAACGTGTCTGGACTGAATCCAACAAAAGCCGCAAAAAAACTTCTTCTTGAAACAATTTAACCAGCAATCAAACCCTCATTCCAAAAGATTCCCCTTTAAAATCCATTGATCAAATTATGTCGCGGGGATCTGTGACCAATTCAAGCTCTTCTGCGTCGATTCAATTCTTTCGTGGAACTGATGAAAAAGCTGTACCTGAAATAAGGCTTACCAGAAGCAGAGACGGTCGTACAGGTCAGGCGTTCTTCAGCTTCGACCAACCTGAGGCCTTGATCAACCCTGAACAAATAGGTGAAATCATTGGAATGATCCTCATAGATGAAGAAGGTGAGCTAATTACACGCGAAGTAAAGGCTCGTTTTGTCAATGGCAGTCCAAATGCAATTGAAGCCATATATACCTGGAAATCTGATGCTGATTTTCAGAGATTCATGCGCTTTGCTGAGAGATACGCACAAAGTCATGGATTGGGCTATACCCAAACAGGCGACAAACAATCTAACGAGTGAGCAGTAAAACGTGAAATTTCCACAATGGCTCTCTCTAGCAATCCTCTTGGCTTGTGGAGTTTTGTTGTGGAGATTAAGAGATTTACTTATTCATCTTTTCGCCGGAATTGTATTAGCCATGGCGATTTGCACCCTTGTCAACCAACTTCGATCACGATGGAGGATGCCAAGACTAATAGCTCTTACAATATGCTTAACTAGTTTACTATTAATAATATGCACTGCATTAGCTCTCATTGTTCCTCCTTTTACAGAAGAATTTCAACAGATTATTAGACAACTGCCCGAGGCTGGGCGAAAACTTTGGGTAATCGCCTTAAGTAGTATTAGTCAAATATCCTCTTTGGTTTACGGAAACAATGCTTTAGAACAAAGTTGGACAACTTCTGATAATTTATTTACATTTCCTGATAGCACATCCTTGGCTTCTGGAGTCAGCCAAGGAATTCAAAAAATATTGGGTATTGCAGGAAATCTTGGGAATGGATTAATACAGTTCATTTTTGTAATTTCAATCGCATTAATGATATCAATACAACCAAAATCATATCGCGAGGTAGCTATCCAACTAGTTCCATCATTCTACAGAAGAAGAGCTAGAAAGATACTTTTAGAATGTGGTAATTCACTCAGTGATTGGATGGTAGGAGTATTGATAAGTTCAATATGTGTTGCTTTACTTGCTGGGATTGGACTCTCAGTATTAGGAGTAAAGTTAGTAATGGCAAATGCTATTCTAGCTGGAATTCTAAACATAATACCCAATGTTGGCCCAACTATTAGTACCATTTTCCCAATCTCAGTAGCCCTATTGGATGCTCCATGGAAAGCAGTTGCAGTAGTGGGTTTGTATGTATTGATTCAAAATCTTGAAAGCTATTTAATCACCCCATCAGTGATGCAACATCAAGTAAAGCTTCTACCAGGACTAACTCTAACTGCACAATTTACCTTTGCCATTTTATTTGGTCCTTTAGGTCTCTTTCTTGCTCTACCACTTGCAGTCGTACTGCAAGTCATGATTCGGGAAATCCTTATACATGATTTACTTGATCCATGGAAAAAGAAACTTAGAGAACAGTGAATTCAAAGTCTTTAATAACAACATTAACTCTAATCACATCAGCATTCCTAGCATGGCAATTGCGTTGGGTTCTTCTCATTATCTTTGGAGCAGTAGTAATCTCTGTAGGTTTTGATGTCCTCATAAAAAAAATTCAGAGGTTCATCAAATTAAGTCGGAAACCTGCTCTAGGAATAGTCCTTATTCTGTTATTAATAGGAGGATCTGTAGTTTATACTTTTCTTGCTCCAGAATTAATCATTCAAACTAAAGACTTAGAGAATCTAGCCCCTAATCTAATTGACAAGCTTAAATCAATTCTCTCAGGAGAACTAAGACTCTTAAACCTTGAAAACTCATTTCCTGAAAAGATCAGCTGGGAAAATATACAACCTATAAGCAACAAATTACTTGGGTTCGCAGGAGGCGCAGCTAACAGCATTTTTCAATTACTTCTAACAGTTCTCCTAGCAATCTTACTTGCTTTAGATCCAAATGCTCATCGAAAAATATTGATTTCAGCAACCCCAAGAAGTAAACGGAAAACAGTTGAAGAATTACTTGATCAATGTAGAAATGCTCTTGGAGGTTGGCTTAGTGGAATGACAATTTCCGCCATAAGTGTTTTCTTGCTTACATGGGCGGGACTTTCCTTTCTAAAAGTACCTCTAGCTCTACTAAGTGCACTTATTTGCGGAATTCTAACCTTTGTCCCAATAATTGGACCAACCGCAGCAAGTCTACTTCCATTAGGGGTATCCCTTCTGATATCACCATCATTAATGATTCAGGTGTTAATTCTTAGGTTGGCACTTCAAAACTTCGAAGCCTTCCTGCTTACTCCTCTTTTACTTCGAAGGACTGTAAATTTACTTCCAACAGTAGCCTTGACCTCGCAACTAAGTCTAGGAGCACTGCTTGGACTACCTGGAGTACTATTAGCTCTTCCTCTAGCTGTTGTTCTACAAGTTGGGATGCAAAAAATACTTGTAAAACAAGTAATGGATAAGTTATAGAATACTTATAACTATTACCTACGGGTAATCCGACTTTCTAATAATCCATAATGCTTAAAAATAGATGGAGTGGAAATTAAAACTATTATAGCTAAGGCATGATGCCTAAAAGCATAAACAAGAGAAGTTATAGTGAAATTGTCTAAGAGCAATCTGACTTCTACTCTTAGATCCCAAAAGGCAAAAGCTAGTAACAAAAACGGGGTCAACCTATCTAATAAATAAGGTCCATTTCGAATCACTTTATTCATTAACTGAAAGGGAATCATCAAGTGTTTCAGGACCTTTGGCGGCTGTTTCTCTAAGGCTTAGCAATGAAGGTGCAAGAGCGATACTTGACCAGCTACCAACTAGCACACCCAAAGATAAAGCAACAGCAAACCAATAAAGAGTAGATCCACCAAAGAGAATCAACGCAATTAGCGGCAGAAGTGTTGTGCCACTTGTATATAGCGTTCTAGTTAATGTTGCAGAAACAGCTCTGTCAATTTGCTCTGCAAGAGAAAGAGAGGAGTCATAACGACTCCTCTCTCGAATACGGTCAAAAACAACTACAGTATCATTAACAGAATAACCAGCAATAGTAAGTAGAGCAACAGCAAAAAGACTTTCTACTTCTAAATTAATTGCAATCCCCAACCAGGCAAAGATTCCACATACAATTAAAACATCATGACCAAGGGCAATAAGAGCCAAAAATGCATAAAGCCTGTCATATCTAAAGGTTATATATAAGGCAATTCCAGAAAAGGCTACCAATAATGAGATCAAACTACTCCTAAGTAGCTGACCACCTAAACTTGGTCCAATAGTCTCAATAGATTCACTTCCCCCTTGAATTTGACCTATTAGAGGTTTAATTTTCTCGATGATTTGATTACTTTGTGTGGCGGAAATAAATGGTAATCTAAGAACTACTGACTTCCCACTGTCAAGAATCTGAACTCTAGCTGAAGACAAATCAGTTGTTACATTGTCTTCTTCAGAGAATAAGATTGTTGATTTTATAGAGTCCTCTAATAGTTTACTATTTATTAAACCACATTCATTATCACAATTGCGTTCAAGTTGAATCTGAGTACCACCTGTAAAATCAAGCCCCGGTCTTAGCGGGGCTTTGATCGATGGATTGAGAATACAAAGTATTAGTCCTAAAGCACTTAGAAAAATACATGTGCCAGATATAAGCCAGATTAAACGCCGATTACGACAGAGGCGTAATCGAATTCTTGTGTTAGAGGGTGATGATTTCATGCTAATTAATAATCAAATTGAGGAAGGAAGCTCACTAATTGGTAAGAAATTTGTTGGGCGCCTTAGGGCCTGATAACTCATCAAAAACCTAAGCAATGTTCGCGTACAACTCAAAGCCGTAAAGAGGCTAAATATCACACCAATGCCAAGTGTTGCAGCAAAGCCTTTAACAAGACCCGTACCCAAAAAGAACAATGCTCCACAACTAATTAAAGTTGTTATATGTCCGTCAACAATGGAAGAAAATGCCTGAGAGAAGCCAGTCTCTATAGAGCGTATGAGTGTATTTCCTCGCCGCAATTCATCCTTAACTCGTTCGAAAATAAGAACATTTGCATCTACTGCCATGCCAATACTAAGAATAAACCCTGCGATCCCTGGCAATGTAAGTGTCACTGGGATCAATGAATATGCTGCCAAGTTAAAGAGTGCGTAAAGACTTAATGCAAGGACGGCTACAAGGCCAGCAAGGCGGTAGGACAGCAACATAAATAAAGCTACCAAGACAAGTCCCGAAAGTGCCGCAATAAGACTTCTCCGAATATTTTCAGCTCCCAAAGTTGGGCCAATAGATCTAACCTCAAGCACCCTAACTGGCAGAGGCAAAGAACCACCTCTTAACTGAACCTCTAAATCTCTTGCCTCCTCAGCGGAAAACCGTCCACTAATTGTTGCTGCGCCGCCTGTTATTCCTGCTGTCTTAAATTGTTCGCCAACAGTTGCCTCACTTATTGAGTATCCATCCAGAACAATTCCTAGCAAGCGATCTGTACCGGCAATTGATTGAGTAAGTTGAGCGAATTTCTCAGCCCCTTCCCTGTTAAAAGTAAGAGTCACTTCCCATCCGGAAATATTCTGCTCTTGCTGTCGTCCAGCTGTTATTAGATCTTTTCCAGTTAAGAATGCAGGTTCAAATAAAGAAACAATTTTCTCATTTACCTTTTCTAGAAGTTCCTCAATCTGGTCAATTTCATTATCAGTGTTTATGTCTATGCCTAAAGATCGTTGTGCTGAAGACAACTGATCTCTATTAAGCTCATCATCAGAGATAGCTTTTCCATCATCTTTAGATTTTGCAAGTTCTAAAACACTATTTGCTTGGTTCCTAAGCCTTTGCAAGGTCCTTATCTCATCCTCAGTTCCTGCTCTTTGTGCACGAAATTCAAGCAAGGCTGTCTCACCTAAGACCTTCGCAGCCCGTGAAGGATCCTGCTCACCAGGAAGCTGCAAAACCAATTGGTCTTCTCCGATAGTCTGAAGGGTAGATTCAGCAACACCTAAACCATTTACCCGTCGGTCCAAAACCGATTTAACAGCCTCAAGCTGCTCAGACTTCACTTGTTGAATGTCACCAGCAGGTTGAACTTCCAACGTCAACTGACTTCCTCCACGGAAATCAAGGCCTAGCTGTAACGGAAAGTTCAAGCATACAGATGCTGCCGAAATCGCAAGAGCAAGTATTAATGCAAACCATCCCTGCTGACGGGCCATTAATTAAATCCTCTTGCTAACAATTTCCTTTGTGGCATCGACAATCTGGTGGGGTTGGATAATAGTGAGGTTCTCTAATTTCCCATTGTATGGGGTTGGAATATCCTGACTGGAAAGCCTTACTGGAGGAGCATCCAAATCATCAAAGCATTCCTCTGTAATCAAAGAAATCAACTCAGCTGCAATGCCTCCTGTTTTCATACATTCTTCAACAATTATCACCCTATTAGTTTTAGCAATTGAACGTTTAATTGTATCCATGTCAAAAGGCTTAAGACTAATTAAATCAATTAGCTCTACATCGATATTTTCACTCTCCAAGAGCTCAATGGCCTTCAGGCAATGATGACGCATACGCGAATAAGTAAGAATTGTCACATCTTTCCCCTCTTTTACTAAATCAGCCTGATCCAAAGCGCATACATATTCCCCTGAAGGGATTTCCTCAGTGAGGTTATAAAGCAAAACATGCTCAAAAAACAGAACAGGGTTGTTATCTCTAATCGCAGCCTTCATTAGGCCCTTGGCATTAGTAGGAGTACTGCAAGCAACAATTTTTATCCCCGGGACAGCATGAAAATAAGCCTCCAAACGTTGGCTATGCTCTGCTCCAAGTTGTCTGCCAACGCCCCCAGGACCTCTTACTACTGTCGGAATTGTGTAATTCCCCCCACTGGTATATCTCAACATTCCCATGTTGTTAGAAATCTGATTAAAAGCGAGCAAGAGGAATCCCATATTCATGCCTTCGACAATCGGACGTAAACCGGTCATCGCAGCTCCTACCGCCATCCCTGTAAAGCTGTTCTCAGCGATAGGGGTATCTAGGACCCTTAGTTCACCATATTTCTCACAAAGGTCCTTGGTGACCTTGTAAGAACCACCGTAGTGGCCAACATCTTCTCCCATCACGCAGACAAGAGAATCTCTAGCCATCTCTTCATCGATGGCTTCACGAAGTGCGTTAAAAAGAATTGTTCCTTTCACAGCTCAGCTGCAATCCCAATAAGAAGGGTAACGAAGCCAAACTATCTCAACGAGGGGCTAATTAGCCTCCTGCCGCAAAAGTGGTCAACAACAAAACTGAAATGAGCATGCCTGGGCTCAACAGTAAGACCAACATTCCTAGATCATGAAAGTTCATATTCAGAGCCTCTGATTGGCACTCAAGAGTCAGTGTTCAAACATTAGGAAGAATCGGCTTCCTTGCCAGGAATCAATTCGCGAAGAAAAACAAGAGTTAACCCCAAGCCAATAAAAGCGAATGTAAAGGTCGCTAAAAAACTCATACCTATAACCAATGTTTTAATCGCCGAAGCAATACTTTGAGCGATTGCTGATGTGTAGCTAGGTTGATGGATAGAAAAATAGGTAACTGCTCTTTTACTAAGACCAAGGCACAACCAAGCAAAAACACCACTAGTAATAGCCCCTGACAGATAACTCATTGGGCCTTTAGATGCTTGAGGATTTGGCTGGTTCCCCAGAGAGCTAGAAGAATCCTGAATATCTTTGTTCAAAACAAGTTTTTAATGTCTTTCAATTTTTACTCCTTGTTGGCTTAATGCACAACACCAACTCTGAAAACCTGCTTTTTCAAGACGGTCCCGATACTGAGAATAGCCGGCTTGAGCTTTAGTTAAATCTGAAAAAAGAGCAAAGCAACTTGGACCAGATCCGCTCATCGCAGCACCTAGATTTTGAGGTATTTCTCTAAGTAAACTAAGAGCCTCTTTAACAGAAGGCGTATTCTCTTCAACTACCTTATTGAGATCATTATGCAAAGGAGGAGCTATCTTCCCTCCCAAAGGGTTAAGCCAATCAGCTCTTCTTAAACTTTTTCTACGAGACTCAAAATCTAATTCATTAGTTAAATATCTCTTGAATTCAGTTTCCCTAAATTTGCCATATGCCCATGGCGTCGAAACACTCACAGAAGGATCTTTAACTAAAAGAATGGCCAAAGACATCTCTTCTACTAGCTGAGGCTCTAAAACCTCTCCACGCCCAAAACAAAGTTGAGTTCCACCAGCTAAACAAAATGGAACATCAGAACCAAGCTCTGATGCCAATACTTCTAATTGGTCAAGAGATAGACCTGTACCCCAAAATTGATTTAAGCCAATCAAAGCCGCTGCCGCATCGGTAGATCCTCCTGCAAGACCTGCGCCAATGGGTATAGCCTTCTTCAAATGAATCTCCGCACCAAGTTCAGTTAACCCAGTCTTATCGCGTAATAAATATCCTGACCGAATAATCAAGTTGTCATTTGATGTACTGAGCTCAGGTACATCACATTGAAGAGTTATTAATCCATTTCTATTTTCCTTAATCTCCAATTGATCTACGAGGTCTATCGACTGCATAACCATTGCTAATTCATGAAAACCATCAGTTCTAAAACCCAATACTTCTAAATGGAGATTGATTTTTGCTGGCGCTGAAACAAGCAATGGACTAAAAACAAATCACCAACCTTATTTTTGCATCAATATCACTCCATATGAAAGCTTTCTAGAGAATTCAACGCTTTTGCAAACTCCAACCACTTCAAAGGAGGAATTTCTTGAGGGCGTTGCTGAAGATCGACGCCCACATCTTGCGCAATCAACTCAAGTTCTTCCAATGGACAAATATCTTTAAGCGTATTCCTCAACATCTTCCTCCTAGACAAAAACGCCTTCCTTAGCAAAATCTCTATTCTGCGTGCCAACCCTGGTTCCAAATATTTTTCTGAATTAAATGGTTCAATTGCAATAACCTCTGAATGAACCTTTGGTGGTGGGACAAAACATCGAGGAGGAACACTACAAACCTTCCTGCAATAAGCCATCAACTGAAGCCTGACACTTAAGGAGCTAAAACTCTTGTCTCCTGGATTCGCAGTTATCCTGTTAGCCACCTCTTTCTGCAAGAGCAATATCAATAACTCATATGGTTTTGCCACTGGGCTACTCAAACTACCCAACAACTTCTCCAAAAGTGGACCAGTAATGTTGTAAGGAATATTTGCTACTACCTTTGTTGCTAGTGCCCCATCAGGGAAGGTTAATGGCACCTTTAGAACATCACCTTGAACCAAGGTAAACCTTGATTGATTCACAAAGCGTCGTCTCAAGAAATCAACTAAGTCTCTATCTATTTCAACAGCATGAACTGACGAGGCTGAAGAATCAAGCAATTTTTCCGTAAGGGCCCCTTTCCCAGGACCAATCTCTAGAACCCTGTCAACAGATCTTAAATCCGCAGCTAAAAGAATATTTCCTAAAACCTGAGGGTCTCGTAGCCAATGCTGCCCAAATCTTTTTCGAGCAGTATGCCTTTGAAAAGTCATTTCCTAGCCCTGCTCCAACTTAGCCAAAACAAACAGATGCGCTCAACTAAACCCATCTCACCTTAAGTATAAAAACCATCCACTATTCTTTATAAGCAAATAATCAATTCCCACATCAAAGAGTCCTAGGGTTAACCCAATCCCTAAACACCTTGATGATTAAGTACTTTATAGCCATCGTCTCTGCAAGTATTCTTCTCATCCTTCCATTACAGCCATGTTTTGCTGAAACGGTCTTCTCCCAAGAAGAAGTCAATAGCATTAATATCGAGTTGCCTAGTGTGCTCGATGATGATTTTTTTGAGGATCTTCCCTTTGAGCAGCGTCGCCAGGCCCTAAGGGATGAAGTAGAACTTGACCCCAAAAGAAGCCCTTCTCCTCAAATCCCTAAAAAATACAACTTGTTAATCAGATGAGCCTTGATTCCCATAGCCTTCAAAAACTTCGTGAACTAGGTCGGCAATTGCCCAAACCCCTCCCAAAGCCGGATGAAGTCAAGAAATCAACAAACAAAAAGAATCAATATAAACATCCTGTCGAAACCGAAAAGAACCCAGAGAAATTATTTAAAGAGTTAATAAAAATAAGTCCAGATGGATCAATTCCTTCTCACCTTATTAATCGATTAAAAGAAGTTGAATCTGATTATTCTAACCACAATCAAGACAATAAACACCTTCAGAAAATCACTTCTGATAACAGTCAAAAAGTTAGGCGTATAAACTTTATTAGCAATAAGAACTCCCTAAGCAAATCAAATATCAATAGCCAGCAAAAGAAAGACGAGGAAAAACTTTATGTAAATTTTAAACAGTTATTACTAGAAGAAGACTAAGCAAATTAAACGCCACCAAAGGAAAGCTTTGATTAATTTATCCCGCATTCGAATACTTACTGTTGGGAAAACACGGAAAAAATGGATTCGAGACGGTATAGACCTATATCTCAAACGTCTCCCAGGCATAACAATTACTCAACTTCGTGATGGCACCCCTAAACGAGAAGAACAAAACATTCTTTCAGCATTAAACACAAATGAAACACTAATAGCCCTTACAGAAGAGGCCATTCCCCTAACGTCCAAAGAATTTGCAGAAAAAATAAAGGACCTTGGTCCATCGCGACTTGCATTTGCCATTGGAGGAGCCGATGGCCTCACTGTCAAATTAAAAGAGTCGGCGAGCCTAAATCTCAGCCTTTCTCCTATGACTTTTCCCCATGAAATTGCTCAATTAATACTTCTTGAGCAAATTTATCGTGCTCAAACCATCCTAAGAGGAGGCCCCTACCATCGGGAGTAGTTACACCAAAAAGACAAGCCAAGATCTATGGGCTAGTATGTTTGTACTATGCCGCAGTACGATGGAAATCTCCGGGGTCGGGATCGCCCACAAAGGCCGTCAACCCATTCCGCACATAAATAAGGAGGACGGAAATACAACTACAGGATTCCCTTCACCAGCCGATGACTACGCTGAAACCGGAATAGATCTAAACAAAGAATTAATCCCTCGCCCTACAAGCACTTTCTTTCTCCGCGTCAGTGGAGAATCAATGAACAAAGCCGGAATATATAACGAAGACCTCCTAATAGTCGATCGCAGCATAAATGCCAAACCAGGCGATATTGTTATCACAATTATGAATGGAGTTTTTACTATTAAGCGGTTGACACGTTTCAAAAAGAATCTATTTCTAGAAATAAATGAAGACAAGCAAGAACTGCCTGGACTAAATAATGAGAAAGATATTTTTATCTGGGGAGTGGTGACTTACTCTATTCATCGCTTAACAACTCTATTCCATCAAGAACAAGTCGCTAGCGAATAACTAACACGGAGGGCCTTTAAATCAGCAATTTCTTTAAAGGCATAAGCAAGAAAGATAGTTGATCAAGAATCTAGTTAAATTAATAATATAATTTTCTTTCCTATAGAAGAATCGAAATCAGATTCCATTGTTTTTCATTCAGCCATTCCACCTCCATTTTGCAATGCTTAGATTGCCAGCTTACATATATTTCTTCAATAAAAAATAACAGAAGTAATTATCACTACAGGAACGAACCACGCAAAAGAACTTCAAAAAATATTTCCAATCTTCATCAAGCAAAAGACTTTCACAGCACCTATTAAATTCGAGAAATCATTTTCAGCACTGACGGAACTTACGAGCACAAAAATAAGAGCACCGCCCGCAAAGAGTCACAAAATAACGACGAAACTGAAATCGTAGATAGTACAGATATACTATAGCGGGAATTGGTCATCTCTCTTGTGATTCGCCAAGCTACTGCCTTAATAGATGGCAACAATTTCTATGCTTCATGCGAACAAAGCCTTGACCCGTCCTTAGCAGGTCATCCTTTAATAATCCTCTCAAATAATGATGGCTGCATCATTGCACGTAACGCAGAGGCGCGAAAACTGGAAATAGCAATGGGGGTTCCTTATTTTAAAGTCCGCAAAAAGTTAAAGACGCTGGGAGTCATAGTCCGCAGCTCTAACTACGCTCTATACGCAGACATGAGCCAAAGACTCATGAGCATACTGAAAACATGTACTGAAAAATTAGAGATCTACTCCATTGACGAAGCCTTTGCTCTTGTCAATCGCCCATACGACGGAAATTTACGTCCTTGGGCTCGCCAATTACGAGCCCAGGTTTACCAAAACCTGGGCCTTCCTATAGCAATCGGCATTGGAGAAACCAAAGGCCAAGCAAAACTTGCCAATAGAACCGCAAAAGTGATGCCATCACTTTGCGGAATATTTGACCTCGCTATAGAAGAAGATAAAGATAAATGGTTAGAAAGAATCGCCATTGAAGACGTATGGGGGATTGGGAACAAACTTTCTCAGTGGTGTCGTCTAAACAACATCAATACAGCAAGACAACTTCGTGATATGCCAACCGGAAAGCTACTTGCGAAATACGGCATAAAAGGCATCCGCATACAACGAGAACTACTGGGTTACAAATGTATCCCCTTAGCCGAAAAAACCAAACCGAAAAAGGAAACCTGCGTCAGCAGAAGCTTTGGAAGACCAATTTGCCAATCAAATGAATTACGACAGGCAATCGCGAATTACGTAGTTCGTGGAGCAGAAAAACTACGCCGCCAATCACAAGTAACTGCCTCACTGACAGTGTTTGCAATAACAAAGAGCCCTAGCCAGTCCCCTTGCCAAAAAACTGCAACAACACGACTAACCCCTCCAAGCAATGACACTTCGCGCCTCCTTCAAGCAGCCTTGCCATTGACAGAACAAATTTTCGATCCGTCCAAATCAACCATCAAAGCAGGTGTGCTATTGCAAAATCTCCAAACGACACGCTTTCTCCAGCAAGAATTATTTACGCCTCCCGAAACAAATGAAAAACTCATATCGACGATTGACCAACTCAATCGTCGATATGGCCAAAATACGGTCACATGGGGCGCCTGCGGCCTAGAACAAACCTGGGAGATGCGTCGAGCTCGACTTAGTCCAATATCAACCAGCCGCTTTAAAGAGATTCCATTAGCCCACGCATAAAAAAGCAAGGAGGTCGCAACATCAAAGACAAAAAAACCAAGAAAAATTCCAATAGTCTGAATCAATTTAAGACGTCATTTTTCCGACAAGTGGACACCATTAAAACAACGCAATATCCAGAAAATGAAGCAGAGAGAGCGCATAGCCTAATAAGTCATTCTGGAAGGCTGTAAATCTCAATAAAAAGGATATATCAGACTCTCTAAAGATGACTTAAAGAGCCACAAAGTCGGGTCAAAATAACTTGCAAAAAACAGTTTTGTAAGAGGGAATGGAAATTCCAGTCTAGCCAAGTAGAACCTCTAAATTTATAATGACCACACCACAGATTTCGCAAAGCAAAACAGATATAACTAACAATTCAAAATGGATAAGGTGAAGGTCTAGCAGTTAAATGCTCGCAGTCTTAGTCTTCTCAAATTAACTCCTCTGCCTAAATCGAGTCTAAAGATCATCAACTGATGTATATGCAAGCAGGTTAATTAATTTAGGACTCATAAAAAGATTGAGATAAGACAGTTAACAGTTTATTGTCAGAAATTCTGAATAAAAAATGACCTAAAAAAAGTAAAACTATGCAGAAACTATCTCGTCATTAGCCAACCCAGAACAACGTTGCTGATCTAAATGAATGATATGCTTTCGTTCACTGTAATAAAGGTTCTGAAAATGTATCGCGTCTGAATTCAACTCTTGAAACATATTCTCTATACAATTTTCCATATCAACAGATTCAGAAGGATGAAGACGCTCTTGTTCTATTAAATTTGCTATGCATCTTTCAAGTGTTGCTAATCGTTGTCCAGACCAAGCCTCAAGAAGATGCCGGCATCGCTTGAGACTCTTCTGACGCTCTAAGACTGCAGCAGAACCTCTTAATTGGTGCAAAGGTTTTGCAAAGAATGCCTTTTGAACTTCACTAGGCTTAAGCAAAGGTGTTAAACGAGTTAAAAGGGAGCTGTTCTCTAGCAATAATTGATCAGAAAGCAAGCTTGGCAAATCAAGCTTCCCAAGCTCTTCTCCCGATGCATTACCACGAATAATTTCTTCAAGGTGATCAAAGCCAAGATTTGTTTCCTCCAGCTCTGTAATAGCAGCCCATAACAAACGATGGTGCTGCAAAGCAAAATCTTCAAGCTCTCTTTTCCTCAACTCTCTTCTAATAGCAACGCGATGAGCTGGACAATGAAGATACAAACCAAGAATCTCAACTTCGCTGCGTTCACGTTGAGACGCCTCACCTGGTTGCTCAAAGCGACTCGACCTACCGTGCCAACGCTGACCTTTTACCTGTTGTCGAAGATCCTCCTCAAGCTGCAAGGCCATGCGTCCTTGCCCGCCACTTAAACGCTCAGCAACCTTTTGCAAATAATGAGTTCGAACAGCTGTCTGAGGAAGCTTTCCTAAGAGCTCAACAAGAGCACCAACAACTTTTTGAAACTCATCAGCGTTTGTTAAATCATTTCCTTGAAAAGCTTGTTCAATCTGCCAATCGAGCCAAAGGGGAGCTTGGTCAAGCAATGCCCTGTATTCACCAGGGGAATTAACCTGCAAAAACTCATCAGGGTCCTTACCTAAAGGTAAATGCAAAACTCTTAACTCCAATTGGCCTTGCAGGGCTAATTGTTCAACCTCCCCAATAGCCCTATTGGCTGCACGAATACCGGCTCCATCGGAATCGAAGTTTAGAACTATGCGTTTATTCTCTGTACAGCGACATAAATTTGTTATCTGCTGATTACTTAGAGCCGTCCCAAGCGAAGCTACTGAATTAGTTAGACCTGCAGAATATAAAGAGATAACGTCAAAATAGCCCTCCACAACAATGGCTCTATCCTCTTTTCTAATTGAATTAGCTGCTCTATTTAGACCAAATAAATGTTTACCCTTCTCGAAAAGTTCTGTTTCAGGAGAATTTAAATATTTAGGCTCTGACCCATCAAGACTGCGCCCACCAAATCCTATAACCCTACCCTGGCGATCATGAATAGGAACCATAATCCGACCACGAAAACGATCATAAAATCCATCTCCTCCTTTCCTTGAAACAACAAGACCTGCTGCCTCAAGCAATTCAGCAGGAAGTCTTTCAACATTCTCCAAATGCCTTAAAAGTCCATCCCAATCTTCAGGGGCGTAACCAAGACCAAAAACATCAAGACTCGACTCAGAAAGCCCGCGAGTATTAATGAGATACCGAAGGGCCTCTGCACCTTTAGAAGTTCTTAACTGACTTCTAAACCAAACCTCTGCAAGAGAAAGTGCTCGATGAAGTTTTTCTCGCCTAGAAAGTTGCTGTCGGAAACGCTCTTGGGATGGACCATCTGCTGTCTCTACTGGCAACTGATACTTCCGAGCAAGCTCAAGAACAACCTCGCTAAAACTAAGTTTCTGAAACTCCATTAAAAACTTAATGGAGTTTCCGCCTGCACCACATGAGAAGCAGTAATAAAACTGCTTAGCAGGGGAGACAGTCATTGAAGGCTTGCTGTCGTCATGAAATGGGCAAATTCCTATAAATTCCCGCCCTTTCTTCTTTAAAACAACATGCTCTCCAACGACATCGACTATGTCTGACCGTTCCTTAACGGCCTCAATAGTACGAGGATGAAGTCGAGGGGAGGGCATCGATACATTCTGCTTATTGTTAGCTGTTTGGTCTAGTTCTCTAAGTAGGAATTAATGCACTCATAGATTGATCACTCCATACTGATGCTCTAAGAGGCCAAATCAAACCTCCAAAACATGCCTCAATTCTGGCCTGCTCTTAAAGGACTTAACTCGACAAATTCAAATGGGAGCAGTGCCCTCATAAGTAGCGCTCTGGCCTTCAGCTTGATGACCGTATGCGTCAAGCATTTAGGCGGTCGAATACCAATAGCAGAGATCCTCTTTGCAAGATCCTTAATAAGTATTTCTATAACCCTATTTTTGCTGAAAAGACAAGGAGTTTCTCCATGGGGAAAACAAAAAAACTTACTCTTTTTAAGGGGTTTACTAGGGACTGCAGCCCTTTTCTGTGTTTTCTATGCTCTTGCAACACTTCCGCTTAGTGCAGCAACAGTTATTCAATACACCTATCCAACCTTCACAGCAATAGGGGCATGGTTTTTTCTAGGAGAAAAAATAAAGCGGCGAATTGGCATTGCAGTCCTTATCGGTTGGATGGGAATAACAATGGTTGCAAGACCAACATGGATAACAAAAAGCAGTGAGGGGCTTCCCTCTATACCAGTCTTCATAGCTATTGCAGGGGCAATCCTCACAGCATTTGCTTACATCTGTGTGCGAAAGCTTTCTCAGTCGGAACATGAATTAGTTATTATCTATTATTTTCCTTTTTTATCAATAGTCGTCTGCCTACCCCTAATGCTGAGAAACTTTATTGAGCCATCAGGAGTTGAATGGCTATGGTTATTAGGCACAGGAATATTCACACAGTTTGGGCAAATGGGTATAACAAGAGGACTCCATCTTCTAAGTGCTGCAAAGGCAAGTTCTATAAACTATGTGCAGGTAATTTTTGCAACTTTTTGGGGTTACCTACTATTTGAAGAATCAATAGATGTTTGGAGCTCTACAGGTGCAGTCTTTGTACTTCTTGGAACATTAATTAGTCTAAGTGGTAAGGATTAGCTCTTTTAGACGTTTTTAATCGCGGGAAGTTCCCAAAAAAACTATTAAAAAGTTTCATTAATCGTTTAAACAAGCTTGACTTGCCCAATGGTCCGTTTTTGAGCAGGATGAAGAAAGAGCAAAACCTCCCATTCCATAACGAACCACCTTCACAAAATCCAACTCAATTTTAGAAGGAGCTAAAAATCATGAAATTAATCCTCCTGGCACTTCTTGCCCTAAACATTTCCCCACCTTCATTGGCAGATGAGTATCAGCGTGGTTACTCCGCCTCTAGAACTTGCACACGCAATGAATACCGAGAGGAATATGTCCCAGGAACACAAGCTTCCCCTGGTTACGTTAAGTCATGGACAGAGACAATTGAAGTTCCTTGTAACTCCAAAAACTCTCATAGAAGCACTAATCACAGGCATGCCCATCCAGCTGATTTAGACACCAATGACTGCTCTGAAGGGACGATAATTGGCGGGCTACTTGGGGCAGGTCTGGCGGGGATGAGCTCAAGAGGGAAAGACCAATGGTTTGCTGTTCCTGCGGGTGGTGTTGCAGGCGCAATGATTGGCTGTCAGGTTGATGGAGGTTAAAAAACCCTTCATGACAAATTGAGCTGAAGCCAAAAAAAGACTTTTTCAATCTGAAGCATTTCAGAACTTCCAAAAACAAGAACAATTCAAAAAAATAAGGCAACATAAGCCAAATAAGAGATTAGTCATGATTGCCTGGCTACAAGGGCAGAAGCTTGAGAGTTGGCGGCTAGGGAACCGCCAAGGAGTCTTAATAGCTTGTGGAGGAGTTGGCTACGAAGTCCATACCTCCTTACGTCATCAGATCGAAATAGAGCCTCATCAAAACGTAGTTTTATGGATACACCACATCCAACGAGAAGAGACTGAATATCTCTACGGTTTCCCTAAGCGGATTGAAAGAGACTTATTTAGAATCCTTATCAGTGTTAATGGTGTGGGACCTCAACTCGCCTTAGTTCTTCTAGATAAATTTGAGGGTGAAGATCTTATAGAAGCATTAGTCGAGGCTGACATTCAAAAGCTCTGTCAAGTACAAGGCGTAGGAAAAAGAACAGCTGAAAGGCTTGCTATTGAATTAGAGACAAAGTTATCGCATTTGGAAAGCACAAAAGAAGAATTACTACGTAATAAGATCAACCCTGTAATTGCTAAAGCACAAGGGTTCGAGGAGCTTCATAGCTCTTTGAGTTCTCTAGGTTACGAAGACCTTGAAATACGAAGAGCCTTTCAGGCAATAGCTTCTGACAGCAAGCATGAAGCTAAAGAAGGAAAGGTTTCATCAAGCGACTTGGATGATCCTGATCAGCTGCTTCGAGCAAGCTTGCTATGGCTTACACGTGAAGCAGCTTAAGTAAAAGGGTCCCCAAGGAGTTAAATTATGTTTTTGAATTGAAAGGACTAAACAAAAAGCATGTCGCTCGATACAGCCGAAAAGCAAAAGCTAATCAACTCTCATCAGGTTCACCCAACCGACACAGGTTCCGTGGAAATTCAAGTTGCCATGCTGAGTGAACGAATTTCAAAGCTCAGCGAACATCTCCAAAAAAACCAACAAGACTATTCTTCTCGTCAAGGTTTACTAAAAATGATTGGGCGCAGAAAACGTCTTCTTAACTATATTCGCAGCAAAAGTGAGAACAAATTCAGTGACCTAATAGCAAAACTAGGAATAAGAGGCTGATCTTTTTAAGGATCCATTCCAAGTATTTTCTAACAATGGTTGACCCTTTTCAGAAAAACTCCTCAACAAAAAAAATCTCTGGAGTAAATAACTTAAAAAAGAAAAATACCAAACCTCAAGGTGGTATTCCTACTTCTGTTGCAAACAGAATGGCTAGACGAGTCGCTATTACAAGCGGAGTTCCTACCATTACAGGAATGGGCATTTTTATTGCTAGTTATCTACTCGTGAGCAGAGGCATAACTGATATACCACCAGTAATAACGCTACTCTCTTCTGCAGCGTTCTTTTTTCTTGGACTATTGGGTCTTAGTTTTGGCCTATTCTCTTCCAGCTGGGAAACCTCACCCGGAAGCTTTTTAGGGCTTGAGAATATCCGCCCAAACATTACGAAGGTGAGGGAATCCTTTCAAGCAAACAAAACAACTAAAGAATAATCTTCCTAGGTCTTTTTCTAAGACTTTAAACAAACAAAGATTCGCTGCAGGTAGCTCTAAAGTTTTTTTTCTGCAAAGAATTCAAAGCAGCATGAGCATCTCTCACACAAAACTGATCGCCTAAACGGACATATCTAACATCAGAACCTTCTTTTACAGACGCAACTACCGGCACTCTTACTCCAAATTCATCTTTTCCAGGTAAATGATCAGATAGGCACTCCCTTAATCGATGCTGAACCCCAAGGTCACTCGCTTCATCTGGGGGTAATTCAATTAAAAGAAGCCTAAGGTCATCAATTGCACGACAATCTTCAACTATCAACTGAACACGATCATCCCTATGATCCACTGAAGCCCAAACAAGAAGCCTTGCCTCAAGAAGTAAGTGATCAGAAAGGCGTTCATAAGTTCTTGGGAAGACAACTGCTTCGCAACTGCCGGTCAGATCCTCAAGCTGAAGAATTGCCATACGATCTCCCTTGCGGGTGGTCACCTGACGCATTTCCGAAATCATTGCTACGGCACTTACTTTGGCTTTATCACGCTGATCACCCAAAGCTCCGATGCCAATAGGAGCAAGAAGCCTTGCCGGTGGTTTTAACTGCTTTAAAGGGTGGTCAGATAAATAAAAGCCAACCAGCTCTTTCTCTCTACGAAGTTTTTCAGTGGGTGAATAATCTGGAACAGGTGGTGACTTTGGTGCAGTGAATCTTTCCGGTGATTTTTCAGCATCATTGCCTAAGTCAATGAGATCAAATAAATTGCCTTGGCCACTAATCCTGTCACGGGCTCTAGAAGAAGCCCAATCAATAATCAAATCCAAATCAGCCATGAGCTGAGCTCTATTTCCCTGTGGATCAATAGCATCAAGAGCTCCACAATGAATTAAAGATTCCAATCCTCTCCTGTTTAATATATTTGAAGGAATACGATCACAAATATCTGCAAGCGAACTAAAAGCACCCTCCTTTTCGCGATTTGATATTAAATGTCTAATTGCACTATCACCGAGATTGCGGACTGCGGATAATCCAAAAAGAATCTGCGTATCTTTAGGAGTAAAATCTATACCTGAAGAGTTCACATCTGGAGGAACAACTTCTATCCCCATTGAATTACAATTAGAGATGTATCTCTGAACCTTATCTGACGCCCCAGAATTTACAGTCAATAAAGCGGCCATATATGCCACAGGATAATGGGCCTTAAGATATGCTGTTTGATATGTAACTGCACCATATGCAGTTGAATGGCTCTTGTTAAAGCAATACTCAGCAAATAAAACCATCTGGTCAAAAAGTTGGTCAGCCAACTTTTTGACCACTCCCTTTTTAGCTGCTCCATTTACAAATAAGTCGCGATGTTTCTGCATTTCCTGGACCTTTTTCTTCCCCATCGCTCTCCTTAATAAATCCGCTTCACCCAAAGAATATCCTGCAAGATCTTGAGCGATCTTCATGATCTGTTCTTGATAAACCATAATTCCATATGTCTCTTTAAGTATTGGTTCAAGTAACGAATGCGCGAAGTCAATAGATTCCCTCCCATGCTTACGGTTAATAAACTTTGGTATCAGGCCAGCATCTAAAGGTCCTGGTCTATAGAGAGCCAAAATCGAGGAAATATCTTCTAAGGAAGAAGGTTTCAAGTCACGAACTATTTGTCTCATACCTGTTGATTCAAGTTGGAAGATACCTTCAAGATCTCCTCTCGCCAAGAGCGCAAAAGTATCTTTATCTTCAGGAGGTATCGATTCTGGAGAAATCTTTTCACCCGAGCTTGCTTCAACCAGTTCGAGTGCTTTGTCTATCATCGTTAAGTTCTTTAAGCCTAGAAAATCCATCTTTAATAGACCCATTGACTCGACATCTTCCATGAAATATTGAGTAATAACTTGTCCATCATTATTTCTCTGAAGAGGAACTAAGTTATCGAGGGGTTCCGAGCCAATGACAACCCCAGCAGCATGGACACCAAAAGTCTTATTTGTGCCTTCTATTCTGATAGCCATATCTACCCACTTCTTTACCAATGAATCCTTTTGGTACTTCTCCCTAAAAGCTGAATTAGGTGATTTAGCACCAATCATCTCTGATAGTTTTGCAGGTTTTCCTCTTACAACAGGAATCAATTTTGCAAGTCGATCAGCATCCCCATATGGAATATCAAGAACTCTCGCAACATCTTTCAAAACAGCCTTTGAAGTCATCCTGTTGAAAGTAATAATTTGGGCAACCTTATCCTCCCCATATTTTGAAGTTACATATTCAATCACTTCTCCTCTTCTTTCGATGCAAAAGTCTGTATCAATATCTGGCATTGATTTCCTTTCTGGGTTTAAGAATCTCTCAAATAGTAACCCTTGCATTACAGGGTCGATATTTGTAATTTTCAAGGCATATGCCACTAAAGAGCCCGCCGCTGAACCTCTCCCAGGGCCAACCGGAATATTCTTCTCTCTAGCAAACCTAATGTAATCCCAAACGACAAGAAAATAAGTTGAAAATCCCATCTGCTCCATTATTTCCAGCTCATATGAGAGTCGTTCAAGATATACTTCTTCATTAGAACCGTGAGATGAAGTGCTTAGCCTTTCTCTTAATCCCTGCTCAGCAACCTCTCGAAGATATGTTTCAGTTGTATAACCATTCGGGATAGGAAAATCAGGCATTTTATATCCACCAAGAATGTCATATTCTTCAACCTTTTCGGCAATCTTAGCTGTATTCAAGACAGCCTTTCTCACAATCTGAGGATCAATATGATCAGCAAAAAGATTCATCATCTCTTTTTCAGATTTAATGTACTCAGTGCCCGTATAACGAAGTCTTTTTTCATCCGTTATCAACTTTCCAGTCAAGACGCATAAAAGAGCATCATGAGCTTCAACATCATGTTTAGTTAAATAATGAGCATCATTTGTTGCAATCAATTCAATACCTAGCTCTTGAGCTATACGAACAATCTCAACATTTACAATTCTATCTTCTACCGAACCATGATCTTGAATCTCTAGATAAAAATCATCTGCAAAAATGTCCTTGTACCAAGATGCAATATCTCTAGCAACATCCGTCCTACCGCGAAGAATAGCCTGGGGTATCTCGCCTCCTAGGCAAGCAGTTGCAACAATCAATCCTTCTCTATAAGTCTTCAGTAACTCTTTATCTACACAAGCCCTTGAAAATATGCCTCTTCCTCTCATTCCTTTTAAATGACTAAGGGTTGTAAGCTTCACCAAATTCCTATAACCAATTTCATTCTTAGCTAAAACAACTAAATGATAACGTCGTTCTTTTTTGGGCTGCGGATCATCAATAGAGCCGTTTATAACGTACATTTCATTCCCAATTATCGGCTTAATTCCTGCAGCACTGCACAACTTCAACAGCTCGACAGCTCCATACATCACTCCATGATCAGTTAATGCCACAGCTGGCATATCCAACTCCTTGGCACGTTCCACCATCCTTGGGAGCTGACTTGCTCCGTCAAGAAGGCTGTAATCGCTGTGGTTATGTAAAGGAACAAAACTCATACGAGACAGAATATTGCCAATACTCAATATATGGTGTCATTGAAAGATATAGACACTATATCCCTGCCATTTCTGACCTGATCAAGGAATGAACTCACCTGAAGGACAATTTTTCATCACTTCCGCAGCTTGCTCATATTGGTAGGCAACCTGCAAAAGGCGAGATTCGTCTAATACATTTGATATGAGCTGAAGGCCTATTGGAAGTCCAGCTTTATCAAAGCCACAAGGCAAACTTATTGCAGGTAAACCTGCAAGATTGGCAGGAATAGTAAGCAAATCCGATAAATACATCGCCAAAGGATTATTTGAGTGAGCACCAGATTGAAAAGCTGTTGTGGGAGCCGTAGGCGTTAATAAAACATCTACCTTTTTAAAAGCATTATCAAAATCCCTTCTGATCAATGTCCTGACCTGTTGAGCTTTTTTGTAGTAAGCATCTACGTATCCAGCAGATAGTGCATAAGTTCCAATAAGAATTCTCCTCTGCACCTCGCTGCCAAAGCCCTCTGCACGACTCTTGGCCATCATCTCCGCAAGAGTTTCTCCTCCTTCAGAACGATGCCCGTATTTCACTCCGTCATATCTAGCGAGGTTGGAGGATGCCTCTGAAGGGGCAATCACGTAATAGGTTGCAATCCCATCATTAAATCTTGGGCAACTTATATCAATCAACTGAGCTCCAATACCTTCCAATTGATTTGCAGCTGCTAATACTGAGCTTTTAACGCTCGAGGCGAGCCCCTCCTGGTCAAAACACTCACTTATCAAACCTACGCGAAGACCTTTTAGAGGCTTAAGTAGATCAGCACAATAATCTGGAACAGGAACATTTAAACAAGTCGAATCCCTATGGTCAGCTCCTGCTATGACATTTAAAATTTCAGCGGCGTCAGCAACACAAGTTGTGAAAGGACCAACTTGATCTAGTGAACTAGCAAAAGCAATCAAACCCCAACGACTCACGCGACCATAAGTTGGCTTAAGACCTACAACACCACAAAAAGAAGCTGGCTGACGAATAGAGCCGCCTGTATCTGAGCCTAAAGCTGCAATGCATTCGCCAGAGGCAACAGCCGCAGCGCTTCCCCCTGAACTCCCGCCAGGAACTCTTGAGGAATCCCAAGGGTTTGAAGTGGCTCCAAAAGCTGAGGTTTCAGTAGAGCTACCCATTGCAAACTCATCCAAGTTTGTCTTACCAAGCAAAACAGCACCTGCCTCCCACAACCGTTCTGTAACTGTTGATTCGTAAGGGGGGACAAAATTATCGAGCATGCGACTTGAGCAAGTAGTCCTAACCCCTTTTGTGCATAGATTGTCTTTTATCGCAACTGGAAGTCCTGCCAAAGGAGGTAGGGGTTCGCCAGAGGCCAGCCTTTTATCAATTCGATCGGCTTCTAATAGAGCCCTTTCTGAAGTTACATCCAAAAAAGCATGAACTGAGGAATCAACCTGAGATATACGCTCAATATATTTCCCTACAAGCTCCCTTGCTGAAACCTCACCTCTCTTAAGCTCTGCTCTCCATTTAGATATTGTCATCAGGCAAAATTTTCAATGTTTAAGTTGACGCTATCAGTAGTTAACTCATCTATGGACTAAATGGTCAATGGTTCACTACGGCGACCTCTAACAAATCTGTGATTTAGTCCTTCTGGGGACTCTTGAGAAAGATCATTCAGAAATCTCTCTAAGTTTCCATGAAGGCTCCTCTTAGTAAGGAACGGCCCAAACCAATAAGTTGCGTTTGGCCTTTTTGTTTCCACTTCGGCCCACCAAGCCATTCCAAGACTATTACTTAGGCTTCGCAGCCCCCTCAAAATAGGGCTCATCAATAAGGCTTGCAAGTTATTTATTCATTCTGCCTTCACCAAAAAAATTCGTCATTAAAGAACTTCATTTCATAACCAAAATCAGCTATTTAGGTATAAAAAGTTTTCCTCGCTTTGTACTTAAGAAAACTCATACCAACCTTTCTTATAGTCATTCAAATTGACCATTCGTCTAAGTAAATCAGGAAAGATAGCTACTGTTTTTATTAAAATGCTGTCTTTGAAAGAATTTAAGGCAAATTAAATTGACTCAGCTCTAAAGATCTAGAAATTTCACATGCCCTTCTTATTCCTGTAGTTCCCTTCCATCAGCTTTCATGTCAGCGATTGGATCAACACACTTTGCTCGTTGAATTCTTGGAGAGGGAGATTGTCCTTGCAAATCCTTCATCCACCCCCTACGAGCGACCTCATACAAAAACATTGCTGTTGCTACTGAAGCATTCAAACTAGGGGTAACGCCTCGCAATGGGATTCGAACAAGCTGATCACAATGTCGTCGAGTCAAAAGTGACAGACCCTTCTCTTCTGAGCCAGTAACAACCACCAAAGGACCCTCCAAATCAACCTCAGAAAGAGTTTGACCTCCATCCTCTGCAAGCCCAACCACTCGATATCCAACTTCCTTCAAGACTTCCAATGATCGATTCAAATTAACCACCCTTGCTACAGGTAAATGCTCAAGGGCTCCAGCGGCAACCTTTGCAACTGAACCAGTCAATCCTGCACTACGTCTTTGAGGAATAATCAATCCATGAGCCCCAAGGGCTTCAGCTGAACGAACAATTGCACCTAAGTTTTGTGGATCAGTTAATCCATCCAAAGCCAAAAGCAAGGGAGACTCCCCTAATCCTTGACAGCCTTTAATCAAACTTGCCAAATCAAGAGTTTCAGTGGCTGCTGTTTGCAGAACAATGCCTTGATGGACAGCACCCCCAGTTAATTGAGCTAAACGAGACCAAGTAACTTCCTCTACCAAAACTCCTGAGGACTTAGCCTCTCTTAGTAGCTGAAGAAATTTTGGAGCACTTCTCAACTCCGAAGTACACCAAATTCGATGTATGGGCCTACCAGCTTCTAATGCAGTCTGAGTAACATGTCTTCCCCAAAGAAAATCATCTCTAGGGCTAGAAGCAAAAGTTTCAACTTCTGGAGGGAACTGAGTCTCCGAGACCTTCTTTAAAGAGTCTGAACCGTCAAAAGTTCTTCCTTTTCCAACGGTTCTTCTACTAAAGGCGGCTCGCGTTCCTCGGACCTCTTCTTTTCCTCGAAATGAACTTTCATTCCTATTTCTACCTTGAGATGTTGATCTACCTCTAACGCGTCCTTGCTGTTCAGGAAAAGACTGACTTCGTTTCTTGCCTGCATTCTCTTTTGAAGACTCTGAAGGAAACTCAGTATTCCCTTGATTATCTCTAGCGCGATAAGAATCACCTCCGCGATATGGCCTTCTATTGGAAGTTCCGTTCCTCCCATATGAAGATCCATTTTCATTATTCCGCCCTCTTCCAGAACGTGCAGAGCGACGGGTGGATCCAGAATATTTAGGGGATCTTTGACTCATTGATCTAAAAACTTATTGAACAAGAGGTTATGCCTCATCTAGTTGGTCTAAAAGCTGCGCAAGACGCGAAGGATCCTTCAAAAAGAGCCATCCAACCATAGTCTCAAATCCTGTGGCTTTGCCATAGTCGGCAGCATCCGCATTACGAGGACCTCTACCGGCTTTATTACGGCCTCGTCGAACAAGCTCCTTTTCAAATTCATTCAAATGTGGTTCTAACCTTTTAAGGGCTAAAACCTGAGCCCCTGCACGAACTTCTGAAACAACAGAAAGGTGTAAATCCATTGTCCTTCCGGGTTTTTGACAATGGCGCAATCTCTGATGCAATTCCCATACTGAGTCTCCCAACCAGGCCAATTGCAAAGGTCCCAAATCATCTGGACAACCAAAAGGCTGATTATTCCGAAGCCACTTACTCAAGCTGTTAATTGACGAAATGCGGTAGGCAGATCCTTTACCAGATGAAGGAACTCCTCAAGACGAACAAGTTTTACAGTTTGAACAACTCTTGCATTTCCAACAATCTGAAATGAACGTTTTTGTAAGTTGCATTGTTTTGCGGTCTGCACTAATGCACCCAAACCAGATGAGTCGAGGAAATCAACTTTGCTCAAATCGATTACCACTGGAGCCGAATTAGTGCTCAATACATCGTCCACATAAGTAATGAACTGCTTTTCAGAGTAAGCATCAAGCTGACCAGTAAAAGAGAACAGAAGACATCCCTGACGACGTTCAAAGCCACCACGCAATGAAACTGTTAACCGTTGTAATTCCGTTATGGGATTAATCCCCCTGGAGGCATTGGCAAGAAGTGTAGTAATTAAGAGCGCTACAAACCACTCTTCAGCGACGTTCTGCCATAAGAGCTACAAATCTAGAAAAGTGATGATCCGCATCATGCGGTCCAGGACTGGCTTCTGGGTGATACTGCACTCCAAAAATTGGACGGTCACGAAATGCAATTGCTGCAACAGTTCGATCATTCAAATTCAAATGCGTAATCGATACAAGGCTTTTTGGAAGGGAATCAGCATCTAAAGCAAATCCATGATTTTGACTAGTTATTTCGACTCTTCCGGATGTACCACAAGGATGATTTAAGCCCCTATGTCCGTATGGAAGTTTGAAAGTACTGCCTCCAATTGCAATACCAAGAATCTGATGACCAAGGCAAATCCCAAACACAGGAAGATTACTTTGTTGAATTAATTCTTTTGCAAGAGAAATCCCCTGTGTAACTGCTGCAGGATCGCCAGGGCCATTTGAGAGAAAAACCCCCTCGGGCTTTTCTCTCAAGACCTCTTTCAAAGCTGAATTTGCAGGGACAACAGTGACCGCACACCCATGAGCCACAAGTCTTTCCAAGATTGATCTTTTAATTCCAAAATCAACTGCTACAACCTGATAGGGCTCAGTTTTTTCCATTATTAGTCTTCTGTCAAATTCAATATTGCAAACTGAATTCCATTTATACGAAGATTTTGTTGTGACTTTCTGCGCAAGATTCAACCCCTCCATTGGAGGAGCTGCTCTCAATAGCTGAAGTATTTCCTTTGACGATGATCCATCATTACTTATTGCACCATTCATCGCCCCAGCCTCACGAAGGTGTTTTACAAGTGCTCGTGTGTCAAGGTCGCAAATCCCAACAACATCATGAAATCGAAGCCAATCCTGAAGTGAATCCTTACATCTCCAACTACTGGGTGTATCGGAAACACACCTTGCTATAACACCTTTGACCTGTGGACTGGCAGCTTCTTGATCCTCAGGGTTAACTCCTGTATTTCCCAATTCTGGATAAGTAAAAGAGACCAATTGCCCCGAATAACTTGGATCAGTTAGAACCTCTTGATAACCAGTCATTCCTGTATTGAAAACTACCTCACCAAGAGCAGTTCCAATATGGCCAAAAGCTATACCTTCAAACAAGGTGCCATCAGCAAGCATTAAAAAGGCATTTTGTTTTGATGAAGTTCTCATCAGTAGTGAAAAACTAAGTTTTCAGGACAAAATTCTTGCAAAGTAATTATCCTAAAGAAGTGCTTTCTGTAATTGCTCAAAGCGGCTCCAAGGGGTTCCTTTTGAAAGAGCATCCTTAGCGATCTCAAAACCTTCTTGAAAGTCATCCTGAAGCCTGGCTGCCCAAAGCACTAAAGAAGTATTTAAAGCAACAACATTTCGTTGTGCATCTGTACCAGCACCTTTAAGGATAGAAGAAAGGATGTACTTATTAGTCTCAACATCTCCTCCTTTCAGATCTTCCATGGAAAAGGTCTCAAGATTTAAATCGGAAGGGTCTAACATCAGTTTCTTGACAATGCCTCCGTCTAGCAAACGTAGATGATTTGGGCCAGCCAAAGAAGCTTCATCAATACCCCCAGCACCGTGAACAACAACCGCTCGCCTAAGACCTAATCTATTAAGTGCTTCTGCCATAGGATCCAACAATTCTTCTCGAGCGACCCCAAGCACTTGCGAAGCTGGTCTTAAGGGATTAACCAATGGCCCTAATAAATTAAAAACAGTTCTAATCCCAAGATTTTTTCTCAATGGGGCCAGATTAACCAAGGCAGGATGCCAAGCAGGGGCAAAAAGGAAAGTAACACCAGTTTGAGGAAGAGCTTCCACAACCTTTGAAAGAGGGGCCTTTAGATGAAGCCCTAGGCCTTCGAGCACATCAGCAGAGCCAACTTTTCCACTGGCACTGCGATTTCCATGTTTTGCAACGTTAACCCCACAAGCAGCCGCCGTAAAAGCTACGGCAGTGGAAATATTAAAAGTATTCGCTCCATCACCCCCTGTTCCACATGTGTCAACCATGTCGATTTTGGGGATTTCACAGGGCAAGGGACAAGCATTCTGTAAAACTCTAGCCATCGCTGCAAGCTCCTCTCCTGTTAATCCTTTCATTCTCAGAGCTACAAGCATTGCGCCAGTCTGAACAGGACTTAATTGCTCCTTGAGCCAGGCATTCATGACACTAGACGCCTCGAATTCAGAAAGATTCTGTCCTGAAATCAAGTGTTCAAGTGTGATGGGAAAAGAAACTGAGGAATAGGTCATCGGATCAGAAAAAAAACCCGGGTGCATCGCACTCCGGGCCTGGTGATGGGGACATTATCCACTATCCCTTAAAAACAAGCCTGTGGCGAGGTTAGTAAACACCTATCAATTCCGAATCAACTAACTCCATCATCAGCAGTATCAAAGCCTGAGCCAACTGAATCCCCAGATGACTTGCCAGGTCTATAACCCTTAGCCCAAACCTTTCGAACTCTTTCATTTAAAGAATCGCGATCAAGGCCCCAAAGATTTAATGTCTTATTCATATCTTCCTGAAGATCAATCGCTCCAGGAAACCCATCAAAACGGATCAAAAGTCTAGCCAAATCAACCAAATCCTCTTCACTAGGTGATTGCTTTGCTAAAAGTCTGTCAACAAGATCCCTGTCTACCTTATAAAGAGGATGACTCTGTTCATGCTGACCCTGCAAACCGCTCATTGAATCAGCCCCAAAAAGGCCATTGAAAACTCAAAACCATTTAAGAATTTCATTACCAACCAAACAAAAGCATGAAAGGATTTCGCTTTGATCTTATCTACCGTTATCTAAAACCTCATCGAAAAAAAATCCTATTAGGAGCCTTGGCTCTTGTCTTAGTGAACATTCTAAGCGTAACCATCCCAATGGAAATTAGGGGCTTAGTCGACAACTTGCAAGAAGGTTTTGAAATAAAATATCTTATAAATAAAGCTTGGTGGATTGTGCTGCTAGCCAGCAGCATGGCAGTAGTAAGGCTTATCTCTAGACAACTTGTTTTTGGTGTTGGTCGCCAAGTGGAAGTGGAAGTGCGCCAAAAATTATTTGATCACATGCTCACACAAGAACCTGGCTGGGTACAGAAAATCGGAAGTGGTGAAGTAATTAGCAGAGCAACAAGCGATGTGGAAAATATACGAAGGCTTCTGGGTTTCACCATTCTTAGTCTAACCAATACGATTCTCGCCTACTCATTTACTCTTCCAGCGATGCTAGCCATTGATCCTTGGCTAACTGCTGCAGCAATATCTCTTTACCCCCTCATGCTTGGGACAGTAAGTCTCTTCGGAGGAAGAATGGTAAAACAACGAAGACGTCAACAAGAAACGCTTGCAGACCTAAGCGAACTAATACAAGAGGATCTCTCGGGAATAAGCGCCATAAAAATTTATGGCCAAGAAAATTTTGAGCAGAATGCTTTCTCTAAAAAAAACAAAGCCTATAGAGACTCAGCGATCAATGTTGCGCGAACAGCAAGCACCCTTTTTCCTCTTTTGCAAGGAATCTCATCAATCTCTCTACTCCTAATCATTGCAATTGGGAGCTCAAAACTTCAACAAGGTAGTCTGACTATTGGAGGGCTTATTGCTCTCATCCTTTATGTAGAAAGGCTTGTTTTTCCAACAGCACTTTTGGGTTTTACACTAAACACCTTCCAAGTAGGACAAGTAAGTCTTCAAAGAGTTGAAGAACTTCTTCAAAGGGAACCCCTTATTCGAGATAGTCAAAAAGCAATTTCACTAAAAACGAAAATAAAAGGTCGCCTTGAAGCCCGTGGACTCACTGTGCAATATCCAGATAGCAAAAGGGAGATCCTATCCAATATAAGTTTCAGCATTGAGCCTGGAGAACTGATTGGATTAGTTGGACCAGTGGGATGTGGCAAGACAACACTTGCAAGAGTTCTAGGTCGCATGGTGAGCATCCCAAATAACCAACTATTCCTTGATGGGCATGATATAAATGAACTCTCTCTAAATGACCTAAGAAAAAATATTTCCCTTGTACCCCAAGAAGGCTATTTATTTACAAGTACCCTGGCTGACAATATTAAATATGGAAGCCCTCAAGCTTCTATAAAACAAGTTAAAAAGTCAGCCCAAGAAGCCTATTTAATTGATGATGTAAATGGGTTTCCCGATGGTTTCAACACACTTGTAGGAGAAAGAGGCATAACTCTTAGTGGAGGTCAGCGCCAAAGGACTGCCTTAGGAAGAGCTTTATTAATACCATCTCCAGTCATAGTCCTAGACGATGCACTAGCAAGTGTTGACAACAAAACAGCCTCAGGAATACTCGAATCAATTAGAAGTCAAAAAAATAGAACAGTAATTATGATTAGCCACCAGTTGTCGGCTGCTGCTGCTTGCGACCGCATTCTCGTACTCGACAATGGGAAGCTTGTTCAAGAAGGAGTGCACAGCAGCCTTATCTTAAAAGAGGGTCCATACAAAAATCTTTGGGAAAGAGAACAAGCCGTAAAGCAGCTTGATAAGGTTGTTTCAACCAATGAAAGTAAATAAAACTCAAAAGAGTTCAGAAAGGACTAGATACATTTCCCAACATCAGACTAAATGTATATGAAGAAACAATTGAACATCATGTCTCCAGGAACACCTTATTCAATTAAATGCAACCTCACCTTTGGCGACATATATGCACAGGTACTCGCCTGGATGGCCGTTATATTCGTGAGTCTTGCCGCTGGGCTGGGGCTTATGGGTTCCTCTAGACCAGTCTTTGCTCTTGTAGGAGTAGGCCTAATCTTGGTCCTAAGTCTGCCATTCCTGCTATTCGCTTTTGTGACAACACTTTTAAACCACATCCAACTAGAGCCAAACCAATCTGTGTAATCTTGTAAATGCTTCGGAATTTTAATGTTCTCATCCTGGTTCACCCCGAAAAACTTTCGGACGGATAAAGCTGATTCAGAAGCTATTCAAAGGCATGCTGTTCTTGATACAGCTATAAAAAAAACAGTTGAAGATAAGCAAGAAGAAGCGTTTTTTGCATGTGGTTGTTTCTGGGGAGCAGAAAAAGGCTTCTGGAAACTTCCAGGGATTATCACCACAGCTGTTGGATATGCAGGGGGAATAACAAAAGATCCCTCCTATCAAGAGGTTTGCAGTGGAAAAACAGGCCATACTGAAATAGTAAGAGTAGTTTGGGAACCTGAAAAAGTTGATTTCAGCGATCTTCTAAAACTCTTCTGGGAATGCCATGACCCAACACAAGGAGATCGTCAGGGGAATGATCGTGGAAGCCAATATCGCTCAGCCATCTATACAACTCAAGATCAACAGATGAGTCTCGCCTTAGCCAGTAAAGACTATTACCAGCAAGAACTAATTAGCCAAGGTCTTGGTCAAATAACAACTGAAATCAAAGCTAGCCAAATCTTTTATTACGCCGAAGATTACCATCAACAATATCTTGCCAGGCCTGGAAGCAGGCCATACTGTTCAGCAATGCCAACAGGTGTAAAACTAAGCAACTTTCCTAATTCCAGGTATAAACTAGAGGCACATGTATGGGATGAATACGACTGGTCAATTCCCCATTGTGTTCTTCGTAGCAACAACAAGCCAATAAAATTATGAAATTAACTTTTGGGAAAAACTACAATCAATTCTCATGAATCAACTACCTGACCGAACTGTAATCCTAGCCTTAATAGGAACTTTAATACTTGTTTTCAGTCTAATATTCTCTACACGTCCAAGTTCAAACCAAATTGAACCTACAATCCAATGGAGAGAGATGCCTGAATTAAGCTCAGAGATTGAACAAATACGTCTTTAGATTTAACAAGGGATAATGTATAATTAACTTTAAGGTTTTCTACTCGTACCTTGGCAAGATATAAGGAAAAAAGAACTTCTCGTAAGTTAATACCATTGCCGAAAATATTGATCAATATTTACGGGATAATGGCAGTACTTTTAGTTATAATACCAGAAGAAATTGCAAGAATCATCTTAGAAATAAACTCCAAGTCAAGAGGACATATTTTACTTAAAAAAAGCCCAGAATGGGAAGTGAATGCAGAACTAAAAATAGCAACTATGAAGATCAAAGAGCTAAGGCTTTTAGCGAAACATCTACAACTATTCGGATACTCGAGTGAAACTGCTGACAAACTCAGGACAAGAATCCTAAAAAAAATACCTAGCAAACTACCTATATAGGAGAATAAGCACCTAACTCCTTAAGTTAACAACGGCTTGTGATAGCTTGAGTTTACGGGGCGTAGCGCAGCTTGGTAGCGCACCACTTTGGGGTAGTGGGGGTCGTGGGTTCAAATCCCGCCGCTCCGATTTAATTGAAAAGGGTTCCTGTAAAGGAACCCTTTTCAATGTCTTGACCCATTCTTGGTAGAAGTTCAGGATGGATTTTGAAGAAACAATTTCCTGCAAGATATTAACCATCAACATAAAAATTCCTACCCCTAAAAGCTCCTAATTGCTTTGTTTTCCCAAATCTAGTAGCCGCCAAATAACCTTTTAACCACCTATTTACCCTTGAACGTTGACGTGGCGGGACTTCCTGCAAAAGCTGTGACAACTCAACTGCTCCAATTCTTCGTAATTCCCTAGCCTCTACATGCCACAAACATTCTGCTTCTCGAATCAAACGAGCCCAGGTTCTAGCTTGCTGCCAGTCACATAGTCTGGTTTGCAGCGGATCAGAAAGATCTTTTATTTTGTTGGGCAAGTCATCCAAGTGAAACCAACCAATTCAAAAGGAATCCATTACTAGGCTGGCAAAAATTCTGTATAACAACCAAAATCACATGGTCGCTTCACAGTGCTAAAGGAAATCTGTCATTGGAGAACCCATTAGCCGGCCTGAGGATAGTTCTGAGAATCCAAAGATTTGACTGGAAAATCAAGTTTTTCTGCCTCTCTAATTGTCAACCTCTTACTCCAAGCCCCTTTAACGGGATCATTCCACCGGAAACCAGCATTACGGGCGAGATGCCTTTGCTCATATGAGACTTCGGCACGCATTAAAGTTTTTGGCTCCATGCCCTGCCGCAAAAGGGTCTCTAAGTCTTCACATCTAGAAAAGACTTCAGAAAGGTAGATACAGTCGGTCAAGGCACGATGAGCAGACCAAACAGGAACCCCATAGGCCAGTGCTAAATCCCTTACGGAAGGTCTTGGGCGAAGATTTTTCCCCTCAGGCCAGACAATATCTTCCATGCTGCAAACCCATGGTTTTGTAACACGTGGCAAAGGGGGACGACCAAACCATTGACGGTCAAAAGAAGCATTATGTGCAACAACAATGTCAGCCGTTTCTATAAGGGCTTCTAAATACTTCAACCCAAGGGACCATGGTTGAGTAAGTTTTGTCACGGAAGCAGGGATGCGGTTTATATGTTCCGCAGCGTTCTCATCAACAGGAAACAATAAAGATTGCTGAGCCAACACTGCTCGAGAGGAAATATGAAAAAGAATCACTCCAACCTCCAAACATTGATCGGTTTTAGGGTCTAAGCCTGTGGTTTCCGTATCGAGAATCAGCAATGTCTCTGGAAAAAACTGCGTGAGTGCTTCTTTAGAAGGATCTATTGGAACCTTCCTTTGCGATTCAGCAGATTTACCAAGCAGCTCCAACTGATCAGAAGGTGAACTGCTTCCCTTTAATTCCTCCACGAGACAAATAAAGTTAATTGACTTTTATTTTCGCGTATCAATCAAGGGACACGGGCCCTAGAGCTGGTCAGAAAAGTAAAAATGCAAGAAGCCTTTAGCAATAAAAAATTCCTAAAATCTTTTTAAGAAATCGTCCCGACATCATTTTTAGTTCATGGGATAAAAAATTATGTATTAAATTTCTTCGCAGTTAAAGTCTCGGTGATGACAAGTATTTTCCAGAGAACTCACGATCACCTCCCAAGGTTAAAATAAAGAAAATTTATACATATCAACTCATATAATAAAGAGATGCCATCTTGGAAAAGCTTTGGTCAAACCTTGTCACTTTGGCCGAACAGGCCAGTAGGACTAATTGAAATAATTGGGGGGAGCTATCTCGCAAGCAACCCGCAAATCAGTTATAGAAAGCTTATAGAAACACTTGCAAAAAAGGAATTAGCTATTCATGCCTGGAGATACCTACCAGGGTTAGATCATCAGGCTCAGGCAAATCAAGCCTGGAAAGATCTAAGGTCTTGTAGAAAAAAGCTTGAATCAAGGATTGGAGTTCTTCCCCAATCAATCCGCATGGGGCATAGTCTTGGTTGTAAATTACATCTTTTAGCTCCAGACGGAGGTAGAAACAGCAAAGCTTTAATAGCTATAAGTTTTAACAATTTTGGAGCAAGTCGTTCTATTCCTATGCTTAACGAAGCATCAAAAAGGTTTGGACTGTCCGCAGAGTTTAGTCCCAGTCCTAAAGAAACTCTTAGATTAATAAAGGAATATTATGCTCAATCACAAAACATATTGATTAGTTTTACTGAAGACAAGCTGGACGAAACCAAAAGCCTTAAGGATTGTCTTAAAAGCCGTTCTTTTGACTCATCTAAGGAAGTGACCCTGGAAGGAGATCATCTAACACCAGCAAGTGCAGGCATCCGCAAAAGAGTTTTTGGCGAATGGGCAAATGATCCTATTAAACAAAAAACCATTGAGCAAATAGCCTGCATTACAAGAGATTTGTAGCCTTTTTGTTAGGCCCTCAATCGATCAAGAACAGAACGATCTTCCAAGGTACTGGTATCTCCGCTTACTTCCTCACCGGCAGCCAATGCCCTCAAAATACGCCTCATAATCTTGCCACTTCTAGTTTTAGGGAGTGCATCACTACATCTGATCTCATCAGGTTTAGCGATAGGTCCAATTTCATTGCTCACATGAGTTCGCAACTCTTGAACTAACTCGTCCGACACTTCGCTGCCACTCTTCAAAGAAACAAATGCCACTATCGCCTCCCCCTTCAAATCGTCCGGACGTCCAACCACGGCGGCCTCAGATACAGCTGGATGACTCACTAAAGCCGATTCAACTTCCATAGTCCCTAAACGATGTCCAGAAACATTAATTACATCATCTACTCTTCCCATAACCCAAAAATAACCATCACTATCTCGCCGAGCACCGTCTCCTGCGAAATATATAAAACTTCCATCTTTCGGATGGAGATACTCCCAGTAGCTTTCTCGGAAACGCTTTGGATTGCCATGGATAGTTCTCATCATTCCAGGCCATGGGCTCTTTACAACTAAATAGCCTCCCTCATCAGCAGGTACTGTCTCTCCTTGAGCATCCACAACATCAGCCCTAATACCAGGGAGCGGAAGAGTTGCTGATCCAGGCTTGGCTGGGGTCGCTCCAGGAAGAGGGCTAATCATCACTCCACCAGTCTCTGTCTGCCACCAAGTATCAACGACTGGACAGTTACCTCCTCCAATAACATCTCGATACCACATCCAAGCTTCAGGGTTTATAGGCTCACCAACAGTTCCCAACAGTCTCAAAGAACTCATATCGTAGCTATCTGGAACAGCTCGCCCAGACTTCATAAAAGCTCTAATAGCAGTAGGTGCCGTATAAAAGATACTTATTCGATGTTTCTGAATTAATTCCCAAAATGCCCCTGGATTTGAAGGGCGTGGTGCCCCTTCAAACATGACAGTAGTAGCACCATTAGAAAGGGGGCCATAAACGATATAACTATGGCCGGTAATCCAACCTACGTCGGCTGTGCACCAATAAACATCCTCTTCCTGAATATCAAATATCCACTTAAAAGTAGTGTGAGCCCACAGGTTATAACCCGCAGTTGTATGAACTACTCCTTTAGGCTTGCCAGTTGATCCAGATGTATAAAGTACAAAAAGCCTATCTTCGCTCTCCATAGGCTCTGGATCACATTTCTCCGACTGCTCAGCGAGCAAATCATCCCACCAATAATCTCTACCTGACTCAATATGTATTGAGTCTTTTGTACGGCGAACCACTAAAACAGACTCGACAGTGGGACAAGCGTTTTCAGAAAGAGCAGCATCAACAGCTGGCTTAAGAGGGACCTTTTTGTCCTTGCGGAAACCTCCATCAGCAGTAATTACTGCTTTTGCTTCTCCATCCCTTAATCGATCTCGTAAAGCTTCTGAAGAAAATCCTCCAAAAACAACAGAATGTGGTGCTCCAATGCGAGCACAGGCCAACATTGCAATAGCAGCTTCAGGGATCATTGGCATATAAAGAGCCACTAGATCGCCTTTACCTATGCCAATTGATTTAAGAGCATTCGCAGCTCTACAAACTTCAAGATGGAGTTCTCTATAAGAGAACTTCCTAACATCACCAGGCTCTCCTTCCCAAATTAAAGCTGTCTTATCACCTCTTTGAGAATCAAGATGTCGATCTAAGCAATTTAAAGAAAGATTTGTAGTTCCCCCTTCAAACCAACGGGCAAAAGGTGGATTAGACCAATCAAGAACTTTATTAAAAGGTTTAAACCAATCAAGTTCTTTGCGAGCTAAATCTCCCCAAAAGGCTTCTGGGTCTGAATTAGCCTTATTGACCATTTCAAGATAAAGCTCCAAACTACCAATCCTGGCTTTGCTCGAGACTTCTTGAGAAGGTGGAAATACTCTCTGCTCTTGGAGAACAGATTCAATTGAACTGGATGAATTTGATGACATTAGGGAATCAACAATCAATCAATTGCTGCATTCAAGCCATTATCAAAAGAACCCACAGCAGGGTGAAACTCTATTTATAAAAAACTTCGTCTCCTTCTCCCTATGCGCCCACCCAAGGCCTGCCTATTTGACCTTGATGGCTTGCTTCTTGACACTGAGTCGCTCCATGGCAAAGCCTGGTCTATCACTGCAAAAAAGTTCGGGAAAAAGCTAACGAAAGACCAATTATTGGTGTTAAGAGGGCGTAGGAGAGTTGACTGCGCTCTACAAATAACGAAATGGCTTGATAAAACTATCAATCACAAAGAAATCCTTTTCATTCACAAACCCATATCAAAATCGCTACTCAGCCAATCAAAAGCAATGCCAGGAGCTATATCACTTGTAGAAAAATGCTTCGCTCTGCAAGTCCCGATGGCCTTGGTAACTAGTAGCAATGAAGAATCTCTTCAAATAAAAACTACACCTCACCCGTGGCTAAAGCTTATTCAAACAAGGGTGCTAGGCGATGATCCATCCCTTAAAGATGGGAAGCCTTCACCAGAGCCTTATCTTTTGGCTGCCAATAAGCTAAAAGTCAATCCAAATGAATGCTGGGCAATGGAAGATTCTCAAGCAGGAACTGATTCTGCATTGAAGGCAGGTTGCAAAGTTTGGGTTCTTTGCTCTAAGCAAATTAAAAATTCAGATGGAGATAATTCCTCACTTTGCAACCCTACCTATGTCACTCATCTCAATGAAATCTTGGAGAAACTCGAAATAATTTGGAAAGATTAAAAAACTAACAAAGCCTCCCCAAGACAAAATCAGGCAGGTCGACCAAAGCCCTCTTGTAAGAAGAATCTGGCAACCACGTCAAGGCCTCTCGAGATTCTCGTGCAAATCTTTCAGCAAGCTCCCTACTCCTAGGAATCGCATCAGATCCTCTTACGAGCTGAAGAGCTTGTTCTAAATCATCCGCAGAAGTCAACTCTCTCTCAATCAATACTGCCAAGGATGGGTGTTCCTGGAGGGCGAAAAGTACTGGTGCAGTCAAATATCCACTGGCCAAGTCATTAGCTGCTGGTTTTCCAAGCTGCTTCTCGCTACCAGTGAAATCAAGTATGTCATCAACAACCTGAAAAGCCAGTCCAAGCTGTCGTCCAAAATGATGAAGCAATTGCAGTCGATCTTCGGATTGATTACTTAATACACCAGCAGCCTGAGCACTATTGGCTATCAAAGAGGCTGTTTTGCAATAGCTTTTTTCCAAATAATTCTCAAAAGACTGACCTGAGTCATATCTATAAAGACCTTGCTTAACCTCACCGTCAGCAAGATCCATGATGACCCTACTAAGAAGCTTGACGACATCAAGATTATCTAGATTCGCCAGATGCCAACTCGCTTGGGCAAAAAGAAAATCACCAGCAAGAACTGCAACACGATGATTAAAGCGACTATGAACTGTTTCGACCCCTCTTCTTGTTGCTGCCTCATCAACCACATCATCGTGAACCAATGATGCTGTATGAATCATCTCTGTGATCTCAGCCAGACGTCGGTGCCTAGGAGACAGATCACCCCCTTGGGACAAGGCCCTCGAAATCAAAAGAACGATTCCTGGGCGAAGACGTTTACCACCAGCACTAAAAAGATGTTCTGCAGCAGCCTGAAGTATTGGATGTCCTGCTCCAATAAGGCTACGAAGATCTGAGAGCAGGGTCTCAAGATCCAGCTCTACCGGCTCTAGCAGCTCAGTGACTGTAGCCATGCAAACCCTCTCTTCTCCAATCCTAAAAGAAACAGGACCTCTGCTGTAGCGAAACCAGCTCAACCTCTGGACACTCGCCCAACCAATCGTTAGCTCGAGCCGCAAAATTCAGGGGGTCCTTAGTAACGCAAAAACGAGTAGAAGCTAGTGAGTACCTCCGATTGAACCTCCAAACAGGAGGGCCCAGGAATTTATCAAGCTTGTCAGCTAAACCAACAGCAGGATCAATTATCCTAATTTCCTGAGGTAATAATTCACGGAGTAGTGGCTCTAAAAGAGGGTAGTGAGTGCATCCAAGAACAACTTCTTCAACACGAGCCTCTAAGAGGGGGCTCAAATACTTAATTGCAACACGACGTAACTCAACTGAATCGATTTTCCCGTCCTCAATCATTGGCACAAAGGCAGGGCAACTTTGCTCAAAGACAATCTTATCTGAACTAGATAATTCAATTTCAGATTTGTATGCACCCGACAAGGCCGTAGCAGGAGTTGCCAGTACACCCACCCTTCTCTTAGTAATCATCTCTGCGGCAGAACTTATCAAGCTAACCACAGGAACACCAGCTTCTCTTTGCACAATGTCTAATGCTAAAGAATTGGTTGTATTGCATCCCACTAACACAAAAGAAACATTTTGCCCTCGAAGCCAGTGAGTAACTTCTAGAGCTATTTCTCTTATTTCGTTTATTCCTTTGTCACCATAGGGAACACGAGCAGTGTCAGCTAAATACAAACAAGAACTTAAAGGATATCTTCTTAGGACTTGCATAAGCACAGTAAAACCACCAACACCGCTGTCAAAAAGGCCAAAAGTCAACCTAATAAACCTCCTTCAAGTAGTTAAGAATTCCTTTCGCAATAGCAAAAGAAAGTTTTTTCCTATGATCGACCCTTGCAAGCCTTGGAGCATCCAAATCACCAGTAACAAATCCTGCCTCAACTAAAGCAGCGGGCATTGTTGTTCTTCTAATAACAAAAAAACGTCCTTGCCTAACTCCTCTATCTGGACTACCAGGAGAAACATTCAAAACTTGTTCTTGAATGTTCTCAGCCAATTTCTTTCCTCTCCAACCAGAATAGAAAAAAGTTTCTATTCCATTAACTCCACGCTTATTCTTTCTAGAAGCATTTACATGAATACTTACAAAAGCCGAAGCTCTTAAGCGATTAGCTAAAGCAACTCTAGGTGGTAAATCTAAATCCACCTCTTTAGTTCTAGTCATGCTTACCTTTACCCCTTTCGACTCCAAAAGACTTCTAACCTGAAGCGCAATGTCAAGAACTACATCTGTTTCACGTAAACGTCCTATTCCTACAGCTCCTGGATCAGGTCCGCCATGTCCTGGGTCAATTACTACCCTATAAATACCTCTTTTAACTTCCGGCAGTATGGAATTTGTCGAGTAAGTTGCTCTTAAAGGACTGAAATTTCCCTTGGATTTTCTCAGCCAATTAGGTGATCTCAAGGTTCCCTCACCTATCTTTAAAAGTCCATTAGTTGGTATGCCCTTTAAAGGAAGCTCCCAACGGTCTTCAGAAACAGCTACCAATTGCAACTCTGACGAATCAATCACAATTCCAGGTGCAAATTCAATAACTAAGCGAGTAAATCCATAACTAGGTTTTCCTAATCGAATCTCCTTTATTGGTCCAGTACCCTCAATTGTTCTCGGTCTTACGAGCTCGCCTGGAAAATCTATCCAAACCCGATCTCCTCTTCGATGGTCAGATGTCTGAAAAAAAGCCTTTAATTGAGCGTTCCTAGATGTTCTGAGTTGTAAAACTCCGTTGACATCAATAGACCAAGCCGCCAAAGCACTTGCAGCCCTTAATGGAACACTTGAAAGATAAAAGAAGATCGGTAAGAATCCCGCTAAAAGACTGCCAAGTCGACGAGAAACAACCGATTTCATAAGCTTCAAAAAAGCTCTGGCTGCCTATGCTTTAAACATGGCATTTGCTCTCTAATCCTTCCAATATGAAATGTGTCAACGGGCGCAATAGCTGCGCCTTGAAGAACGCCTGCATCTGCCAAGACCGTACCCCAAGGATCAATAACCATTGCATGTCCATGACTCTGCCTTCTTCCTGAATGCAACCCTGTTTGAGCAGGGGCAACTACATAAGCCGTATTTTCAATTGCACGAGCCTGAAGCAATACCTGCCAATGATCTTTCCCTGTGAATGCTGTAAAAGCGGCAGGAATCATTAACAATTCAGCGCCAGAACTAATTAGATAACGATAAAGCTCAGGAAACCTCACGTCATAACAAATAGACATCCCTACTCGACACAGCCCAGGCACATCAACTACCGGAGGTAAAGAATCCCCTGGGGTAAAAGTTTCAGATTCCCTATATGTATTGCCATCAGGAAGGTCTACATCAAACAAATGAATCTTGTCGTATCTTGCTAACAACTGACCATCTCGTCCTACTAACTCAGACCTATTAAGAGTATGTAGTCCATCACCAATAGGGACAGGAAAGCCTCCTCCAAGAAGTACAACCTGATAACGCCTAGCCATCGTTACTAAAAAACGACTGCATTTTTCAGCTAGCTCCGGTGCGAGTTCTAGTCTTTTCTGGTCATCTCCCATAAAGGCAAAGTTTTCTGGCAGCCCAACCAGCTCAGCCCCTCTTCGGGCTGCAAGTTCAACCTGCTCTTCTGCCGCTAAAAAATTAGCTTCTAGCTCTGAAGAGCTAGTTAGCTGCAAAGCGGCCGCCAAGAAGTCGGTCACAAGTTCACAGAAAACATCAAAACTCTAAATCTCCATAGAGCTCTTAGGCAGCACTCAGAATTCCAGGGGAACTCTGTGTTGGAACCACCATTAGTTGATCCAATGTCGCACAACACTTCAAATCCTCATCATGATCTCCAATGCTCAGAAGGCGTTTTCCATGGGTTGACTCTCGTAAGCATCCCTCGACATCATCCTTCCATTTCTCCCATAAGGCAAAGGCTGACGAGAGTTCATCATTTATTACATCCACTTTTCTTGAAGAATTCTTCATAAGCATTGAGATCAAAGCCCCTGCCGCCAAAGAATCTTCCAAGGAATATGCTCCTTCCCAACCACTCCCAACAATCCATATTTCTGCAAACCATTCATTTAGCAATCGTTCAACAACTGCTTTGCGATTAGGAAGAGACATCGTATATAACTTTTGAACATCTCTAACTCGATGAAGAGATCTAGTACCATTTGTGGTGCTCATAAAAAGCCTTTTACCAGCCACCTGACCAGGTACTACTGCAAGGGGAGAATTCCCCAAGTCAAACCCTTCAACACGTTTACCCCCTCTCTCTCCCAGCATAAGACGAGAAGATTCGGGCCATTTCCCTGCCGTTTCTCTAAGCTCATCAAGATTTTCGAAGACCTGAACCGACTCAGCCCCGTTCTGCAATGCGAAAGCAATTGTAGTTGTTGCTCTAAGGACATCGATTACAACTGCTGCATCGGGCAAACTCCCTTTTGGGACATCAGCAGCAACATGAAAATAAGAAACTTTCATAAAATCAATTCATAGTGCTTTTGCGTCACAGTAACCAGATCATCTTCTAAGCGTGTTTCAAGAATGTCCTCCATAAATCCAAAAACAGCCACACGAGACCTACGTCAATTTCTTTCCTTACTTGAAGAGAGAGGGCAGTTAAGAAGGATTTCTGCGCCAGTAGATCCAGACTTGGAACTTTCTGCAATTAGTGATCGTGTCTTAAGCATGGGAGGACCAGCCTTGCTTTTTGAGAATGTAATAGGGTCTTCAATTCCAGTGGCAGTAAATGTTCTTGGGACATTAGAGAGGGTTGTTTGGAGTATGGGTTTAGAAGATCCACAAGAACTTGAAGAGCTTGGCTCCCGACTCTCCCTACTTCAACAACCAAAACCTCCAAAAGGACTAAGAGAAACAACGCAATTCGGAAGTTTGCTTTGGGATTTGTATAAAGCAAGACCAGATCGTGACTTTACTCCTAGTTGCCATCAAAAAGTTTTGACTGGAGAGGATGTTGACCTTGACAGGCTTCCATTAATTAGGCCCTGGCCAAATGATGCAGGTGGAGTAATCACCTTAGGGTTAGTAATTACTAAAGATCCTGAAACCAAGACTCCAAATATTGGTGTATATCGACTCCAGCGCCAATCTAAAAATTCAATGACGGTTCATTGGCTAAGCGTTAGAGGTGGCGCGAGACACTTAAGGAAAGCAGCCTCACTAGGAAAGAAACTTGAAATAGCCATTGCAATAGGAGTTCATCCTTTACTTGTAATGGCTGCAGCCACACCAATACCCGTTCAATTAAGTGAATGGCTTTTTGCAGGCCTTTACGCAGGAAGAGGTGTCCAGCTAACAGGCTGCAAAACTATTGACATACAAGTGCCTAGTCAGAGCGAAATAATCCTGGAAGGAACAATTACACCAGGGAAGGAATTACTCGATGGTCCTTTTGGAGACCATATGGGTTTTTATGGAGCAGAAGAGAGCTCCCCGCTAATAGATATTCATTGCGTCACTCATCGTAAAGAGCCTGTCTTCCTAACAACCTTTAGCGGGCGGCCTCCAAAAGAAGAAGCAATGATTGCAATAGCTCTAAACAGGATCTACACACCCATTCTTAGACAACAAGTACCTGAAATTATTGATTTTTTCTTGCCAATGGAAGCTCTTAGTTACAAGTTAGCCATCATCTCAATTCAAAAAGATTATCCAGGGCAGGCAAAGCGAGCCGCCATGGCCTTCTGGAGCGCACTCCCACAATTTACCTACACAAAGTTTGTTGTTGTTGTTGATAAGCAGATCAACATACGAGACCCTAGACAAGTTATTTGGGCTATAGCGGCACAAGTAGATCCTCAACGAGATCTTTGCGTTATAGAAAACACCCCTTTCGACAGTCTTGACTTTGCTAGTGACCATATTGGTATGGGAGGAAGACTTGCTATCGATGCAACAACAAAAATCGGTCCAGAAAAAAATCACGAGTGGGGCGAACCTCTTACTCGATCAAGGGAACTTGAAGAGAAAGTTGATGCTCGATGGAAAGAGCTTGGATTGGAAGACCTAATTAATAAAGAGCCTGATCCATCACTATTTGGTTATGTCATTGACCGAATCATCAAAAAAGAACAGCTTAAATACTTAGTAAAAAGTTATCCGTCGAATGACTGAGCTCAATGAACCATACAATCTTTATAAGAAAAACTTTTTCCCTTGATGGATTTCAATAAAGCACCATCTAAAAAAGAACTAAAGTCGGGTGGTGTATTGATAGGAAAAGTTCAGGTTCCCGGCGATAAATCGATCTCACACAGAGCTCTCATGTTTGGGGCAATTGCCGATGGAGTGACAACAGTTGAAGGTCTTCTCCCTGCAGAAGATCCACTATGCACTGCGAATTGTCTGAGAGCAATGGGAGCTAAGATAAGTTCAATTAGTCATGGCAAGTCTGTAGAGATAACAGGTGTCGGACTCGATGGCCTTAAAGAACCTGAGGAGATACTGGATTGCGGGAACTCAGGAACCACAATGCGCCTACTTATGGGGATGCTTGTTGGCCAAAAAGATCGTCATTTTGTTTTAACTGGCGATAATTCACTTAGACATCGTCCAATGGAAAGAGTCAGTCGCCCTTTGTCAATTATGGGAGGCAAAGTAACCGGTAGATCAAATGGCAATTTCGCCCCTATTGCCATTCATGGTTGCCAACTTCATGGAGCCGTAATAGGAACACCTGTTGCAAGTGCTCAAGTTAAATCAGCTTTGTTGCTAGCAGCATTGACAGCGGAGGGGCCCACAACTGTTATTGAGCCAGCACACTCAAGAGACCATAGCGAAAGAATGCTTCGCGCATTTGGAGCAAACCTTCAAGTTGGTGGAGAAATAGGACGCCACATAATTGTCAGGCCTGGAGCAAGGCTTAAAGGACAAAAAGTAGTTGTCCCTGGTGACATCAGCTCAGCAGCTTTCTGGCTGGTTGCAGGTTCTCTCTTACCAAACTCTGATTTGACCATTGAAAACGTTGGACTAAATCCAACAAGAACAGGAATCCTAGAAATAATGCAACAAATGGACGCACGAATAGAAGTGTTAGCTCAAAAAGAAATAGCGGGGGAACCTGTTGGAGATCTCCGAGTAAGAAGTGGTGCCCTGAAACCTTTTTCAATTAATGAAGAGATGATTCCCCGCTTAGTTGATGAAGTCCCAATCCTTACAGTTGCTGCATGCTTTTGTGATGGAGAGAGCAAGATTTCTGGTGCAAGCGAACTTCGAGTAAAAGAAACGGATCGTCTTGCCGTAATGACAAGGCAACTAAAAAAAATGGGGGCTGATATTGAAGAACATACTGATGGCCTCCTAATCCATGGTGGCCAACCACTAAAAGGGGCCTCCCTAGATAGTGAGACCGATCATCGAGTCGCAATGAGCCTTGCGATAGCCGCCCTCTTAGCTGAAACCGATTCGACTCTCTTAAAAAGTGAAGCTGCCGCAATTTCATATCCAAATTTCTGGAACGACCTTGCATACCTACACAACTAAAAATGTTTTATCCCCTCATCCTCTTGGTGAGCTTGCAGGCCATGTAACCCTTGACGGTAGCTTTTCACTACATAGTGGCCATTTCAAAGAAAATTTCCACGACCATGCAGGAGCCATGGTTGAAGCAAAAACAAAATTTATTAACCCAGCAAAATTAAAAACCTTTAAAACAAATGAACATCTTCGCATCCTCGATGTCTGCGTTGGACTGGGATATAACACAGCCTGTGCAATGGAAGAAGTCGAAAAGTTGTCATTAAAACTCAACTGGTGGGGATTAGAACTAGATCCCAGACCAATCAAACTTGCTCTAGATATCAATGCTTTTAGAAGCTCTTGGTCTCCTGAGGTCCTTAAAAGTCTTGAAAAAATCCGTGACCATGGATTCTGGGAAAACAGCATAAGTAAAGGGCAAATCCTTTGGGGAGATGCGAGGCAGTGCATTAGCCGTCTGCCTAAAGACATTAATTTTCACCTGATCATGCTTGATCCCTTCTCTCCAAAACATTGTCCGGAACTATGGACCAAAGAATTTCTTAGAAGTATTTCCAAGAAACTTGCTCCCGATGGTCGGCTCGTCACCTACTGCACAGCTGCAGCTGTAAGAAACACACTCCAAGAAGAAGGGCTTGAATTACTGTCTTTATCCTCGCCCTCTAACAACAAAAAAAGATGGAGTAATGGAACGATTGCCACTCGATACAAGAAAAACAATTTATTACTTCAAACAAACCAAAAATTACATCGACTAACCCATATGGAAAGGGAGCATCTACTTACTCGTGCCGCAATTCCTTATCGGGACCCAAGCGGTATAGATACTGCTACTAGGATCTTGCAACGTAGAAAACAGGAACAAGAAAGCTGCGAATTAGAAAGTACTAGCTCTTGGCAGAGGCGCTGGTTAAAGAAGTAACGCCTAAGGAGTCAAGATCCCTTAGATTCCTCGAATAAGCTTTTTTTTATATGCTCGCCATCGCCGTATTAGCTGCTGGCAAAGGCACACGTATGAAAAGTGCCCTTCCCAAAGTCCTTCAAACACTTGGAGGCACAACCCTACTTGAAAGGGTTTTAAAAAGTTGTCAGCAACTGAACCCTGACAGACAACTAGTAATCGTTGGCCATAAAGCTGAGCAGATTGAAAAGCAGATGAAAGATCATATAAATTTGGAGTTCGTCTTACAAGAACCTCAAAATGGAACGGGTCACGCTGTTAAACAATTAGACAAAGTACTTCAAAGCTTCAAAGGAGAACTATTAGTCCTTAACGGTGATGTTCCATTATTGAGTTCAGAAACACTAATCAAACTTGTTACCGAACATAGAAGAAAGAAAACATCGGTTACTTTACTCACAGCACTACTAGAAAACCCTACCGGCTATGGACGTGTATTTGCAAATGAGGAAGGCTTAGTTAAACGAATCGTTGAAGATCGTGACTGTAACAAAGAGGAGAAGAAAAACAATCTTATAAATTCAGGGATTTATTGTTTTGATTGGCAAAGCCTCAGGAAAGTTCTCCCAAAACTAAATAACAATAACTCCCAAGGAGAACTTTATATTACAGATACAATTGGTATGTTCGAATCATCAAGGCACATTGAAGTAGAAGATACAAATGAAGTGAATGGAATCAATAACCGCGAACAACTATCAATCTGCGAAGAATATCTACAATCCAAAATTCGAAACCATTGGATGAATGAAGGTGTAACCTTCATTCATCCATCAAGCTGCACCATAAGTGATAACTGCAAAATTGGCAGAGATGTTGTTATCGAACCTCAAACCCATATAAGAGGGAAGTGCATAATTGGGGATTCATGTCGAATTGGACCAGGGACATTTCTGAACAATTCAACCCTCGGGAAAAGAGTCAATGCTATTTATTCCGTCATATCCGAATCAACAGTTGAAAACGATGTTTCTATAGGACCTTTTTCACATCTTCGACCAGGTTCAAATGTGAGTGATAGGTCTAGGATAGGAAACTTCGTGGAGATAAAAAACAGTCAAATAGGTAGGTCTTCAAAAGTAAATCACCTCAGCTACATAGGTGACACAAAATTGGGGGCAGAAGTAAATATTGGAGCAGGAACAATAACAGCTAACTTTGATGGGAAGCAAAAGCACAAAACATCAATCGGAGACAGAAGCAAAACTGGAGCCAACTCAGTACTTGTTGCTCCAATCATTCTTGGTCAAGATGTAACGGTTGGTGCAGGGTCTACTCTTACCAAGAATGTCCCTTCAAACGCACTAGCTATAAGTAGGTCGAAACAACTTATTAAAGAGAGCTGGATAAAAATAAGCCCACCTTAACTATTAAACTTTTCTAATCGAATCAATAATTCTTCTAAACCAACCTTCCTGCTTCCCTTAACAAGCAAATTATCTCCTGACTTCAACCAAACACAAAGATAATGATATGCCTCTGAAATATCCTTGACTACTACAAAACGATTAAGGCAACTGGCAACTTCTGTCATCGCATCTGCTTCAACACCATCAGCGAGAACAATTAATCCATCCAAAGAAAGATCTACCGTCTTTTTAGCTACTTGAGCATGTAAAGCGTGACTTTGTTCGCCAAGTTCCAACATCGAACCAAGAACAGCAAAATGACGCCCGGAATATTCAGCCAATAAGTCCAAAGCGGCCAACACTGCTTCTGGTGAAGCGTTGTAAGTCTGATCTAAAACAGTTATTCCACCAATTTGAATCTCTCGACTCCTACCAACGGGTAGCTTTACGTAGAGCTTTTGCAAGAGAGTTCGATCAATACCACACTCTTTTGCTACCGCTAATGCAAGCATAAAATTCAGAGCATTATGTCTTCCTCTCAATGGCAAATCAAAGAGGTCCCCTTCTACCTCCATAATTTGCTTTATGAAATCAGGGTGTCCAACAAGATCAGGTTGGGGAAGTTCGAAATAATCTAAACCCTTTTTCTTTTCAGCAATCCCTTCGGCAAGAGCGACTCGAACAGTTCGTCCATGCCAACTCTTTGAAAGAGTTGACTCCAAAAGTTGATCCCCCGCAGGGATTATCAAAACTCCTTTTGGGTTTAAGGAAGAAGTGATCTCACATTTAGCAATAGCAATATTAGCTCTACTGCCAAGACGACCTATATGAGCATTACCTACATTTGTAATTACGGCGATGTCGGGTTGCGTGCATTTAGAGAGTCTCTTAATTTCTCCAAGCCCACGCATTCCCATTTCAATAACAGCAGCTTTGTGGCCTGAATGCACTTGCATTAAGGAATAAGCTACTCCTATATCATTGTTCTCATTTCCTCTACTCGACAATACTAGTCCTGATGTTCGAAGAGCCGAGACAATCATCTCTCTTGTTGTGGTTTTACCTGCGGAGCCAGTAACAGCCACAAAAGGTATCTTGAATTTTGAGCGGTGGAGACATGCCAACTGTTGATAGGCAATAAGAGTATCCTCAACAATCCAATGAAGAAATCCATCTGGGACTAAGGAGGCATGATCAAAAGACACCAATGCAGCCTGGGCCCGCTTATCAGATGCCTCAAGAAGAAACTCATGACCATTAAACTTCTCACCTATCAAAGGTATAAAAAAGTCGCCTTGTGATAAAAGTCTTGTATCTGTAGAAACAGTTCCAAGAGGCTGGTGCATTTTTCTACAACCACGGAAATGTGGTTCACCCCAAAGATCTATTAAGTCACTAAGTATCAGAACCATCTGATTTGTCAAAAGCAGGATCAGCCGCTTGTCCAACAGAAAGTTTTTCGACTACAGAAGCATCTGGAGAGGGTTCTTTTATCCCGCAAACATCCTTATACATCTGATCATATTCATCAGCAGACCTTTCCCAGCCAAAGTCCGTCTTCATGCCTCTAATTTGAAGTGCATGCCAACTTTCCTTATGGCGAAAGGCTTCCCAAGATCTAACCAAGGCAGTGTATAAATCAATTGGCTCGAATCGATCAAAGCAGAACCCAGTACCTGAATTGTTAACTGGATCATGAGGAGTCACAGTATCTACAAGACCCCCAACCTTTCTAACTACGGGAACTGAGCCATAACGCATTGCAAGCAATTGACTAATTCCACAAGGCTCAAACCTACTTGGCATTAAAAAGGCATCGCTTCCTCCATAAATCAGCCGAGACAACTCATCATCATAGGTAAGGAAAACTGCAAAACGACCTGGATGTTCTATAGCAAGCTGCCAAAGAGCTGACTCAAGAGATCTATCACCAGTTCCCAAAATTGCAATCTGAGAATCTGTATAAGCAAGCAATCGTTTGACAACCTGCAATAGAAGATCAACGCCTTTTTGATCGACAAGCCTACTAACCATCCCTAGCAAATATGTATCTGGATTTACATCAAGTCCCATTCGCTTCTGAAGTAGACGCTTATTCGCAATACGTCCAAAAACATCTTGGGAATCAAAATTAGCGGCAAGAGCAGTATCAGTAGCAGGATTCCATCTATCCTGATCAATCCCATTAAGAATTCCACGGAGCTTGCCGGAGATATAGCTCAATAAACCCTCAAGCATCTCTCCATACTCCGATGTGCAAATTTCCCTTGCATAGGTAGGTGAAACAGAATTAACACGATCTGCATATAAAAGTGCGGCTGCCATTGTGTGATCACCCTGCATGTACCAAGGGCACCAGGCAATCCTGTCCAACTTCCACCTCCAAGGCCCCTTGTACTTAAGGTTATGAATAGTGAAAACTGTACTGATCTCTGGATCTTGATGCATCCAAACAGGAATCATTCCCGTATGCCAATCGTGACAATGAAGGACTTCAGGCTTCCAACAGTTCCAGGCGAATTCAGCAGTGGCACTTGCAAAAAAAGTAAAGCGCCAATCTTCGTCCTCACCTCCATAAATCCTTTCCGGATCAAAAACCGGATGACCTACTAAATAAAGAGGCAACCCATTTTCCGGATGAAAAGTTTCATAAACAGCAAAATCTGTCCCCATTGTCTGAGCACGCCAAATGGGTTGCTTAGGAATATCAAGCTCACTCCACAACTTTCCATAGCCTGGAATAATCAAGCGGACGTCATGTCCAAGATTTGCAAGGAAAGGGGGCAATGCTCCAACAACATCACCCATTCCCCCAACCTTGACCATCGGTGCACATTCCGCAGCCGCAAAAAGCAAGCGCATTTCAAATCTTGGGAAAGAGCGAAAACTCTAAATGCATGAGCCAACCCACATTAAGGAAGCCAGCCGGAATCTGAAAAGTCAGGGTCCCTTTTTTCAAGAAATGCATTTCTACCCTCAAGCGCTTCATCTGTCCGATAAAAAAGATGGGTAGCTTGCCCAGCCAACTCCTGCAGGCCCGCCAAGCCATCAGTTTCAGCATTAAAGCTTGCCTTTAAACAACGAATAGCAGTAGGACTATTCCGCAAAATCTCCTTTGCCCAGTTAATACCCTCACTCTCAAGCTGATCAATAGGAACAACTTTATTTACTAGGCCCATCTGTAGAGCTTGCTTTGCATCGTATTTGCGGCACAAAAACCAAATCTCTCTGGCCTTACGTTGACCAACGACTCTCGCTAAATATCCAGCACCAAAACCTGCATCAAAGCTTCCAACCCTAGGGCCCGTCTGACCAAACACTGCATTATCAGCTGCCAAACTAAGGTCACAAAGCAAATGAAGGACCTGACCACCACCAATGGCATACCCAGCAACAAGTGCAATAACAACCTTAGGGAGACTACGAATAATTCTCTGAAGATCAAGAACATTAAGTCGAGCCAAACCTCCTTCATCTAGATAGCCCCCGTCCCCACGGACAGTTTGATCCCCTCCAGAACAGAAAGCGTATCCTCCATCATCAGCTGGCCCGACGCCAGTAAATAGAACAACCCCTATTTCCTTATCGTCTCTTATTCGGGTAAAAGCATCGCAAAGCTCAGAAACTGTGCGAGGACTAAAAGCATTTCTCTTTCCAGGTCTATTTATTGCAACGCGTGCGATCCCCTCAACACATCTGTCTAAAAAAACATCCTTATATTCATGCCATGGATCCCAATCGACAGAAATGTTTCCGGGCAATACTTTTCTAGTCAATTAACCTTTCCAAGCAAGCTGTTCATACCTTGAAACTATAAATCAGACAAACTATCTTTGGGAATCTTTTCTAAAAACTGAACTAATCCTTTGGCAAGATTTCTTCTTAGAACAGCATCCGTTTCGCGACAAGTTGATGCCCTTAATAAAACATTGCTCTTCTGAGCAAATGCCCAGTCAAGTGAAGAATTCAAATCCTCAAGGCAAGATACCTCTCTAGAGGGTATTGAGTGGGCTGATGCAATTAAAGCATGGTCTACTTCTTGAGGCATTGCAAAAAGAAGGTGAAAATCACTCCTTGGATCAGTTTCTAGTTGAAGTTGATCAAAGATCCCACCACCTCGGTTATCTATCAAGAAGATAATCAGAAAGTGGTCTTCAGCATTAGTCATCAACCATCCATTTGTGTCATGGAGAAGAGCGAGATCTCCTGTTACCAAGAAAATACGTTCTTCTGCACAAAGACCTAGAGCCAATGAAAGAGTTCCATCAATCCCAGAAGCCCCACGAAACCCAAAACATCGCCTATTTTGTGATCCTTTACCCGCAAACTTTATCCAGTCTCTAACGGGGCTACTCGCAGCAAGCATTACTGAAAAACCTTTTGGCAATAGACGAGGAAGCCATCGAGCCAAAGAAGGCTCATTAACAGGTCCTTTTAGAGGTAGTTGGTCATCCAACCAATCTTGAGCGACAAGATCAAGGGATCCAAAATCCTTCATAAAAAGATGATTTTGGTTCTGCACAAAATCAATCTGATTAGATTTCTCAATTAATTCAACCCACTGCAACAGCCCGCCATCCCACTGGGAAGAAAGCCCTAATGGATCTAAATTCCTAAAGTTTCCTTCTGTAATTAAAACCTGCTTAGAATCAACTTCACTCAACCATCGTTCAAGATTCCTACTCGCAGGCATTGGCCCAAGGCGCAAGATTTGAATTTGGAAATCATATAAATTAAAGACAAAAGGTATTAAAAGCTCCCATGAGTGAATTAATCCTTGTTGATCAAATGAGACTCCAGAAAGGGGATCCGCAAATATTGGCCAACCACTAATACTCTGCCACCTAGAAAGTGCATTCTTAAACCCAGACAAGTTTTGGTTTAATCCTTGCCATGGCCCAGCCACGATTAAGCCTGGGCGTGATGGGTCCAAAGCAGGAAAAGACCGAGAAGTTTTCTTTGAAAGTAAAACATTTCCCTCTCCAAACGAATTGAAATCACCCCGATCAGAAGTAGGCGTCCACCCGGAAAATATTTTTACCTGCTGAACCCTAGAAGCGTGCAAAGGCTCCTCGAAAGGGAAATTAATGTGGACGGGTCCTGGCAAGCAATGAGCATTCTCCCAAGCTTCATTAACTAATGAGTCCAAAGCTTCCTCTGAAAGAAAATGCGCTCCTTCAGGAGGCCCGCTAAAAAAACCCCTGCAAACAGAACGAAGAAAATCCTCCTGATTTACAGTTTGATTAGCTCCGCAATCCTTTAATCTATTAGGGCGATCTGCGGTTAAAAGCAATAAAGGTTGACAAGACCTATCAGCCTCCACAGCTGCAGGAAGAAGATTTGCGACGGCAGTTCCTGAGGTAGTAATCACCGCTGGGGCAACGCCTTGTGAGGAACTACGACCAAGTGCAAAAAAAGCTGCTGAACGCTCATCAATAGAGTTCTGGAGCTTTAAAAGTTCACCATTAGCAAGAGCACCTGCGGCAAGCGCTAAAGGGCCCGATCGACTTCCAGGACAAAGAACCACATCTCGCAACCCTTTTGCATGAAAAGCTTTTAGCAATTTCAAGGAAAAATAAAAATTGGCCTTTGCTATAGACAGGACTTAACCCCCAACTAATACGATTCTCTGATAAGAAGTCTCTTCAAGACTCGGTCAGAATATTTCCTATGTCCACCAACACAACACCAACAAAAAAAAAAGCTGGTATTTCTTGGCAAAACCTATTCCTTTGGCTAGTGATAGCTCTTATTGTCAGGTGGCAAATTCTTGAGCCTAGATGGATCCCCTCAGGCTCTATGCTCCCAACATTACAAATTCAAGATCGAATCCTGGTCGAAAAGATAACGCCTCGAATCTATAGAAGAAGGAATAAAAGCTTAAAGATAGGTAGTGTTGTAGTTTTTCACCCTCCCGCAAGACTTTTAGAAGCTGGGTACGACAAAAATTCCGCTCTTATAAAAAGGGTGGTAGGCCTTCCCGGTGACGAAATCGAAATTCAAAATGGGCAATTATTTCGGAATGGTGAATTAGTCAAAGAAATTTGGAGAGACAGCCCTATCAACTATGAAATGGAAGTAATCAGAATCCCAGAGCATCAGCTATGGGTTCTAGGTGACAATCGGAACAACAGTCTTGACTCACATCTTTGGGGGCCTTTACCCGAAGAAAATGTTATTGGCACAGCTGTTTGGAGATATTGGCCATTGCAAAAGTTTGGTCCAATTCGGTTCTCCGATCAAAACTTAGCTTGAGGTTCTCCCCTCAGTGGTCTAAGGTCTTATAAGTGAAAAGAACAAACTGGGATGATAAACCCGGAGTTCATAACCACAGATAGTAGTGATGGCCATGATTACAATGGCCTTGTGCAATACCTCCAGGAGCAATCTCCTGACGTACTGCAAAGAGTTGCCAAATCTGCAAGTGGGGATATTCAAGAAATTATTAGGCACAACGTACAAGGTCTTCTTGGAATGATTCCGAGTGATCAATTTGATGTAAAAGTCACAGCAAGCCGAGACAACCTGGCAAACATGCTCGCATCAGCAATGATGACTGGATATTTTCTACGTCAAATGGAACAGCGCATGGAGCTTGAGGAATCACTATTTGCTGACGAAGCGATGGAAGTTAACCCAGACGATCTCGATCTTTAAATTCTTTCAAAGGATCATTAGGGACAACTCCTATTTTTAAAAGAGCGGTATCAACACTACCTAGGAAGCTCCAATTACCTTCTGATGATGCCCAAGTCCTCATAGTAACTTCAGTCTTGAACTCATCCAAAACCCTTGAATTAAATTCAAGTGGGGCATTGTAATGTGAGGAAATCAGCCACTTAATTCCATCTATTTCCCTAAGTTCATCTAGCCAATTAAAGATAGTTTCTTTTGCTCTTGGAAAGACCAAACGTTCCAGAACAGGTGCGATTTGCAAACGAGGTTTATTCTCTCCAAGCAACTCATTAGCGGAATTTTCCCAGCCATCTCTCCATGAGAAGGGGAAAACACCAAAATGGGACTTAGGGCTAAGCAAAGCAGGCCTAAAAGCAAAGCGCATTACATCTAAAACAGGAGGGATATCAAGCAAAGCTGGTCGTAAAAAAGAAGCGAACAGAACCAAACGAGCCCAACCCTTTTTACGCGCCTCGGGAGAATCCAACAAAGGCTCATCTCCTCTGTCTCTTGAATGAAAAATCAATGGTGTTGGATCAATATCAAAAATTTCTGGAGGATCTTTAGAAATACCAACTAAAGCATCTGTTACCAATACGGACCCTGAAGGCTTATGAAAACAAGCCACCTCCTGAAACCTCCCTAATCCAATATCCAAAGGCCCCAATGAAATCCATGAACAAAGATCTTCATGTGGACACCCATCTTTAAGCAAAATCTTTGCCCTTTTCTCTGGAATACCTAACCAATCAAGAGGATAGTTAACAGGAAAACTCCACTGACCTGGACAAATCCAAATCTCAGCCTCAGGGAAAGCTCTAGAAAGGGCAGGTAAGGAAATCTTGTGCTCAAGGCCTGAAGCAGTTGGAAGAACAATTGTCAGGACAGGTCCATGTGAATCCTCCAATACAGAAATGTTTTTCCGGAGTTCTTCTGTTGGGGGCAGCGGATTAAAAAGCATTAAACCACCAGTTACTTTTACAACTGTTAATCGAACTGGAACTGCTACGTAATAAAGCCCTTGAAGTTGCTCAAAGCTCCATATACTTTCAGGGATCAATTCTTTAACCAGAGTTTTCCTACGGCCATATGGATATAAAGGAAGGAGAGGCCACCATGGCCAAGAAATATCCTTTGATAAAGAGTCTTTTTTACTGGTAATATTCGATACTTCCATAACTATTAAGCAGAAACATTTTTATTCATCAAAATTCCATACCTAGGCGCAAACAAAAATGCTATCAGGAAAAGAAAAGTTTGAACAAGAACGATAGCTCCACCAGTCTCAATATCAGACCAAAAACTAATGTAAACGCCTAAAACACTTGAGAAGGCACTGCTACTAATTGCCAGAAAGGTCATTCGATCAAAGCGATCAGTTAATAAATAAGCAGTTGCACCAGGCGTAATAAGCATTGCTACAACAAGGATAATCCCAACTGTCTGAAGGCCTACAACAGCAGTTAGGGACAAAGAAGATAATAACAAATAGTGCAGTAAACCTGTATTTATCCCTATTGATCGTGCGTGCGTTGGATCAAAGCAATAAAGCATCAAATCTCTTCGGAAAACAACAAGAACCAATAGAACAATCACAGCAATTATTAGCGTTTGCCGAAGGTCTTCATTAGATATCCCCAAAGGACTTCCAAAAAGAATATGCATCAAGTCAATATTGCTCTTGATCTTTGAGACAAGTACTAAGCCAAGAGCAAAAAAACCTGTAAAAACTAGTCCAATAACAGTGTCTTCTTTGACACGAGATTTCTGCTTTATAAATCCAATAAGAGCAACAGATCCAACTCCAAAGACAAATGCACCAATAGAGAATGGCAAGCCAAGCGCATAAGCAACAACCACACCTGGCATAACAGCATGAGAGACAGCATCTCCCATCAAGGCCCAACCCTTCAAAGTCATATAACAGGAAAGAAGACCACAAACCCCTCCAACAACGGCACTAATTAAAAGAGCCCTGCGCATAAATTCATGGCTTAATGGTTCAGTCAACCAGGAGAATATCGCTAACGAAGAAAAAATATCGCTCATCTAATTTATTGATCTAGTGATGATGTGCCCGAAAGCAAATCTGGAGGCATCCCTCCAAAAGTCATCGTGAGATTTTCCGGGGTAAATATCTCTGAAGTCTTTCCATAGGCTAAAACAGTTTTGTTTATCAAAACAACCAAATCACAAAAATCTCTAACATGACTCAGATCGTGGGTAGATATCAATATTGACCTCCCTTCTTGTTTAAATTGTCTAAATAATTCTGCCATCATCTTTTCTGTCCGAATATCAACTCCACTAAATGGTTCATCAAGTAAAAGAACAGACGCTCGCTGCGCAATAGCTCTCGCTAAAAAAGCCCTTTTCCTTTGTCCACCAGAAAGTGTTCCTATAGGCCTATTTCGCAATTGAGATAACTCAACTCTTTCAAGCGCATGGTGCACAGCCTTCCTATCTGACTCTCTTGGTACCCGCATAAGATTCATAGAGCCATAACGGCCCATCATGACAACATCCCAAACACTCACAGGAAACGAACAATCGATTCCTTCATTTTGAGGAACATAGGCAACAGATTGTTCTCGTTGTGCCCTATGCAAAGGGAGACCATTAATTTTAATGCTCCCTCTTGAGGGCCTTACAAAACCCATAAGTGCTTTAATAAAAGTAGATTTACCTGCTCCATTCATTCCAACAAGGCCACAAATACATCCCGCTCTTAAGTCGAGGCTTGCGTCATAAAGCGCGACCATTCCGTTGTAATCAACACATAGTTGATCTGCTTCTATTCTCAAAAATTCATCTGATGGAGAACCACGAAAAGTATTCTTCATTTTTATAAATCATCTATGGGTTTTGTAGCGTTCTCAAGTTCACCCCTAACTGTAAGCCCATCCACAATTAACGACACATTATGGCGCATTAATTCAAGCAAGGTAGGTGCTGGACCAGACTCTTCTGAAAGAGAATCAACGTAAAAAATACCTCCAAAACTTGAGCCACTGGCCTTGGCGACCTCACGTTGAGCTTTAGAGCTAACAGTACTCTCGCAAAAAATAGCTGGTACCTGCCTTGCTTTTACAGTCTTAATCAAATTAAGCATCCTCCTAGGAGTCACTTGACTTTCTGCATTTACAGGCCATAAATACGCCTCATCCATACCGTAATCCTTAGCTAAATAACTAAAAGCTCCTTCACAAGTGACCAATATCCTTCTTTCCTTTGGTATTGAGGAAAGAGAAGAACGCAGCTCTGCATCAAGAGCATGAAGCTTCTGCTTATATTTAGAGCCATTTTTCAAAAATGTATTCCTTCCTTCCGGATAAAGAATAATAAATGCCTCAACAAGCTTATCGACATAATCTATTGCTTTACTAGGCGACATCCAGACATGTGGATTAGGTTTTCCTGCATAAGCATCACCTTCAATCATTAAGGGGTTTATCCCATCACTAAGAATGACCTTAGGAATATTTCCAGCAGCAGCAACATACTTTTGAGCCCAAAGCTCTAGTCCAAGACCATTCTCAATAATCAAATCTGCTCCAGAGGCTTTAACTAAATCACTAGGAGTAGGTTGATATCCATGAATTTCAGCTCCGAGCTTTGTTATTGACCTGACTCTAATTAGATCACCTGAAACATTCCTCGCCATATCAGCAAGAATAGTAAATGTAGTCAAGACAAGTGGTTTATTGTCATCAACGCTTCTACTTACTCCTCTCATCGTTCTTCCACAAGCGACTAGAAGGGTAAACGACAACAAAAACAGCCCTGTGAAAATTTTTCTTTTAGAGAGAAGGGAGCCCAAAAGTACTATTAAAAATTCAATAAATGATTATGGACCAGCTTAGGTTGCCAAAAAGCTCTTATTGAGCATTTTGGGCAATAATCGATTTTTTGAAAGTATTAGATGTTTTCAGGAATTAAAGGCCAATGGTATTGCCCTTTCACTAAGCCAATCTCTTGATTGCTTTAGGAAAGCGGACCAATCGACTCGTTCCTTCTCAGCGGCATTTGCAACCAATTCAGATGACTTCAACTTCAAGGCCTCGAGATCAGGCTCTTCTACACCACTATTTAAGGCGAGCCAATCTGCCATTGATCTACCTACAACACGAGTTAAATAAGCTGCATTAAGAGCCTGAAGTGTGCCAGCAGCCACCCAGCTCCCCCCATCTAATTTGGATGCAGAGATCAAAGCTTGGCCACTCCATTCAACAACACCTTGTGCAATTGCTGCGCCAGCCAGTTGACGAGCAGCTATTTGCATGACTTCTGGTTTCCAAGGACATGACCATATTTTTGTCATCTCCTTAATCATTAATCCATTCACTACGGCAACAGCGAGTAAATCTGTAGAGGGGACTGGAGAAGCAAAAACAGCCCCTGCAACCATCCATTGTGTTCTCTTTTGGATGCTTCTGAAGCGTTCTCGACGAAGATTCTCTAGTTCTGCCTGCCAAGTGGAATGTAATTTTGAAAGCAATCTATGTTTAGTGTTCTCGAGATTCTTTTTGGAATTCTCCAAACAATCTCTAACCGGAAGCAATGCTCTTTGAACTGAATCCTGCACCTCGCTTTCTGACAACCTAATAACACGACCAGTCCATCTATGAGGTAATTGAGCTTGAAGTGTTTTTAGCTGATCAGACCATGCTTCAGAATCCTTCCAGGTAACAACAATCCACGAGGGCTGTGAGTTGGGAACATTTTCAAGCCAAAGAAGATCGGCAGCCCTTAATGGCAAAGGCAAGAAATACAGAACAACATCCTTCTGATGCAACTCATCTGGCCATAGCCATGCTTCATCTGCCAATGGCAAAGGACTTGACCAGGAAAAAGTGAGAGTAGAAAGAGGGGCAAACCCTTTCTGAAAAGAGTCTTTCTCCGGTAGAGATCCTCCAATAGAAGTAACCAAAGCAATATCTTGAGGACCCGACCTTTCTGTTATTTGCTTAAGAAGCAAAGCTCGCTGATTAATTTGCTGGGGAGAGGAATCCTCATCTAGTTCTTCGAAATCTTTCAAGACCTCCTCACATTTTCTAACCCATCCTTGAATAGTTATGGGTGCCTCAAATTTTGCAACCAAAGGCTTGGATAGCCACCAAAAACCTGCACCTGCAAAGAGAAGTCCTAACCCACCTCCAGGTATATGAACAACATCATTGAAAAACCATTGACCAAACAACAAAGTTCCAAGCAATAGTGCCCATTTGCCAAGATGATTTAAAGAAGGTGCAAAAGGAGCGGAAGGCAGAGATAGAAATTTCACTTCGCCTAAGGGTATTTCATTCTTCTTAGCTCAATTAACGCCAAAGGCAAATTATATTTGCCCCACTCTTTGAAGAAGGTCACAAACGAGCAAAAAAATCAACAAAAGATTTTCAAAGCTTTCAGAAAGAGGTTTTTAAGGTTTCCCAATACCAAATCCGTACCCGAGGGTGAAAATTATTCGACATTTGCCCCTAGTATGAGCAACAATTTGGCATAAGCAAAAGCAACACAATGACGGATTCATACAGCGATCCGCAGCAAAGAGAAAGGAACTCTTACGGCTCTCGAGAAAACCGACAAGCCGGATTCCGAGGAGGGCGGGGTCCTGGCAATAGAGATGGAGGTGGATTTAAAATTCGCCTTAGCGATAATGAAATGCGCTCTGCTCGTGCACTTCAAGAAGCCTTCAACCTTCGTTCTACAGTTGCAGTTCTGGGATTTTCCCTAAGGACTTTGGGACAAATGCTTGAAGAAGGAAAACTTGATGAAGTACTAGAGCTATCCAAATCTCAAGACCAACACAAAGTTGGGCGAAGAGACGAGAGCTCTAACTTTTCTAGAAAAGGTGGTTTTAATAATCCAAGGAAAGGTGAAAACAAACCTAATCCTTTTGCAAGACCTGACAAACCACAACCTAAAAATTCTCATCAAGAATCACAAGAATCTCCTCCTCCTGAAGAAGAAATTTTAAAAGAAGATGATATTCCTCAACAAGAATCAGGCATTGAAAGCCCTTCTTTGAAAATTGAAGAGCAGGAATCTGGCACTCCCAAAAACACCCAGATAGAAGATCAAGTAAAAAGCACTCCTAAAGAGGGCTAAAAGATGGAGCGCCCTCGCGTTCTATCCGGTGTACAACCCACTGGATCACTTCATCTTGGCAATTGGCTAGGCGCCATAAGAAATTGGACTGCACTGCAAGAAAACCATGAAACATTCTTCTGCGTAGTTGATCTTCATGCAATAACGACCCCACATGATCCCAAAAGACTTGCTGAAAACACCCTCTCAACAGCAGCTCTCTATGTAGCGTGCGGTATTGACCCTTCTAAATGCACGATCTTTGTCCAAAGCCATATCAGCGCTCATAGTGAGCTCTGCTGGCTACTGAATTGTGTTACTCCTTTGAACTGGTTAGAAAGAATGATCCAGTTCAAAGAAAAGTCTATTAAGCAAGGAGAAAATGTATCTGTAGGGCTTCTTGATTACCCAGTTCTAATGGCTTCTGACATTCTCCTTTATGACGCAGATTTTGTACCTGTTGGAGAAGATCAAAAACAACATCTTGAGCTAGCAAGAGACATCGCCCAACAACGCATCAATGCAAGATTTGGAAGCAATAAGGAAAACAACATCCTTAAGGTTCCTAAACCCTTGATCCTAAAAATGGGATCACGAATCATGAGTCTTAGTGATGGTCAAAGAAAAATGAGTAAAAGCGATGAAAATGAAAGCAGTAGAATTAATCTTCTAGATCCACCTGAGTTAGTCCGCAAAAAAATTAAACGTGCCAAAACAGATCCCCACATGGGTCTCGAATTTGGTAATCCGGAGCGCCCCGAAGCAGAGAATTTACTAGGTATCTATGCAATTCTTACAAATAAAACTCAAGATCTGGCACAAAAAGAATGTTCGGAAATGGGTTGGGGGAAATTCAAACCCCTTCTTACTGACGCGACTATCTCTGCACTAGAGCCAATCCAAGAAAAGTATAAAAAACTAAGAGAGAACCCAGAAGATTTATACCTTATCCTGAATAAAGGTAAAAACAAAGCTGAAGAAACCGCTCAAAATACACTTTATCGAGTTCGCAAAGCTCTAGGGTTCTTATCACCCTAAGCCAACCCACTAATCAATAACTTAAATAATCAGCCATGCCACTAATTACCCTGCCTGATGGAAGTCAGAAGAAGTTCAATGATCCAGTTACTACTATGGAAGTTGCTGAAAGCATTGGGGCAGGACTTGCTAAAGCTGCAGTTGCGGGAAAAGTTAATGGTAATTTAATCGATACCTGCATCCCAATTAAAGATGATGCTGTAGTCAATATAATTACATCTAGGGATCAGGAAGGAATAGAAACAATAAGACACTCTTGTGCTCATCTTGTTGGCCACGCAGTCAAACAATTATATCCAACAGCAAAAATGGCAATAGGCCCAGTAATAAAAGATGGATTTTATTATGATATCGCCTACAAAAAGGCATTTACTCCTGATGATTTAATCTCCATCCAAGAAAGGATGGAAGAGCTAATAAAACTAAATTATGAAATTATCGTAAAAGTAGTGACAAAAGAACAAGCGCTAAGAACCTTTAAAGAAAGGGACGAAAATTATAAAATAGATATAGTAAATGAAATCCCTAGAGATGAGGAAATAAAGCTCTATTATCATCAAGAGTATGTTGATATGTGCAGAGGACCACATGTCCCCAATACAAGACATCTTAAACACTTCAAATTAATGAAGGTCTCTGGAGCTTACTGGAGAGGGGATTCTAAAAATGAAATGCTACAGCGAATCTATGGAACAGCATGGTCATCAACTAAGGAACTAAGAAAACACTTGGAAATGATAGAAGAGGCCGAAAAGAGAGACCATCGAAAAATAGCCAAGCAGATGTCCCTATTTCATACTCAAGAGGAGTCTCCAGGAATGATATTTTGGCACCCTAAAGGCTGGAGTATATATCAAACTCTAGAAACATATATAAGAAATGAATTGCAAGCTAATGGCTACGAAGAGATAAAAACACCTCAAGCAGTTGATAGGACTCTATGGGAGAAATCTGGTCATTGGGACAAATTCAAAGATGAAATGTTTACAACAACATCAGAGAATAGAGAGTATGCAATAAAGCCAATGAACTGTCCTTGCCACATACAAGTCTTCAATAGAAATCTTAAGAGCTATAGAGATCTCCCACTAAGGTTGTCCGAGTTTGGTTCATGCCACAGAAACGAACCATCTGGAGCATTGCATGGGTTAATGAGAGTCAGAAATTTTGTACAAGACGATGCACATATCTTTTGCACAGAATTACAAATTCAAGAAGAAGTATCTAATTTTATTGATCTAGTATTTAAAGTCTACAAGGCCTTTGGCTTTGATTCAATACTCATAAAATTATCTACAAGACCTGATAAACGAGTTGGCAGTGAGCAGATTTGGGATAAATCTGAAAAAGCCCTCTCAGATGCTCTTGAAGCAAAAGGTCTTAACTGGGAGCTCCTCCCAGGCGAAGGAGCTTTTTATGGGCCTAAAATTGAATTTTCTCTAAGAGATTGCCTTGGAAGAGTATGGCAATGTGGGACTATCCAAGTAGATTTTTCCATGCCAGAAAGGCTAGGTGCAACTTATATTGCAGAAGACAATAGTAGGAAGAACCCTGTAATGTTACATAGAGCAATCCTGGGCTCATTTGAAAGATTTATAGGAATTTTAATTGAACATTATGCAGGCAGGTTCCCCGTCTGGCTAGCACCTATACAAATAATGATAATGTCAATTACAGATAGGAATTCTAAGTATTGCCAAAAACTGCTTAGCAAGCTGAAGAATTCTGGCTACAGAGTAAACATTGATTTACGCAATGAGAAAATAGGTTTTAAAATTAGAGAGCATACATTACAAAAAATACCATTCCTATTGATCATTGGAGACGAGGAAGAAAACAAAAATCTAATAGCAGTAAGGACTTTAGGAGGCGAAGATTTAGGTGGAATGAAACTAGAAAACTTCAGAAAGTTAATGGACAAAGAAATTTCAAGACTGGGAAATATCAAAACAAATTAACAGTAGATCTACTCCAAAGTGTCCGAAAAGAAATTCCAAAGAAAATACATAGAGACCAATTAGATATTGATTTTCTAAAACGTTTTAGCTAACTTGCAAGCATGAATAAAAAGTTAAACCTTCTGGCTGGTGACATTGGAGGGACAAAAATACTTCTTGCCATATATGAATGGGACATTGTCCCTATTCAAAAATATAGGAAGAAGTATTTTTCTTCTGACTGGTCTTCACTGGAGGAAGTTATTTCTCACTTTGTGCAGAATATACCTCCTGAGATTACGAAGCCCAGTCATGGTTGCCTTGCAGTGGCAGGGCGATTAGAAGGGGAATCAGTAAAAATAACAAACCTTCCATGGAAATTAGACTTAGAAGAAATATGCAAGACTTCTGAAGTTGATGATATTGAGATAATAAATGATTTTGAAGTTCTAGTTTATGGCCTAGATTTCCTAAACCAAGATCAAATAATTGAAATTCAGTCTAATAAAAAGCAAAGGCTTTCCAAAGGTGTTTTTACAATTGTTGGGGCAGGCACAGGACTAGGAATAGCGAGAGGTTTAAGAACAAATGAGGGAGTAATAGCTCTTCCTAGTGAAGGTGGGCATGTCGAGTTTGCCCCTCGTAATCAAGAGGAATGGGAATTATCTAAATGGATAAAAGAAGACCTTAACATAGATCGTCTGTCCGTTGAGCGAATAGTTAGTGGAACTGGTTTAGGAAATATTGCCAAGTGGATTCTCACTAAAAAAGCCAATGTTTCACACCCACTTCATGAGGTTGCAACAATCTGGAATTCCGAGAAATCTCATATTAATAGCCAATCAGATCTACCTTCTCTTGCCTCACATGCTGCCAAAAAAGGTGATCCCTTGATGAAAAAGGCCCTAAGGATATGGCTAAGTGCCTATGGATCAGCTGTAGGCGATATTGCCTTACACGAACTTTGCTACTCGGGCCTTTGGCTGAGTGGTGGCACTACTCCCAAGCAAATAGATGGGCTTAGATCTAAAACTTTTCTAGAAGCGCTTCGCAATAAAGGACGTTTCACTGAGTTTTTGAAGGGTATCCCTGTCACAGCCTTGATCGATCAAGAATTAGGACTCTTTAGTGCCGCATGTAAAGCCCACAAAATGGCTTATCAAAGTGGGAGGATGGGCTGAAAGATAAACGAGAATGGCGCAACCGCGCATTGGTCAAAAAGTTTTAGTGGACGTTCCGTCTACTACAGCCAACCTTGGGCCAGGTTTTGACTGCCTAGGCGCAGCTCTCGATCTCAACAATCGCTTTGAGATGCAAAGGGTCGAAGGGGATGGCGAAAGGTTTGAACTAATTATTGAAGGTAGCGAAGGAAGTCATCTCCGAGGAGGCCCTGAGAACCTTGTTTATAAATCCGCGCAAAGAGTCTGGAAAACAGCGAGGCAAGAGCCTTTTGGGTTACAAGCTCGTGTAAGGCTCGCTGTCCCGCCAGCAAGAGGATTAGGAAGCAGTGCAACAGCAATAGTTGCTGGTCTTGTTGGTGCTAATGCACTAATAGGGAACCCATTGAAGAAAGAAAAACTATTAGAACTGGCAATAGATATCGAGGGACATCCTGACAATGTCGTTCCATCCCTACTGGGCGGACTATGCATCACCGCAAAGGCGTTTTCTGATAGGTGGAGAGTTGTTCGATGCGAATGGTCGAATTCAGTAAAAGCCGTGGTTGCGATTCCTTCAATTCGTTTAAGCACTAGCGAAGCAAGACGAGCAATGCCAAAAACAATTCCAATTGAGGACTCAGTAGTAAATCTTGGTGCGTTAACTCTTCTTCTACAGGGACTGAGGACCGGCAATGGGGACTTAATTGCAGATGGAATGCATGACAGGCTTCATGAACCATACAGATGGAGGCTAATCAAAGGAGGATTAGCTGTTAGGGAAGCCGCAATAGAATCAGGGGCTTGGGGCTGTGTAATAAGTGGCGCAGGACCAAGTCTTCTTGCTCTATGCCCAGAAAGTGCCGGACGAACAGTAAGTCAGGCTATGGTTAAGGCATGGGAAGCTGCTGGTGTAGCCAGCAGGGCTCCTGTTCTTAGCCTCCAGACAACAGGAAGCCACTGGCAGCCATACACAACTGGGTAAAATTACCCAGCAAAGGACCAGGAGCTGATAAATTCATCTAGTCTCACTTGCCACCATGGACGCCAATCTGCCCATATCGGCTGCGTCCCAAGCAACCATTCCATGGCTTTCGCTCATCGTGCTGCTACCAGCAGCTGGGGCGCTTTTAATGCAAATTTTGCCGGGGGATGAAAAAAACTCTTCCGAATCACCAAGAAACCTTGCAATCTCGATACTTTTTGCAGATTTCTTATTGATACTTTTCGTCTTTACAAAATATTTTAATAGGCAAGATGGAGGTCTTCAATTAGTTGAACGTTTTAGTTGGATTCAGCCAATTGGTCTTGAATGGTCTCTTGGAGTTGATGGGATTTCAGCTCCTCTAGTAATACTTAGTGGAGTGATTACACTTCTCTCTGCTGCTGCGAGCTGGGAGATAAAAAGCAAATCTAAGCTCTATTTCTCGTTGTTGCTAATTCAGGCGTCTGCACAAGCTCTAGTATTCCTATCACAGGATTTTCTGCTGTTTTTTCTTTCATGGGAATTAGAGCTCGTCCCTGTTTACCTATTAATTGCTATCTGGGGAGGTTCTAGACGTCTATATGCAGCAACTAAGTTTATTCTTTATACAGCATTAGCCTCATTGCTAATACTTATTAGCGGCCTTGCACTAGCCTTTTCAGGCTCAACATTTACTCTTAACTTGAGTGAATTAACTGAACTTTCTCCAAATGGAAGTTTTGGCTTACTTTGCTACTTAGGATTCTTGATTGGCTTTGGAGTAAAACTTCCGATCTTCCCATTACACACCTGGTTACCAGACGCACATGGAGAAGCTAATGCTCCGGTCTCAATGCTCTTAGCAGGAGTCCTGCTGAAAATGGGTGGATATGCTCTTATAAGATTTAATGTTCAAATGCTTCCTCAAATACATATCCAATTAGCTCCTGCTCTAATTGTTATTGGGATAGTAAATATTATCTATGGCGCCCTAAATGCGTTTGCACAAGACAATGTAAAACGCCGTATTGCATGCAGCTCAGTAAGTCATATGGGTTTTGTACTCCTAGGAATTGGGGCAATTAATGCACTTGGAATAAGTGGAGCAATGCTTCAAATGATAAGCCATGGATTGATTGCTGCCGCTATGTTTTTTATAACAGGAACGTTCTACCAAAGGACAAAAACACTTTCAATACCAAATATGGGTGGAGTAGCGAAAGCCCTTCCGATCACATTTGCCTTTTTCTTAACTAGCTCACTAGCGTCGCTTGCCTTGCCAGGCATGAGCGGGTTCATAAGTGAAATCACTGTATTTCTAGGGATAACAAGTCAAGAGCTTTTTACTTCAACTTTTAGGTCTCTCGCAATATTCATTGCAGCTATAGGTCTTGTCTTAACACCAATTTATCTATTATCAATGTGTCGCAGAGTATTCTTTGGTCCAAGAATACCAGCATTAGCATTGATTGATGATATGAACATTAGAGAGTTATTAATTGGACTTAGCCTTGTAATTCCTACTCTTATGATTGGCTTCTGGCCCCGCATTGCAATTGACCTGTATAAAGCTTCTACAAATGTCTTGTCAGACAAATTACTTAGTAGCAGCCTCATAGCTCTTTCTCAAAGCCTACATATTGCCTAAAAATGTCTAAAAAAGATTCTCCTGAAAAGCTACAAAAAGTTCTAGTAGGCCATGGCATACCAAACTACCAATACATAACACCCGAAACTATTGAAAAAGAGCTACCTATACTACTTAAAGAATTTCATAAAGACCTAACGAAAATAGAAAATAATTTCCGCAAGCTCTTAGAAATTAATAACAAGTTAACTTGGGAAGAGATAATGAATCCAATCTATCAGCTTTCAGAAAGAATTAAATGGACATGGGGAGTTATCTCCCATCTTAATGGTGTCTCAAATACAAAAGAGCTAAGGAAAGTTTTTTCAGAACAACAGCCTGAGGTAGTTCGCCTCTTAAACCGTCTTGGTCAAAGCAAGGTAATATACAATGCCCTTACTAAACTAAATAATAAAAATAACAAATTTCTAGACAAGGTACAAAGAAGAATTCTTGAATCTGAGCTTTTATCAATGAAACATCGTGGAGTTGGACTAGAAGGCAAAACTCAGTCGGAATTCAACTCAGCTACAGAAAGGCTTGCTGAATTAAGTACCAACTTCAGCAACAATCTTCTCGATGCAACTCAACAATGGAGCCTAGTGCTTACAAAAAAGTCCGACGTTGATGGATTGCCAAAGCGTATCCTTGAGGCACTAGCTAAAGAGGCAAAAGATGCAGGTGATCTTTACGAGCAAAAACAATCTCCGACATATGAAACTGGTCCCTGGCGATTAAAACTTGACATCCCTAGCTATATACCATTCATTACTCATGCTAAAAAAAGGTCGCTAAGAGAAATTGTCTATAAGGCATATGTACAAAGAGCTAGCCAAGGAAAGAAGAACAACAACCCACTTATCGAAGAAATCCTTACCTTAAGAAAACAACAAGCCAAACTTTTAGGTTATAAAAGCTGGGCAGAACTAAGCCTTTCCAACAAAATGGCTAAGAATGTAGATGCTGTAGAAAAATTATTGGATGAATTGCGGTTGGCTGCTTTACCAGCTGCAAAGAAGGAACTTGATAATTTATCTAGCTATGCCCAAAAAAGTAGTGATACTAACATCTCCGAAATAGCACCTTGGGATGTGAGTTTTTGGTCAGAGCAACTGCGGCAAAAAAAATTCAACTTGAACCATGAAAAACTACGCCCATGGTTCCCTCTTCCAAAAGTCCTTGATGGATTATTTAATTTATGCAATCGACTGTTTGATATTTCAATAGTTCCAGACAATTCAAATGTTCCCAAGTGGCATTCTGATGTTTGTTTTTATAAGGTACTTGACCTTGAAGGTAAGGATTTAGCAGCTTTCTATTTAGATCCGTATAGCAGGCCAGCCAGCAAAAGAGGAGGCGCATGGATGGATGAGTGCTTATCTCGAGGCATGTCTAATCAAGGAAAGCCAACGCTTCCGATCGCCTACTTAATTTGCAATCAGACCCCACCAGTTGGGTCTTCTCCGAGCCTAATGAGTTTTGAAGAAGTCGAAACTTTATTTCACGAATTTGGTCATGGACTCCAACATATGCTCACTACGATCAACTATCCACAAGCGGCTGGCATAAATAATGTGGAGTGGGATGCAGTTGAACTTCCTAGCCAGTTCATGGAAAACTGGTGTCTTGATCGACAAACTCTTCTAGGGATGGCTCGACACTGGCAAACCGACGAGCCTCTTCCAGAAGAAGAGTTTAGGAAACTACGCCAAAGTCGCAATTTCAATTCAGGATTGTCAACATTGCGTCAAATTCATTTTGCACTTACTGACCTTAGACTCCACAATATTTGGGGGCCAGAATTAGGGGTCAAACCAGATCAATTACGTCGTGTAATAGCAAAGAATACAACTGTAATTCCACCAATTAAAGAAGATCAGTTCCTCTGTTCATTTGGACACATCTTTGCAGGAGGTTATGCAGCAGGCTATTACTCTTATAAATGGGCAGAGGTTCTAAGTGCAGATGCTTTTGCAGCCTTTGAAGAATCTGACTTAAATAATGAAGAAGAAATCAAATTAAAAGGAACCCTTTTTAAAGAAACAATCTTAAGCCTTGGAGGAAGCATGTCTCCTTCAGATATCTTTAGAAAGTTTCGAGGAAGGCCCCCTAGCACTGAAGCACTTATTAGACATTCTGGACTGAAAAAGCATGGATAAATCACTCTCAAGTACCTTTAATAAATTAATAATTTTTTGCAGTTAAATTAATCTTTATAGTAACAATTTCTAGTTCTCTCTATAGAGACATTTCCATGGAAACCATACAAAGGAGGAGAACATTTAGTAAGCCTTACTCTCATAGGCAAATAACCATATAAATCCTCTAACTTAGTGAGAATTAGATCACTAAAATGCTCAATTGTGAAACACGTCAAGTCAAAGGAAAGTTGCTGAAGAGCTTTAATTGCAAGGCTATAGTCGGCAGTAGCCTCAATATCATCATCTTTTGCAGCGAGATCAAGGTTCAACTTTAAGCTAAAGTCCAAAGAAAACCATTGCCCATCTCTTTGCTCCTCTTCCAATAGGCCAACATGTGCCCATAGGTTCACATCGCAAACATGGATGACTCCATTAAGAAGATGACTTTTCACAATGGCAAATCAATATGAGAAAAAGACTTTTCTCCAGAGTTAAATTCTTCAGCAATATGACCATCTCCTCGTAGCCTATAGCGATAAGTAACGAGTCCCTCAAGCCCAACAGGGCCTCTAGGTGGCAAGGTCTGAGTACTAATACCAACCTCAGCCCCAAATCCATAGCGAAATCCATCAGCAAATCTAGTGGAACAATTGTGATAGACCCCTGAACTATCAACTGCGCGCAGAAAGAATTCAGCATTTTGCTCATTACTAGTAACTATGGCCTCTGTATGCCTTGACCCGAAACGGTGAATGTGGTCTATCGCCTCATCAATATTAGACACTATCTTTATAGAGAGAATAAGGTCCAAATATTCCTTACTCCAATCGCTTTCATCAGCTAATTCCTGCACTCCTAATTTCTGACTAGAAAGATCCCCGAGCAAACGAACTCCTAACTTATTAAAAATAGGAATAGCAAGAGTAAGAAACTGTTCCGCAATATCATGATGAACAAGTAAAGTTTCTATTGCGTTACAAGCAGCAGGATATTGCGTCTTACTATCGATCGAAATTCTTAATGCCTTTTGAAGGTCAGCCTCTGAATCAATATATAAATGACAAATCCCATCAGCATGTCCCAAAACAGGAATTCTAGTATTGTCCTGAATAAATTGGACCAATTGATTACTGCCTCTAGGAATTATTAAATCAAGGAAGCCATCAAGCTTAAGCATTGAAAGACTTTCTTTTCTGGTGGTTAAAAGAGCTAAAGAATCTGATTCTACTTCTGAAGAATGCAAACCTTCTTTTAATGCTTTCATAATAGCTTCATTTGTAAGCAAGGCCTCACTTCCTCCCTTCAACAAAGCTCCGTTTCCTGAACGAATAGCAAGTGAGGCTATCTGTATAACTGCATCAGGACGAGCCTCAAAAATCACTCCAAGCACTCCCAAAGGGACCGTCACACGATCCAAAACAAGATTTTCATCAAGCTCTCGATGAACCTGACGTATCCCTAAGGGATCAGGCAAATCAGCCACCTGCAACATTCCTGCAATAGCCCCTTTAAGTTTTACCTCATCCAGTTTTAATCGAGCTATCAAAGCATCTGCCAATCCATCTTGCTTAGCAGTCTTTAAATCTTTTTCGTTAGCTACCACTATTTTAGATTTATTAACTTCTAAGGAAGCTGCCATCGCCTCAATAGCCGACTTCCTTTGATTATCATCTTTCTGGCCTAACGACATTGCGCTTCGACGAACACCAGCTGCTAGTTCAAGCAAGTCATTTGAGGGCTCAGGAACTTGAAGAGATTTCGTCATGGAATTAAAAATTAGACCTCATCTCGTCTTTGTAGCCAATTAACTAGAAGAATGGGAAATAGATTCAAAAACGAAAGAACAATTGCAACTGGCTTTGCCATGCTCCTTCCTTATCTAAAGAACCAGCTAACCCAAGATTTGGTGTCACCTGGTAAGAAAGTGTGCCCTGGGGAGGAATATCCTTTCGATTGGGTGTTGCAAGTACAGAAAAGTTGAATCTTTCAGTAATATCGATCCCTATTTCTGTTACCCAGGCTTGTTCTGGTGGGGCCTCAACTGGCGTATCCTCTTGAGAAGTAGCTTTGACATCACCAGCTTCTTCGTTGTCTTCAGCATTAACATAAGTTGGATACAGAGATAATTGCAATCGATCACTAAATGAATCAGAAATAGTTCCCAAGACAGGAGAGAGGAGTGACCTCCCAAGTACACTCGCAATCATTTCATTATCACCTCCTCCAGTTAGTCCTGCCAAAGTATTACCCCCAATCAACCCTAATAGTTGTGCCCTAGGCATAGGAGGAGAGCTCCTTAATTGAATGTTCTCAGCGATGCGATCAGCAGGGCCAGTAGCTTGAACCATAACTCTTACAAGACGAAAGCCCCCAACCCCAAAGGGACCTGTACCATTTTTCGCAAAAACATTAGAAGACTGAAAGTTATTACTTTCACTCACACTTTCCGCGACCCTACTAGTCAAAGAGACATCAACATAAGGAATTAGTCCTAAAGATGGAGTAAATACAGCAACATTTGCCGCTTTTCTATCAAGGTTAAAAGTCGTAGTAAATAGATTCACACGTCCGCTTAGCAATTTCACAACACCTCTAGGCTGCAAAGAAGGCCCTAAAGAACCATTCAAGGTCAAGAAGCCTTCTGTACCAAAATTAGCAAGTGGTTGAGATAATATTCGAAGGTCAGAGCCTAAACGTAAGCGTAGATTATCAAAACTTAAAGACTCTACATTTGGAATACTTGAACGCAACATTTTACTAGCATTAGGCTCAACATCGCGTCCAAGAAGAACCAAAGGCTTTTCAAAATCCCATTTCTGTTCTTCCAATAGCCTCGAAGAGTAAATATTTTGTTCAGAAGTTTTCTCGAGTTCTTGTTTATCATCTACATTGGCATTAACTGTCTTACCAACTAAGCCTGATTTCCCTGGTGATATAGATCCTTTTTGAATAGTTAATTGACCGCCAAATGTCGGTTTAAGGAGTGATCGTGTTAAAACTATATTTCCTGAGATCTCTACATCTGCAACAGGTAATCTAAGCCTAGTTTGATCAATATTAAGTTCTAAAGGCTGTCGCTCAATAGAAGGTTTAATTAATGCTATAGCACCCTTGCCTGAGACAATACCATTAGTCCCTATTTTTGCCTGAAGGTCCTGAAACTCTAATCGATTGAAATCAAATATCATAGAGGTATTTACATCAGTGATCAATTGATCGTTGTATACGAAATCGGCATTCTCTATAACTAAATATCCATTAGCATTTGGATTGTTAAAAGTTCCCGTAATCAAAAGTTTTAAATGAGAATCCCCTGAGTTCCAAAAAGCAGACCCATTACTTAAGCTAGCAAGAAAATTAAGACCATCACCATGGCTTTCTAATCTTAGATTCATCGGTAAAGATGCATTTATCGGCACCTTACCTATTAAATTAATCGGCTCAGAAGAAGAAGAACTTCGCAATGATATATCTAGGTCTAAAATCGATTTAGAGAAGCCTAGTTTGCCCCGTTCAATAACAAGGTAATTAGAGCCAAGTTTTGCTTGTTCAAGCATCAAATCAGCAGAAAGCTCTAAGTCCTCTTTTTTCCTGCGATATGTTCCGGATAGCCCTAACCCTCCATTTAAGCCACTTGGGATAGGAGCAACTAAAGACAATAGTGAAAAAGGAATATTTAGCAGAGAAAATGTTCCCTCTCCTCCTTCCAACGGTCCATTTAATTTAGCCACAAAAGGCTTTACATCATTCAAAGAACTTTCACCTTGACCATCAGCCCACACATTTCCTTCAATCTTGAGAGCAAGACTTAATTTTGATAAATTAGGTCCTTTCAAATCAAAATCTGCATCCAATTTACCCCTAAGATCTTGGGGGTTAAGAATCTTTTTCTTGCTTGATTCATCTGCTTTCCTCAAGAAATCTTTTGAAGCTAAAACTCCTTTTAATTGATCATTAACAGAACTTCCAAATGATTTTGTTATAAAAGTTCCTAGATCTTTTGCATCCCCATTGGAAGGGGTTGTCCTTAGGCTGATTTTCGGTAACTGGAGGGCGCTAACAGTAAGCCAACGCGCACTTACACCTCGAGCCTTTGCCTTGGCATGCAGCCTTCCACCTAAACGTCCTGATGCATTAATTACTACCTCGCCAATATCGGGGGGAAGCATACTTCCCTGGAGTGAGTAATAGTTATCAACAACACTTCCTTCCAAGGAAGCTTCGCGAAGATCCAAACCCATAGTTCTTGGGGAACTAAGTCGAACCTTCCCTTCTACTGATTTCTTTTGAAGATTAAAGATACCATCCCCAGTTAACTCTCCAAAAATCCTTTCATAACGTTTTTGAGGTGGTAAAGCGAACTCTACACCATCTAATTTCAACCGATCAGCTTTCCAGCTATAACTTCCATCTTCTGCATCACGTATTAAGGAAAAAGATCCATCAGAGCGTCTAGCAATGACGTTTCTTAACCTCAATTGGGGCGTAAAAGTAGCCGATAATTTCGCAGGGATTACATCTCCAACAGGAGTCATATGGAGCGAACTACCTTTACTGTTTTCAGAAAGAAATTTGCCCCTCCAATCCTCTTGAAGACGAATAGAACTAACTTCAGGATTCTCCAGTCGAAGAGAAATATCTGGTTCTAGAGACCTGAGTGGACCATTAATTCGACCCCGAGTAGTAAGCGTGCCACCAATTGGAACACCAATTACTTGGCCAACACGAGCCAAAGGCAAACTCTTCAAATCTAAAACAGCTTCTAGCTCACCAATTTCTAAACCTTCTCTCCTGACAGCTATAGGCAAAACAGCTTTAAGCTTCTGATCATCATTGCCAAAGTAGTTAACTCGTAACAAGCCAGATCCACCTCCAAATCTTTTTGGGGAAGATTCAAAAAGAAAATCCCCTCCAAAAGAACCTATCAATGGTCCATATTGCCAATTACTCTTTGGAAAATTAACGCGGTCTTTTGCACAATTAAGACTAGTTTTAGGAGAAGAAACTGGCTGCTTAAGATTAAAGGTTTTGATCTTAAATCCGTCAAGATTCAACTCGCCAAGGCAATTAAGTCTTCCATTCTTAATATGAAATCCGAAGTCCCCATCAAGTCTCCCCTTAGTAGTAAGAGGAATAGCACTAAATAACTCTTGCAAAGATTCAAGGTCAACATCCTTCAAGCGTGTATTTGCATGGAAGTCATATTTGTCCCAGCTTCCCTGACCTTGCAAAAACAAACTTCCACTATCCGGAAATTTCAACCTCACCATGCCACCGACTCTTCTTATCCCAAAATGAACCTGACCTTTCGCACTCGCTAGTAGTGTTAAAGCTGAAGGTTCCAAGTGTACTTTGACCGGATCAAGAAAACTGAAACGAAAATCAAATCTTGGAGAAGAATCCCCGTTTAAATTGCCAGGTACCCAATAAGAGCCATTTTTATTACGACGAAATCTAAAATCCGCTCCATTCAACTTAATCTCAACAACCGGTCGCCAATGAAGAAAACTAGCTAACGGCGCAAATCCAATTTTTCCTCCTAAAAACTTTGCCGATGATTCATCAAGGGGTCCTGAAAAAATCTCTGTTTGCCCAATTGCCAATCCCCAAAGCCTTAGTCCACGGTATGGACCAATTTTTATGGGGTGGCCTAAAGGTTTTGAAAGTTGCTTCTCAAGATCTGGGCGAAGACGATCAACAATTAAAGAAACTAACCTGTCTGTTACTACAAAAGAACCTCCTCCCACTGTAAGTAGGGAAGTCAAAGCTCCTAGGAGCTTCCACCGCTTCTTGGCAAAGGATCTAAACCTTACTCCCATGACTTCGCTTTAATCTTTCAGGGAGTTAGCTGAACTATAAAGACTCAATCCCATCTTCACCAGCCCATGTCTCTTCTCGAGCTTCTTCAAACATCCACCAAATGGCTTCTTTGGGCCTCACTTGCACTGAGCCTTTTGACATTGATCTCATTTTTGGTCAAATGGAAGCAAAGCTTTCGCTTAGTAGGAGTCTTAGCATTTACGCTGCTTTTAGCTGGCAGTTCATGGGCCTTTGGTATTAGCTATACGCCTCCAGTAGTAATAGAAGGCGCGTTACACCCCCCGATTGTCTTCGACAATGGAGACAATCTTGTTGTAGCACAAGCTAACAACGATTTTCCAGAAGAATCAATTGAACCAACATTGCTGCAATTAGCTGAAAACCTTCGAGGAGGAGGGCGAAATGGCGCCCCTGTTCATATACGTATTAGACAAGTGTTATCAAATGGTGAAGGGATCAGCCAACCTAAAATCCTCGGAGAAGTGATTCGGGATCTCAAGCAAAACACGACAATCAATGTTCCTTTAAAGGTAGATGAAGAGATTTCCTTAAACTCTGATGAAGAAACTTCCTTAAACTCTGATGAAGAAACTTCCTTAAACTCTGATGAAGAAACTTCCTTAAACTCTGATGAAGAAACTTCCTTAAACTCTGATGAAGAAACTTCCTTAAACTCTGATGAAAACTAAAGATAGCTTAACGTTCTTATCTAAAAACTTCAAAAAAGAAATCAATACTCTTCGAGCTGCGGGAACAAGAACCTGGCTAGAGCTAAAAGCTCTAAGGGATTCAGAAATAAGCCTATTAACAAGAAAGGGCAATTTATCTAGTAGAAACTTGAAAAAAATCCGTGGCATAGCAAAACTTGTCTGCGAACTAAGCATTGAGCCTCATGAAGCTGCCCTTCTAATGCACTCAGGGCTTTCATCGGCCGCAGCCCTGACCAACACAACCCCACAAGAAGTTGTTAAAAAAACTGGACGGCTTCAACGTCAACTTAAAAGTGACTTTCAAAACTCAATTGATCTTGTTAAAGCAAATGAATGGATTCAACGTGCAAAAGGCATAAAAATAGCCAACTGACCTAACATCAGATCATCATGCGTTGTTCTTACATTCAAATATGTTTATTTCGCAAAGTGGGATCTCAATTAAATACTTGGTCCCAATCATAATGATTGGATTAAGCAACATCTCAACGGCTAAGGCTCAGTCAAGTCTTCTAGAAAGTGTAAAGGGCAATCCTCAAGAAGCAATTGCACTTTGCAAGGAATTTAAAGCTCTAAACGAAAAAGGAATATCTGCTAGCTCTAACATTGCAATAAGTGAAGTGGCCCGCAAACGAAATCTAAATCCAATAGATGCAGAGATTCTTTCAACGTATGTTATTGGATTGAACTGCCCTGATGTTCGCTAAACGAAGTTTTCAACCTGGCTCAATAGTCTGGCGAGACATATCTTTAACCCTTAAAGATGGGGTAAGTTTAATTTCCAGATGTTGGCACCCTAAAGAAGGTGGTCCATGGCCGGCATTACTAATGCGTCAACCCTATGGGAAATCTATAGCATCAACTATTACTTATGCTCATCCAGAATGGTGGGCTAGCCATGGTTATTTAGTAATCGTCCAAGATGTTCGTGGGCAAGGTGATTCAGGTGGAGAATTTAATGGTTTTTGCCAAGAGGAATCAGACACAACCGAAACGCATTCTTGGGTAAGGTCTTTGTCAGAGTGCAACGGAAAAATAGGAACCTACGGTTTTTCATATCAAGGTTTTACCCAACTATTAGCAAATCCAGGAACTCCTCCTCCAGATTGTCTTGCTCCAGCAATGACAGGTTTAGACGAATGCTCTCACTGGAGCTGTGATGGGGGTGCTTATTGGTGGCATATTGGAATTGCCTGGGGAATTCAATTAGCCGCTTTAAAAGCAAAAAGAGACAAAAAAGAGTCGGATTGGCTCGACATGAGGGAAGCCCTTACAAGTGGAAGTTATTTACAGCATGGCGAACAAATACTTAAAACATACGACCCAAAAGGGATGGCTATTAAATGGCTTACGCAGAGCTCCGAAAAGATCAACATTTCACAAAAGCATAAACCATTAAAAACATGGTTAAAAAAGCCAATGTTTTTAATTGGGGGTTGGTGGGACCCTCATCTCAGAGGAATTTTTGATTTATACAATCTTTCAAAAAATTCTGGTGGAAATCCTGAAATTCATATAGGTCCTGCCACTCACCTCGAATGGTGGCAGGGGACAAATCAATTACAACTTGAATTCTTTAACAAACACCTAAAAAAAGATGGAGATACACCGAATCATAAGTCTCTAATAAAACTTTGGAACATAACTACCGAACGATGGGAAACGCCTAAAGATTTAAGCAAGCCCTCCAAGCCTTTAGGTTCTGTATGGAGCCTTTCTAGTGATGGGCTTGCTTGTGCAAGCGAAGAAGAGGGAGCCCTCCTAACAGCGGCAAAAGGAAGTGGAGGAGTGACCTTAGTCCACGATCCGTGGCGCCCAGTACCAGCCGTAGGAGGCCATCTATCTGAAGAGCCTGGTTTGGTTGACAGACGAAAGATTGACTTAAGGATGGATGTAGCCAAGTTCACAAGCAAGGTGCTAACCAAAACCCTTCACTTAGAAGGTGTACCGTCTCTGAGAATCAAAGCACATTCTGACCAGAAAGGTTTCGACCTATGTATAGCTCTTTCAGCAGTGGATAAAAAAAAGGAGAAAGTAATGCAGCTTTCAACTGGATTTTTAAGAGTCATTGGATCAAAAGCTTTAGAAGAATCATTTCATCAAATCCTTCTTCAACCATTGAGAGCAGACTTGTTAACTGGGCAAAATCTAAGGTTGTCTATTGCTCCTTCTTCCTGGCCAGCCATTGGAGTGAACAATGGAAGCACTAACGAGACTTTCGGTGCACCAAGGCCATCATCCAATACAATTACTCTTAGCCTTAACCTTGAAGGCTCAGAGCTACTATTTTTACCATTCATATTCTAAATGAATTTGGAGATGACAAAACCAATAAACAATCTCAGAGAGAATTCAAAAGAAAACCTCAGATAAATATCCAAATGCACATAAATCAACTAGCCCAACGCATTAAGCTCCAAGCCTCCACCGCCAAGGTCAAATGAGCACCAGTTTTGTATTTAACTGGATGGCAGAAGCAGGAATTCGCTTGGCTGATTGTCGGCATGACGATCCCTATGCAATCCTTGGTCCGCAACAACTTAAGGAAGATTGGATTATTCGAGCCTGGATACCAGAGGCATCTGAAGTAAATCTGCTTCTTAATGGCAAAAGCGTTGCCATGAAGAATCCAAACCACCCTTGGATTTTCGAAGTAGTTCTCAAAAAAAAACCTGGGATCAACTACCAACTAGAAGTAACTAGAGCAGGGGTTACACATAAACAAAATGATCCTTGGGCATTCCGCGAAGAATGGATGGGAGAAATTGATAGGCATCTTTTTGCTGAAGGCAATCATCACCACATTTGGAGAAAGATGGGTGCCCACCTCATCGAACGTGAAGGTGTGGCTGGAACACTTTTCTGTCTATGGGCTCCAAACGCTAGGAGCGTTGGTGTATTAAGTGATCTCAACTCTTGGGACGGCCGGCATCATCCAATGCAAAAAAGAGAAGGCGGAATTTGGGAACTATTCATACCTGGTATGAAAGAAAAAATGCTTTATAAATACGAAATACGAACCGAAGCAGGACATTGTTATCAAAAAACTGATCCCTATGGTTTTCAACATGAAGTTCGCCCTGCAACAAGCTCAATAATCACAAAACTCGATAACTATAAATGGCATGATAAAAAATGGATTTCTAAAAGAAATGGCGAAAATCCAATAGACCAGCCTATTTCTGTATATGAAATGCATTTAGGTAGTTGGATGCATGATGCAATTAATAACCCTTTTATAGAAAAGGATAATGAGCAAGCCAGACCTCCTGTACCTGCTGCAGAAATGAAGCCTCACGCGAGGTTCCTTACCTATACCGAATTAGCTGACAAGTTGATTCCTTATGTCAAAGAAAGAGGGTTCACTCACATCGAATTGATGCCAATTTCTGAGCATCCTTTTGATGGTTCTTGGGGATATCAAGTAACTGGATGGTATGCGCCAACAAGTCGATACGGAACCCCTGATGAATTCAGGAATTTTGTAGATCGATGCCACCAAGAAGGTATTGGAATAATTTTAGATTGGGTACCAGGACACTTTCCTAAAGACGGGCATGGACTTGCTTTCTTCGATGGCAGCCACCTTTATGAACATTCAGACTCAAGGATTGGCGAGCATAAAGAATGGGGAACACTTATTTTTAATTACAGTCGCAATGAGGTCAGGAACTTTCTTGTCGCTAATCTTATCTACTGGTTCGAACAATTTCATATTGATGGAATACGTGTAGATGCAGTCGCATCAATGCTCTACAGAGACTATCTTCGTCCCGAAGGAGAATGGTTACCTAACGAATCAGGCGGAAGAGAAAATACAGAAGCAGTTCGTTTTCTTCAACAAGCAAATCATGTTCTTTTTGAACATTTTCCGGGGGCATTATCTATTGCTGAGGAGTCAACAACTTGGCCAATGGTTACTCAACCTACAAGTGTAGGAGGACTGGGTTTTAACCTCAAATGGAATATGGGTTGGATGCACGATATGCTCGACTACTTTGAATATGATCCTTGGTTTAGGCAGTTCCATCAAAATAATATTACCTTCTCAATTATGTATAACTATACAGAAAAATTTATGCTCGCTTTAAGTCATGATGAAGTTGTGCATGGTAAAAGTCATCTTTTGCACAAGATGCCAGGTGATGATTGGCAAAAATATGCTAATACTAGGGCACTTCTAGCCTACATGTGGACGCATCCAGGTAAAAAAACAATTTTCATGGGCATGGAATTTGGCCAACGTTCGGAATGGAATGTTTGGGGTGACCTTGAATGGAATTTACTGAATTATGAACCTCATAAAGGGATTCAGGCCTTAGTCGATGATCTTAATAAGTTATACAAATCAGAGGGGGCTTTATGGAAAGATGATTTTGACCAATATGGCTTCCAATGGCTTGACTGCTCAGACAGCAAAAATTCTGTGATTAGCTTTATGCGCCGAGAAAGAGATTCTGGAAGCTGGTTAATAGTTATTGGGAACTTCACACCCCAAAGCCACTCTAATTACCGAATAGGTGTTCCCAAAGGTGGTTTCTATAGAGAGGTGCTTAACACTGATGCAGCCCTTTATGGAGGGAGCAACCTGGGAAATATGGGAGGCAAATTTGCTGATGAAGAAAACTGCCATGGATATGAGCATTCTCTAAATCTCTGCCTACCACCGCTTAGCGTTGTGGTCTTAAAACATCAGCCCAAAAATCACCTGAAAACATCTGACGCCAAGAGAAACATGTGAAGAACCTCTCGACTACGTATCAATAATCGCTGAAAGGGTAACTCCCTAAAGTAAGTTTTCGGCCTGATCACTTTTCATTAATGTCCGACTCCTTGCCACTTTTACTCCGTGCCGCGCGCGGTGAGTCGGTAGAGCGTCCCCCCGTTTGGATGATGAGACAAGCCGGTAGGTACATGAAGATCTACCGAGACCTCCGTGACAGACACCCAAGTTTTAGAGAAAGATCCGAGAACCCAGATCTTTCTTATGAAATATCAATGCAGCCTTTTAAAGCTTTCAAGCCTGATGGAGTAATTCTTTTCTCAGACATTCTCACTCCGCTACCTGGAATGGGAATTAATTTCGATATTGTTGAGAGCAAAGGGCCTCTCATCCAAGAGCCAATTAGAAGTATCAACCAAGTCGACTGCCTTAGACAATTAGAACCAGAGTATTCAATGCCTTTTGTAGGGGAAGTTCTTACTCGATTAAGAGAAAGCGTTAAGAATGAAGCTGCAGTACTTGGATTTGTAGGTGCACCATGGACCCTGGCGGCTTACGTCGTCGAAGGTAAAAGCAGTAAAAACTACTCAGTAATAAAAGCAATGGCCTTCCAAGAGCCAAAACTTCTCCATAAGCTCCTAAATCATTTTGCAGAATCAATTGCAAAATACTTGCGATATCAAATTAATTCTGGAGCACAAGTTGTACAAATGTTTGACTCCTGGGCGGGTCAATTAAGTCCTATTGATTACGAAATATTTGCAGCTCCCTATCAAAAACAAGTAATAGATCTGGTGAAAAAAACACATCCCAACACTCCAATAATTCTATACATCTCAGGAAGTGCAGGAGTACTGGAGAGGATGGGCCAAACTGGCGTGGACATCGTTTCACTTGACTGGACTGTAGATATGGCGGAGGGATGTGCCCGCCTACCAAAAACAGTCGGTGTTCAAGGCAATGTTGATCCCGGACTTCTTTTTGGAACCCCTAATGCTATTCGCCAAAGAATTATTGATACGGTTAAGAAAGCCAAAGATCGTATTCATATCCTTAACCTTGGACATGGAATTCTTCCAGGGACTCCTGAAGATAATGCAAGAGTTTTCTTTGAGGCAGGCAAAACAGTAAATGATTTAATTGGTTCAGATAATTGAATAGAGAGCTGATTCTTATTACTGGTGCAAGTGGCTGTGTTGGGCAATATGTTTGTGCCTGGCTGTTGGAAAACTCGGAAGCTGATTTACTCCTCTGGCTAAGGGACCCAACAAAACTCACTGCTATTTCCAAAAACAATTCACGAGTTCGTTTAATTGTTGGAGATTTAAGGGAAGCAGATTCATTTAATGAAGAACTTTCCAAGGTGACTAGGGTTATTCATACAGCAACAGCATGGGGAGACCCTGAAAGAGCCAGACAAGTCAATGTAGTTGCAGTAAAAGAAATCCTTAGACTGCTAAACCCCAATCTTTTAGAACAATTCATCTACTTCTCAACAGCAAGCATCCTTAACAGAGAACTCCAACCGTTGCCAGAAGCCTTGCTATATGGCACCGAATATATACAAACCAAAGCTCAATGCTTACGTGAACTAGAAGTTCACCCATTAGCAGAAAGGATTATTGCCGTATTCCCAACGCTTGTTTTCGGAGGTCGAATTGATGGTAAGAGCTCGTTTCCATCCAGCTACTTAACAGAAGGGCTCATTGAGGCAAGCAAATGGCTTTGGCTAGCACGCTTGCTTCGAACAGAATCAAGCTTTCACTTTATTCATGCTGCTGACATTGCCTTTGTATGCGGTCATCTTGCTACAACACCCCACCTGAAGAATCCAGAAGCAAACCAAGGAGCTCTAAGACGAATAGTCCTTGGCCAACCAGCGATCACAATCAACCAAGCAATTAAGGCCCTATGTATCTGGCGGGGTCTTTGGTGGACACCAGGGCTACCTTTATGGGGGTGGTTAATAGAAGTTCTAATCAAAGTTTTGCCTATAAAAATCAATGACTGGGACCGTTTCAGCATTAAACAAAAGCATTTCACTCATAATCCAATAAGCCCTCCGGAACGCTTTGGGGGGAAGAGTAAAGCCAAAGATCTAGAAGCCGTACTAAATCAATCTGGGCTACAGAAACGCCTAAAATAGGTATAAGGAGGATAGAATATAAATTAGTAATGCCATTCAAATGACTTCAATACTTCGCTCAATAGCAGCAGCATGCATTGGGATGCTGTTGGTATTAGGCCTAATAATTCCTTCAGCACAAGCGTCAACTGTCGAAGTAAAGCTTGGAACTGATGATGGAATGCTTGCCTTTAGCCCTAGCACTGTAACTATTAGCTCTGGAGACAGTGTCAAATTTGTGAATAACAAGCTTGCTCCTCATAACGCAGTTTTTGATGGCCATGAAGAGCTAAGTCATGCAGACCTTGCATTTGCCCCTGGCGAATCATGGACAAAAACCTTCTCAACCGCTGGAACCTATGAGTTCTATTGCGAGCCCCATAGAGGAGCAGGAATGGTTGGAAAAGTTGTAGTCAATTAAATTTCCAAGACAGATAGATCACCCAAGTCCTTATCAATTCTTTCATTAGAGCTAGGGTGTAACTAATAGGTCTAACTGCTCTTTTCTAAGAGCAGTTAGACCTATTCTAATATGAACCATCTATTTTTAATAAAATACTATTAGATAACAAAAGGATTGCGGGAAGTATATTTTTACCAGAACATAAGACTATCTATCTACCCAATAATGACAATAGAAGGCTTGAATGACTTTCTTCACTCCCTTGAGCACAGTGCATCTCTAAGAAGAGAGTTAAATGGTTGCAAAAATGATAGTGATCTAATTGATTTAGCTAAAAAAAATGGATTTCCCGTAACACAAGTAGATCTAGAGACCTCAGAGGAATCTAGAAAAGTTCAAGAATGGTTTAGGGGCTTCAATATTAATCCAATCAAAAGGTAATCAGCTAAGACAAACTTCTTCCTCTAAACAAAAGGCATCAAAAAACTGATAAATTCAAGGAAATATTGAACAGCTGATGGTTTACCGAACTCTAGGGTGAGTCCCGAACATTTTATTCTGGTTTACCACCTCATAACTCCATCAAATCCTGCATAATGACGAAGAGTTAATGGAGGCAAGGTGAAACCTAAAGCCGAGATGTTTACTGAAAAAGCTTGGGATGTAATCATTTGTTCTCAAAGCAAAGCAAAGTACTTTAAGCACCAACAACTTGAGTCTGAGCATATCCTTATAGCACTCTTAGAGCAAAAAATTTTTATAGAAAGAATCATAGAAAAAGCAGGTATTTCAATCAAAAAGCTCAAAGCACTTACTGAAGAGTTTATTCTCAAGCTACCAAAAATGAGTAGCAGCCAAGATGCGATCTATCTTGGAGACTCATTTAATAAGATAATCAATAGAGCCGTTCAGATCAAAGAAAACTTTGGTGACCTATTCATTTCTGTCGAACATCTCCTATTTGCGCTTTCGGAAGATACACGTTGCGGTAATCAACTAATTAAACAATCAGGGGGAGACTCCATCAAAATAGATTCTGCAATCCATGAAATCAAAGGGGACCGAAAGGTGGTCGACCAAAACCCAGAAGCAAAGTATGAATCACTAAAAAAATATGGAAGAGACCTTTCTGAAGCTGCGCGAAAGGGGAAGCTAGATCCAGTGATAGGAAGAGACGAGGAGATCCGTCGAACCATCCAAATCCTTAGTCGCAGGACAAAAAATAACCCAGTGCTTATTGGAGAAGCTGGAGTAGGCAAAACCGCAATTGTCGAAGGGCTCGCACAACGAATAGTCAATGGAGACGTTCCAGCAGCACTTCAAAACAGACAGTTAATTGCTCTTGATATGGGGTCTTTAGTTGCGGGGGCAAAGTACCGAGGAGAATTCGAAGAACGCCTGAAAGCTGTTCTAAAAGAGGTGACATCCTCTCAAGGTCAAGTTGTTCTTTTTATAGATGAAATTCACACCGTAGTAGGGGCAGGAGCCTCTGGAGGAGCCATGGATGCTAGTAACCTCCTAAAACCAATGCTTGCAAGAGGAGAGCTTCGCTGTATTGGCGCAACAACTATCAACGAGCATCGAGAATATATTGAAAAAGACCCTGCATTAGAGCGAAGATTTCAACAGGTATTGGTTGATCAGCCGAATACGAATGACACCATTTCAATTCTTCGAGGCTTAAAAGAGCGCTATGAAGTGCATCATGGTGTACGAATTGCTGACAATGCCTTGGTTGCAGCAGCTGTCTTAAGTCAGAGATATATCACTGATCGATTCCTTCCCGACAAAGCTATTGACTTAATTGACGAGTCCGCTGCAAAGCTAAAGATGGAGATAACTTCTAAACCAGAAGAAATAGATGAAATAGACAGAAAGATCTTACAAATTGAGATGGAAAAGTTATCTTTAAATCGCGAGTCTGATTCCACGAGTAGAGAAAAATTAGGAAAATTAGAATTAGAGCTATCCACCTTAACAAAACAACAAGAGAATTTAAATAAGCAATGGGAAAAAGAAAAAGCAATTATTGGCGAATTATCTTCTCTTAAAGAGGAGATAGAAAAGGTACAACTAGAGGTAGAGCAAGCAAAGAGGAATTATGATCTAAATAAAGCAGCAGAGTTAGAGTATGGAACACTAGGGACACTGCAGAAAGAACTACTTTCAAGAGAAAGCCTGATAGCCATTGAGAGTAACTCAGGAGAAAAAACACTTCTCAGAGAAGAAGTAACCGAGAGTGATGTTGCTGAAGTGATAGCGAAATGGACCGGAATACCTATCTCAAAGCTAATGCAGTCTGAACGCGAAAAGCTCTTATCTTTGGAGGAGAAGCTTCAGGAAAGAGTGATTGGGCAAAACAAAGCTGTTGGTGCAGTTGCAGATTCAATCCAACGGTCTCGAGCTGGAATGAATGACCCAAATAAACCTATCGCAAGTTTGTTATTTCTTGGCCCTACAGGTGTTGGGAAGACAGAACTTTGCAAGGCTCTGTCAGAGCAATTATTCAACAATGAAGATGCAATGGTTCGTATAGACATGTCTGAGTATATGGAAAGACATTCTGTTAGTCGCTTAATTGGAGCACCTCCAGGATATATTGGATTTGAAAAAGGTGGCCAACTCACGGAAGCAATAAGAAGAAGGCCATATGCGGTAATTCTTTTTGATGAGATTGAGAAAGCTCACCAAGATATTTTTAATATAATGCTACAGATTCTTGATGAGGGACGCCTAACAGATGGCAAAGGTCGCGTAGTGGATTTCACAAATACGATTCTAATTATTACAAGTAATCTTGGCAGTCAATCAATTATCGACCTATCTGGCAAGAAAGAATATCAAAATGAAATGGAAAATAAAGTTCAAGAAGCTATGAGGAATAGTTTCAAGCCTGAGTTTATCAATCGGCTGGATGAATCAATCATCTTTAATAGTCTTTCAAAAGAAGATCTTAGAAAGATAGTTTGCATTCAGATTAACAAACTTAGCAAAAGGCTAGACGAAAAAGGCCTTAACTTACATATCAGCGAATCAGCACTCGATTGGTTAGCGAACGAAGGACATGATCCTGTTTATGGAGCAAGACCACTAAAACGTGCAGTACAACGTAAGCTAGAGACACCAATTGCAAAGGCAATTCTTTCTGGCAGTTATGAGGAAGGTGGGAGAGTTGTTATAGATGTTGACGCAGGGAAACTATCCTTCAGGTAAAAATTAAACGACAATAAGTCCATAAGTCAAAGCAAAACCTACGCCGATAAGGATTCCAGCTATAAGATTCTTCCTATCTGCTAAATACCTAAGGAAAAACATTCCTACTGAAACAACAAGAAATTCACTCGAAAATAAGCCAATAAAATAAGCCAATAAAGGCGTTGGCTCTACACCCACCATCACACCAGAAAGGACATATCCATGTGCAAATAAAAGAGGAAACATGACGCCAAGAGAAAGTCGTCCCATAGCAACAAATGCAGACACAACAAGGCTTAAGGCCATTAATATTTCCGTACCCGGAATTTGAGGCAAACCGAGGCCTAATAATGATCCAAATAAAGCAGTTCCTAAAAGCAAAATTATTGTTTTTCTTGTCGAAGAAAAGCCCGCAAAACCTATTGAAAGCAAGAAGAGGCAATGATCAACCCCCAGGACAGGGTGAGCTAAACCACTAATCAATCCTTGCAAGAAGTTAAAAGACGCTGTCTGCCCCTCAAAAGGGTGGTGCGCATAAACAGGCGACATCAAAAAGACAGAAAGAAAAACCAATGCCAGTGCACCTAACAAAGGTTGGGCAATCGTGGGGGTTGTCTTGTCTAAAGATCCTTGCATGTAATACATCTTCGCAAATGGACAATTGAATTAGCAACAAAACACCACCAAATAACTGATAGTGCTAGAGAATCACAATAGCTATTTAATCACTAACCTATTTCTCTGAAATCTTAGGTGTCTTAAACCAAAGAGGTATTTCATTAAAAAAGGCTGCATTAGAGTCATTCTCACTAGCCTCAACTTTCCAACAGCAAGTTCTACCTAAATCTTTACTTAACAAAAATTCGTTTGCCCATTGCCAAACCAGCTTGGCAGTAGCCTCCATCCCTACATTATTCATTACACGGAGATCCAAAGCCCCCTTTTCAGCCAATCTTCGCCAATCTTCTAGCAAAGGATCATCAGAATTCACCAAGAAAGTATGGTCAAATTGTTGTCGCAACTTTTGCTCTAAAGGCTTCAGGCTAGAAAAATCAACCACGAAACCAAATTCATCAAGAGCTTGAGCCGCAAACCACAAAGTAAAAGCCCTACTGTATCCATGGACAAAACGACAATGCCCAGGATGACGCCATTGTCGATGCGTACATGGATATTCGGCAAAGTGTTTGCTGCAGGTATAACCAATAGGAGAGTTAGGCATCAAAAGGAGATTAGAAATAGTTAAAAAGGTCCAAAAACAAAGTCTTCCCTAGTATGAAAAGCAATGACTGCCATGAAAACTAATTTCATCAACCAACTTCGTTTTAACGAAAACGGATTAATACCCGCCATCGCTCAGGATTGGCTTGATGGTGCCGTTTTGATGGTTGCATGGATGAACAAGGCTTCTATAGAGCTAACTATTCAGACTGGTGAGGTTCATTACTGGAGTCGTTCTAGACAAGAACTTTGGCACAAAGGAAAAACAAGCGGGAACAGGCAAATCCTCAAAGGCATGCGGCATGATTGTGATGCTGATGTATTGCTTCTAAGCATTAAACAAATTGGCTCAGGAGCTTGCCACACTGGAGCCCGAAGCTGCTTCTTTTTAGACTCTTTAAATGATGGAAACAAAGTATCAACCTCTCTTTTACCCCCAACAGATACCTGTACTGAACTTTTTCAAGTAATTCAGAACAGAGTTAGCAACCCTGAAGAAGGTAGCTATACCAACAAGTTATTGAAAGGTGGAGACAACATGACGCTAAAAAAGATTGGCGAGGAATCGGCGGAGTTTGTAATGGCATGTAAGGACAATGATGTGAATGAAATATCCAAAGAAGCTGCTGATTTGATTTTCCATATCCAAGTCGCACTAGCCCTTCATGGAGTTAACTGGAGAGACGTTTTAAATGTTCTTGCGACAAGAAGAAATGCACCTAGACGGCAATAAATTCTGTTATCACACATCCACAAGCTATGAAGAATTACTAGCCAAGAAAATCATGATCTTAAAAACTACTATAAAAATCCAGTAATTTATTGAAGTCCAACACCACGAGCCATTAAGGTCGCCATTAAGGGGATTAACGCAAAACCAAAAAGTTCAATGTTTATTGCCCAGCCAAGACGTTTTACAAGGTTTACTGAGACTCGAGGCAACTCCCCTCTGCTAAGTGGAATCGCCCATAAAATATATGTAATTGTTGGATAAAGAGATAATGCTCCAACAAAAAGGAAAACTCCTACCTTCCACCAAAAAAGAGGATTCGTCGTATAGAAAAGGCTTCCCTGACCAAAATATAAAACTCGAAGGACTCCGCTTCCTAAAAGTAATAAAGCAGCCAACCCATAAATGACATCAATAACAACCATAGAAATTGCTTCAAAACGGCTTGGATCAACCTTGAGCAACTTCCGCTCAAGAACCAAAGCACCAAAGCAGATCATGAAGCTTAAGTAATGAACATATGCCACGCCAGCACTTTTAAAGATCTCAGGGTATAAAGTCGTTCCTAAAAACACTTGAACAGAAAAAGCTATAAAAAGACTAGCTAAGATAAAGATAATTATGCGCTCAACCCTAGAAATATATGACTAAGCAAACTAACTAAACAGTCCAAACCTTAAGGAAACTTAAATAAGGTACAAAATATGAATTCCGAACTCTTTATTACGTGTCAAATAAGTAAACCTTTTAGGTCTAAGTTCAATAAAGAGAGGAGTTACTAATGCTTAGTTCCTTAAGTGCATATCTCAGCGAAATTGGTCGCCACCAACTTCTAACCCCAGAGCAAGAGCTGACTATGGGAAGGAAAGTCCAAGCGATGGTTGAAATAACTGATCGCTGTCATTTGGCCGGTGGGCAAGGACCTGCATGTCAATTCAATGACGCAGAAAAAAGAACTATTCGGCTAGGGGAACGAGCTAAAAAGCATATGATTACTGCGAACTTACGACTCGTGGTCAATCTCGCCAAACGCTACCAAGGGAAAGGCCTTGAGCTTCTGGATCTCATTCAAGAAGGAACAATTGGACTCACTAGAGCAGTTGAGAAATATGATCCAACTCGAGGTCACCGCTTTTCAACCTATGCATATTGGTGGATTAGACAAGGATTAAACCGAGCTCTCTCAACACAAAGTAGAGCAATCCGAATTCCTGTAAATGTAAATGAAAAGCTTACAAAACTTAGAGCTGCTAAATCGCGTCTAATGCAACGTAATGGCCAAGCCCCTACCTCAGCTCAACTCGCAGAATTCATGCGAATACCCCTTTCAGAAGTAGAAGAACTGCTCGGTTGTGAATTAAGAAGCGTCACAGTAAGTCTTCAAGGAGTAGTCAAGTCAAAAGCAGACCCCTCAGAACTAGTAGATATTCTTCCAAGTGAACAAACTCCTCCAATGGAGATTGCTGAGCTAGCAGAAAGAAGTGATTCGGTTTGGACCTTACTAGATAACTCAAACTTAACTCCAAAAGAAAGAACTATTTTGACACTGAGGTTTGGATTAGATGGTAGCAACGAATGGCGAACACTAGCCGAGGTTGCTAGGCATATGAACTGCAGCCGTGAATACTGTCGTCAGGTTGTTCAACGTGCTCTTCGAAAACTTAGAAAAACTGGTATGCAAAGCGGGCTCATCGAAACAACCGTATAGAACCGATCTAGGGCTTCCTCTTTAAACCGTATTATAAAAAGTCAACACAACAAGAATTCCCTCACGATATGCAAGCATGAAATTCTTATGCATCAAAAGTGTCTAGAAATCTTAAAATCTCCAACCTAGAGCCTCCTTTAAAAATTATCTTTAAGCTAAGCCTTCCTTCAATAAAGTTCCAAAGGCTTCCGCAATGCTCCATGATCTGAAGTGTTAATTTATTAGATCTAATCTCAGATTAGATTCCTGACGTTGTTCTTAGTTATAATCTAAAGGTGCTAACAGCTTTAAAAGCAGCTTGCTGCAACCATCTAACACCCAATAATCACCACTGAAGCAGAACTAAACACCTGGCTGCCTTAAAACTGCTAATGACTAATTGGTCTAACGAAATCAACGAAGAGTTGGCATCCCTAATTAAGGATTGGTTAAAGCTACATGGAAAAACTCAAGCCGATCTAAGTAAGAAACTGCAAGCCATTTCCACAAGAATGCCAGCTTTATTAGAGGTGCTTGAGCGGGAATACCTTCTAGGTGGCCTACCCAAAGTTGCCGCCAGGCTTTGTGAAATTGAATCCATATGGGAAAACGAAAAAGAAGCAATCCCTGTTCTAGAAAGCCAACAAGATGATGACCCTTTTGGCCAGCTAGATCTAATCCTCCAAGAGATCAAAGATGATTATGAGGGCTAAGAGCTATCAAGGATCCGATATTAGTGCTGAGAGTCTATTTGATTAGTTAGCATCATTTTTCAAAAAGTCAAAAAAGAAACGGGTCAATCCTTAAATCGAACAAGGGAAGAAGCATAGGCAAAATAAAAGTAGATTTCCTTAAAGAAGCCAAGTTAACTTAGACGTTATTGTCGCCTAAAAAAGAACATAAAATTTCCTATCACAGAAATCTTTTCGCCCTTTTTCAAGCATTAATTAGATCAAAAAAGAAGCCTGTTCATCTCAGAAGGTTTGTTTAGATGAGCCAGATAGGCTTAAAGAAAGTCCCCTGACAGGATCAGAATTCACTTCTAATCCAAAAACGAAAGCTAACAAGACATTTTTAGCAATGGAGCATCTAATTGTTTAAATCAGCACATCTATCACGTCATAGGGCCTCTTATTACCTACAAAGTGATAGTGGATTAATATATCGGCTTGCTTTGAATTCTTGGCAGATGAAAAATCTTTCAAAAAAGACAACAAAAAACATCACGCAACAAATCTTTAGCTTAGAAAAACTTTGCTGTGAATACCCCTCAGAAGTCTGAAGGCTAACAAAAGACATCCTGCAAAACCTTTGCTAAAACCAACAAATCATCTGGCTTCCAAATTTGAGCCAGGGCTAAGGTAAAGGGATATATACGTTTAAAGGATCCTCCGATCATGCTTTGGGCTACAAACACAATCATCCAAAATTATTGTCAAAATGAAGATTGTTAACAGCATTTTCCATAGAAGCTTCAATTTCATCCATCACTTTTTTCAAAAAAAACTACTTTTTCTCACTAGTTTACTGGTTCTAATCACAATCATTTTTTTGGTCCCTAATAAGACTTCTGCAGTCACAGAGAAATCCGGAAAGCTACTTTTCCAAAACTATTGCGCAGGCTGCCACATAAATGGAGGTAATATCATTAGGAGGAGTCGAACATTAAAAATATCTGCTTTAAAACGTAGAGGTATAGATAGCCCTGAAGCTATAGCCAAGATCACAAGGGAAGGTATTGGAATAATGTCAGGCTACGAAGAAGACTTGGGTGAGGATGGGGTACAGCTAGTAGCAAAATGGATATGGGACGAAGCTCAGAATGCCTGGACCCAGGGATAAACCTCTAATGAAGTCCAAATTCCTTCTTTCCAGTAAATATCCTCTTCAAGAATCTCTCTAACTCTATCTATTGTAGAAGCTTCAAATATTCCAAAAACATAACTACTACATTTAGTTGGCCCTAATGTGACAAGAGTGCCTTCATGCTTAAGCTTGCCAAGCCGATCAAGGTGTTCCTCTCGAAAAGGAGTTCGCTTTTCAAGAGCATTTTCGCAGTAAGTACCCCAAAGAACAAATTTATCCATAACAGCTAAAGATGAAATCTTCAAGAGATTAATGCACAAATGATGGCACATATCCAGTATGAATTGCTATGGCCTCTGGAGCCCTGACTGACACCGCTTACTAAATTGCAGAACTTACTAAGCCAGGAATTGAAATTGAAAAATTAAGCAGGTCTAAGATAGAAACGGCCATGTAAATTTCTGCATAACGAAGAATAGTGAGAACCATATTAACTAACGCCTTCCATAAATTCCTTCTGAGGTCGAGGGGTTAGAACCTTGTAGCAACTGGCCTTATTGCTTTTGAAAAGCTAGAAAAAAGCTAATTCTTCCGGCAATAATTCAAGGGGTAGCAATCTATTAATTGAGATGGGATAGGGAGCTTTACTTCTCCTCAACGCAGAAGATAACTTTGAGGAGAAGCTTGGTTAAAAGCACGCCAGAGTTCTTCCTAAAGGTATCGATGACAATCATCATCAAAGAGTTCCTCTTAAAGCTTGAAAAAATAATCCACAAAGAACTTAATTACCTAAGCAAACCCCTGGACTAAATCCTAGGTTTTTTAGTGACAAGGAAAACAACTCTATTAAAGCAATGCATATTCCTTATTCACCCTCTCAGCTCATGGGTAAAGAACGAGGTGAATCAGATTTTTAAAACTACTATTCCTTTCATTTTTCAGAGAAAAATAGTTGCCACTAATAAACTTAGTGCTATGTTAATAAGGTTGATCCTCTAATAGTCATGCTCACTGGGAAAGAACTTCTCGCCAAAGTCAAAGATCTTGGTGATGTAAGTAAGTCCGATTTAGTAAAAGCTTGTGGTTATGTATCCACAAAGAAAAGTGGTGGTGAACGTCTAAACTTCACTGCTTTCTATGAAGCTCTGCTTGAAGCAAAAGGTGTAAGTCTTGCGTCTGAAGCTTCAAGCGGTGTTGGTAAAGGTGGAAGGAAATTGAGCTACACAGCAACTGTTCAAGGGAATGGTAACCTCCTTATAGGTAAAGCCTATACGGCTTTACTTGACCTGAAGCCCGGAGACAATTTTGAGATCAAAATGGGTCGCAAAGGCTTTAGGCTAATTCCTGAAGGGGAAAGCTGAAGACGAGAAATAAATCTCGCCACACCATCAAAGATCCTTAAACAGATGTCTGTCCTGCCTACATAGTGGGTAGGACATTTTTATTGGTTTTATTAATAGCCTAAACACCAAAAAATTAATCCAGAAAGCAATACAGATTCATCCAGCAGCATCTCTTAACTGCCGACAAAAATCTCTTGCTTCTTGAGATTTGTTGCCAAGCGATGCGTTTGCAATCCTTTTGACAAGTGCACTCCCAACTATTGCTCCATCTGCTCCCCAAGCTCTTACCTTACTCACTTGTTCAGGCCCTGAAATACCAAAGCCTACCGCTACCGGTAAAGATGAAGATTCCTTCAGTTGTTTAACTAATCCCTCTACACGGTCTTCTATCGCCACTCGTTCACCTGTCACTCCAGTAACACTTACCAAATACGTAAAACCTTTACTATTTTCTGCGATCCTTTTCATTCTCTCAATCGGTGTGGTGGGAGCAACAAGCAATATCAAATCCAAACCATTTGATGAAGCGATAGGAGAAAGGCGCAAAGCTTCTTCAAGAGGCAAGTCAGGAACAACAAGTCCTGCCGCACCAGATTTAGATGCCTGAGCACAAAATTCCTCCATCCCAATAGTCAACAATGGATTGGTATAAGTAAAAAGGATAATTGGTATCGATAACTTAACTTTCAGCGTGCTCAACATTCCCAAGACTTTTTTAGGAGTTGTACCAGACAAAAGTGCACGTGAAGCAGCCTCTTGAATAACAGGTCCATCTGCTAGTGGATCGCTATAAGGAATACCAAGCTCAACCATATCGGCACCTGCTTTCTCAAGCTCCAATAACACATCTGCTGTCGTGTCCAGATCAGGGTCACCGGCCATTAGGAATGGCATCAACGCGATTCGCTTTTGGTTGGCTAGGGACTCGAATGTGCGAAGAATTTTGGATTGTTTTTCCAATGTGGTCTCCTGATAACTCTCAGAATTCAAAGAATGAAATTAATTAGAATAACGATATTAGAAGCAAATTCATAGGAGCTTCTACGTGTCATTCTTTATCACTTTCAAGTTCCTTCATGAGCCTAATCTGCTCATCCTTAGGTAAGGAAGCAAATCGCTCTTGAAGTTCAGAAGTCTTTAGATCTTCATATGCTTTGCGATAACGCTTACGCTGTTCCATAAAAGTCATTTTCCCGCTAACAACACGAAATAAATAGGAACCTGTCCAGCCAAGCACAATCAAAACGAGGAGTGCTTCTGATGCAATCCCAGCAGAGCCACCATTAACACCAATCAATCTAAAAACCAAATACCCAAGTCCACCCAGCGCAAAAACACCTAACCCAAGCTGAATCACTCCTAATCTTGTCACTATCTCAATCCTCCCTTTGACCTTGTAAACGCAAATTTAAGAAGGGAGCAAACAAAATCAACCCTGGGAAAAATAAAAAGACCAGGCCATAAACACTCAATCTTTCAATTTTACCCATTTCATGCCAACGGATGTTCATCCAGAAATACAAAAGAAGTGGAACAGCAACTAAATACACAACCCCGATAAATGCATACGCGCCAAGTACAACAAAAGAATTTGTCATGGCAAGAGTCTCAAAAGTCTGAACAGACACAATACGCATCAACTTACTAATCTCAATCTAAGATGTATTGAAGGTCTTTGACCGGCCCAATTTTGGGGGCATGGCGGAATTGGTAGACGCAAGCGACTTAAAATCGCTAGTCCCGAAACGGATGTGGGGGTTCAAGTCCCCCTGCCCCCATTAATAAAATTTGGTTTTCCCTCAATCCATGCATGAAAACTTATAAGAGTTCCTACTCAGTTTCTACTTTGGAAGTTGAAAAAATAATTGGGTAAAAATTAGGTTCCAACCAAAAAAGTGTTTTGCTATGCAGATCTATCTTCATGATTAGCTCCTTCAAACACAACAGACCATCTCAGAGTGTGTCCAGCATGAAATGGAACTAGATATTCTTCCCTCTCGCAAAAACCTGGCAATTGAAAGGTTTTTGGTACAACCTGAGGGCTTCGAGCCAAAGTAATTAAATTTGTATTCAGAGGTAATCCATAAAAAGTTGCTCCATTAACACTTGCAAAAGATTCAAAGTTATGAAGGGCGCACTCCTGTTCAAAGACCTCTGCATAACTCTCCAACGCATAATGGGCATTAAAGATACCTGCGCACCCACAAGAACTCTCTTTATCTTGACGTCTATGAGGTGCTGAATCTGTCCCAAGAAAAAAGCAACTTTTCCCACTTGTCGCAGCCTTTCTTAAGGCCAGTCTATGACGCTCTCTCTTTGCAACTGGTAAACAATAAAAGTCACTACGAAATCCACCTTCAAACATTGCATTACGATTTATATGCAAATGATGAGGAGTAATTGTTGCGGCCAACATATCAGAACTTGACTCTACAAATTGAACAGCCGGTTCAGTAGTAATGTGCTCGAGAACAACTCGAAGGCCTTGATGTTTTCTTATCAATGAAGACAAATGCCTATCAATAAATACTTCCTCCCTATCAAAAATATCAATTTTAGGGTCGGTCACCTCACCATGAATTAAAAGTGGTAACCCGAGATTTTCCATCGTCTCCAATAAAGAGTCAATTGCACTTAAATCCCTAACACCATCAGAAGAATTAGTCGTAGAATTAGCTGGATAAAGCTTTGCGGCAAAAAAAACCCCCTCACGATGTCCTTTTTTTAATACTTCAGAAGACAGATTCTCGGTTAAATAAACAGTCATCAGAGGAGTAAATTCAACTCCTTTTGGAAGAGCAGAAACAATTCGTTTTTTGTATTGAATCGCTGACTCCACTGTAGTTATAGGTGGTTTCAGGTTAGGCATTACAATTGCACGTCTGAAAGTCCTAGCTGTACTAGGGAGTACACCATTAAGAATTGATCCATCCCTTAAATGAACATGCCAATCATCTGGCTGAATCAGAGTTATTTTTTCAGGAGAAACGTCCACAAAGATCCGGTATTTGGTAGCTTTCTAAATGGTCCAATAAAAAATAAAGAACCAACTTCATTTTTGAGGAAACCATAATGACCACTATAGTAATTAATTCTATTAGAGCCTCAGATATTGCAGAAAAAGCGAAGACTTACTATGCGGGATTGAGTCAAGAAAACATTTCCTTTAATTTCTGGGCCCTTCAAAAGCTCTTAAACCATCATTTAAAACGCTTTTAATTCATTGCAAAACAAGAAATATCTAGACAAACTAGTCAGAATTCAAAAAAGTATTTTAATGCTATGCCAGCCTCTCTCCTTTCAGCCTTAGAAGTGCTGATAGGAATATGCTTATTATTTGGAGGTGGGGAATTCTTTGTCCAAGGATCAGTAGCACTCGCCTTGATTCTTGGAATTCCTCAACTCGTAATAGGCCTAACTGTAGTTTCACTTGGGACTAGTGCTCCTGAACTATTCGTAAGTGTGGGCTCAGTAATAAAGGGCTCTGATGCACTTGCTGTAAGCAATGTAGTTGGTAGCAATATCTTTAATGTAATGGTCGTTTTAGGTTGTAGTGCTCTTATTGTGCCTTTAAAGGTCGAAAGTCGACTAGTTAGAAGGGACGTCCCGTTATTAATAGCCATATCCACCGCAGTCTGGGGAATGTCATCAACAGGCCATATCACCTGGCAATCCGGGACAGCTTTGTTAGTCGCCCTAATAATTAATTCAGCTTGGGAAATACGTACAGCAAGAGAAGAGCCTGAAGAAATAGAGGAAGCTGAACCAGAAATAAATATTCAAACCAGCGATACCAATTTGGCAAAAGCCTTGACCTTATTATTAAGCGGAATAGTTCTCTTAAGTTTTGGCTCAAACCTTCTTGTGAAAGGTGCTAGCGATTTAGCCATTTGGTTAGGGGTAAGTGAAACAGTTATAGGGCTGACGATTGTTTCAGCGGGAACCTCTATGCCAGAGTTAATTACATCTTTAGTTGCAGCCCTTAAAGGGAGAACAGACCTTGCGATTGGCAATGTAATTGGCAGTAGTCTCTTGAACCAACTACTTGTACTAAGTAGTAGCGCAATTGTCTCAACAGGACAGGGGCTATACGTAGACCAATTAATTATAAATAGAGATTTACCAGTAATGGTTTTAACAACCCTTGCTTGCATGCCAATTTTCTGGACAAAGGGATTAATTAGCCGTCTAGAAGGGGGTATATTGCTGGGTTTATATATCTTCTATATAGTTGAAAAAGTCCTCCCTCATACAATACCTGAATGGCAAGATAATTTCCGTATAACAATTGCTTGCGTGGTTATTCCAGCTGTTATTTTAATCATCATATTTCAAACACTTTCCTATTGGAGATATCTCAAGTCAAACAGTCTTAGGTAAGTTCATAATGTTAAAGCTTAATAAATAGATTCGTAGAGGTTAAACCATAGTAACAAATTCCTCAGCCACTGTAGGATGAAGTGCCATTGTCTTATCGAAATCACTCTTTTTAGCACCCATTCCTATGGAGATTGATGCCATTTGAATAATTTCAGACGCATGTTCCCCAGCCATATGACAGCCAAGGATTTTGCCTGAATGGGTTTCAGTAACAAGTTTCAAAAAGCAGCCCGAACCCCGCTTAACTAAAGCTTTTGACATCGGCCTAAACCTAGACTTATAAATTCTAATTTTAGATTTTCCATAAGTCTCTATAGCCTCTACTTCTGTTAAACCAACACTAGCTATTTCCGGATCACAAAAGACCGCCTTCGCAACTAATTCGTGATCTACAACTCTGTTGGAATCTCCATAAATACTATCAGCAAAAGCTCGTCCTTCATCTACTGCAACTGGAGTCAAATTAATTTTGTCGGTGACATCTCCAACCGCAAATATACTTGGAATATTTGTAGCTTGATTCTTGTCTACAACAATGCGGCCATCTTCTATATTGACTCCTGCATTATGAAGTCTTAGATTCTCTATGTATGGTTTTCGTCCAGTTGCAAAAAGAATCCCTCCACAATCAATAGATGAGTCATCATGAGTAAATACTTTTAACTTTCCACGCTTACCAGAAATTGCTGTTGGAGAGTTTTCATAGATGATTGAAATTCCTTTTTCTCTCATATTATCCTGCAGGTAATTAACAAGTTCCTCATCAAACCCACGCAACATCCTCTTCCCTCGAACCAACTGAGTAACTCGAACACCTAATCCATGAAGAATGCATGAGAACTCACAAGCAATGAAGCCAGCACCAACAACTACAACATGCTCAGGAAATTTTTCTAGCATAAACATATCGTCACTTATCCAACCCAACTCAGCACCAGGTATTGATGGGCGAGAAGGCCTCCCTCCTGAAGCTATTAAAATGCGTTTCCCAGAAATAACTTTCTCAGTATCTTTGCCAATATCTCTTGAAATATAAATATTATTTGGATCATAAAAACTTCCCCAACCAGAAAACAATTCAACTCCTGCTTTCTTTAACATTGTTTTATGCAAAACATTAAGACGAGAAACTTCTTCTCTTACATTTGCCAACAATAAAGCCACATCAAAATCAACTTCTTTAAAAATCACCCCAAAGGAAGACGCGGCTTCAGTCAATTCTCGATAATTTGACCCATAAACCAAAAGCTTCTTAGGAACACACCCACGAATAACACAAGTGCCTCCCACACGGTCACCCTCAACAATCGCCACATTAGCCCCGTAACTCGCAGCCCTTTTAGCCGCAGCCAAGCCTCCGGAGCCTGCTCCAAGGACGATTAAATCATAAAGATGGTCCAAAATAAAAAATTATTTTGTTGAATGCTCAAATTTTAATTGTTAAACAATACCTATCCCTTTTATACTATTTTCTATTAAGCCCTAGCAACATAAAAGATAGGAGCCCACTAATAGTTGTCTAATATTCAAGGAAGGAACATTTGGCAATCATACAAAACCTCTGAATCAAGTTCCAACAAACCAAAAGCTCCTAATGAAATCATCCAATCCTTCGCTAAAAGCTCTTCCTTGGGAAGAATTGGAAAGATATGCCTCTAAAGAAGAGGACCGAGTTCATGGCCCGACAAATGCACAATCAAACCTAAGGTTATTTGGTAAGAAGGAAGAGAATGTACGAGTAACCCTATATCGAGATCATCACGCATGGTGCCCCTACTGCCAAAAAATATGGCTTTGGCTGGAATGGAAGCAAATTCCATACAGAATCAAAAAGGTAACTATGCGATGCTATGGAAAAAAAGAAGGTTGGTATCTAAAAAAAGTTCCTACTGGAATGCTTCCAGCAATAGAGATAGACCAAAGACTTATCACTGAAAGTGATCTGATTCTAATGGCTCTTGAAAAAGCTTTTGGGCCACTAGGGAGTCCCTTTATGAATCGAAAGATACTAGATTTACGTCACTTAGAAAGACTACTTTTTCAAGCTTGGTGTCAATGGCTATGTACTCCATCCCCTGGCTTGGAGAAAGAAAAAAGGTATCAGGAGACATTCCGCACACTTGCCAACAAAATGGAAAGTCATCTGGCTCAGCATGGTGGGAAATGGATAGACCCTAAGCAAAATGAGCAAAACCTTAATATTCCAGGAACTGCTGATATTATTTTTATTCCATACTTAGAGAGGATGAATGCCTCACTTGCCTACTACAAGGGCCTCAATCTCAGAGAACAACACCCTTTAATAGACAAATGGTTACGAAATCTCGAAGCACATACTGTTTATCGCGGTACACAGGGAGACATGCATACACATGCTCACGACTTACCTCCTCAAATGGGAGGCTGCTGGATTGAGTCTAACCCTAACCAACAATACTTCTCCAAAACGATTGACTCTGGAAGTGGCTTAGGAGAAATGGAAACTTCCTGGGTAGAAGAAACAAGCAACTCACAAAACATAGCTTTAATAAGAGTTTTGAAACACAGAAAAAATCTAATTACGACAAATCCTCTTGGTCCGACATATTTTGATCAACCATTAAGAGCTGCATTAACTTCAATGATCCTAGAGACTAATGTTTCTCCCAACAAAGGATCAGCCTCTGCGTTGAGATACCTAAGAGACAGAGTATCTGTCCCAAGAGACATGCCACTCCTAGCAGCACGGAGATTTCGACAGTCACTAGAAAGAACAGCTTCATTAGATGGCCCAGACGGAGGGCCATCTATCTCTAAAAAAGACAGATTAGATCAGAACCCTATCCCATTTCTGAGGGGAAATAATCTGATCAAGTAGATATACCTCGCTAGAACAACTCCTTAAAAAACTAATCAACGAAATATCATGTTTTACTTCTTGAGTCAATCTGCAACAAATCCTTTATTTTCTGAACCTGGCTTGCCATCTTTGGATCCGAAGACAATTTCTTATCGACCTGCTCAATTGCATACATAACCGTAGTGTGATCTTTACCCCCAAAAGCTTCTCCTATACGGGGCAAGCTTAAATTAGTCCCCTTTCGCATCAAATACATTCCGATTTGACGCGCCTGACTAACGGGTCTTCTCCTACTAGTGCTTTGCATCTCCTCTTGGGTTACCTCAAAAACCTCGGCCACTTTTTCCATCACTTGCTGAGGGGTAACATCAACTCCCTGGCTATTCGGATCCAGCATGGGAGCAACTGATTCAACCGTCATAGGCAATCCCGTTATGGAAGCAAAAGCGACTGCCCTTGTAAGGGCACCCTCAAGCTCACGAATATTTGAAGTAAACCTTCCAGCGATGAAATGAATCAATTCGCGCGGGAGCCTCATCCGCTCTTGCTCCGCTTTTTTTTGCAAAATAGCCATTCTTGTCTCCAAGTCAGGAGGCTGAATATCAGCAATCAAACCCATTGAAAATCTTGAGATTAAGCGCTCTTGAAGTCTGGGAATCTGGCTAGGAGGACGATCACTAGCAATCACAATTTGTTTGCCAGCTTCATGTAAAGCGTTAAAGGTATGAAAAAACTCTTCCTGTGTATATTCCTTCCCTTCAATAAATTGAATATCGTCTACAAGTACTAGGTCAGCTTCCCTATATCTATTCCTAAACGCCTGCATACCATCTTTTCTAATAGCTACTATTAAATCATTTGTAAACTTCTCTGTTGAAACATAAGAGACTTTTGCTTTTGGATCAATTTCCAGTCGGTAATGACCAATAGCCTGCATTAAGTGAGTTTTCCCCAGCCCTACTCCACCACAAATAAACAATGGATTAAATTCTCGACCTGGTGCCTCAGATACAGCCAATGCCGCTGCATGAGCCATCCGACTATTGGGGCCAACAACAAAACGATTAAATACGTACCGAAGATTTAAAGCTGGGATAACTCTTTTAGGGCTATTTATTATTGATTGAGAAGAATTTCTTTCTTCGGTTACACCATTTCTGCCAACAGTTGAGTCAATAGGAGCGCTTTTAAAACCGCTCGTTGAAGATTGAGCAAATTGTCCTTCTTCGCTTGCTTGAACGGTAACTCTTATATCCTTTCCACAAATTTCCCTAACAACTTGTTCAATAGTATGTACATAATTTTTCCTCAACCAATCACTTGAAAAACTGTTAGGCGCTAAAAGCTTCAACTCCCCATCAACAAAGCCACCGCATCGGGCAGGGCGAATCCAAGTCTCAAAAGTGGGTTTACTGAGATTGCTTTGAAGGCTCTTTTGAACCTTGAACCAAATCTCATCACCCGTTGACACCACGTATTTTGCAGATAAGTATTGGAATCTAGGCAATTCTCGTAGATAGTCCATTACTTGGTTTGAACTTCGAATTCTTCTAGAGAAGCTTCTAGGACTTAGCCCAAGCCAATAGGACCTTCCCCCAACTGCCTTTTCTC